>CAYZES010000010.1:16849-77911 GCA_964477845.1 uncultured Dehalococcoidia bacterium | reverse complement strand
CGGTGGCCAAGGATATTTAGCCTTGGAGGGTGGTCCCCCCAGATTCCCACAAGATTTCACGTGTCCCGTGGTACTCAACAGCCCGCCACGAGTCCATTTCCTTTCGCATACGGGACTATCACCCTCTGCGGTAGTCCTTTCCAGGTTCTTTCTGCTAGGAAACGGATTTGTGACTCGCCGCCCCCTGCTGAGGCTGGGGCGGGCGGGTGTTACAACACCCATTAGACATAAATCCTCAGATCGTTAAGCCTAACGGGTTTGGGCTCTTCCCCGTTCGTTCGCCACTACTAGGGGAATCTCGGTTGATTTCTATTCCTCGGGCTACTTAGATGTTTCAGTTCGCCCACTTACCCCCCCGCTTAAAGCGGGATGTCCCGGTATGACCCGGAACGGGTTTCCCCATTCGGGAATCCCCGACTAAGCCTGCTAGACGGCTGATCGAGGCTTTTCGCAGTCTTGCCACGCCCTTCTTCGGCCCTTGGCCCCAAGGCATCCACCGTAGACCCTTACTAACTTGACCCACATTGGGGCCCATCTATCAGTTAGCAGTATCATTGCTCGGTTTGACAGGATTCGGTTGTTAAGGTGCAAAAAAAGACGGCTGGGTGCTCCCAGCCGTCGTGCTGAGAAGACAGGTTCGGTATGTTACGTTCGCGTATCTCGCACCGGTCTCTCCAATCAGGGAATTATATTTTCAGGCTGCGGGCCAGTCAAGGAACTTAAGGCGGTCCGGCACCACATCCATCCGGTCCGCAGCGGAGAGGCTAGAGGCTAGGCGCCGACGATGACGCGGGCGATCTCCGCGGCCAGATCCCTGGTACAGGCGGCGATCAGCCACGGCACCCTCTCCGACGAGCGCTCGGGCTCAAAGCGGTAATCGGCCAGTTCGCCGGATTCGGACACGGAGAATACGCCCAGCGAGCAGGCACTGGCGAATCCGAGACCCGGGTCGATCTCGGTACGGGGTTCATCGTACATAACGTAAGCCTGAGTCAGGCCCCTGGCCAGCCAGGGGTAGCTGCAGGCACCGCCGTCGGTCCACAGCCTGGCGCGAGGATTCTCCTCTTCCAGTATCGTCAGCAGCCCTGCCGACCGTCTCGTCCAGTACCTGACGAAACTCGGGCTCATCAGATAGGCGGCAATGATCGACTCGTCGGACAGCGTCTTTGCGGCCGAGGGGCGAACATCCCTGGCCTCTCCACCGTACAGGGACTCGACTGTCACGGCCGAGTCGGTGGCCATATACAGATCCCTGCGGTTTATGTCCACCGCCCCCGCCATCACCGGGGAGGGGCCATCCTCCTCCGCGCGCCAGACCGTAAGCACGCTCCACCACTCCGCGGGCAGTCCGCGCATGAAGTGGCCGGAACCGTCGAATGGATCGCAGGTAATCAGGTAGGGGGCCGAGCCACGCCCTCCGATCCTTCGCCGGCTGTGCTCGGAGTACAGTTCCACATCTACGGCGCACTCCTCGAGCCAGCGCTGCAGAAGGTCCTCCGAATAGCGGTCCAGCCCGATCTCCACATCCTCCACCTCGGCGCGTCCCGCCACAGGTCCGAGCACGGCGCGGCCCTCGCCTCCGCTTAGGCGGGGCACTTCCCGCGCCAGCTGTCTGAGGTAGCCGTCAATCGCCCTGCGGAACGCATCCAGTTCGCCGGCGCTCATCGCGGACCAGACCTGTCGGTCTCAAGCCCGGCTGCAACCCTGCCGGTAGTGCACCTGGGGCCCGGGCCCCTCGGGTCAGCCACTCCGTAGCTCACGACATCGGCTAGACGGCACAAGTTATCCGATCCCCCTTTACTGGCTGAAGGCAGGTCCCGAGTAGCGCATCCGCTCGGGCAGGTCTTCGATCACGCCCAGCGCCATGGCCGTGCGGTGCGCGACGAAGTCGACAATCTCCGCAGTCGTCTTCTGTCGCAGGTAGAAGGCGGGCTCAGGCGGAATTATGGTGGCTCCCGCGGCCGCGAGGGCGGCAAGGTTCCTGAGGTGTATCACGCTGAGTGGCGTCTCCCTTGGCACCACAACCAGCGGCCTGCCCTCCTTGATCGTTACGTCGGCCGCTCGCCGCAGAAGGTTGTCCGCGTGCCCGTGAGCGATCGCCGCAGCCGTTGCCATGCTGCAAGGAACGACCGCCATACCCGCCGTCGGGAAGGTTCCCGAAGCGATCGAGGCGCGCATGTCTCCTATAGCGCAGTGTTTGAAGTCTCCCATGCCGGCCCATCGCTCGATCGCCTCTCCGAAAGATTCGTCCATCTCCTCCGTCCAGACCATGCGAGCGGCCGGCGAGGCCGTTGATACTACGGGCACGCCCCGAGACAGCAGCAACTCGACGGTCGCCCGGGCCAGCACCGACCCACTGGCACCGGTCATGCCCACGACCACGGGCCTGGAATCGACTTGCCGAGACATCAGACAAGCACCGCGGCGACGGTGCCCGCCAGGACCGCGGTAGCGACCAGGGCATTCATTCGAAAGAAGGCCATCCCCATCCGCGACATGTCATCGGGAGATACCAGTACGTGCTTGTACGACAGGCCGGCCACCGCAGCCGCAAGGCCCAGGTAGAAGGGCCATGAGAGCCCCATGGACAGGCCCAGGGCCAGCAGAGCACCCGAGGCCGCAACGTCCATCGCCCTGGCGACGGCGAACGCACGCCGGACACCGAACCGTCCTGCCACCGAGTGCAGACCGCTGGCCCTGTGAAACTCGAAATCCTGGGCGTGATAGATGATGTCGAAGCTGCCCGCCCACATGGCGACGGCCACCGACAGAACCACCGGCTCCCAGCTCAGAGAACCGCGCACCCCTATCCAGGCCGCCGCGGGCGCAATCGCCAGCGCCCAGCCCAGCAGCGGGTTTGCCAGATACGTAAAGCGCTTGGTCAAAGGGTAGAAGGTGAGATACGCGGCGGCTACGGGAACCAGCGCCAGGGCCAACGTGTTGAGGCGCCAAGCCGCCACTGTCAGCACCGTCAGTCCTATCAGAGCCAGCGCGGCCATGTCGTAAACGCGCAGGCGGCCAGTGGGAAGGTGCCGGCCGGCGGCACGGGGATTGCGCGCGTCTATGTGCCTGTCCATCAGCCGGTTTGCCGCCATGCCCAAGGTTCTGGCGCCAACCATGGCAACCGTGATCCACAAGAACTGGGCTAAGGTGGGCAGGCCGTCGGCCGCAAGAAACATGCCGGTGTAGGCAAACGGCAGGGCGAACACGCTCTCCTGGATCTTGATCGCATCCGGGATGTGCCGGAGCCGTCTGGACAGTGGCTCGGGACTGCCGACCACCCGGGGCGAGAGAGCGGTCAAAGCCCGTACTCCTCCCATCGACTATCGACCAGGCGACGAATCTCCGCGCTCATTACGACATCCTCCGGCCACTCCCTGGGAAAACCGTCCATTGCACCCTTAGCAGTGGCATCAACGCCCATCTTGCTCCCATGCCGGTATGTCGGCGATGACACGTCCAGATCATCCAGGGGGCCCTCCACGATCAGTAGATCTGTGTCCGGATTGATGTTGGCCGTGACCCTCCAGGCAACCTCCGACAGGTTGTGAACGTCTACGTCATGGTCTACCACGATGATGGTTTTCGCGAGCGCCAGGAGGCCCAGACCCCACAGGGCATGCATGACCTTGCGTGCGTGTCCGCGGTACTCCTTATTGATGGAAACGATGACCAGGTTGTGAAATACACCCTCCGCCGGCATGTTGATGTCGACCACCTCGGGCAGCGTCAGCCGCAGGGCGGGCAGGAGAATACGCTCGGCCGCCTTTCCCATGTAGAAGTCCTCCATCGGCGGTCTTCCAACCACGGTGGCGGGGTAGATGGGGTCTTTTCTGTGGGTGACTGCGGTCACATGAAAGACGGGGTACTTCTCGGGCAGGGAGTAGTAGCCCGTATGGTCTCCAAACGGCCCCTCCGTCCTGTACTCGCCCGGAACGACGTAGCCCTCAAGGACGATCTCAGCCTCCGCCGGCACCTCCAGCGCAACCGTCTTGCAGCGCACCAGCTCGACCGAAGAGCCCCGGATGAACCCGGATACCGCGAACTCGTCCATGTCCGGTGGCAGAGGTAGAGAGCCCGTCCAGATAGTTGCGGGGTCGCCCCCCAGCGCCACCGCCACCTCCAACCGCTCGTCGTCTCGCCGCTCTCCGGAGCGAAAGTGCCTGGCGCCCACCTTGTGGCTTTGCCAGTGCATGCCGGCGGTGTTGTGGTCGTAGACCTGCATCCGGTATGTGCCGACGTTCCTGCGCCCGGACTCAGGATCCTGGCTGATCACCAGCGGCAGCGTGATGAAGCGGCCCGCATCTCCGGGCCAGCACCTGAGGGCCGGCAGCGCGCCCAGATCGACCTGTTCCCCCGTGGCGACGACCTCTTGGCATGGACCCGAGGCGACGATCCTGGGCTGCGATCTGGCCAGACCCAGCAGCCGACCGGCAGCCGACACCTTATCCACCAGCCCTGCCGGAGGGTTCTGGGCCAATTGAAGCAGGCCACGAACCCGTTCGGCGATCTCCTCGACCTCGTCCACCCCCAGGGCCCAGGCCATCCTCTGGTGGGTACCGAAAAGGTTGATGGCCACCGGCATGTCATGACCGCTCACGCGCTCGAAAATGATGGCCGGGCCTCCACCGCGCACCGTCCGATCAACGATCTCCGTGATCTCCAGATCGGCACTTACCGTCGCGCTCACGCGCCGCAGTTCCCCCCTGTCCTCAAGGAACGAGAGAAAGTCACGAAGATTCCGAAAGCTCACTTGGCCTCCCGCTGCAAGCCCGCCCGTATGACCGAGGACGACACGTCCCATCGGAAGACGGATTCAGGTATCTGGTCGAACATCCCCCTGAAGTCGCCGGGCACGTCCAGGTGATCAAGGGATCGAAACTCGCCCTCGAATTCCCTGCCGGCAACCAGGAACCGGCATCCCGCCGCCCGCACCCTGCCAAGCGCCCGCGAAAGTTCTTCCCGATCGCCTCCGTGATAGGTGGCGTCCACAATCCGGACGGCGGTGTCGTAGCCGACTACAAAGGTTGTTCCCGGGAAAAGGCTGGACTTTTCGCTGAACCTGCTCGCCCTGGTAAGGACCACCGGAGATCGTCCCCGGAGCGTATCCAGCCTGGCCTCCACCTCGTCCCTGGTCAGCGTGGGCTTATCCACATTTGAGATGGACAGCTCGAATGTGACGTTCATACCCAGTAGGCTCCGGGCCGCTTCCCTTAAGTCGATGTGTCCCCGATGGAGCGGGTTGAACGAGCCCGGCATGAGAGCTCCCTTGATGCCGCGCTCGCAGTCCGTCGCGCCCTCCTTGGACACGTGCACCCAGTCTACTGCAGCGGACATCAGCAGATCGATCGGATGATCGTCGACATGTGGCCCCCGGTCCACCACAAGCCGCTCTGCGGGGGATAACCGCAGATCCACGCGCCTGTCGAGGCCGGCGGCGAGCGCGGCCGCGCGCAGCAGCATGAGACTGGCGATCCCTTCCTCCCCTGCGCGCTCCCTGAGTCCCTTCTCCATCTCCACCCCGAACGTGGTCCGACCATTCCCGGTGCGGACCGCCACATGCGCACGGTGGGACCCACGCCTGGGACGGTCCGAGAGTATCGCGCCCGCACAGGACAGGCCGGCCACAGGATAGTCTCCGTCGCGCAGGGCCAGGGCCCTCGCGTAGGCTGCGTCCGCCATCTGCGCGGCCGCCTCGGGCGAAGCCAGGCTATCCGGCAGGCGTCCGAGCATGTCCACGAGAGACGCCCTCGAGTAGGGAACGACGGCCTCTAGCAGAGTGCGCGATGCCCCCGGCGCGCCAAGCAGGCTCAACAGCGCCCCCGAGCCCGCCCCGGCCACGATGACCACGCATCGGAGAGGCGATCCGTGTATTTCATCGACTAGTTCACGGACTTCCGCGCCAATCGCAGAGCGGTCCGAGCTGAGCTGCATCGGAAAAGACTACCACCGCCTGACGTTGAACCTGCAACTGTGGCCCGGCCCCCGTCGCCCAAACCAACGCACGGCGCACACGCCCTTCCTGTCCGCAGGTCCGGCGCAGGCCTAGACAACGATCCAGATTCGCCTGCATCCGGCTCCCACGCGTTGACATGGACGGATTTGACAACCTAGAATCCGGAGGCCGACGTGCGGGCCGAGGACGCGGTGTTACAGGCGCGTATCGGCCTGTGCACAGCCCGCAACCAATCTCAGGCATACCCGCCATAATAGACCGATCCGAAGACGAAATGGAGGCTCGCCCTCCAGGCGAATATCGCCGGAGTGGATGGTCACCCAGACGAGGAGATCGGGACAAACCGCATCCTCAGGCTGAGGAGATTGGCCCTGTCAGGGTCACGGTTGCCAAGGCCAGGGTCCATTCCCGGTTGTTCGGCTCCCCCCTCGTCCTCCTCTACATCTTTGTCGCCCTGACCGCGCTCGGGACGGCGCTGCTTATACCCCCATTCGCCCACAACGGGGAGGGCACGACTCCGTTCGTTACCGCCCTCTTTACGTCCACGTCGGCCGTGACCGTGACCGGCCTGGTTGTCCAGGAAACCAGCACCTACTGGACCCTCTACGGCAAGGCGATCATAACCGCCCTGATGTTCATCGGAGGCCTCGGAATTATGACCCTCGCGGCTTTCCTGCTCGTGTTCTTCGGGCGGAGGGTTTCACTGTTCCAGAAACTGCTGATGAAGGAGAGCCTGGGAATACTGCCCGTTAACGAACTCGGGGGACTGGTCGGATTGGCCATTCGCATAGTTGCCGTTGCGGTCGCCATACAGCTTGTCGGGTTCATCGTATTAACGCTGCGATTCCTCGCCATAATGGAACCGCTGGATGCTGTCGGGCAAGGACTGTTCACGGCGGTTTCCGGCTTCAACGGAGCGGGATTTACCGCCCTTCCCGACAGTTCGAGTCTATCGGCCTACCAGACCGACGTTATCGTGATCGCAGCGGTGGGCTCGCTGATCTTCCTTGGCGCTATCAGCCTGTGGGTAATGGCCGACATCGTCTCGCTGCGAAGATTCTCGCTGCTGAGCCTCAATACCAAGATGGTGCTCGTCGGTACCGCCGTTCTGATACTGCTCGGGGCGGTGACCTTCTTCGCGTTCGAATACAACAGACCTCCTACCCTTCAGGCGCTCTCGGTTCCCCACAAGCTGCTGGTTTCCGTATTCGAATCGATCAGCGGGCGTACAGCAGGCTTTACGACCGTGGACTACGGCAACACCGCCCAGCAGACGAATTTCCTGTTCATCGGACTCATGTTCATTGGAGGGGCATCAGCGTCTGTCGCCGGGGGCATAAAGATCAACACTTTACTGGTGGTGCTGGTGGCCGTGATCTCGACGCTCGAGGGACGCAGCCACGCCACCGCCTTCGGCCGGGAGATCCCGGCAACCATCGTCCAGCAGGCGATGGTGATCGGCGCCGTAGCATCGGCCGTTGTCTTTTTCTTCGCGTTCCTCCTAACGGCCGTCGAGAGTGGCTTTGACTTCATAGCCCTGCTGTTCGAAAGCGTGTCGGCCTTCGGCACCGTGGGGCTATCGACCGGTGTGACCGGGGACCTGTCCATTTGGGGACAGGTGATCCTGGTGGTGGCTATGGTCGTGGGGCGGATCGGTCCACTCGCTCTGGGCCTCGCCATGACCCGATACGCCGAGGGGGACAACTACAGATACCCCCGTGAGCAGGTTACAATAGGCTAGGCTATTCGCCCCCGGGCGCCTCACAGAAGCCAAGGGCGGCCCGGGCGGGACGTGCATGAAAAAACAGGTCGTCGTCATAGGTTTGGGCAGGTTCGGCACGCACCTGGCGACATCCCTTTACAACATCGGCCATGACGTGCTGGCCATGGACACCGACGAGGAAAGGGTCCAGCGCATGATGGGCCGGGTCACCTATCCGGTCGCCGGAAACGCCACGAACGAGGCGGTCCTCAAGGAGTTGGGCATCACCGACTACGACGCCGCAGTCGTGGCGATAGGCTCCGACATCGTCTCCAGCATCATGACCTCGGTTCTACTCAAGACCCTGGGCATCCCGTACATCGTTTCGAGGGCGCATAACGAGATTCACGGCAACACCCTGGAGCGCGTCGGGGTGGACAAGGTCATCCACGCCGAGGCGGAGATGGGTACGCGGATGGCACACAACCTGTTCAATCCCAACGTTCAGGAATACCTTGAACTGGCGCCTAGCTTCGGACTCAGCAGACTGAAGATACCCAACCATTTTGACAACATGACCCTTCACGAACTGGGCTTTTCAGGCCACCGGGATAACAATGGCCTGGTCGTTATGGCCATCCGGAGAGGAGACGACGTCACCCTTAACCCGGACGGTGAAGACAGACTGCAGGCGGGCGATCAGGTCGTCATTGCCGGCCGCGACGAACTACTGGACGAGTTGGAATCCTAGGGTTGAATGCGGCCCGATCGCCGGCCCCGGCCATACCTGCGGGTCAGGACTCCCGTGAAGAGGCCGCATAGCCGGCGCTCTCGACCCACGATCGAGGAGACCAATGCACAGAACTTACCTGCCGGCGTCCGCCCTTACGGACAGAGCCGACAGGTAGGAGGGGACGCCCGACTTATGGCCGGGTGCGCGTAGGTTTGGTGACGGGTTCCCCAAACCCCGGGATTGACCTGTCCAAGCTCGGATACCTTGGGCCGGCAGGTTCGTTCACCGAGGAGGCCACAATCTCCTTCAACCCCCGGTCCGAACGTGTACCGTTTCCCTCGATACCCGCCGTGGCGCAGGCGGTGGAAACGGGTGAAGTGGATGGGGGCGTAGTCCCCATCGAAAACAGCCTCGAAGGCGCGGTGACCTACACTCTGGACCTTCTGATCCATGGCTCGCGCCTTCACATTCATGACGAGCTGGTGCTGCCAATACATCACAACCTGCTGGCCTCTCCGGGCACCTCGGCGCAGGAGATAAAGGTGATCTACTCCCATCCTCAGGCGCTGGCGCAGTGCCGCCGATACCTGGAGGAGCGTCTGCCCGGCGCCGAGCCAGTCGCCGCCTTGAGCACCTCCTCAGCCGTCTCCCACCTTTCCCGGGAACCGGGCTCAGGCGCCATCGGGACGCTTCGGGCGGCGCAGATCTACGGGGCCGAGATCCTGGATAAAGCAATCGAGGACAGCGCGAACAATGAGACCAGGTTCGTGTTACTGGGCCACAGTGACCACGCCCCTATGGGCAGGGATAAGACCTCGGTGTGCTTTACGTTCGACGAGGACGCTCCCGGCCTCCTTCACTCGGTGCTCGAGTGCGTGCTGGCTGAGGGGATAAACATGGCCAAGATCGAGTCGCGGCCAAACAAGCTGCAGCTGGGGCGCTACTTCTTCCTTCTAGACTTGGACGGACACCGTCTGGATGGGAATGTGGCGCGCGCGCTGGAGTGCATACGGGCCCGCGTGACCACCCTGAAGGTGCTCGGCTCGTACCCGCGCCACCGACCCTAGGGTGCGGAGGCGCCAGCTGCCACGGGGCCTGGCTCTTGTCGCTGGAACCTTTGCGCGCCTAGGAGCGGGGATCGTCCTTGGTGCCAGCGCCAGCCATCTGCTCGATTACCGGCGCCACGGCCTCACGGATGGTGTCTACCGACGGCCCCATCCTCTCCCTCACGCGGGCCGCAGCTTCCTCGGCTCGCTCACGCACGACCTCCCCGTAGTCCGCTAGGTCGGCTCTTGTCTCGGCACCCGGCTTTGGAGCCAGCAATAACCCGACTACGGCCCCTACGGCGAAGCCGATCAAAAAGGATCCGGCGTTTCCCTTACCAGCCATGTCACTCTCTCCGATGGGACAGGCTCAGCCGAATTTCCGATCTTTGCTGTCCGACTCTCCCAAGAACGTCGTTGCCGCCCTGGCAATTCCGGCCAGAAAACCCGCTCCGGCCCCGGCTGGACCGACCGTCGATGCGATGGTGGAGGTGACGTCCTCGACCCCTCTGACTATGCGCTTGATGGAATCGACCAGCGAGGTGACCTTGGCGAAAACGACGAGCACCGCGAACGTAGCGACCAGCGTGAGCACGATGATCGCTATGTCCCTGACTACCGCTACGGTCTCAGTCCACGTCATTTAACCCGAATCCGGAATCGAGATCTGGACCCTGCCGCCCTCGGGCCCTGATGCTCATGTTAGCACCACCGACGCCTCAGGGTCGGATGAGCATGCGCAGGGAGCCGTTCTTGTCCCGGCGCTGGGTCAAGACCGTGTGGTTCCCTCTCTCGGTCCACACGATGACGTCGTAGGTGTTCAGCACGTCGGGAATGATCACCTCCACGAACGACGACGGAGCATTGGCAACGTGCTCTTCAAGGGCCGCTAGGATCCCGGCGCATGTCTTTCCCGTCCCGTCGATGACGACCCAACCATCCGATCCGTTGGTCCCGTGAATTCCGACGGCGGCGTCGTGCACGGCCACCTGGCCGGACTTTCGAAGATCGACCTGCCTCTTGAATTCGGCCACGGACTCCCAGTGGACTCCCTCGACCCGGTCTCCCTTGGCACAGACCGCGCCGCGCACGCCAACGATGTCGGGATTTACCCTTGCCAATTCATCCAGGTCTGACATCTTCAGGTGTCCGGACAGTGCGGTGCTCATCCCGTCGCGCTTGCCCTCAAACACCATCTCCGTGAGCTCATCCTCAGGAAGAAAGTCGAACAGATTGCGCCCATCCTTGGTCAGGGTGTCTATCAGCCAGCCATCGCAATCCCCGTCCCTGGCCAGGCGTGGCATGAGGTGAGGATCGAGACCTCCCTCGTAGAGGACGTTGTCGGCGAACAGCGAGCCGATCAGCTTGGTCTCGGTTCCCTTGAGGGCCTCCTTGGAGGCCAGCAGCACCTCGACCGACTTGTCGTAGTCGGCCTGCATGAAGCCCACCTTCACCGAGGTGGCATTCATCTGCCCGGCGGCCCACGTTGCCATCGCAACCGTTCCCTCCTGATTGGGAACGACCCCGAGGGTCAGGCTCGCATGTATCTCACTCGGGACGGCCTCGCGCACCGCCTTGAAGACGCCCGGCTTGGCGGAGCCGACCAAGGCCTCCTGCAGGTTCTTGACATCGATAATGTCCGCACCGCCCCTCATCGCCTCGTGGGCCTCGGGCAGATTCTGGACGCTAACCATCAACATCATCGGCTCAGGTCTCCTGCTGCTGCATTTCGGGCTCTATCCCACAGGCGCGCCGGGCGTTTCGCCTAGCCGGCACGCACTCTGGCGATATCTTCTGCGAGTTCGGACTTTTCGTCCTCGGTCAGATCGGACAGGGGGGCCCTGACGTGTCCTCCGGCCATGCCCATGATCTCGCCCCAGTGCTTGACCATCGGCACGGGCAGCACTCCCTTCTGCTTTGCGACGGTCCGCTGCCACCACCTGTCGGAAAGCTCTTTGGCGGGCCGGATGTGGGTGTCATAGTAGTCCCCGTCAACATTCCCGGCCATCGCCCTCTCTACAAAGGTCACATAGTGGTTGGCCTGGGGGGTGTCGAAGCGCCAATCCGAAGTGTTGGCAAACATCACCCTCTGCTCAAATCCCAGCTCCGGTCCCTTGAACAGGACCCACTCGTCCGGTGTAGAGATAATCGCCGTCTCGCCCAGGGTTCGATGGGCGGCGATGGAGATGTCAGGGTTGAAGCTCGCCTCCTTGACCCCTACGACATTGGATATCCCGCATATTCGTCCCAGACCTTCAGCGCTCATCACGATCCCGAACTGAGGCGAGTTGTAGAACATGATCGCGAGATCAGTCCTGTCAGCAACAGCACGGACGAACTCGACCACCTGGTCCTCGGTCTTGGTGACGAAGTAGGGGGCGGCGAGCACCAGGAGGTCGAATCCCGCGCCCAGCGCATGGTCGGCCAGGGCCAGCACCTCCTTGACCGATGTGTGACTCACATGAGCCGCTATCGGCCATTGACCGCCAGCCTCGTCGGCGACGATATCGTAGACCTTGAGCCTCTCTTCATGGGTCAGGGACCAGAACTCTCCCATGCCCCATGTGCAGCCGGCGCCGCGCGTTCCCAGGGCCCGGATGTGGCGGACGTTAGATCGCAGACCGTCCTCGTCTAGCTCATCGCCCTCGGTGAATGGAGTAACGAGAGTGGACCACTGCCCCCGCAGGTTTTCCCGCGCCCAGTCCGCCGCCTCGTTCTTGGTGTAGTCGACCATCAGCATTCGATGATATCGGGCCGCGAAATAGGGTGTCAATTCCATTACACCCGCGTAAACGAGCCCACGCCCGGGGGCACAACGGACCGTTGGAACTCCTCAGCCGCCGCCGGTCACCGAGGCATCCAGAAGTTCCCTGAGCCGCCGGCCCAGAGCCGCATGCCCGGGCTCCTCCATACCGGGGTCCGACTCGAGCATGCGGTCGGCCTCTCTCCGTGCCTTCGAGGCAGTTGCGGTGTCGATGATGCTGGCCACCCTGAGGTCGGGCAGGCCGCTCTGGCGGGTGCCCAGAAAGTCTCCGGGGCCCCGAATGCGCAGGTCCTCTTCAGCCAGCCGAAAGCCATCTGTAACCGTCTCCAGAACCTTCAGCCTCTCGACCGCATCTGGCGTCTCGGAATCGGACAGCAGCAGGCAATAGCTCTGCTCGGCTCCCCGGCCCACCCTGCCCCGAAACTGATGCAACTGGGCCAGACCAAAGCGGTCTGCACCGTCGATTACCATGACCGTGGCATTCGGGAAATCGATGCCCACCTCGATCACGGACGTCGAGACCAGAACGTCGATTTCCCTTTCTGAGAAGCTGTGAAGGACCGCCTCCCTGTCTCGGGACTTCATACGACCGTGGAGCAGCCCCAGCCGGTAGGTGGCGAATACCTCCCGCGATAGCCTTTCGTGCTCCTCGGTTGCGGCGCGAGCCTGCACCGCCTCCGATCCGTCGATCAGGGGAAAGACGATGAACGCCTGGTGGCCCCTGTCCAGCTCGGTCTTGACGAACTCGTACGCCGCAGGCCTCTGGGGGGCTGCGACACGGCGGGTCTTAACCGGCTTCCTGCCGGGAGGTATCTCGTCCAGGACGGAAACATCGAGATCTCCAAAGACGGTCAACGACAATGAGCGTGGTATCGGAGTCGCGGACATGGCCAGCAGGTGGGGCCTGCAGTCGGCAGAGCCGAGAGCCGCTCGCTGCATGACCCCGAAGCGGTGCTGTTCGTCGACGACGCCCACGGCCAGTTTGGGCAGATCAACCGATTCCTGGATGAGGACATGGGTGCCTATGACTATGTCGATCTCCCCTGCGGCGATGTCCTTAAGCAGGCGATCGCGGACCGCTTTGCGCGTGCTGCCAGTAAGGAGGGCAACAGCTAACGACCGGCCAGCCGAAATCTCGATCCACGCGCGAGCGCCGTCCTGATCAAGTTCGGGAACGCCCCGCGCGAGCAGGCGGCACACGGTCAGAAAATGCTGCTCGGCAAGGATCTCCGTCGGTGCCATGAATGCACCCTGCCGGCCCGAGTCCACCGCGAGCAGGAGGGCGGCCACCGCCACGACTGTCTTGCCGCTGCCGACATCGCCCTGAAGGAGCCTGACCATCGGCCGGCCCTGTACAAGATCCTGGGTTATCTCCTCGATGGCCCGCAGCTGGGCTCCCGTGAGTTCGAACGGAAGCGACGCCAGGAACGAGTCCGTGTATCCGCCACCCCTGCGGGACATAAGCGGGACGCCCTCCTCGACCTCCCTCCACGCCCTGCGCCTCGACAGCACGGCCAGCTGAAGCAGAAGCATCTCGTCGAATGCCAAACGCCGTCGGGACGATTCAAGGTCCGCCTGCGTATCCGGGTAGTGGATCTGTGAGATGGCGTCGGGCAGGCTCACCAGGCCCTCTCGCCGCCGCAGGTCGGCGGGCAGGGTTTCTGCCACGTCCTTGAGCCCGGCCTTGAGGGCGGCGCGGACGATCCGGCGGATCGTCCGCTGGGGCAGGCCCTCGGTAGTCGGATAGACGGGCACCAGCCTGCCCGTGTGAACGAGTTCCTCCTGGCCGGTCAGAAGCTCGTACTCCGGGGACTCGAAGACATGTCGGCCCTTGAAGGTCTTTACGGGCCCACTTATGACCACCACCGCCCCCGTCTTGAGGGTCCTTGCCAGAAAGCCCTGCCCGAACCAGATGGCGCGCACGTTTCCCGTCTGGTCGCCGAGCACGGCCTGGGTGGAGGCGCGGCGCGCACCCCGCTTGGTCTCGGTTGCTTCCCAGACAGTCGCAACGATGGTCTGCTCCTTGCCGTGCTCGAGCTCGCTGACCTTGCTAATGCGGGAGAAATCGTTATGGCGATGCGGGAAGTGGTGGATCGCATCACGGATCGTCCGGATGCCGAGCCGATTCAGGCGTGCAAGGTGTCGACCGACCCCGCCTGCGATCTTGAGGCCGGCAATCGAATCGCCCCCCCCTGCTCTGGCCCTCGGCCGGGAGGGCCGCTCAGGGATGGCCGTCGAACCGGGGCCCAGCGCTCTGATGCGACCCAACGTCTCCGAAGCCCAGCTGCGGCGCTCGGCGGGGGTGAGGACGGAGTAGGGACTGATCTCGCCGAGGGAGGATTGCAGTTCTTCTGCATGCCTGCTCAGGAAGCGGTCCAGACCCCCTATGACCGCTCGATCCTCGTATCCGTCCTCCTCCTCCTTGGCCAGGATCTTGCAAAGGACCGTAAGGCCGGCATGTCGATCTCTGCTGCGCGCGGCTCCCCGGCTCGCCGACTCGCGGGTCATCCGGTCAGGGTCCGTTCGAACTGAGGACCCCTATTCCCAGTGCGCCCGGGCCGACATAGGTCCCAAGACCCGGGCCATAGCGGCAGATCATCGGGTCGACTCCCAGCAGGTCTGCCAGTCTCTCTGCGAGCTCGCCCGCCTCGTCCGGGGTCGTGGAATACAGAACGGCCACCTGATCGACGGGAGCCAACGCCTGGGCACGATCTATCAGCCTGGCAATCCCCTTCTTTCTGCTGCGCGGTCGGGCGTACGGATGCACAACCCCATCGACGACCTCGATCATCGGCTTAAAGTTGAGCAGCGTGCCTACTAGCGCCTGGGCCTTGCCGATGCGGCCTCCCTTTTGCAGGTACTCCAGCGTGTCAAGCAGGGTGTTGCAGGTAACGCGGGAAAGCGCCTGCTGCACCCGCTCAAGGACCGCCGGCAGGTCCTGACCGTCCTGCGCAGCCGCGGCGGCCACCAGCGCGGGAATACCGATACCCATGGAGGCCTGGAGCGTGTCCACAACCTCTATGGGGCACCCCGGGCTCGCTGACTTTGAGGCCTGGACGGCGGCGTTGTAGGTACCGCTTACCTTCGACGAGACGTGGATGGAAATTACTCCGTCGGCGCCATCGCCCACCCTCTCGTAGGTCTCCACGAACTCGCCCACTGCGGGGACGGCGGTGGAGGGAAACTCGTCCCCGGTCTGCAGCCGCAGATAGAACTCGTCCGGCGCGAGGTCCACCCCATCCTTGAACTCTGCGGTTCCGAACCGGACGGTCAGCGGCACCACCTCGATTCCATAACGCGCAACCATCTCGGCCGGCAGATCGGTAAGGCTGTCTACTACGACTCTAACCGCCATAAAGGCTTCCTCCTACCGACGCGGGATTCACTCGATGGAGATCAGGTAATGGTAGTGGGGCTGGCCGCCTTCCACCAACTCGAACTCGGCACCCTCGAATCGAGACTGCAG
The DNA here is from genome assembly GCA_964477845.1 of uncultured Dehalococcoidia bacterium. Classification (GTDB taxonomy): domain Bacteria; phylum Chloroflexota; class Dehalococcoidia; order Lucifugimonadales; family UBA2962; genus CAUZIR01. The sequence continues at coordinate 62,247 of CAYZES010000010.1, read as the reverse complement.
CCTGCTCATCTCCGCCCCCGACTCCGACTCGGAAACCTGTTCGCCACGGAACAACGTCACAAGGTCGTCGCCACTTACCCCGGCGGCGATCAACAGTGCATCGAGGACCCCGGAAAGGGAATCCCCGGACGCCGCAAGCTCTCCGTCCAGAAGGCCGATGTAGCCTCCCTCCTCCGCCGTGACGCCGTGCAGGGTCACATCGCGGGTAGCGATGGTGACACCCGCGCTCCTCACCTCGCCGGGCGCCTCGCTCATGGCCGCCGAATTCGACTCCAGGTCCGCCGAGGCGTCGAAGGCCAGGGCGGCTGCAATTCCCTGTTGGACGCTCGTCGTGGGTACGACAAGCACGTCCTTTGCGGATATCTCCTCCGCCTGGCGGGCCGTCGCTATGACGTTCCCCTCATTCGGCAATACGATCACCGCTTCCGCAGGAGCCCTGTCGATCGCTTCGGAGATGTCCTTGACGCTGGGGTTCATCGTGGGTCCACCGGAAACGACCTCGGTGCAGCCAAGTTCGGCAAACACCTGGGCGAAGCCGGCTCCCAGCGCGACAACGACCAGCGAAACGTTCTCCTTCTGCGCGGAGCCGACCCGGTGTGCCGTCGCAAAATCTGACCGCTGCTCGTCCATGTCCTGGATATTGCGCTCTATTACCTCTCCGAAGGTCTGGGCAAAGGCGACCATCGAGTCCGGCTGCTCTGTATGCACATGTATCTTCACCAGCTCGGCATCGCCAACCACCACGACCGAGGACGCCATATCGCCCGCCCTGCGCCTGATCTCGTCCAGATCCGGTTCACTTCCTTCTGCGCAGTCGGCTCGCACCAGCAGCTGGGTGCAGTAGCCGAAGCCGATATGCTCTGTCCGATCAAGAAAGGCCTGGTTGAGCGCGATCGAAGAACCCAGGGTCCCGCCCCCGGGCACCGGCACCTCCACCCCGCTCACCGAGCCACCGGCCAGCCGAATCGCCATCCCCCGCAGTATCAGCTGAACTCCGAAGCCGCCGGAGTCGACCACGCCCGCTTCGGTGAGGACGGGGAGCATGCCTTCCGTTGCCTCGACAGTCTCCTCGACCACATCGCATACACAGTCCATGGTCTCGAGGATCGGCAGGCCCGCATCGACGGATCGGCGCGCCTCGCGGGCGGCGGCGGAAATCACCGTGAGCATGGTGCCTTCCACCGGTTCACCTACCGCCCCATACGACCGCTCGGTGGCGGCCTCCAGCGCTGCCGCCAGGTGGCCTGCATCAAAGCGGTCCCTGCCTGACAGGCCCTCAGAAATGCCGCGGAAAAACTGCGAGAGGATCACCCCGCTGTTCCCCCTGGCCTCCATAAGTGCCCGTCTGGCCATCGCCCTTGCAACCGATTCGGCCCGAGTCTCGCTCCCGGCCTGCTGGCGAGCAGATTCGGCCACAGCCCTCATGGTCAGAGACATGTTGGTGCCGGTGTCACCATCCGGCACGGGGAACACGTTCAGGGCGTTCACGATGTGGCTGTGGGACTCCAGCAGCTCGAGCCCCCCAACGACCATATCGGCCAGATCGCGACCGTCCACCCAGTGGGAAGGAGAGACGGATTGACCCGCTGCCGCAGTCTGATTACAGGTGTCCTGGGGTCCTGTACCGCGGACAACACCCATTGCCGACCATCGCCCCCTATGGTATCTTCGTTAAGGATTTCACGGATGCGCGTCCCCCGGTATGATGCGGGAAACGGGCTTCCGGACGCGCCCATATTACGCATTTGGCAGCATAAGGCAAACCATGGCTCGTTGTGATATCTGCAGCAGGAACCGGATGTCTGGCAACAACGTCAGCCACTCCAAGCGGCGCACCCGACGCCGCTGGGGGACCAACGTCCACAAGGCGACTATAGGCATCGACGGCTCGCGCAAGCAGGTCAAGATGTGCACGCGGTGCCTGCGGACCCACTACAAGACCAGAGCCCGCGCCTGACCGACTGACGATCGGTTCCGCCCAGCATTGAGCCGGGTTGTCAGGTGGGCGGACCCCCGGCCTAGCCTGCGAGTAGATTCAGAGCAGACCCTGCCTTGAACCACTCGATCTGGGCCTTGCCGAAAGAGTGACCCAGCTGAAACTCATCGTCTGTTCCATCATCATGGTGCACGACACAGCGGACGGGCTCGCCGGGCCTAAGGTCCGCCAGGCCGAGAAGGCTGATGCGGTCCGACTCGCGCACCAGGTCATAATCTGAAGGATCAGCGAAGGTAAGGGGCAGCAGTCCCTGCTTTTTCAGGTTCGACTCATGGATCCTGGCGAAGCTGCGGGCGATGACCGCCGCACCCCCCAGCAACCTCGGTGACAGGGCCGCGTGCTCGCGGCTGCTCCCCTCTCCATAGTTGTGGTCACCGACGACGATCCAGCGCAGGCCGGCAGCCTTGTAGGACCGGGCGACCTGTGCGACGGAGCGGCCGGATTCCCCCGCAAGCTGGTCCAGGGTGGTTCCGGCCTCGCCACTGTACGCGTTAACCGCACCCATGAACATGTTGTCGCTGAACTTCTCCAGGTGGCCCCTGTACCTGAGCCACGGACCCGCCGGTGAGATGTGATCGGTGGTCGTCTTGCCGCGGGTCTTCAGTAAGACCGGAAGCTCGACATAGTCCTGTCCATTCCAGGGCTCCCATGGCGTGAGCACCTGCAGGCGATCGCTGTCTTCGTCAACGGTGATCTCGATGTTCGAACCGTCATCGAGGGGAGCGGAATAGTACTGCCTACCGTGGGCGAAGTCGGCCGATGGAACCTCGGGCGCTGGCTTGGGCGGCTGCAGGGAGAACCGGTTGCCGTCCTTGCCGACCAGGGTGTCGGAAAGGGGGTTGAAGCTGAGACGACCGCCAAGCGAAAGGGCGACTACGATCTCAGGACTCGCAATAAAGTTCATGGTCTCCGAGCGGCCGTCGTTTCGCCTGGGAAAGTTGCGGTTGTAGGAGGTTACGATGGTGTTGGGAACCCCGTCGAGGATGCTTTCTCGTCGCCACTGGCCGATGCACGGACCGCACGCATTGGCCAGGGTCGTGACACCGATCTTGGACAGTGAGTCGAGCTGTCCGTCCCTTTCGATGGTAGCCCTGACCTGCTCGGACCCCGGGGTGACCATCAGCTCGATATCGCACCTTGCGCCCTGGGCGCTGGCCTGCTCGGCGACGTCCGCGACCCGGCTCATGTCCTCATAGGAAGAGTTGGTGCAGCTGCCAATCAGAGCGGTGTCGATCTCATCGACAAAGCCATTGGCAGGATCCGCCACCTCGGCCGCCAGCCTGGAGATAGGCCTTGCACGGTCTGGAGAATGGGGCCCGGACACGTGTGGCTCGAGCCTGGTGAGGTCGATCTCAATCACCTGGTCGAAGAACTCTTCGGGGCGGTCCTCCACCTCCCTGTCCGCCCTGAGGATCTCGCGGTTGTCATGTGCCAGGCCGGCCAGTTCGCTCCTGCCGGTGGCCGCCAGATAGGTAGCCATGCGCTCGTCGTAGGGGAAGATCGATGTGGTGGCGCCGAGCTCGGCTCCCATGTTGGTGATCGTGGCCTTGCCCGTGCAGCTGATCGATCGAGCGCCTGGCCCGAAGTACTCGATTATCGAGTTGGTTCCGCCCGCGACCGTCAACTCCCCGGCAAGATACAGGATCACGTCCTTTGGCGCAGTCCACCCGTTCATGGAGCCGGTAAGCCTGACCCCGATGTGCTTGGGGTACAGCAGCTCCCAGGGCAGGCCGGCCATCACCTCCACGGCGTCGGCGCCGCCGACCCCCACCGCGCACGCGCCGAGTCCCCCGGCATTGGGTGTATGCGAGTCGGTCCCGATCATCAAGGCACCCGGGAAGGCGTAATTCTCCAGCACCACCTGGTGGATAATCCCGGCACCCGGTGCCCAGAAGCCGACCCCGAATTTGGCCGAGGCGTCACGCAGGAAGTCGTAGACCTCGCCGTTTTCCTCCCTGGACTGGAGAAGGTCGGATACCCCCTCTACCCGCGCCTGTATCAGATGGTCGCAATGCACCGAGGTTGGCACGGCAACCCTGTCCCTGCGCGTCTGCATGAAGTTGAGCATCACCGTCTGGCCCAGCACGTCTTGCAGCGCGACCCTATCCGGCCGAAGCAGGAGGTAGCTTTCGCCGGGTACCAGGTCGGCCCCCTCCGGATCGTCAAGGTGCGAAAACAGGATCTTGTCCGACAGGGTCAGGGGCTTTGCCAGCCTTCGACGAACCTTCGAGAGCCGGCCCCTCATCCTGCCGTACGCTTCGCTTACGAATTCTGGTGTGGATTCGATCTGAACCATGTTTGACCTCAAAACGCCCTGTGGGACGGCCGTGCTACGGTCCGCATGGGGGGCAGCAAAGCCGTAGGAATACCGCCTGCGGGGTGGCCTGCTTCGGCCATTGCTGGAAGATTGTCTTGACTAGCGGGACTGACCGAAATACTCGTAGTTGAGGTCTATGTACTTGTCCTGATCCTCAGGTACGTCCTCTTCGGCAAAGATAGCCACCACCGGGCAAACCGGCTCGCAGGCGGCGCAGTCTATGCACTCCTCGGGACTTATCAGCAGCATATTGTGCTCCGGAGCCTCATATATGCAGTCCACCGGGCAAACATCGACGCACGCCCGGTCGAGAACGTCCACGCAAGGCTCGGTGATGATGTATGTCATTCTGCCCCTAAACTCCTAATCTGATCCGCTCATCGCTGGACTTGTGTTGGTCAGGCTACTCGCCCTTCGGCAGAGCCATTCCCCTCTGCGATTATATCCCTCCGGCTCCGTCCCCCCTCAATAGCTACGAGGGCCACCCTGGGCCCGAGTTGACTTTTGCCCGGGCGGACCCTTAACTATCGCTCGGCGGGAGCCATGGGCCCAGCCGGATTCGGAGAAAGCCGAGGATAAGCCAATGGGTCAGCTCGACGGCAAGGTCGCCCTAATCACCGGAGGAGGGACGGGCATTGGAAAGGGCATTGGGCGGGCGTTCTCCAGAGAAGGGGCGCGCCTGGTGATCGCGTCGAGAGGTGAAGAGCATCTCACCGCCGCGGCCGAAGAGTTCAGGGAATTGGGCGCGGAGGTCGAGGCCGTGCCCACGGACGTTACCGTCGAGGCGCAGGTCGACGCGCTTTTCGAGGCGGTGACCGGCCGCTTCGGCAGGCTAGACATCCTCGTTAACAACTCGGGAATCGCCGAAGGCGGACCCCTGGAAGAGCTTTCTCTGGCTGCCTGGCAAAAGGTGATCGACGTCAACCTCACAGGGGTTTTCCTATGCACCCGGGCGGCCATGGCCATCATGAAGCGACAGCGCTGCGGAAGGATAATCAACATAGGCAGCATCTCGGCCCAGATGCCACGCATGAACTCGGCCCCGTACACCACCTCCAAACACGGACTGGTCGGACTCACCAAGTCAACGGCGCTCGAAGGGCGGGCCTTCGGCATCTCGGCCGGCTGCCTTCACCCGGGCAACACGCTGACCGAGATGGGGCGAACGCTCCCCGATCAGGAGCCGCTGATGTCCGTCGACGACCTGGCGGGCATCGCCCTGGCGATGGCCGCCCTGCCCGCCCACGCCACCACTCTTGAGGCCATAGTGCTGCCTTATCAGCAAGACTACCTGGGGAGGGGCTAGCGGCCTCCGGAAATGGAAGGACCCCGGGTCCCCAGGAGGTTGCTCTAAAGGGGCGCGGAGCGCTTCTGACGTTCGAAGGCGGCCCTCAGTTCTTCGGCGTCCCTGCTGTCGCGACCCGGGAAGGAGACCTGCACGTCCTTGCCCCTGAATCGGACGAATAGCAACGATGTATGAGGTTTAACGCGGATCAGGCTGGTGAGAATCAGGTAGCCGGCGGCACCGATGCCAACCGCCCAGGCCAGGAACAGGAGGGTGTTTAGTATATTGACCGCTTTGGGGACGCTTGTTGAATCTATAAGGAAGGTGTCTATCGGCACCTGTATGGCTGCCAGTGTCGCCCCGATTGCCAGGGCCTTCAGGCCCGCCTCAAGCCGGCTCTCCTGCCCGCCTTCGAGTTTGCGAACCCCGTCCACATCCTTCACCGTAACCACGTCCCTGGCACGATCGCCCGACCAGTTCGCCATCAGCCGAAGGTTTGTAAGGACGACGTCCTCGCGCTCGAAGACGACCTCTTCATCATCAAGCAGGTCTATGTTCCGACCGGCGGCCCCTATGTGTGTACGCACCATGCCCATACAGCCCCGCATTCGAGTCTACATCAACGCAAGGTCCTCCAAGCGGAGCCGCAGCCTCCGCGGGCCCACGCTGCACCAGTGCCCGTGAACATAGCCATCGACGGACCCGTCGCCTCGGGAAAGACAGTGGTCGGCCGTGCCCTGGCGCGCCGGCTGGGTCTGCGCTTTCTGGACACGGGCACCATGTACAGGGCGGTAACCTGGGCGGCGGTGGAGCGCGGTCTCGACTTGAGCGACCTCGAGGCGCTTAGCAACCTGGCCGAAGAGATGGAGATCCGCGTAGAGCTCAGAGAGGGCGAGCAGCGTATCGTGGTCGAAGGCACCGATGTCACCGACCTGATGCGTTCGCAACAGGTGGAGTTGAACGTGTCGGAGGTCTCGGCGGTTTCCGGAGTCCGCAGGGCCCTGGTGAGTCAGCAGAGGCGGATCGCGGCCCAGGATCCTGTGGGGATCGTTGTCGTGGGGCGTGACATCGGAACGGTCGTGCTGCCCGACGCTCCGGTCAAGGTATACCTTGAGGCCTCCCTGCACATCAGGGTGAGGCGCCGATACGACGAGTTCAGAAGGAAGGGCGACGTCCGTGACATGCAGCGACTGACGGCCGACATTCAGATGCGTGATAAGATTGACTCCGAGCGCTCAGACTCCCCTCTCCGGCCCGCCATAGACGCCGTGAGGATCGACACCGACGGCCTGCGGATAGATCAGGTAGTCGGAAGGATTCAGGAGTTAATCGCGGCCTCCTGATCTCTCGAATGGAAGTTCTTTACCCGATCTGCGATTTTCTGCAGCGAAGGGCGGTAAGCGCCCTGTCCGACTGGGGGGTGTCCGGCATGGAGAACGTGCCGCCCTGGGGCCCTCTGATAATCGTTTCCAATCACCTTTCACAGTCCGATCCTTCCTTCATAGGCGCGGCCATCCCCAGGCGACCCAGGTTCCTGGCCAAGAAAGAGCTGTTCGCCAATCCGATCGCGGGCCCGCTCATTAGAAGTTACGGAGGCTTTCCCCTGAACCGCCAGGGCGGGGACCTGGCCGCCTACCGCTGGGCGATGAAGCTGCTGGAGCGGGACGGGACGCTGGTCCTGTTCCCGGAGGGCACGCGAAGTCCGAAGGGCCTGCGCAGGGCGCGAGACGGGGCGACCCGCATCGCTCTGGCCTCGCAGGCCCCGCTGCTGCCCGTCGGGATAACGGGTACGGAGAACTTCGGTACCTGGGCCAGAGTGTTCTTCCCAAACGCTCGGATCAGGGTAAACATAGGAAGGCCCTTTACCCTGCCCCTCCTGGAAGGAAAACCGAGCAGAGAGGTTCTTGGCTCCCTGACGGAAATGGTGATGCTGCGCATAGCGATGCTTCTGCCCCCCGAATACCGCGGGGTGTACGGGACGACGCCGGCGGGAAGCCCGGCCACCAGCTGAAATGTGCGGGATATTCGGCTATACGGGTCATCGCCCGGCGACTCCGCTGCTGCTTGCCGGTCTGGCCTCCCTAGAGTACCGGGGCTATGACAGCGCGGGGATCTGCCTTGCGCCGTCCAACGGCCGAGACGGGATCCATGTCGTGCGTGCGGCCGGCAAACTCTCGGCTCTGAGGAAACGCGTGGACGTCGTCAGCCCAACGGGTTCGACCGGCATAGGCCACACGCGGTGGGCCACTCACGGGGCTCCCACCGAGGCGAACGCCCACCCCCACCGAAGCAGGAGCGGAAGGATTGTGGCGGTCCAGAACGGAATCGTCGAAAACTACGCCGACCTGCGCCGGGAACTCTCCCAGTTTGGCTTTACCTTCACGTCGGAAACGGACGCCGAGTGCATACCCCACCTGATCGAGCTTTACATGTCCCAGGGGATGGACCTGGCGGAGGCCGTCAGGGCGGTCGGCGGCCGCCTGCGCGGCGCCAACGCCGTGGTGGCGATGTCGGCGGACGAGCCCGACCGCCTAGTGGCACTCAGGCTTGGCCACGCCGGAGGACTCGTCATCGGGACGGGAGAAGGAGAGGCACTTGTGGCCTCGGACCTGGCGGCCATCTCACCCCATACGAGGTCGGTCTATTACCTGGGAGCTGGTGAGGTTGCAGCCATCACCACCGGCGGCGTCACCTTTACAGACCTGGGTGGTTCGGTGATCCGAAGGTCGGCAACACGCGCACCGGAAGACAAGGTGTCGGCAGCCCGTGGCTCCTATGAGCACTTCATGCTCAAGGAGATAAACGAACAGCCCCAGGCCCTGGTAAGTGCCCTGTACGGCCGGGTGTCCTTTGACGAGGGCATCGTCCGCCTCAAAGAGCTACCGATCACGGACGAGTACCTGCGATCGGTGCGAAGGGTCGTGCTGATCGGCATGGGGACCAGCCTTCACGCTGCGATGGTCGGGCGCAGGTGGATAGAGACGCTGGCTAAGCTTCCGGCGGAGGTGGACAACTCCTCCGAGTTCCGCTACAGACAACCGATCATCGACAAAGACACGCTGGTTATATCCGTTTGCCAGTCAGGCGAGACCGCCGACACGCTGGCCGCCATGGAGGAAGCGAGGTCAAAGGGGGCCACGCTGCTTAACCTGACCAATACGGATGGGTCGAACTCGACAAGGATCGCCGACGGCACACTGCTGATCCGCGCGGGTACCGAAGTCGGCGTGGCGGCCACCAAGACCTTCGTCTGTTCACTCACCACCCTTTACCTGACCGCCCTTCACATAGCGCGTGCCAGAGGTCTTGCCGATAACGGCGCAGGTCCGAAGACGGTGACGGACCTGGCGCACCTCCCGAGGTTGATCGGAGAGGTCCTCGAGCAGCAGGATCGATACCAGGCCCTTGCAGAACGCTACTGCGACTACGATGACTTTTTGTACCTAGGCCGCGGCCTCAACTTCCCGCTCGCCATGGAGGGAGCGCTCAAGCTAAAGGAGATCAGCTATATCCACGCCGAGGGTTATCCCGCCGGTGAGATGAAGCATGGCCCGATATCGCTGGTCGATCGGCGAATGCCGGTAGTGGCCCTGATGCCAGCAGACGAGCTGTTCGACAAGATGGTCAGCAATGTCTACGAGGTGTCCGCCCGCGGTGGACGAGTACTGGCCGTAACTACGGAGGACGCCCCCGGGCTGGACGGTGCGGCGAGCGACATCGTCAAGCTCCCCTCCGTGCCCACTGCGCTGAGCCCGATGGTCATGGCCGTGCCAATGCAGTTGCTGGCCTACCACATCGGCGTTCGGCGGGGGTGCGACGTCGACCAGCCCCGCAACCTCGCAAAGTCAGTCACGGTCGAGTAACCGGGCCTTTTGACCCGGCAATCGGCGCACCCACCCGGCGAGGTTGACTCGCCCGAGCAGAGGGCCTGGCTCCGGTCGAAGATACCGCCGGCCCTGGGGTATCGCTCTTACAGGCGATACTGGACCGGCGCGGTCACATCGGTCGCGGGCTACAACCTGGTCTACTTCGCACAGCTCTGGCTGGCATACCAGCTCTCCCCCTCGCCATTGTTCCTGGGCCTCATCGGAGTCGCCAACGCCGGTCCCGCTTTCGTCTTCACGCTGGTAGGGGGCGTATACGCCGACCGAGTGAACCGCAAGTGGATCATTCTCGGCTCTCAGCTGATCCTGGCGGGTCTGGCGGCGATAATGGCCCTACTCGACGCGACGGGCGCTGTGCGCCTGTGGCATGTATTCGTAATAGCCGTCGCCGCGGGATCGGTCAGCGCGTTCGACATCCCGGCCCGGCAGGCGTTCTACCCGGGCCTCGTTGAACGCAGGGCGCTTACGAGCGCGGTCGCCCTGAACGCCTCGGTGTGGCAGGGCGTTCGGATAGGGGCCCCTGCGGCCGCCGGTTTCCTTATTGCCCTCATGAGCACATCGGCGGTGTTCGTCATCGGCGCAGTCGGCTTCGGAATAATGGCCTCCCTGCTGATGGGGGTGCGGCCATTGCAGACCTCCGAGGGCAGTCCCGAGTCCGCCGAACCAGCCAGCGCGGCGGGACAGATGGCCGAGGGAATCGGCTACGTGCGCAGTCGGCCCGAGTTCAGGTTCCTGATAGGCATGGTGCTGTTCACGAGTTTTTTCGGGGGAGGCTACCTGATGCTCATGCCGGTATTCGCGGTCGACATCCTGGATGTCGGCGCCCAGGGCCAGGGGTTCCTGCTTGCCGCCGCGGGGATCGGAAGCCTGTCTGCGACACTCTGGATCTCGACCCGCAGTCGCCTCCGTGGCTCAGGCGTCCTGCTGGCGGGCGGGGCGGCTATGAGCGGAATATCGCTCGCTGTCTTCGCGCTCACCGCACTCTACGTGGGCTCGTATCCGCTCGCCATAGCCCTGATGTTCACTACAGGCCTTTTCACCTCGACATTCCTGATCACGGCGATGGCCTGCCTGCAGGCGATTGTGCCCGATCGGCTGCGGGGTCGGATCATGGCCCTGTACGGCATCAGCTGGAGCGTGATGCTGCTGGGTGGCTTTCAGGCTGGCCTGATCGCCAATTTCATAGGGGCTCCGCTCGCAGTGACCATAGGGGGCTTGCTGGTTACGTGCTTCGCGCTGGGGACGGCCCTGTCCGGCCGTGGGGCATTTACGATCGATTCCGACGGCACACGATCGTATAGACTCGGCCGGAAAGCCACAGATCCGCCCGCCGACTGATGCGACCAGCCGGACCGACCGGAACCGAAGATGACCGAACCCGCAGCAGACCGCGATAATTCCGGGCTCACCGGGCTCTACGAGGCCGCTCGGCGCCAGGGAATACCGTTTGCAATGGAGGCGGTGCCCGCCGAAGGGTTTGTGGATTCAGGCGGCCTCAGTCTGCACTACGCGGATTGGGGTGCAAATGCCAGTCCGGCCGTTCTGCTCCTGCACGGCTTCGCCCAGAGCGGACGCAGCTTCGACTTCGTATCACTGGCGCTATGCGAGCGATTCCGGGTCGTCGCCCTGGACCTGCGGGGCCACGGGGACTCGGACTGGTCGCCGAGCTCGGACTACCGGCGCAGCTCACACGTCGAAGACGTGGAAACCGTGGTGGAGGAATTGGGCCTGGCGCCGGTGGCCATAGTTGGACTGTCGCTCGGGGGCACGATCGGCTATCTTCTCGCCGCATCACGGCCGCAGCTGGTTCGCGCACTTGTGATCGTCGATATCGCTCCAAGGGTTGAGTTGGCCGGTGCCCGCAGGGTGAGAGGATTCGTTGAGGGAAGGGACTCGTTTGCATCGCTGGAAGAGATGGTCAGTTCAGTACGATCCTTCAGGCCGGGCCGAACCGATGAACAGCTGCGTGGCAGTGTGCTTCGAAACGCCAGGCGCCTGCCGGATGGGACCTATACCTGGAAGTACGATCCTGCAATGCGACGTCCCGAAGCCCGACCCAAGGCGGGGCCGGAGGAGGAGGCGCTGCTCTGGGACGCGCTTAAGGCGATTGCCTGTCCAACGCTCGTCGTGCGGGGAGCCGCGAGCGACATCGTCAGCCCGGCTTCGATCACCGAGATGGTTCGGAACATTCCGAATGCCCAGGGAGTAGAGGTGCCCCGCGCGGGTCACCTGGTTCCCGGCGATAATCCTGCTGGCTTCATAGGGACGATCGGGCCGTTCCTTTCGGAGACCTCTCCGGCCTAGGTCGGCTCGAACGCGGTCGCCGGAAACTAGCCCTGCATAGCCAGGGTAAGCGCAATCAGGACCGCCACGGCCGAGCCGATCAGCATGCAGACCGGCAGCGAAAGTGGCCTTCCCCTGCCATGCCTGTGGTACCGCGCTGTACCTACGTTTATCCGCAGGTGCCTGTCCCGCGACGTATCTAGTCCATGCTCACGCACGGGGTTAGTGTGATCTAAGGATACTCCTTAGTCAAGACTTAACCCATTGATTCGTAGTTACTTTCGATGACTGCTATCGGTCGAATTCTCGTAGTTTGCATAGCAGTCCATAGAGAAGGCCACGAAAGGCACCGACCTGGTCGGCACAAGATCCACAAGCGTACCGCCGGCAAGATCGGAGTAAGGACCCTGGCGGCACCGCACGGTGGCACCCGAGCCGAGCTCGACCACCAGGATCACCGCGTCACCACGGTACTCCCGGGCCAAAACCCTAGATCCGCCCCGTGGGTTGGGGAGCACCAGGAAGTCATCGGGCCGCACCAGGACCATCACCTCATCTCCTTCACCCGTCCCGGTCCGTTCGCCAATGCCCCCGGGGCCCGGTTCGGTCAACAGGAGACGGCCGACTTCGGTGTTCGCCCGTCCCTCGACGATACGGCCGGTCAGAAAGTCGGCCGTACCCGTGATCCGGGCAACAAAGGGGGTGGCGGGCGATCGGAATATGGCCCCTGGTCGATCTATCTGCTCTATCCGGCCGAGATTCATCACGGCAACGCGATCGGCAAGAGAAAATGCCTCCTCCCTGTCATGCGTGACGATCACGGTGGCCACCCCTCTGCCACGCAGTATCTCCCCCACCTCGGTCCGCACACCCGCGCGCATGCCGGCATCGAGGTTGCTGAAGGGTTCATCCAGCAGCACGGCAAATGGCTGTGGGGCGAGGGTGCGGCCAACCGCAACCCTCTGCTGCTGTCCCCCTGAGAGCTGGTGCGGATACCGATCTCCCAATCCGGTCAGTCCCACAAGCCTCAAAATCTCCTCGACTCGCATGCCCTTATTGGCTTTGGACTTACCGCCGAGGCCAAAGCCTATGTTCGCTGCCACGGTCAGGTGAGGGAAGAGGGCGTAGTCCTGGAACACCATGCCCACGCGCCGTTTCTCTGGCGGAACGTGGACACCCGGGGCGGAGACCAGCTCCCCGGCAACGGTGATCGTCCCTGAGTCGGTACCCTCAAGGCCGGCGATCAGCCGGAGCAAAGTCGTCTTGCCACATCCACTGGGCCCGAGAACGGCGATGATCTCTCCGGCGCTCACGCCCAGAGAGGCCGAACTCACGGCTACGGTCTCTCCGAAACGCCTGGAGACTCCTTCGCAGCCGATGACCGGTGCCGCATCTCTCATCGCCTCGGTCCCCCGTAGCGAAGCACCAGGACGGCTGTGGGGATCGAGGAGAGCAGAATCAAGAGGAGGGAGGGCGCGGCAGCCCGGGCGAAGAACGCTTCGGAGGACGCCGACCACACCTCTGTTGCAAGTGTGCTAAAGCCAAGCGGCCCCAGTATCAACGTGGCAGGTAGCTCCTTCATGGTCACGAGAAAGACGAGTGCGGCGCCGGCAACCAGGCCTGAACGTACCAGGGGCAGGGTCACCGACCAGGTTGTTTGCAGGGCCGAGCGGCCGAGCGACCGGGCCGCCTCCTCCAGCGAAGGGCTGACCTGTGCGATCGACGAGCGCACCGAGCCGAGCGCGATCGGGAAGAAGAGCACGACGTAGGCGAATATGAGCAGCCAGGCTGTTTGGTACACGGGTCGAGCGTAGTTGGCACCGAAGAACACCAGCGCCAGAGCCACTACAACACCGGGCAGCGCGTACCCGACAAAGCTGACACTCTCCAGCGCCCGGGACATTACGCCGGGATACCGGACCAACAGGGTTGCTACCGGCAACGCAAGTATCACCGCGAACAGCGCAGCCAGGCCGGAACCGTAGAGCGAGTTGCGAGCCGGGGCCCACAGGCTGCCGATCGTCTCGGAGGCCTCGATGCCGCGGACCAGCCAGAACATCAGGACGGAGGCCGGCAGTGCCAGGGCGAGAGCCACTAGTGCGCCGCAAAGAAAGACCGCCGGCCAGCGCCATGCGCCCAGCCGCACGACACCGGCGGTACGGGCCGCGCCCGCCCCGGTGCGATGGTAGCGAATACGACCCCGGCTCCACTGCTCCAAGACGAGCACCGCGACCGCAAAGCACACGAGCACCAGGGACAGAACGGCGGCTATAGAACGGTCGAAAGCACCCTGGTACTGCTGATAGATCGACCACGTGAACGTCTCGTACCGCATAAGGGAGACCGCACCGAAATCGCTCAGGACGTAGAGTGCAACCAGCAACGAGCCGGCGGCTATGGCCGGACGCAGCATCGGCACCGTAACGGTCAGAAAGGTCCGGATCGGTCCCTTGCCAAGGCCGCGAGCCGATTCCTCCATAGCCGGGTCCATGTTCACGATCGACGACCTGACGACGAGCAGCACGTATGGATAGCTCAGGAGCACCAGAGACATGGTGGCTCCCGGAAGCCCGTAGATCTCCGGAAGCCTGTCCACACCAAAGGGTGCCTCCAGGACGTTCTGGAGCAGACCCTTGGGGCCCAGAGCCGAGGCGAAAAGGAACGCCCCGACGTAGGTGGGGATCACCAGGGGCAGGACGGTCAGCAGGGTCCACAGCCTGCGGAAGGGCAGGTCGGTCCTTGTCGTGAGCCAGGCCACAGGCACCGAGATCAATACCGAAAAACCCGTCACAGCTACGACGAGCAGGGCCGTGCGGCCGAAGGTGGCCGCGGTTCGCGAACGAAACAGAAGCTCCCACGCCTCGTCCGAGGCTCCCACGCTGCGAACCAGAAGGTAGGCGACCGGGACGAGCATCGCCGCTCCCACCAGCAGCGAGGGAGCGAGCAGAGAGGGCGGAGGCAGCGAGAGCCCGCGGCCCACCCTTGACGCCAGGGGTGCGGGGCCCTGGCCCTCGGGGAAACGCAGGGAGGGACTGATTGCCAACGGTTCCCTGGCTCCTAGGGAATTATCCCAAGGTCCCGCAGCATGGCCTGAGTGCCGGCCAGGTCGACCAGATCGGCCATGTCGATCTCCGGGATGTTGAGTTCGGCCGCCGATGTGATCAGCCGGCTGATGGTCACACCCTCCACCAGGGGATACTCGTGTGTCTGGCCGGCGAAGTACTGCTGTGCGACCGGTGACAGCATGAACTCGAGGAACAGCTCAGCATTGCGCCTGTTGGCCGCGCCCTCCAGGATGGCCGCACCGGCCACCATGACCATAGAGCCCGGTCCGCCGCCGCCAAGGTGGTGGTTGCGCGCAGTGAAGCTCTCGCCCTCTTCGGCCAGGAAGCGGTGCAGATAGTAGTGGTTGACGAATCCCACGTCGACCTCGCCGGCGGCGGTTGCGGCAACGATGGGGGTGTTGCCGGGGTAGACCCTGGCCCCGTTGGACTGTATTCCAATGAGCCAGTCCCTTGTCCTGGTTTCGCCCCATTCGACCCGCATCGCCGTCACCATGGCCTGGAACGATCCGTTGGTCGGCGCCCAGCCGATGCGGCCGCTCCAGACCGGGTCGGTAAAGCCCTGGAGCGTGGAGGGCAACTCGGAAGGGTCGACATTCTCCGTGTTGTAGACCACGGTCCGTGCACGGCCGGATATTCCCACCCACAGTCCGTCGCGTGATCGGGCCCAGTCCGGCACCCTGTTGAGTGTTGAGTCGTCCAGTACAGCCAGAGCCCCCACCGCTGCGACGGCGCCCAGACCGGCGGGATCCTGGGCAAAGAAGACATCCGCCGGGGTATTTTCACCCTCTTCGACAAGGGTTGCGGCGATCTCACCTGTGCTGCCGTATTTGACCGAGACAGAGACCCCTGTGGCCTTTTCGAATTGATCGATGATGGGGCCAACCAGAGATTCGCTGCGACCGGAGTAGATGACCAGTTCACCCGGATCTCCGGGCTCCTCTCCATTCGCACCTGCGGGCGGCTGTCCGTCGTCGGCAACATCCTGCGCACACGATGCGCCCAGCGCCAAGACGACCGCCAGGATCGCGTACGGGAAGATCCTCAGCAACGTTCCCCACGAGCCCCTACAGTGCGGTAAAAAGAAGACAGTAAATGCATATTAAGCCGACGGATGATTATCGGCTAAGTGTATGACTTGAGCAACCTGAAGCTGTCAACTACGCAACACTGCACAGGCGTGGCCAGCCCGGAGGGAGATGGTGAAGGCGTATGAGGCCTGGGAAAAGGTTATCTGTCGGTCAGGGGATCGCCCGGGTGCTGTCCGGTCTCCTTACCCCACAGGTCGCGGGGGTTCCGATCTCCCGCTGCGGCCTTGACGAAGGCGTCGGTCCCGGCCATAAAGCCACCATCGACGGGTAACGTGACACCATTTACGAAGGAGGCCTCAGGGGAGGCCAGATACAGCGCCGCATTCGCAATGTCGATCGGCCGGCCCAGGCGCCTGACAGGATAGAGCTCTGCCAGCCGCTGCACCATCTGAGGGTCGGACTCCACGATCGGCTTCCAAAAGTCAGTCAGGGTCGTCCCTGGGGCTATGACGTTTGATCTCACACCCATGGGACCATACGTGATCGCCAGGTTCTGGGTAAACATAACCACGCCTGCCTTGGCGGCCGCGTAGGCGGGCAATCCTATGGCAGTGATGCCGTTAACGGACGACAGGTTGACTATCGCCGCGTCGGGTCGAGCCTCGGTCCGCTTGAGTAGTTCGGGAAGCGCGGCCCTGGTGCAGAAATAGGTGGACTTCAGGCAAAAGTCAAAGTTCCAATCCCAGGTCTCCTCGTCGAGCTCCCCGATCAGATCATTACCCTTGCCGCCGCCGACATTGTTGACCAGGATGTCCAGGTGTCCGAACTCGGACACGGCCTTGGCCACCATGTCCGCCGCGTCACTCTCACGGCGAACGTCCAGGCTCGCGTATGCGGCCACGCCTCCCGCCGACTCGATCTCCCCGATGATACCGGCAGAACGGTCGGCATCAAGGTCGGCGACGAGGACGGCCGCACCCTCCTGCGCAAACCGGACGGCGCACGCTCCTCCGATCCCCGAGCCTCCCCCGGTCACTATCGCGACTTCCCCCTGTAGCCTGCCGGCCATGGCCCTCTCCTCCATCACAAAAGAAGGCGGGAGGCCCGAAAGGGTCTCCCGCCACTTCCCAGACTATCGGACTCTCGGCGCCGGTCAGCTCCCCGAGCCGACCTGAGCCTTGCGCCTATCGTATAGCTCCTGTGCTTGGTCGAGCGATTGCACCCGCAGGTCGTTGAGGAACTTGCGGCTCTCGGCATACCACTTCTGCGAGTCCTCGACACCGGTCAGCTGCCCCTTAAACCTGGGCATGACGTAGCGGGCGATGAGCTCGTAGCTGTGTCTCACCTGCTCTCTGGTTCCCCACTCGGTCGCCTGGATCAGGAAGCCGCCGAACCCGCCCGTCTGCTCATCGAGGCGGTAGATCGTCTCTATGATGTCGTCCGGCGTGCCCACGGCCCAGACCCCTTCGGCGGTCAGCTTGTCGACGAGTTTTTCCTTGGGGAGATCCGGGAAGGGAGCCTCCACGCCAAGGGTGTTCTCAAAGTAGTCGCGCTGGTACCAGCCGGCCCGCTCACGGGCCTGCTCGATAGCCTCTTTCCTTGTCTCCGCCACGTGGGTGTGGACCACCACACGCCAGTTCTCGCGGTTCATGGTTTGTCCGTGCTCTTCGGCGGTCTCCTCGGCGATCTTCCAGAAATCGGCCAGGGTCTTGGTCTGCGTTTTCGGACCCTTTCCGCGATCGGCGACCACGTTCAGGGAAAGCACGGACAGCCCGTGTCTACCGGCGGTAACCATCCCGGATGGCGACTGGACCGCCGCGACCGCAATCTCGGGATGGGGATGAGTGTAGGGCCGCAGGTGCAGGCGGGCCTCCCTCAGCACGAACCAGTCAGACTCGTAGGTGATCGGCTCGGTCTCTGTCCAGAGGCGTTTGATTATCCCAACGGCCTCCTGCATGCGGGGGCGCTGGGTGGGTGGTTCTATGCCCATCATGTAGGCGTCGCCGGTCAGCGCCCCCGGGCCGCAGCCCAGCATCACCCTCCCCCGGCTGTGGTGATCCAGCTGGATGAACCTGTTGGCCACCATCAGGGGATGGTGATACGGCAGGCTGGTCACCCCGCTGCCGAGCCGCAGGGTCCTTGTGCGCTCGAGCGCCGCAGCCATGAACAACTCGGGGCTGGGTATCGTCTCCCATCCTGCACTGTGGTGCTCACCGATCCAGGCCTCATCGTAGCCAAGGTAGTCGAGCCACTCCATCAACTCGAGATCTCTGTGATACGACAGGTTCGGGTTCTCCCCCAGTGCGTGGAAGGGGGCCATGAAGATTCCGAATTTCATTCGGGGCGGCAATGCCATAGTGGATGCCTTTCTCTAGAGAAGTTCGGCGATTTTAGCACAGGGCAACAGGGCCCACCAGTAACGAAACCCGCGCTTATAGACGGCTAAACGC
The DNA here is from genome assembly GCA_964477845.1 of uncultured Dehalococcoidia bacterium. Lineage (GTDB taxonomy): Bacteria > Chloroflexota > Dehalococcoidia > Lucifugimonadales > UBA2962 > CAUZIR01. The sequence goes on along the minus strand of CAYZES010000010.1, from coordinate 43,939 downwards.
CCCTCTCAAGGAGGATTGTCTTGACCCGGTCCACCGCCTCGGCATCGGCAACCGTAATTGATTGCTCGTGATCCCGAGGCTTGATCTCGACAACCCCCTGCTTGATGTTGCGAGGGCTGACCACGACCCGCACCGGCAGGCCGATCAGGTCAGCGTCCGTAAGCTTAACGCCTGCCGATTCCGAGCGGTCGTCGTGTAGGACCTCCACCCCTTCCGCCTCCAGGCGCACCTCCAGATCCTCGGCGGCGGCCGCCACCTCGGGGCGGTTGGAGTTCAGCGCAGCCAGGTGGACCTGATAGGGGGCTATCGAGGCGGGAAAGATGATGCCGCGTTCATCGTGGTGCTGCTCGATGGCGGCAGCGAGCAGGCGCCCCAGTCCGATGCCGTAGCACCCCATTGTCACGGGTACCTGCCGGCCCTCTTCAGTCGAGAACTGCGCGCTCAGCGCCTCGCCATACTGGGTGCCCAGCTTAAAGACGTGGCCCACCTCGATCCCCCTGCGCTCGACCATCTGACAGCCCTGGCACATGAGGCACTCGTCCCCTTCCCCCGCCAGTGCGATGTCCGCCACCACATCAACGCTGAAATCCCGTGGAAAGTTGACATTCAGGAGGTGGTAGTCCTCCCTATTGGCTCCGGCCACGAAGTTACTGCCCAATCCAATCGAGTCGTCGGCTATGACCCTGCACCCCCTGAGCCCGACGGGAGACGCCGAGCCCGACACCAGCCCCGCCTCCTTGACCTCTTCGGGAGTGGCCAGTCTGATATCCGCGCTCCCGACCACCCTGCCGAGCTTGACCTCGTTGACCTCGAGGTCGCCGCGAATCGCGACGACCAAAACCTCACCTCCACAATGGTAGAAGACGGCCTTTATGGTCTTGTCCACCGGGAGTGACAGGAACTCGGTCACCTCCTCGATGGTCCGCTTGCCCGGTGTATGGACCTCCTTGAGCTCTGCCAACTCCTCGTCGGCATTCGGGGACTTGCGGAAGGCGGCTCTTTCGATGTTGGCCGCGTAATCGCAACCATCGCAGAGCATAATCGTGTCCTCCCCAGACTCCGACAGCAGGATGAACTCGTGCGAGTCCTTGCCGCCGATCGCCCCGCTGTCGGCCTCGGCCTGAACTACATCCATCCCGGCCCTGCGATATATGGCCCTGTATGCATCGACCATGCGATCGTAGCTGCGGGCCAGCCCCTCCTCGTCCACGTCGAAGCTGTAGGCGTCCTTCATGTCGAACTCACGGACCCTGATCAGCCCTCCGCGAGGCCTGGGCTCGTCGCGGAACTTGGTATGTATCTGGTAAAGGAGCTTTGGGAGGTCCCGATAGGATGCGGCGTTGGATCGGACCATGGTGGCCAGCTCTTCCTCATGGGTGGGCGCTACAACCAGCGTGCGGTCTCGCCTGTCCTTCAGGGTGAACAGGTCGTCCCCGAAGGCCTCCGTGCGTCCGGTCGCGTCCCAGAGCTCGCGCGGCTGCAGGACGGAAAGGCGCATCTCCTGTCCCCCGGCCGCGTCCATTTCCTCGCGGATTATCTGCTCGATTTTCCTGAGCGAGCGCCATGCGAGGGGCAGATAGCCGTATATGCCGGATCCCACCTGGTGGATCATGCCCGCACGGAGCATGAGCTTGTGGCTCGCGAGTTCGGCCTCAGCCGGGTCCTCGCGTAGGGTCTTGCCAAAGAGCTTTGAGAGGCGCACTGGCGCGCGGAGGCCAGACTAGACCTGCGCTAGCTCCTTTTCGACCTCGCGAATCTCGTCCATCAGTGCAGCGAGCATGTCGGACTCTTCGACTATCTTCGACTTTCTTCCCTTGCGAAAGATGATCGCGCGTCCCACGCCTGCGGCTATGCCCACGTCGGCATCCTTGGCCTCACCCGGTCCATTGACCTCACAGCCCATAACCGCCACCTTCACCGGCGTCTTGGTCTTGCGGAGCAACTCCTCGACATCATTGGCCAGACCGCGAATGTCGACATCCGCACGTCCGCACGAAGGGCAGGCGACAAGCGTTGCACCCTCCTTGCGCAGGTTCAGCGACTTTAGGATCTCGATGCCGGTGAAGATCTCCTCGGCCGGCTCGTCGGAGAGCGAAACCCTTATGGTGTCGCCGATACCCTCGTAGAGGAGAGAGCCCAGGCCGATCGAGCTCCGGATGCTGCCAGACTTGGCCGTACCCGCCTCCGTGATCCCGAGGTGCAGGGGGTATGGCACCAGCGCCGCCATGCGGCGGTAGGCCTCGATGGTGGTGTCGATATCGAAGGCCTTGAGGGAGATCTTGATCAGGTCGAAGTCAAGATCCTCGAGGATGCCGATTTCCCACAGGCCGGTCTCCACCATGTGGTCTACCACGGTGTACTGTCCGATCTCCGCCTCACCGGCCTTCGGAAGCTCGTTTACCCGGTCGGTGTGGCGAGATACCCCGCGGGTCGCCCCTATGCCGCCCACCGGGGGAAGGCTGCCGAAGTTTACGCCTATGCGAATGGGCACCCGCCGCTCCTTGGCCGCCTTTACGATCGTTTCGACCTTCTCGCGGTCGCGGATGTTGCCCGGGTTCAGTCGCAGGCAGTCCACACCGCTCTCCAGAGCAATCAGGGCCAGTTGATAGTGGAAATGGATGTCTGCTACGACCGGCACGCGCGAACGCCTGACGATCTCGGCCAGACCCTCGGCAGCCTGCTTGTCCGGCACCGCGCAACGGATTATGTCGCAGCCGGCCTCGGTGGCCTCCTCGATCTGGCGCACGGTCGCGTCAACATCGCGGGTGTCGGTCTTGGTCATGGTCTGAACGGATATGGGGGCGTCCCCACCTACCTTGACACCACCGACGTGTATGGGTTTCGAGACTCTACGCTTCATGCCGCTCCACGCTACCGCAGGATGCTGCCACCGTTCAAGACGCGCAGCACATCGAAATAGCTGATCACGACGATCAGACCGATGAGCACCGCAAATCCCATCATGTGCGTCAGGCCCTCGTACCGGGGCGAGATGCGCTTGCCCCCGCGGGCCCACTCGATCACCACGAACAGGAGGCGACCGCCGTCAAGGGCGGGAATGGGCAGGATGTTCATGATGCCCAGCGATACGCTGAGCAGCGCCGTCAGTTGGAACACCCACGAAAAGCCCAGTTCGTCCACCACCTCCCCTGTGGCCTGGGCTATGCCTATGGGGCCGGCCACACCCGGGTTCCGTCCCGAGGACAGGCCCTGGGTGATACCGTCCTTCGTCACCACCAGGATGTCGGCGATGGTGCGGAACGACATCGGAAAGGCGCGCCAGATGGGCTCGGTCGCCGGGCGGATTATTGGGTTGGCCAGCACGATGGAAACGCCGATGGCGCCCTGTGTAAGTGTGTCACCCACCTCCAGGGACGGGTTATAGCGGCGCGCGTCTATGAGGGAGACCTCGGTTGCCGGATCAGCAACGGTCTCAACCACGGTCAGCTTTGGCGGATCCAGTCTTGGGGTCAGCACCAACGCATCGGTCACGGCCAATTCCGGAGACGAGCCAAGGCCGGAGACCAGAGAGCCCCTTCTCACCACGAGCTCGACCGGACTTCCCCTCCTGCCCTGAACGATGTCGACCAGATGCCTCGGCTCGGTGACCCGCTGGCCGTCGACCTGAAGGATCGTATCGCCTCCCCGCAGACCGGCCTCCTGCGCAGGCGAGCCCGGTGCTACACCGGCGATCATCACCTCGCTGCTCACCAGCTTGTCGTGGGGGAGCATGAACAGCACGGTGAAGATCACGACCGGCACCACCAGGTTCATGAAGGATCCGGCGACCAGGACTATCGCCCGTTTCCAGCGGTGCTGCCGGGCAAAGCTGTGGGGATCGGAGGGATCCTCTTCTCCCACCATCTTGACGAAGCCGCCCAGGGGGATGAGGTTGAGGGTGTACACCGTGCCCCCGTATCTGAAGCCGAGGAGGCGAGGTGGAAATCCAAACCCGAACTCCGTAACCCTGATCCCGAACCACTTGGCGGTCGCAAAGTGCCCCAGCTCGTGGACGAATATCAGGAATCCCAGAACGGGAATTATGAGGAGCCACGAAGGTATGTCGAACATCGCCCCTTAGGCCTTCATCGTGGTCCGGAGATTTCGGCGGGAGAGGGTCACCCGTGATTCCTATGCCCTGTCCGGATGAGAGTCACTCCGGGCCTCCCGTACCAAATCGGCAACCCTGGCCCGAGCCCAGCGGGCCGCCTCAAGTGCGTCCTCCTCCGTTGGCTCATCGACAGCCTGGTGATCTATGAGCGTCCGCTCGATCACCCTGGGGATATCGGTAAAGGCGATGTCCCCAGCCAGGAAGCTGTCGACCGCCATCTCGTCTGCCCCGCACAGGGCGGCCGGCCATGTACCCCCTCGCCTTCCGTAATCCATCGCTAGGGCGAAGCACGGATAGCGATCGCCGTCCAGATTCTCGAATGTCAGCGCGCCCGTGGCCACCGGGTCGAACCTGCCTATCTCGGCGTTTTCCAGGCGCTCCGGATGCAGCAGCGCATACTGGATCGGGAGCTTCATATCAGGCGGACTGATCTGGGCCTTCACCGAGCCGTCGTCGAACTCGACCATCGAGTGAATCATGCTTTGAGGGTGGATCACCACCTCTATGCGCTCCCAGGGCACGTCAAACAGCCACCTGGCCTCTATCACCTCAAAGGCCTTGTTCATCAGAGTGGCGGAGTCGATCGTGATCTTCGGGCCCATAACCCAGGTCGGGTGTCTCAACGCCTGTTCGGGCGTGACCCGGGCGAGTTGCTCGGGCGTTGCGCGGCGCATAGCTCCGCCCGAGGCGGTGATGATCAGGCGTGATACGGTGCGCTCCTCACCGCGCAGACACTGCCAGATGGCGTTGGGCTCGCTGTCGATGGGCAGAAGCGCGCCACCGTGCTGGGCCGCCACCCTTGTGAGGAGATCGCCGGCCATGACAATCGACTCCTTGTTGGCCAGAGCAACAGTCTTGCCGGCCCTGAGTGCCGCCAGGGTGGGAGGAAGCGCGATGTCCCCCACGGTCGCGGTTACCAACAGGTCGACCTCCTCGTCGAGAGCCATCTCCTCAAGGGTACACAGGGCACTGCCTTCCTCCAGGAGCGCCGCCCGCTCTTGATCGTCCCCCTCGCAGTACACCAGCCTGGGGCCGAACTCTCGGATCTGACTTCCCAGCAGGTCCAGCGAGCGCCTCGCCGCCAGCCCCACCACCTCCAGCCGGTCGGGAAAGCGCCTGACGACATCCAGTGTCTGGGTTCCGATCGAGCCGGTAGATCCGAGCAGGGCGATTCCCTTCCTATTCCTGTTCACATGCCTGCTCCCACTCGCGCCGGCCGGTCACTCAACCCACCACCCAGCGCACAAAGCAGTAGCAGAGCACCAGGTTAAGGACTACCGAATCGAGTCGATCAAACAGGCCTCCGTGGCCGGGAATGAGGCTGCCCGAATCCTTGACCCCGGCGCGGCGCTTGAGGCCGGACTCCAACAGATCACCTGCGAGGGCGCCGCCCCACATCAGCGCACCCAGCCCGGCCGCCACCGCCACCGATACAGCCAGCCCGAATCCTGCCCCCAGGGCTATGGCCACCGCCACGGCCGCCGCCAGGCCAGCAACGGCGCCCTCCCAGCTCTTGCCAGGCGATATCGACGGCGCGAGCTTGTGCCTGCCGTAGTGGGATCCGACCGCATATGCGCCCACGTCGGCCGCCGCGATAATGAGCAGCATCGCGATCGCCCACTCTGCACCGTCACCCAGACCCCTCAAGAGCGCCCCGAACCCGAGCAGTCCCCCGGCAAACAGTGCGGATCCGGCGGTGGCCGAGAAATCGCCTCGCCATTTCGCCGGACCGCGACCTATTCCCACGGCCGCCGCCGAGACCAGCGCTCCACCGGCAAGCGCCGGCACGACGGTCAGCATGAGCGGGTGCCCGGCAGCATGAAGATGAGCAGCGACGACCAGTCCGACGGACCATGTCAGCGCCACCGGGACCACCGGCCTGGGTCCGAGCCCGGTCGCCATGCGCGTCAACTCATAGGAGCCGACGACAGCTGCGGCGCTGAGCAGCGCGGCGAGCCAGTTGCCGCCCCCCCATACTGCCGCCAGCACGATCGGCAGCAGGACGGCCGAGGCGGCAAGGCGCTGTGCCAGCTCGCCCCGCAGCAGGTCCGGACCGATACCCTCGCCAAACGGCCCGGCTCCGGCCCGATTGCCAGACACCGTGGTCACCCTCTAGGGTGCCGCCGCCTCGATGCGGCCAAAACGCCTCTGCCTGCGTTCGTACTCCTCGAGAGCCAACTCCAAATCGGTCTCGTCGAAATCAGGCCACAGGGTAGACGTCGAGTAGTACTCGGCGTAGGCCGACTGCCAGAGAAGGAAGTTGCTCAGGCGCATCTCCCCCGCAGTGCGGATAATCAGGTCCGGATCCGGCATGCCGGCCGTGTAGAGCTCGGCCGCCAGCATCTGCTCGGTCAGGTCATGGGCATCTACGCCCGATTCGATCAGTCGGCGGGCGGCTCCGACGATCTCCTCCCGGCCGCCGTAGTCGAACGCCACGCTGAGGTTGATGGTGGTGTTGTGGCGGGTCAGTTCAACGCTCCGTTCGACGGCCGCCTGCAGGGACTCGGGCAGCCTGTCCAGCCTGCCCAGATGCCTGATCCTGACACCCTCGGCGTGCAGGACCGCCGTCTCCGACTCTATCGTGAGTCCCAGCAGCTCCATCAGTGAGTGAACCTCGTGGGCGGGCCTGTCCCAATTCTCCGTGGAAAAGGCGTAAATCGTCACGTAGCCGACGCCCCGCCTGGCCAGAGCCCGCACGACCCGTCGAACGTTCTCCGTGCCGAGACGGTGGCCTTCTGAACGACTCCAGCCACGCTCTTTGGCCCAGCGACCGTTGCCGTCCATGATGATCGCAACATGCCCCGGCACCTCTGCCCTCATACGCAGCTCACCGGTCCAAAGACGTCGCGGCTCATGACACCGCTATACCTCGAGCACCTCGGACTCTTTGTCCTTCCTCAGTCCGTCCATCTCGCCAATGTACCTATCGGTTATCTTCTGAACCTGGTCCTGCGCTCGGCGTCCCTCGTCCTGGCCTATCTCGCCATCCTTTTCCAGCTTTCGAAGCCCCTCTATGGAGGCCCTCCTGATATTGCGGACAGCTACATGGCCGTCCTCCGCCTTGCGGGCCACAACCTTCACCAGTTCCCTACGCCGCTCCTCGGTGAGTACCGGCAGTGTTATACGTATGACCTCACCATCGCTGTTGGGAGTCAGCCCCAGGTCGGAGGCCAGAATGGCCTTCTCCACATCGGCGGACGCCCCACGGTCCCAGACCTGAATGAGCAAGACCCTGGCCTCCGGCACGGTGATGGTGGCCAGCTGGTTGAGCGGGGTTAAGGTGCCATAGTAGTTAACCTGGATCGAGTCCAATAGACGAGGGCTGGCTCGGCCGGTTCTGATTATGGACAGTTCCCGCATGAGGGCCTCGACCGACTTGCCCATGCGATCGTGAGCGTCCTTTACGACGTCTTCGATAGCCATCTTCCCGGCTCCTCTCGAGTAGTTTGGGCGGTGATCGGGCTGGCGGCGCCCCCAGACAGTTTACGTCGGGGTCATTCCATACGGGTATCGGACACCAGTGAACCTATGGCCTCTCCGGCGATGATCCGGGGGAGATTCTCCTCCAGGGTGATGTCGAACACCCTGATCGGCAGCCTGTTTTCCATGCACAGGGACAGGGCCGTGGCGTCCATTACGCCAAGCCTACGTTCCAGCGCCTCCTGGTATGTGACGAACTCATGCTTTTCGGCGCTAGGGTCCAGGTTGGGGTCGGTGCCGTACACGCCGTCAACGGAATATTTGGCCATCAGCAGCACGTTCGCTTCGATCTCGACCGCCCGCAGGGCCGCCGCGGTGTCCGTGGTCATGTAGGGGTTGCCGATGCCCGCAGCGAAAATGACCACCCTCCCCTTCTCAAGGTGCCTGACCGCGCGCCGACGTATATACGGCTCGGCGATCTGCTGGACGTTGATACCGGTCTGGGTTCTGGTGTCCACTCCCCTGAGTCGCTCCAGGGAGTCTTGGAGGGAGAGTGCATTGACGATCGTGGCCAGCATGCCGGCGTAGTCGGCCGCCACCCGGTCCATCCCCTCGTACTCGGCCTCTGCGCCGCGCCATATGTTGCCTCCGCCGACAACGACGCCCACCTGCACGCCCATCTCGTGTATCGACTGGATCTGGCCGGCGATATGGTTGACGGCCTCTGGATCGATACCGTAACCGCGCTCGCCCTTGAAGGACTCTCCGCTGAGCTTGAGAAGAACCCGCCTGTAGGCGGACTTATGCGAGGCCATCCCCGCCCCCGACGCTATTCGCCCAGTGCGAACCGGGAGAACCTCTTTACCTTGATGTTCTCTCCCAGCTTGCCGGCTACCTCCAGAACAAGGTCCCTTATGGACAGGGAGGCATCTCTGATGTACGGCTGGGCCATGAGCGCGACTTCCGCCGGGTCACCTGCCTCGTCGTCGGGGATGTCGGACTCCTCGATGTACTTGGGCGACATGGCGGCGATCTGCATGGCCAGGTTGTGCGCGAGCTCCCGGTAGTCGTCGGTGCGCGCAACGAAGTCGGTTTCGCAGTTAACCTCGACGAGCACACCTACCCGGCCGGCGCCATGGATGTACGCCTCGACCAGACCCTCCTTGGCGCTCCTGTTGGCCTTCTTGACGGCCGCGGCGACTCCGCGCTGTCTCAGCAGTTCGCGAGCTCTGTCCACGTCGCCTTCGCTCTCTTCCAGAGCCCTCTTGGCGTCCATAACGCCGGCACCCATCTCCTCCCTGAGCGCCTTTATCGTTGCTACACTGATCTCCAAGTCAGCCCCCGTTCATTCCTGAGTTGCAGCAGCCTCGGTGCCGTCTTTGGCCGGCCCCGCTGCTTGATCTTCCACCGGAAGGTTCTCGGGCACCTCCGCGGTCTCCGGGCCCAGGTCCACTTCGTCCCGGGCAGCCTGCTCCAGGGCGATAGCGGCGGCGGCCCTCATTGCCACGGCGTCATCGTCACTGGACGAATCGCGCAGGTCCTCTTCCATCGATTCTCGCCTGTTGCGGCCCTCGATGACCGCATCGGCCATCTGACCCGTAACAAGCCTGATCGAACGAATTGCGTCATCATTGCCCGGGATCACGTAGTCAACCTTGGTCGGATCGCAGTCCGAGTCGACCAGGGCCACCACGGGAACCCCAACGCGCTCGGCCTCGGCGACCGCAAGCGATTCCTTGCCGATGTCGACCACGAAGAGCGCCCCTGGCATCTCGACCATCTCCTTGATTCCGCCCAGGTAGCGGTTCAGCCTCTTGATGGAGTCCTCGAGCTTCTGAGCCTCCTTCTTCGGCCGACGCTCAAACTCCCCGGCCGCCTTGCGCTCCTCGAGCTTGACCAGGTAGTCCATGCGGGTCTGGATGGTCTTGAAGTTGGTCAGGGTACCCCCCAGCCACCTCGTCGACACGTAGAAGGCGCCACAGCGCTGAGCCTCGTTGGTGATGGTCTCGTGCGCCTGGCGCTTGGTACCGACGAAGACGACGCGCTTGCCCTGGGCGGAGACATCGGCGATGAACTCCTTGGCCTTTTCGAGCAGCCTTAGGGTCTGCTGTAGATCGATGATGTGGATCCCGTTGCGGGCCGAGAAGATATACTGCCTCATCTTCGGGTTCCATCGCCTCTTTTGGTGTCCGAAGTGGACCCCTGCCTCCAGCAGGGACTTCATCGTTACAGCACTCCCCTGCTCGGGCACTTCTCTAGTCAGGGGTTGCGTTGGAGCTTGCTCAATCACCATGTGGCGCCGCCTCTAGTGCATTTGATCGGTCCCGTAGCTGGCGGGGCGAGAATTTCGCCGGCCAAAAGGCACGCGGCGATCCGCCGAGACCCAATCATACTCGTCGGGCCAGTATACCACGCCGAACCTGCGCAGGTACGCACGGACGCCTAAGTACTCGGGCGCATGGCCCGGCGATCGATTGTCGCTGCGGGACCGTATATGCTAGAATGCGAGCTTGTATGGTTGGGCCAACCGTACCACTCCCAACATTTCGGAACCGCAGGACATGGCCCTATCCCCTGCAACGCTGACCTTCAGGAAATATGTACTTAGACGCAGATCGAAAGAGAGAGATTCGGGAACAGTACCGGATCCACGAAAGTGACACCGGTTCAACCGAGGTGCAGGTCGCGCAACTGACGGACAGGATCGTGACACTCACCGACCATCTGAGAACCCACAACCACGACGAATCGACCCGTCGGGGTCTCCTCAAGCTGGTAGGGCGGCGCAGAAGGCTGCTCAGATACCTAAACCGCGAGGACGTCGACCGCTATCGTTCGCTGATCGGTAGGCTGGGCTTGCGAAAATAGCAGCCCTTCAGTTGCGATCCCCCCAGGCACCTCCACCCCCAAGTCAGCACCCCCGACACACCTAGCACAGTTACTCACACTCCAAACACCCATCCCACACAGCTATCCCACACAGGCGGGCGGCCTCATGCTGTCCGCAGGCCCCGGCCCCAAATATACCCACAGGTCCCGGGCGGCAGGTAGGAAGAGAAGAGAGGTACGTTTTGTCTACATTTGAACTTCAGTTGGGCGGCCGCAAGCTCACGGTTGAAACCGGGAAGCTCGCCCAACAGGCTGGAGGATCGGCCGTCCTTACGTACGGCGATTCCGTGCTGCTCGTGACGGCCACGATGTCCAAGCCAAGGGAGGGGATAGACTTCTTCCCCCTCACCATCGATTTCGAGGAGCGCATGTATGCGCGGGGCAAGATACCGGGCAGCTTCTTTCGGCGCGAGGGTCGTCCGAGCACGGATGCGATCCTGATCTGCCGGCTGACCGACAGGCCGCTGCGGCCCCTGTTTCCGAAGGGGTTCCGCAACGAGGTGCAGGTGATCACCACACCTCTCTCAGCGGACCTTGAGAACCCGCTGGACATAATCTCCATCAACGGAGCTTCCCTGGCGGTGACGCTATCGGACATACCGTTTGGGGGACCGCTCGGCGCCACAAGGGTCGGACATGTCGACGGCAAGTTTGTCATCAACCCGACCTTCGAAGAGATCGAGCGCAGCAGACTGGATCTGATTGTCGCCGGCTCCAGGGACGGGGTGATGATGATCGAGGCCGGGGCCAGCGAACTCGACGAGGAGTCTATCTTCCGCGCCATCGAACTGGGTCAGGAACAGAACCTTCGGCTGGTGGACCTGCAGGAACAGATCGCCGCTCAGCACGGTAAAAGGAAGGCCGATTTCAACGCACCAACCCCGCCGGAGGGTCTGGCCGAGAAGATCGCGTCGATGGTCGACGGCAAGCTGGAGCAGGCGATCGAGCACTCCATATCGCCCGACAAGGACAGCTCCCGGATAAACGAACTCCGGGAAGAGCTGATCACCGAGTTGGCCGACGATTTCGAGCCGCGTGACGTCAAGGATTCCTTCGAGTCGCTGGTGGACGGCGAGTTTCGACGGAGAATGCTGCAGGGCGTAAGGCCCGACGGACGCAACCCAACCGAGATCAGACCTCTCTCGGCGGAGGTAGGACTGCTGCCCCGCACACATGGCTCGGGCCTGTTCCAGAGAGGAGAAACCCAGGCCCTAGGAATAGTGACTCTGGGCTCGGTGGGGGACGCGCAGAAGCTCGACAACATCAACCCGCGCGAAACCAAGCGCTTTATGCTGCACTACAACTTCCCACCCTACTCGACCGGCGAGACCAAGAGGGTGGGTTCGCCGGGCCGCAGGGAGATCGGGCACGGAGCCCTGGCCGAGAGGGCCATCGTACCCGTGCTGCCGACCGAGGAAGAATTCCCTTACACGGTTCGAGTGGTATCGGAGATCCTGGGGAGCAACGGCAGTTCCTCTATGGCATCCGTCTGCGCGGCAACCCTGTCGCTAATGGACGCTGGCGTTCCCATCAGGGCTCCGGTTGCAGGCATATCGATAGGACTGATCACCGGCGAAGGGGATGGATGGCTGGCCCTGACCGACATACAGGGCAAAGAGGACCACATCGGCGACATGGACTTTAAGGTCGCCGGCTCCCATGAGGGAATCACCGCAATCCAGCTCGACATGAAAGTCAAGGGCATAGGGTTTGACGTGATCCAGGCTGCCCTCAGCCAGGCGAGGGACGCCAGGCTGCGCATTCTCGATGCGATGGCCGAGGCGATCGCCGAGCCCAGAACCGAGGTCAGCCCATTTGCCCCGCGCATCACCCGGGTGAGCATCCCGGTCGACAAGATCGGCGCGGTGATCGGACCCGGCGGCAAGGTCATTCGGGGAATCATCGAGGAGACCGGAGCCTCGGTCGACGTACAGGACGATGGCGAGATCCTGATCGGCGCGGTTGACGAGGAGTCCGCCCAGAAGGCCGTCAAGATGATAGAGGCGCTTACCAGGGACGCCCAGGTGGGAGAGGTCTACACCGGCAAGGTTGTAAAGACGCTCGACTTTGGTGCCTTCGTGGAAATACTCCCCGGCAAGGACGGTATGGTCCACATAAGTGAACTGGCCGACTACCGGGTCCCCAGCGTCGAGGACGTGGTCTCGGTGGGCGACGAGATCACCGTGATCGTAAAGGATGTCGACTCCACGGGTCGCATCAGCCTGTCTCGCAGGGCTCTGTTAACCGGCGATGGGGTGGGCCTTGAGGGCAGCGGCAGTGAGAACGGCGGCCAGGGGGGACGCTTCGACCGGGACAGCGAGCGACGTGGAGGAGGAGGAGGAGGCTACCGGGGAGGAGCCGATCGGAGAGGCGGCAGGGGCCGTGGAGGCAGGCCCGGTGGCGGCCAGCGCGGCGGTGGAGGTGGACGAGGACCGCGGCGCGGTTAGCCCGGTCGACCGATGAGCGCGGATGTCCCCATCCGGGTAGTGGTCCAGGGGGCTCTAGGCCGCATGGGCGGCCAGATTCTGGACGCGCTGACGAATGAGGCTGACACCCTGCCTACCGGGGCCGTTGACCTGGCTGCGGACAGCGATGGCCTGACCCTGCCAGGTGGCGGGGGCCGTATCCCACTGGCCAGATCTCTGTCCGACGCGTTGGGTGACGCGGACGTAGTTGTGGACGTGACCACGGCCGAGGGTGCTCTGGCAGCCATCAGAACGGCGGCGCCACGGGGGGTTGGTGTGGTCATCGGTTCCTCAGGCGTACCGGACTCCACCTTATGCGAAGCCCGTGTCCTGGCTGAACGGCACTCGGTTGGCATAGTCGTGGTACCGAACTTTGCGGTCGGCGCGGTTCTGATGACGCACCTGGCCAGGGTCGCCGCACGATTCTTCGAGTACGCCGACCTAGTTGAGACGCACCACGAGAAGAAGATCGACGCTCCATCGGGCACGGCCATGGCAATAGCGAGAGCAGTGGTTGAAGGGAGAGGTGGCCCTATGAAGGCCCCGGTCCCGGACAAAGAGACGATACCGGGCACCAGGGGCGGGGAAATCGGCGGAGTAACCATACACAGCGCCAGGCTGCCGGGCAGAGTGGCCAACCACGAACTCGTCCTTGCCGCGCCGGGGCAGACCCTTACCATGCGCCACGAGTCGATCGATCGCACCAGCTTCATGCCGGGCGTAGTCGCTGCCGTGCGGGCGACGGTGAAGGGCCCGGGACTGACGGTCGGTCTGGAACAGGTACTGGGCCTGCGCTAGCCTCACAAACCGGCCCCGGAAAAGCTGAAGGCCAAGCCGCATGACCGCACTCAACATAGCCGTGGTAGGCGCAACCGGCGCCGTCGGCCGCGTGTTTCTGTCGATGATCAGCGAGCGCGGCTTCCCGGTAGACAGGTTGCGGCTGTGCGCCTCCCCCCGTTCGGTGGGTCTTGGCGTCCCGGTCGACGGACAGGACCACATCGTGGAGCCTGTGAGCGACGAGGCGCTCGAGACCTCCGACTTCGTGTTCGTCTCCGCCACGACCGAGGTTAGCAGGAGGGTTGCGGCTCGGGCGGCCGAGCTGGGAGCGGTGGCAATAGACGACAGTTCGGCTTTTCGCATGGAGCCGAGGGTGCCCCTGGTGGTGCCCGAGGTCAACGCTGACGATCTGGATTCACATGAGGGAATCGTTTCGATACCCAACTGCTCTACGACCCCCCTGGTGATGATCCTCGACGCCCTCGGCAATCTCAGCAGGGTCGAGCGCGTGGTGGTCGCCACCTACCAGTCCGTGTCCGGGACCGGCGCGGCCGCCCTGGAGGAATTGCGGGTGCAGAGCGAAGCGCTACTGGCCGGGGACGAGGCCCAACCCGTCGTCTATCCGCACCAGATCGCCTTTAACGCCCTTCCCCATATAGACGACTTCGGATCGGACGGATACACGCGCGAGGAGCGCAAGATGCTCGAGGAGACACGCAAGATCCTTCATCGGCCGGACCTGCCCGTTTCCGCCACATGCGTAAGGGTACCGGTGAGGGTCGGCCACTCCGAGGCCGTGCAGGTCGAATTGGCCGAGACAATCGACCCGGCCGAGGCCCGGGCATGCCTTGCCGCCTATCCGGGCGTAAGGGTCTTGGACGACCCGGCTGCGCGCAGCTATCCTACGCCGGTGCTGTCGGCAGGCGAGGATGATGTGCTCGTAGGCCGCATCAGGGCCGACGCCTCACACCCGCGGGGCCTGGCCCTGTGGCTATCCAGCGATAATCTGCGCAAGGGAGCCGCCCTCAACGCTATGCAGATCGCCGAGGAGATGACTCGCCGGGAGATGGTGAGGCCGCGGAACTAGATCCCGGGCGACAGGCCCCGCACTCCGGGGCGAATTGGAAGGATACGATGACCGAGCTTGGACGAGTGATCACGGCGATGATCACACCCTTCGACGACGAAGGACAGGTCGACTACGAAGAGTCCGCCCTTCTGGCGAGGGCACTGGTGAGTTCGGGCAGCGAAGGGCTGGTGGTCACGGGCACCACCGGGGAGTCACCTACCCTGACCGCCGAGGAGCGCCTGGGGCTATACCGGGCGGTTAAGGCCGCCGTCGGCGACAGTGCGGCGGTGATCGCCGGAACCGGCACCAACAACACGGCCGAGAGCATCGCCAACAGCCGGGATGCCGAACGGGAAGGCGCGGACGCAGTCCTGCTGGTGGTGCCTTCCTACAACAAGCCTCCTCAAGAGGGCCTATACCGGCACTTCCGTGCGGTTGCTGAGGCGGTTTCCATACCGTGCATCCTCTACAACGTGCCAGGCCGCACGAGCCTGAACATGGCGGCTGAAACGACCATCCGACTGAGCGAGATCGACAACATAGTCGGCGTCAAGGAGGCCGGAGGCGATCTCGGTCAGATCACCCGGATAGTCCAGTCTGCCCGCGGTGACTTTCGGGTCTGGAGCGGTAACGATGATGAGACCTACTACATAGTGGCGGCCGGAGGCTACGGGGTCGTCTCGGTCGCCTCCCACCTCGTCGGCGAGCAGATAAAGGGCATGATCGGGATGCTCCTGGAGGGCGAGATCGAAGCGGCGGCGGCAGAGCACCGCCGGCTGCTGGAGCTAAACCAGGTGATCTTCACAGTTTCCAACCCGATTCCCATTAAACATGCCGTCGCCAGGCGCGGCTATCGAGTGGGCAGGCCCAGGTTGCCGCTGGTGTCTCTGACGACGGAACAGGCCTTGCGAATCGAAGAGGTCATCGACCGCTACGGCATCGACCTTCCTGCCCGCTAGGTCCTACCCGAGCTGTCGGCGAAGGACAACGGGCTAGACGATCGGACGCACCGTAATCGCCTCTTCGCGGCGGGGTCCGGTTGAGATGATGTCGATAGGGCTGCCGATTAACTCTTCCAGCCTATCTACGTAGGCCGTCGCCTGCGGCGGGAGGTCCCCGTACCTGGTGACGCTGGCCGTAGGCTGGTCCCAGCCGGGATGCTCCTCGTAAATGGGCCTGCATCTCTCAAGCGCGATCTGTCCTCCGGGTGGTTCGTCTATCACCTCGCCTTCCAGCTCGTAGGCCGTGCAGACCTGGATCGAATCGAAGCTGTCGAGTACGTCGAGTCGGGTGAGCACGTTCGAAGTGTATCCGTTGACCCGGCTAGAGTAGCGGGCAAGCACCGCGTCGAACCATCCCACCCGCCTGGCCCTGCCGGTGGTGGTGCCAAACTCCTGGGCCAGCGAGCGAATGCGTTCTCCGGTTTCACCGGTGAGTTCCGTTGGGAAAGGCCCGGACCCAACCCTGGTGCAATAGGCCTTGAACACGCCGACCACGCCCGTGATCTGCTTGGGATGCAGGCCAAGCCCCACGCAGGCCCCACCTATGGTCGGGTTGGAAGATGTGACGTACGGATATGTCCCGTGATCCAGGTCGAGCAGGGCGCCCTGGGCACCCTCCAGCACCACCACGCCGCCACGGTCCAGCGTCTCGTGCAGGGTGTGCTCCACGGGCCCGATGTACGGAGCCAGAGACTGGCTCCACTCCCTGCAGCGCTCGTACACCGAATCAACGGAGAGCGGATCCCCACCGTACACCCGTGTGATCAGTGCGTTCGCGTGCTCCAGGACCGAGGCAAGCCTCGGCTCAAGCGCAACCAGGTCCAGCAAGTCCGCGGTCCGGAGCCCGTTGCGGGAAGCTTTGTCTGAATAAGCCGGTCCGATCCCCCGGCCGGTGGTTCCGATGGCCTTGTGACCCTTGGCCGCCTCGGACAGCTGATCGATCGCGATGTGATGCGGCATGATCAGATGTGCCCGCTCGCTTACATACAGGCGACCATCCACATCCACGCCTCGGTCCTTGAGCGAAGCGATCTCCTCGAGAAGTGTGTCCGGATTGACCACCACACCGCTGCCCATGACGCTGAGTGTCTGGGGCCAGAAGATGCCCGATGGCACCTGGTGCAGGCTGAAATGACCCAGATCGTTGATGACAGTGTGGCCCGCGTTGTTGCCGCCCGCGAAACGGGCCACGACGTCTGCCCGCCGGGAGAGGAAGTCGACGATCTTCCCCTTTCCCTCATCGCCCCACTGGGCGCCCAAAACCGCGTAGGCCGGCACGATAGTCCTTCCGTTCCCTTCCGGATCAGGCGGCGGAGGCCAGTTCCGACTCCAACTCGGATAAGGAGGAGTCGACGGCCGCGACTATCTCGTCAATCTCGTCGCGGGTAACACATAGAGGCGGCGCCATCTGCAGCACCTGGGGACCGAGCATCCGCAGCAAGAGTCCGCGGCTCCGGAATTTGTCGGTCATCCGGTCGGCTATCTTCAGGCTCTCGGGAAAGCCGGCCTTTGTCTGCCTGTCGCTGACTATCTCGAGGCCCACTAACATGCCTATTCCCCGCACATCGCCGACCAGGGTTTGAGACCTGCCCACATCCTTGAGAAGGTCGAGAAAATAACTCCCAAGTTCGGCCGATCTCTCCACCAACCCCTCTCGCTCGATGATATCGATATTCACCAGAGCCGCCGCGGTCGCCACGGGATGACCCCCGGCCGTAAGCGCCGCATGGAACTCGTTGCCAGCCCCGACAAACGCGTCCGCCACCTCTCGTGTGGCCACCACCGAGCCGATCGGCACGTAGCTGCTGCCAAGTCCCTTGGCCATCGTCATAAGGTCCGGCACCACGCCAAAGTGATCGATGCCGAACATCCTGCCGGTCCGCCCGAACCCGCAAACGACCTCGTCGACAATCATCAATACACCGTACCTGTCGCAAATCGACCGCACCATGGGCCAGTATTCCTCGCCGGGCACTATCGATCCCATGGAGCTGGTGATCGGTTCCCCAATCAGCGCGGCGACCGTTTCCGGGCCCTCTGCCAGGATTATCCGCTCGACCGCCTCGGCGCAGAGCCTTGCGCATTCGGAGGGCGTCGTCCCTCCATATTCGCAACGATATGGATAGGGCTGAGGTGCGTAAACGAGGCCGGCGGGCGCGGGCTCAAAGTCTCCGAGGGGCCCTCCGGCCCTCGATCGTCCCAGCCAGGCCACTCCGGCCGTGGCACCGTGATAGGAGCCACGACGGCTGATGATCTTGTATCTGTCCCTCGCACCACGCCGGGCGTGGAACGCCCTGGCCATCTTGATCGCCGTCTCGTTGGCCTCTGATCCTCCCGAAACCAGCCACGACCTCTCCAGGTCTCCGGGAGCCAGCTGTCCAATCCTTTCGGCGAGGCGCACAGCAGAGGGAGTCACAGTTTGCTCCGGATAGTATGCAAGCTCGGTCATCTGCCTAAGTACCTCATCGGCGATCTCAGTTCGACCGTAGCCGACGGTGACTGAAGCGTAGCCACCATTAACGTCCAGCCACCTTCGACCATCTGTATCGACGATCGTAAGGCCGCTGGCTTCCGAGACGATGATGGGTTCACCCTCCTCCGCCATGTCGATCCAGCCCCCCGCCTGCATCCAGAGGTGGCGAAGGGCGGACTGCCTCAGATCCTGACTGGCCGTCATGCCAGCCTCCCTATTCCCATCTCGCCCTCAAACTCCCACAGCCCCAGGTCGACGGCATGGACAATTTCGTCGGCGTCTTGACGAGTAAGGCACAGAGGGGGCGCAAAGTGAAGCAGATTTCCCCTGGCCCTGAAGATGAGTCCGTGCTTGCGGAACTTCTCCGTGAGTCTTTCTCCAACCCGCTGGTCGGACGGGAAGGACGCCTTGGTGGAGCGATCCGAGACGAGTTCAACCGCCACGAACATCCCTATGCCGCGGACATCTCCTACCAGGGGATGGTCAACGCTCAGGCCCTCCATCTGCTCCTTGAGGTAGGACCCCACCTGCTCTGCATTATCAACCAGGCCCTCTGACTCGATGATCTCGATGTTCTTTAGCGCCGCAGCGGCGGCAACAGGATGCCCGCTGTTGGTCAGCACATGCCTGAGGATGTCATCACCACCGCCGAACCGGTCTGCTATCGAATCGCTGACCACCGTGGCCGCCAGAGGCATGTATGCGCTTATGATGCCCTTGGCCACGGTCATCATGTCCGGGGCCACTCCGAATCGTTCCATTCCGAACATCCTGCCCGTTCGGCCGAACCCACAAACCACCTCGTCGACTATCATCACCACGCCGTAGCGACTGCAGATCTCCCGCACCATCGGCCAGTACTCGCTGCCAGGGACGGGAGCTCCCTGAGGTATGGCTACCGGCTCGCCGATGAATGCCGCGACTGTGTCAGGACCAAAGTGCAGGATCGCATCTTCAACGGCCTTCGCGCAGAGCACCGCACACTCGGAGGGGGTGGTACCACCCAGCTCGCAGCGGTAGGGGTTGGGCTGTGGCACATGCACCATGCCCGGGTAGGCGGGCCCAAAGTCTGATTTGGGCGCCGAAGGTCCGTCTCCCGCCCACAGGACCCCGGCTGTCATGCCATGGTAGGAACCCTTCCTACTGATGACCCGGTAGCGGCCAGTCTCGCCCTGGCGCCTGTGGTAGGCTCGCGCAATCTTGATTGCGGTTTCGTTCGCCTCGGATCCGCCGGAAACCGGGAATACCCGGTTCAGGTCACCGGGCGCCAGCTGCGCGAGCTTCGCCGCGAGCTCAACTACGGGTTCGGCCGTCGTACCAACCGGGCAGAAGTTGGCCCTTATCATCTGGGCGTGCGCCGCTTCGGCTATCTCCACCCTTCCGTAGCCAACGTTTACGCAACTGTAGCCGCCATTGACATCGATCCACGTCTTTCCCTCGGAATCGGTAACCCTCACACCATCCCCAGAGACAATGACCGGCGGGCCGCCCGACTCGGCCATCTCGACCCAATCGCGGTTGTGCACCCACAGATAGCGCAGTGCTGATTGCCTGAGGGCCTCGCTATCAGTCACTGCTGTCAAATCGCTTCTCCTGCACAGCTATAGCGCTGCAAAATTCAATGAAATCGGCCAAGACACATGCGTTGCTGGCCGTCCCAAATCCCCGGCAAAAGTATACGACCGGGCGGTCTGCTCAACAAGCGTTTCCTCGCTTACGTCCGGCCGCAGGTGCCATCAACAAGCTTTGACACCACCCCTACCGTGTACTATGATTTTGGCAGAAAAATGGCCGCGGCAACGTAGCTCAGCAGGCAGAGCGGGCGCTTCATAAGCGCCAGGTCACAGGTTCGAGCCCTGTCGTTGCCACCCTGGATCGGGCAGCATGGCGTTGCTCTACTGCATGCACGGATGCCTCATCGGGCATTGGGTCAGAATCGAGGACCCGACACAGTGAGGGGCG
Organism: uncultured Dehalococcoidia bacterium; assembly: GCA_964477845.1. GTDB lineage: Bacteria > Chloroflexota > Dehalococcoidia > Lucifugimonadales > UBA2962 > CAUZIR01. The sequence continues at coordinate 23,772 of CAYZES010000010.1, read as the reverse complement.
GTTAGCTCAGCGGTTAGAGCGCCTGTCTTACACACAGGAGGCCAGAGGTTCGAATCCCCTACCGCCCACTGTCGGTGACTGAAGATAGTACCGGGCTCCTCAGGGGCAACTCCTCGGTATCCGTGTCCCCTATCGGAGAGTCCTTCGGCATCGGTATCGTGTAGCGGATCGCCGCCTTCCCCGGCTCGACCACGATCTCCTTCACCAACGACCTCAGGAAAGGCCGCGCCTCGGTCAACTCACTCTCACCCAAAAACTGCCTCATGTCCCTTGCATACCTTGTGATGGTCTCCACGTTGTCGAGCACAGCACGCCGCTCCGACAGCCGGAGTCGTTCCTCCTCGGCCGCAACCTCCAACCTCCCCTGACGCTCCCTGTGCTCCCTGATCCGGGGCGCAATTTCCGCCACGTCCAGATCCGTCGTCTCCACCATCTGGTACAGGCGCTCCAGACGGCGCCGCACATCAGCCAGGTCCCGGTCGATAGCCTCCAGTTTCTTCCGGTGCTCGGCGGTCGCACCATCCATCTCCTCGTCGATCATCCGCACCAACGACCTCATGTTGCTCTCCGTGAGGATGTTCTCCCGCACCTGCTCGATGATCATTCCCTCGAATCGCCTGGCGTTCAGACGCGGGGTGCGACATGTCCCCCGTCCCTGCTTGAGCACAGACTGGCACACGTAGTACGAGAACTTCCCGCTCTTCGCAGCCTGTCCCGTCAAAGCCCTCTTGCAGTGCCGGCACTTAAGAAGGCCGCTCAGCAGATACGAACTGGCCATCCGGCGGGGATTGGAAACCTTGCGTGACCGGGATTTCAGCAGCTTTGCCACCCTGCGGAAGCGACTCTTCGTGACTATGGCCGGACAGGCACCCTCGACGCGCAGAGGCTCGGCCTGGTGCTTAGAGTCCCTGCCCCATACGAAAGTCCCCACGTAAGCCTCGTTGCCGAGCATCTTGTACACGACGTTCTTGGTCCAACGCTTCCCCTTCGGGCTGGCTATGCCCTCGCCGTTGAGTGTCCTTGTCACCTCAAGCAGCGTCTTACCCGACTCCACCATCCCGAATATGCGCTCCACCACCCCCGCGGCCGTCGGCTCAAGCTCAAGCCTGGGGCGCATCTTCGCCCCATCCTCCACCTTCACCTTCCTGTAGCCGTAGGGGGCGTTGGGAGATACCCAGAACCCGCGCCTGGCCGCCTCCATCATCCCCCGCAGGACCTCCTGACCCAGATTCGCCGAGTAGAACTCGTCGAACGTCTCGATCATCCCCTCCATCAACCTCCCATACGGCGTGTCGTCCGCATGCTCGGTGATCGAGACCACCCTCATACCCTTCCTGCGCAGCATCGCCTTGAGCGCCACCGAGTGCTCCCTGTTTCGCGTGAACCGGGAGAACTTCCATACCAGGATCACCCGGAACGGCGCGTTCGGCCTCCTCGCCTCGTGCAGCATCTCCTGGAACTGCGGCCTGTGGACTATCAGGCCGCTCTCCGCCTCATCGATGTACTCCCCCTTGACGACGTAACCGTTCTTGGCCGCGTAGTCCGTGAGGGCGCGAAGCTGCGCAGATACCGACAGGTCCACGTCCTGGCGGTCGCTCGACACCCTCGCGTACAGCGCCGCCGGGACCTGTTCCTTCACCTCTTCCATTTCACATTCCTCCCATTCCCGTTGCCCGCACCGCGTGCGCGGGGTTCCCTGCGATGTCTGAATGCCTCACCGGACAGCTGGGCCGAGAGCACCGATCGTTCACGGTACGGAACGGCGATCACCGCCACCTTGGCCACCCTGCCCTTCCACACCACCGGCCTCGCGGCCATCGCCATGTCACCCTTCCTGGCCCCGCCTCGACCGGGCTCCAGTTCCGCGTAGCAGGCCCCTCCGGTCAGCACCACGCTCTCTGCTATCGACCCGGGGGACAGTGGCCTACCGTGCACCGGCATCAATTCCCGCGCACCGCACAGCATCCGCGAGTCCCGCACGCCGAAAGCCGGCGTCCTTACGGCCACGGCAACCCTGAAGCTCTCGATCGAAGGAGTTTCCACCCACAGACCCGGATCGCCCTCCTCCATCCGTTCGTACAGCACGGCCAGCATCGGCTGCGAACGCAGCACCTCCCCAAGCCGCAGCGTCAGTGCCGCACAGGAGAGGTTGTAGTGATCCCGGAGCGCCACCACGTCCAGGCCCATCGCAAGTGCATATGCCGAAAACGGGGCGGGCTGCATCAGCACCGCCGCGGCGAAACGATCAGCCTCCCTGCAGGCCCGCCTCTGCGGAAAGGGCCGGTCCATGATCTCCGCGAGCATCTCGTGGATGATCTCGTAGGTCTCGTGCAGTACCGTGAAGTTCCTGGCGCTTTCGCCGGAGCCCATCGCGTACTCGATCGTGTAGGCGCCGTTGTCGAGCCGGTAGTGAATACCCCTCATGTCGCCGGGAAGATTGCTATTGGGGAGGATCGCGCCGATCTCCATGCTGAGCAGCCTTGAAGTCAGCTCTCCGAAGTCAGGGAAGGCAGACAGGCCCGCGTACCCCACGAACTCCCTGGCCATGTGCGCCGGCCCCAGACCCCAGGCCGGTTTCCCGCTCCCGACGAGCTCCTCGCAGAATCCCCTCAGCGACAGTATCAATCCAGCAACCTCTTGCCCGTCAGCCGCTCGTACATCTCCACGATGAAACGCTTGGATTCCATGGACAGGGGTCCGGAGGGCCTTGTGCCGACCCGGAAACGGGGATCGTCCAGCACGAAGCGGTAGGCGCGCTCGACATCCAGCGCAGCGTCCGGCCGGGGCACCTCTCCCTCCGCCTGCATGTACCCGGCCCGCCTCAGCAGGTCGTCCACACTCACCCCGTAGAGGGCGGCCAGCCTCCTGAGAATCCTGGGACCCGGGTGCTTCTCGCCCTTCTCGATCTGTGAGAGATACACGTTCGACATGCCCGTCAGGCGCCTGACCTCCCGCAGACTCGTCTCCCCGCGAAGACGCCTCAGCAGGGGCCCTATCTCAAGGTCTTCGTATTCCGAGTCCAGGTGGATCATGATCGAAGCAGCAACAAGACCGTCATACTAGCACGACATTCCGGTCTATGAACCCTCACAGCGAACTGGAGCGAACTTCAGCGTATCCACAGCGAACGATTCCGGTCGATAGGCTCCTTGCATATTGCGTTAAGTGTGACAGTGGCGTTACTCTCTTGATACACAGAACGCCGGTTCTGTTACACAGAGTATACAGCACCATGACAGCCACGCGCCATCCGGCCGCGCACAGACACCCGAGAGCAGCCACTCTTGCCCACACGACACACAAGGACACAGCAGCGCGAGACCATGGACCACAGCCTCAGGCTGCTGGCCCGGATGATCGTGCGCCGTCACTTCGCCTCGCAGGCACCGGGCACACAGGGCAGCTCCAACGGTGCGGTCGTGCTGCGCGACGCTCCGGACAACGGGAGGGACCATCCCATCATGGACGAGGATGATCTCCTCTCCGGGAGGCCGCAGCGATGAGGGGCAGGCGCCAGCCCCGCGTCCGGCTCGATCCCCGTGCCCTATGGGATCACCTCACGAGGCGCAACATGTCCCAGAACGAACTCGCTCGTCTCGCCGGGCTGTCGCCCGGCTACCTGTCCGAGCTCGTGGCCGGGAACAAGTCCCCTCAGGCCGCGACACGCAGAAAGCTCCTCGCGGCCCTGGGCGGGCTCACCTTCGAAGACCTGTTCATCGTGGAGGACAGCAATGAAACGTGACCGGGAAGTCCGCGACTTCCTGTCCTCACCGGCACTGGCCATGTACCCGGACGACTTCGGCGATCGCCTCGCACGCCTCAAATCCGCCACGGGACTCTCATGGAACAGTTTCGCCGAGTGCATCGGCATCGACCCCCGCCAGCTGCAGCGCTGGCGCGATGACATGGTCCCCGGCGGACATGCCATGTTCGCACTCTTCCTCCTCGCATCCCATATCCCCGGGGGTCTGCGGATGCTGCTCAGCGGCAAGCCCGGGCGCACCTCCAGCGGAGGATAGGCATGGGGCGACACTGCAGGGTCCACAGACCCGTCCACAACGTGTTTCCCAGGGACTTCCCCGAGAGACTGCAGGCCTTCAAGGAAGCCTCCGGGCTCTCCTGGCGCGCGATGGCGCGCCGCCTGGGGGTCAGCCCCCAGCGCGTGAGGTACTGGCGGAACGGCACCGTGCCCGGCTCCACACACCTGTTTTTCCTCATGCAACTCGCCGATGAGCTCGGGCTCGGGGATATCCTCAGGCGGCCGGCGGCGGACGACCCGCCTCCCGTCGCCACGGGACGGGGCATTGAGAGTCTCTCCACATGCCCGGGCTGACGGTCATCAGCCTCGGCGGAGGGGTCCAGTCCACCGTCCTCGCCCTGATGGCGGCCCAGGGCGCGTTCGATCGCATACCCGACTGCGCCATCTTCGCAGACACCAAATGGGAGCCTCCCAGCATCTATTCGCACCTGGACTGGCTCGCAGGGCAGCTGCCGTTTCCCCTGCACATCGTCGACAACGGGCGCAGTCTTCGAGACGACGTCAGGGCGCTCACCAACCACTCCGGCTCCCATAACTACGTCGACATTCCAGTCTTCCTGAAGGGAACGGGCGGTCAGGCCGATGGCATCGGGCGCAGGCAGTGCACCACCAACTACAAGATCCGGCCGATTCGCAGAAAGATCCGGGAACTGCTGGGGGTGCGCCCACGCCGACGGGTCCCCGCAGGCACCACCGTCGAGCTCTGGCTGGGCATCTCCACCGACGAGTTCAGCCGCACACGCCCATCGCGCGAGAGGTGGATGCGCAACCGCTACCCCCTCATCGAGGCCGGCATGTCACGGCGGGACTGCCTGGCATGGTGGGCGGCGCGCTACGACAGGCCGCTGGAGAGATCGGCCTGCGTGGGTTGCCCCTTCCAATCACGCCGGCGCTGGGTGGAAACCACGCGCAGGTGGCCGGAGCTGTTCAGGGAGGCCGTCGAGATCGACGCCGGCATGCGGGACAGGCTGGCCTTCGCAAAGGAGCCCTACCTCCACCCCCGGAGAATTCCCCTGGCCGAGGCCGTCAGGCTTGACAAGACTGAGCTGGGGACGGAGATGGAGAGAGACGGTTTTGTCAACGAGTGCGAAGGTCACTGCGGGGTGTGAGGGTCAGGCGCCTCATACCCTGTGAAGAACTGCAGGCATAGGATGCCCATCAACGGGGGCAAGGCCCGCCTGGAATGCGACAATGCTCAGGCGAACAGAGGTTGTCATGAGCTTCATTTACCGGTGGACCGTCACTACGGGGATTCTCCTCGCCACTCTCGTCCTGGCCGCCTGCGGCAGCACTCCGGATCCCGCGCCCACACCGACAGGTGCCCCCGCGCCTGCGCCCACCTACACTTCGACCCCCACATCCACCCCGTCGCCTGCACCCACTCACACCCCAACCCCTGCATCCACCCCCACGCCTGCACCAACACCCACTCCGACGCCCGTTCCCGCGAGCCCAACACCGGTACCGCCCCCCGCTATCGCCGACCTCGACATCGAGATAGACGGCGACACCGTTTGGAGAGAGGTGTTCGACACGCTCACCGCCCCGGAACAGGCCTGCATCCGCAACGCACTGGGTGACGGGTTGGAACCGTCGCTGGGCCGGACTGTCCTGGCCGAGGGCGACCTCTCCCCGGAGTCCGAGGCGTCGATATTCTCATGCCTGGCCCCGGAGGTTGCCCGGGCCGTATTCATTGCCGGAATAGTCTCCGGAGTGCAGGAGGAGGAAGGCACGGCACTGGGTGAGGCACAGGTTTCCTGTCTGCGGGAATCGGTGGCCGACATCGATGTGGCAGGCGCGATCGCGGCCATGGCAGCCGCTGACGGCACCGGCGCGGACCAGACTCCAGGGGAGCTCTTCGGGGTCATGTTCGCCTGCCTTCCCGACCTCCTGCTGATCGACCCCTTCCTTGAGGAAACGGGAGTGGGCACGGAGGAATTGAGCGAGGAGGAAAGGTCCTGTCTGCGGGACTGGGCGGCACACGTCGACTGGACGGCCCTGATCGGGGCCGACGAGGCCGGGGATATTGCCGTGCTTGGAGCCATCGCTCAGGGGATGGCGGACTGTGTCCCCGATGTGCTCCTCTCGGCGTTTCTCTTCGGGATGGAAATGAACGTGGAAGATCTCAGCGATGAGGAGGCATCGTGTCTGCGTGACTGGGCGACCGATGCCGACTGGACGGCCCTGCTTGGCCCCCAGGACACGTATACCTACCCCCCGGCGCCGATCCCAGGCCTCGAGGAATGCCTGCCTGATCTGTTCATGTTCACCGACCTCGATGACCTCTCCAACCTTGTCGACGATGCCGCCGTGGCAGTGCCCGGGGAGGCCGTGGCCGGCGAGCTGGAGTACGACGATGATATGGAGCTCTTTGTGTTCGAGGCCGAGCGGGGCAGGATCTACCGGATAGACGTGGAACTGGGGACGCTGTCCGACTCGACGGTAACCCTCTACAGCGCCGACCTGGAATGGCTGACCTCCAACGACGACCATGGTGACTCCCTGGCCTCGCGGATCAACTGGCGTGCCTCGAGTTCAGGTGAACACTACATCGCAGTCGGTGGCTATGGTGCAGGTACCTATGCGCTGACGGTTGCCGTGTCCGACATCGCTGACGATCATTCCGACTCCTTCGACGGCGCCTCCGCTGCAATGCTCGGCGAGGCCGTGGCCGGCGTGCTGGAGTACGACGATGATACGGATGTCTTTATGTTCGAGGCCGAGCGGGGAAGGATCTACCGGATAGACGTGGAACTGGGAACGCTGTCCGACTCGACAGTGACGCTTTACAGCGCCGACGGGACTTGGGTGGCTTCCAACGACGACCACGGTGACTCCCTGGCCTCGCGGATCAACTGGCGTGCCTCGAGTTCAGGTGAACACT
>CAYZES010000010.1:7754-16749 GCA_964477845.1 uncultured Dehalococcoidia bacterium | reverse complement strand
TACCTATGCGCTGACGGTTGCCGTGTCCGACATCGCTGACGATCATTCCGACTCCGCCGACGGCGCCACCGCCGCGGTGCTCGGCGAGGCCGTGGCCGGTGTGCTGGAGTACGACGGTGATACGGATGTCTTCGTGTTCGAGGCCGAGCGGGGAAGCACCTACCAGATCGACGTGGCGCTGGGGACCCTGCCCGACTCGACGGTGACGCTGTACGACGCCAATGTTGAATGGCTGACCTCCAACGACGATTACGGTGATACCCTCGCCTCGCGCATCATCTGGGAGGCGACCGGTTCCGGAAGCTACTACGTTGAAGTGGGCGGGTTTGGAGGGCTGGGTTCTTACACGCTTACCATCGTCGTTCTTCGGGACGCAGGCTCTTAGTGGGGACCAGCCAACGGTGCAGGCCGACCGACCGGATGCAATGGTCCGCCACTCCGGAGCCGCCGGCGCCATACTCTCCAGCGCTTCCCTGTACGAGCCTCTGAGGGGAACTTCGACCCCTGCCCTGCCGATCCACCTTCGTCCCACATGCAGGAATTGGCCCGCCGCAACCTCGGCCTCAAAGACCACCGGGACCGGCGGTCGAGCACCGATGTCGTCGATAGAGCCCTTCGGCGCATGGCTGCGAAGGTACGGGGCAGGCCGCCTAGCCATCGTCACCAGTCACTTCGGCGGTGGGTTGAAACCATGCTGAGGTGGCCCGAGCTGTTTGCGGAGGTGGTGGAGACCAACACCAGCATGCGGTGAGGACTCGCCTTTGCAAAGTAGCCCTTTCTGCATCCACGGAGAATTCCCCTGGCCGAGGCCGTCAGGCTTGGTCAGGCGGAATCGGGCATGGGAACAGAGAGGGACGGCTTCGTCAACGAGTGCGAGGGGCACTGCGGGGTGTGAAGTTCGGACGACTCACACGCCGTGAAAATTAAAAGCCATCCGATGCTCGGGTACATAGGGAAGGATTTCCAGCAATACGGCAAGGGGCCAATCGGGTCGGTACCGGCAAGATTTGGACACGATGGGCTGGTGCCAGCCCGACTGACTTGACAGAATCAAGAACTCTCGTGCTGCGGTTCAGCCTGCTGATGTAGGCATCTCGCAACGAGAAAGATAGCGCGTTCGCCAAATTCGGGACCTTGCCAGGAATCCACAATATGAATCGCCAAGAATTGCAACGGCTGGCCTCGATGATCAAACGGAGGAATGCTATCGACGATGAGATCGCCACGATCATCGGCCGGCCTAGCCTCTCCGGTCACCTTGGGGAATATGTCGCCGCTCGTATCTTCGGCATCAGGCTGTCCGAATCTGCCGTGACCAAGGGCATAGATGGTCATTTCGCCGAAGGGGGCCTCGCTGGCAGGTCGGTCAATATCAAGAAGTACGGCCTTGACCAAGGTGTATTGGACATTAGATCCGATGCCGTACCCGATTATTACCTTGTACTCACTGGGCCTCGATCCGGGGCCGCGTCTTCGCGTGGCACAACCCAGCCCTGGGTAATCGCATCGGTCTTCCTGTTTGAGGGACCTATACTCGTGAAGGAGATCAGAGAGCGTGGCTTGAAGATTGGGGTCGCCACCAGTGTCAGACGTCACTTATGGAGTGAGGCTGAGATCTATCCCTTGCCCAAGAACCCAGCCCTTCTGCTAAACGCCGAGCAGAGAGCCTTGATCGAAATGTTCGCGTGAGAGGTTAACCACCAATCCGGACAAATCGAGAACTCTCATCCGACAGACACGACGTCATCGGAAAACTCGATCACTCGTGGACCGTTGATTTGGGCCAATTAAAGCCAGGTCGGGATGCTGGACGATAGCGTGCCCCTCAAGACCCTGCCGGTGGTCTCCCGCATATCAGGTTCGATCCCTGGCGACTGGGCCTGCCAAGACTGAATTGCGAACCTTTCGCTGGGAGGTCCTGATCTAGCGATGGGACTTCGCAGCCACAAATGGCCCCTTACGAGCCTCCAGCAGGCCCCAAGAGACTTCACTCATTCTGCAGCTTGGTCTAACTCGCTGCCTAGGATCATAGCATTCCATTGGGGCTCTGCCTTTTGGCTCAGACGTTCGATAATCCCCTTTCTGCAAATATTCTGGGCGTCGACAAGCAGCTGGCTATCGCTCTCCTTGAGATCTACCTTGCCCGCATGGATGGCGCTTGATGTTAGGCCGTATGCCTGCTTTAGCACATCGTAGTAGTGCTGCCGTTCGGCAACATTGGCCCCTAAATGCCATGCGCCGTTGGTTGCAATCCGAAAACCGAACTCGCCCGCTGACGCGCCTGCCGGGACGTACAGAGCCTCTAGGGCAATACGTAACTCTATTAGCTGGTCTATAGGCTGGACTCGCCGTTTGGAGTTCGCCCATCGGTCCATAGCTATGTTCAGCCGTGGGCTGGAAATTTCTGCGACGCCCCCATTGAGGAGCAAGTCCTCAGCGAAATCCAATTGCTCTTGCGACATTGGCACTCGATGGGGCATTGGATGGTGCTCACGAATGCGCCACATGCCAACCGTTGTTCGACCTAAGGTTCCGAATGGACTGGTTGCTTCACATTCTGGCCAAGCTCCCACCCAATCAACAGCCCCATTGCAACTCAAGGAGATCGCCCGACAGAGGGCGTCGTAGAATTCGTCTGAGAGTGGCCCATACGCCGAGGTCCGCTGTAGGGTCAGTTCCCCTGTTTCATATTCGGAGGGTCGAAACCAAGCTGGCCCTCCGAGGCCATCGACGCTCACCTTGACCGCTTCCCTTAGGGATCTAGGAGCGAACATGTCCTCGCTAAAGATGGGTAGGTGAGCACGAAGCTGGCCCGAGTCCTTGGGCAGGCTTTCGAAGCTCATCCCATTCGCAGTTCCGATGGGCCGCTCGATGGAGAGCCCGGTAAGTAGGACACATCGGCGGTACGGGATCAATTCTCCGTCCGCCCACATCTGGAGTCGGTTGGCGGCTACCTTAGTTCCCAGGATGGCGCATCCGTGAATAAGGTCTTGGATCAGGTTCGAGATTGACAGCGTAATGGGCCCACCCACGAGCGTGGCGATGCCATTGCCGATTTCCCCATTCACAACATAGGCGTCTAGGACTTGCGATAGTCCATCTGTAAGTGGCCCGAGGAAGTGGTCTGGTACCCGCGTTTTGTAATATGGAGTCAGTAACCGGCTGCCATTGGCCAGAGGACTATTCATGTGCCAAAGCTGTATCTGCGCGATGGAGTAAGACTGCCCGGTCACAACGTCGACGAAGGTGGATTCCTGTACGGCCCGCTGCAACAAGGGTTCGAGCTCTCGCATAGAGGTCATGGCAAACGCCTCCGGCGTGGTAGTCGGAGACTAGTCTGTGGACGATGCGTAGGTCCATGAGGCGAATCCCACGACATGGCGCCCACCTCCTTCGCTCCCATCTCCACGAGGTTAGTGTTTCCCAGGCTGTGCAGCGTGAAGCCGCTTACGCTGTGGCGGTGGCGATGAATGCGACTATGACAGGTGGTGCGAATGTAAAGCCTAGGAGGCTCAGCGTCAGTTGGTAATACGTCTTGATAGAGATCAGCGAGAACATCCCCAGCACCATCACTACGGCAAACGCGATGATGCCAAGTAGCAGGTTCCAATAGATCAGCGCTTCGGCCATGTTCGGCTCCTTTGCCACATCCTAATCAAAGGCTAAGTCAAGGCCAAGATTGGCACTAGGCTTTGGTGCATTCCAAAGATCTCGAGTGACGTGGGCCGGCCAGACCTTCGATCTCCATGCTATGCTGCCGGCGGCGGAGCATGCGACGCAGTGAGGCAGGAGCACCTTTAGCTCCTTCGCCAGATTTGACCCGCCGCAACTGACGATGAATTAGGAGGCGGACCTTACCGATGCCGGATTTCACCACTATTCCCGTTGAGGAGGCCAGACGCGTCACCGGAGTGTCAAAGAGGCAGCAGGAGCTGGCCGCGTACATTGACAGCGTCACCGGCTTGCCCCACGGCACTGCGGGTAAGGTAACTCCGTCGGAGGGAGAGACCCTCTCGATGGTCCGTCGCAGGGTGGGAGATGCCGGCCGCGCATCGGGGAGAGACCTGGAGATAAGGCGAACGGACGACGCAGTCTACTACTGGGCCAGCGGGCCCCGGCGGCGCGGCCGTCCCCGGAAGGTTCGCGGATAGGGTATCCGGCTCTGCGAGGACGCAGGCCGAACAGTCCTAGGGTTGGGCGCCTTTAACGACACAGAATCGGGCCGGCTAGCCGGAAGAGTCGAGTACTGCTGGGATTGAGGCTCCTGCAAAGGGTTCCCCCGGACATGTAATCGAACTTTGGCTGGGCATCTCCACCGACGTGTCCAGACGCACCAGGTGCTTGAGCGTGCGGTGGAGGCACAGCCGCTACCTCCTGACCAAGGCCGGCACGTCCCGGTAGGACCGCTTAACCTAGAGGTCGGCACGATACGACAGGCCACTGGGGCGATCAGCCTGCGCCGGCTGCCCGCGACAGTCGCGTCGGTGCTGTGCAGAGACCAAGCGTAGGTGGCCCGAGCTATTCGCCGAGGCCGTCGAGATAGACGCCAGCATGCGGCGCAGGCTCGGCTTTGCAAAGGAACCCTACCTGCAGCCACCTGGACTTCCCCACGCCAAAGCCGCCAGACTCGACCAGGCGGGTGTGGGGACGGAAAAAGCTCGAGTCGATAAAGGCCACAAGTTTGGCGGCCCGCCACAGTGAACTCCTGATCGGAAGTCCCGTTGACACTGCTGAATTCTATGGCCCACTAGAACTCTTGCGATGTCCGCTATACTGTCCTTCGCCAGGTTGACGTGTAAATCGTCTTGTTTCCGAGTGCTGGCGCAGTAGAATTCACCCACATATGCCGGCCGTCTTCGCTGTACTTTGATGAATGGTGCAACATGTTGTATACATCTGGAGTGATCTGACTAGCCGGACCAGCACCGTCGGACAGCTTTGCCGCATAATTCGCCGCTCGGCCGACCCACACAAGATCATTATCTCCCCGCACTCCAATGCGTGCCACGAAAAGGCTGCTTGTATCAATGCCGACTACATGTCGTACACTGTATGAAGTGCTGGGATACTGGTCCTGTATAGCAGGGTTGATGATTTTCGTCACTGAGTAATTTATCTTCAGAGCAGTAGACGCGGCGTCGGTATTCTTAGAGCCACCCAGGTACACAGCCATGATACGGTCACCATCATACGCTGTAATCTCTCCACCTTCCGCTCGGATGATTCTGGCGGCACACGTCAAGAAGCACTTGTAGACTTCAGCCGCAAAACCCGGCTCCTTTGTTTCGACCAGATTGGTCGAGCCATTTAGATCTGCATAGAGTACCGTGCCATCCAGCAACACGGCGTCGTTGCCAAGACCCAAGTCCTCCGGATCGGGTACTACACTTCCTTGTCGTGTCGTCCATCGCTCTCTTAGGATTTTTCTGACTTCTGAATTCAGATCGTCACCGAGTGACAAAGCTCAACCTCCCAGAAACCTTAACGGGGTCCGATTGCCAATATGCATTTCCTCAACTCATTGCACGCCCCCGCCACGGCGGCCGCAGTATCTGGCTCCAATTCAGGCCTGTACGTCAGGGGGGTTATGCCCATCAAGTCGGTCGGCAACTTGAAGTCTACGTCCCGTGGAACAAGTAGGAAGGTACGCGAGCGAGTCAAGGCCCCCATAAAGAAGCCCAGCTCAAACACAATGTTGTCCCGGGGTGCATCGCTGGCGGAGTCTCGGCTGATCACGATATCGTCTGGAGAAAGGATGAGGACGGCGAAATCGACATTCCCCAGTTCCCGCTCCAAAGACTCTAGTGGGAAGCTGCCAGCATCAAAGATGCCATCAGTCCACGGCTTGACGACGATCGGGTCGTGATCCAAGGCAGTTTGGATTTCACGGATAATTTTGAGGGATTCAGTCGAACAGCCCACAAACAGCACAGGGCGAGGATTTACGGCCAGAACGTAACGATTCCTTTGCCGAAGTCGTTCAGAAAGCTCGCGGGCCATATTTCTCCACAGCTGCGGAAAAGACTCAGCGATTGCATTTAGTGTCAACGCACCAACGCGTGCGACCACCACGTCATCCTCGGCAACAGCGGATGCGGATCTCCGTTGCCCTGGATCCAGCACAGCCATTTCCCCCACGTGCTGTCCAGATGTCCTCACAGCAACTTCCCGGCCATTTACCCGAATTGAGACGATTCCGGAAAGGATGAAATATACGTCGTCTGTTGGAGCCGATTCTTCTATTATCGTTTCGCCCGGCTCAAATCCAAGGAATTCGGCCTGATCGTATACTGCCTCGGCAAGACCAGTGTCTCCAAGGAGAGCTGACTGGTTCCTAAGCGCCTCGATTGAAGTGTTACGTCCCTTTTGGCCTGCAAATCGTTCAATCACGGTCTATTGACCCAGAGGGCACTCCCGAAGAGTATTGTGTGACAGTAAAACTGTCTGGCGATGAGTGAGTCTGAGCATGCTCCATTTGCTTTCGTCCACAATTATGTTCTATGTCCAGTGGATTGGGCATCAGCGACCCGCGAACAGACGCTCAGGCCTTCTACGAGCGCATTCGTGAATCTCAAGTGACTCCGTCAATTCTTCTCTGCGTCCTAGCGCGCCCAGTCTCCCATACAAGTCTGAGCCCGAGAGTTTTGTGGGTCAACATGGGACAGGATCGACAGGCATGAGGATCTCAGCCGAGGGTAGGCCAAAGACGGATTGATGCGTGCTCTATTGGCTTACTCGTGGCGGGCTTTCCCATGGGGAAGGGACTAGGGCCTCGCTACACGTCCAGAACGAACTTGGCGGTGAAGAATCTTGAATCCGTCAATTTTGGTGGGCCGCTGGAGAGATCGGCCTGCGTCGCATGTCCCTACGAGTCGCGCCAACGCTGCGTAGAGACCATTTGCAGGCGGCCCAGCTGTTCGCGGTGGCCCGCCTGCATGCGGCGCGGACTGACCTCCGCAAAGGAGGTCTACCTGCACCCCAGGAGAATTCCCCTAGCCGATGCCGTCAGGCTGGATCAGGCGGAATTGGGCTCAGAGTGTGAGAGGGACGGCTTAATCAACGAGTGCGAGGGGCACTGCGGGGAGTGCGCCAATAGACTTGTACTCGCGAGCAAACGGATGTCCTCCAAGGGCCGGGAACTCATGCTATCCATGGCTTCGGCGGATACTGCTGCCTCACCATGGTCGACTGGCTCTCGACCCCTACACCGCTGCCACACTATTGGACCTATGCTTCCAAGAAATGGACTGGCCAATCTCGGTGCCTATTGGGTCTACCTCTTCGTCGAACCTACTAGTTTGATGCTTCGATCTGACACATCCAGCATCGCCGTCAGCTTTACTTTCGCGATTTATTGACAGATCGAAAAGAGCAGCTCGGTGGCTAATCGGCCCACTCCTGCGCAGCCCACTCGAGAAGTTCGTTGTCACGTTCAATAATCTGACGCCTACCCCATTTGCCAGACTTTTCTATTCGCACGGCGACATTCCACCCCACGCCGAGCCCATGCTTCTTGTAGCACTCAACCTTCTCGCGTGGCGCTTTTCCCCCCAATTTGGAATTCAATTTAGGGCGCAGCATCATTAGATTGCCCAACCAATGAACATACTCTCGCTGCTTCTTTTGCGGCAAAATATGCTCGATGGTGTCGTCGATCCTAGCATTCCATATCTTCTCCCACTGCTGTTGGTCGAATCCCTCTCTTCTTGACAAATGCTCTTCATATCTATGAAAAAAATAGCGGAGTTCCATCTTCCATTCAGAATAGCAATCCTGCCTTTTGATTTCTTCCGTGGCCTTGGCGGCTGGGTATCGCTCGCCGATTTTGGCTAACTGCGACAGGATCCGCCCAATGGGTAGCCCCTTTTGATTAATCCGCCAGGCCAGTCTCACATAATTCCCCACCGCTGTCCTAGCATCCTTCCCGTACATACCGTAAATGCGAAACGTCACATTCTCCCAACGTCGCAGTGCCTGATCTCTTTGTTCCTCAGGAAGATCCTTTCGGAGGTTTATGGCCACAGCCACTAACCTTGCATGGGATACCCTGGTCACCGCACTGAGCCGAGGATTGGCTCTCAGCTTAATTACAGCATCAGCGATATCCCTAATCCATTCCGTCGTATCAAGCACGGCGCTAGGCGACCACTCTGATTGTGATCTTAGGACCTTTACTGCATCCTCCTCATTTAGAACCCTACTTAGTCGATCTGCACTACGAAGGGTTGCTGCGAATCGTAGTGTTTCGGAATCTGCATCGGAATGGAGTCCAATATTTCGGTAAATCTCTGTCCAGTTGCCATGGATTTGATCAATTAGAGATCTCCTATCTCCACTCGCCTCGAAAATGACCGACATCAACATACTCTTGAGTCGGTCGAACCAAGAGACCGCCAACCCTCTGCTGTTAAGCACTTCAAATACGCTGTACACCAGCGCCTCGTCGTCGACCTGGTGGAACAGGAAGGTCAATCTGTTCTTTAAATGTGTGACGAGATCCGTTAGGGGCATACCTCTTTTTACTTTCCACGACTCTACGAAGGTCTCACATTCTTCTATAGCCTTCAGCAATTGATAATCGGCCAAGGTTTTCGCTTCATCAGGGCTGGAGTATTCTCCCTTTCTGATATATCTTGCAAAATGACCACTCGTATCATGATTGGTCTGAAGAAGCAGTAAAGAAGAGCTATCGGGCTTAACTAGATCTTCTTCGAGTGATTGTTTGTGCTGTCGTTGTTCGGCATCTAGGGCGTCAAGAGATTTGGCGATAGCTTTGAGTAAGATTATCAAGGTCGTGAGCCTTTGTTGGCCATCGACAATCTCGAAGCGCTCATATTCTTCACCGATAATCGGTATTCTTTCCCCAGTATTTAAAGCCACTACCGTAGCCATGAAATGATTCTTGCTCTTGCCATTATTCCAACTTCGCTCAATATCCGAGAATAGAGCGTCTCGATGTTTTTTCTCCCATCTATACGCTCTCTGGTAGTCTGGA
>CAYZES010000010.1:0-7744 GCA_964477845.1 uncultured Dehalococcoidia bacterium | reverse complement strand
AGCAAACAACTTGCCGGCGACCAATTTTGCGAGACTGTGGTACTGAGGCTGAAGGTTCATAATTGACGCTCTGTTCTCCACTAGCTTGTCGCTTGCCCTATTGGGGCGCCACTCTGGAATAACATGTTATTCACGTTCGGACCCGAAGGAGCTAGCCACATCCGCATATTCAGGCCCCTGACCGACTCCCGATCATTTAAGCCCTCCATCGGTTTCGTAGCCAAGGTCACGAGCATTCACTCGGATGCTGCGAAGCTCAGACCTATGTATGAGCTTCGAAATCGCACAGGCACAAGGGAAAGCTCCTATGCTGAGGCACGCCCAAATCGTAGCATTTGCGGTTGACCAAGATTCTCTGCCAATCGTCTCTTCTGATCGCAATGTTCCAGTCAAGCAAATGGGTTCGCTACTTCGATTCTCCCGACTGAATGCCACGCCGGTCCCAGTGGACCAAAATTCTTCAGTGAGTCCCGGTTTGAGACCCAAAGAGGAACATCAACCCCTGTCCTGTGCATCTCCCTTTGTGCCACCCTCAGGAAGTGGACAGAAGCCAGTTCGTCCTCGAGGACGACAAAAGCCATTGGCTCCACACCATGATCGTCGATGGGCCGCTTCGATGCATAATAGCGAAGGTACGGCGCCAGCCTTCTCGCCATCGTCACCGGCCTGACCGCCCGGCGCTCCCATTCGAGGAAGAACGGGAATGTATTCCCTCCCCTCTTCAGAATGCCAAAAGCGTCCGGGTGCACGGACCGCAGCCCGTCGCCATGCCGAAAGAAACGTGAGGCCCGCCGCGGCGGGTCGAACTGAACGACCTCCCATTTCCTCTCGCGTGCCTGGGCGGCCAGCGCGGCCATGAACCAGTGAACGGCGTCGGTGTGCTCGATGTTCCGCAGCAGCTGGCGGCTCTTTGAGCCGGAGACATTTCGCCATGCAAACGGGTCTCCGGGGTCCAGCGGAGAAGCGCTCCAGAGCCTGCGCGCAGTGCCCACCGCGGTACGGTCCCCGCGGGTCATCAGCGCATGCGCCCGATCAGTGAGCGAAAGGCGGTCACATCCTCCAATCCGCAACCTGGCAACCAGGCCACAGCGCTCAAGGTCCACCAGCAGCCCGGAGAGCCGCTTGGGGTGAAGCCCCAGCAGCCTCGCTAGGTTCCCGGGCGTTATCCACGGCCAGTCCGACAGCGGGTCGAGCACTCGCTTTTCCGCCGGCGTCAGCAGGACCGGCAGGAGATGGACGGGAACCTCCCGGTCCTTCTCGAGTTCCCCCATCGCCTGGGGCATGTCCGCCCTCAGCACAGGGGCCTCGGACGGCAGTTCCCCGGCGGGCTTCGCACTCCGGACCGCTGACCGCAGACTGGACCTGCCACCGGCCGACGGTCGGTGCCAGGCCGGTTCGCCGGCACCGCAGGTCACCGCGTCCTTCTCCAGCGCGACCAGGGCCGGTACCGAACCGGCGGCCAAGATCCTCGACGCATGGCGCAGCCTGACCTCATCCCGCACCATGACCAGCAACAGGCCCGGAGTCTCATCGTCCATGGCGCGCCACATTCGCTTCGCAAAGGCCGTCCGGTCAGAGGTGAGACCCTGCCTGACGATGCCTATGGTCAGCCCTCCGCCAAGGGCAATCCCCGCGTCCAGCGGCGATGCCCGGTACCACCGAAACCTCCTGACCCGGGCCACCCGGGCCGTCCCGCAGGCCAGGCGGTAGATCGACCCGACGGCGTCCAGCCTACCGAGAAGGATCCGCCGCCACTGCGAGGACACCGGACGGCCGTCCAGCATCCCGGACATCGCCTCGCCGGAGCCCCCGGCCAGCCTCTCAAGTCCGGCCGCCGACACGCAGAACCGCCTTGTGTGCGGAAGCAGAACCGATCCGTGTCCAACCGACTCGACCAGTCCATCCGCCTCGAGCCCGGCCACGCTCTCGTACACCGAGCCGCGAGACCACCCCGACAGGGCGGCCAGCTCGATCCTGTCCAGGAACGGCATGCAGGCCAGCGACCGCAGCGCCAGCATCGGCCTGGCCTCGGCGCTCACGCATCATCTCCGGAGGACCCCGCGGTCCCGGTCTCACCCGATGCCCTGGGGTCGCGGAGAGACCCTTCCGATTCGCCGGTCGAGCCGGATGCGCCGCCATCCTCCGAATCCCCATCGGTTCCGGCAGGGCCCTCGGCCGGCCGGTCCGCGGCGACTGGCTCCTCCGCCTTTACGGCAGCAGGCTTCCGCGCCGGAGTCGTATACCTGGCCGCCCCGGCACGGATGCGGCCCGCCACCCCGGGGTCTCCGGGCTCGGGCCTGTTGACCATCATCGAGAAGGCAGGCATGCGCTCCTTGCCCACCGTCGCCCGCACGTAGCAGTGGTGCACCGGCAACGAGGTTATGTCGTCCTCGGTCATCCTCTCCCTGCCGAGCTCCCACACCAGCCTGCGCGCGTCCGAGCCCGACACCTGGAAGACCGCAAGGCACCCCACGTTGGCAAGGATCGTGTCCTCCATCGTCTGGGAGATGTCCGCCAGCTTTGCCAGGCTCTGCGTCGCAAGGATGAAGGAAGCCCCGAACTTGCCGAGCTCGCTCAGCATCGACTCGTAGTCCACTCCGGGCATCGTCTGCATCTCGTCGACGACCACCAGGGCCCCGCGACGCCCCGACTGGACGAGGGCGCCCTGCTCGCGGATCACCCCGTCCACCATGTTCAGCAGGCACGCGCCGACCAGCGCCGCCACGTCCCGTCCCACGGCCCCCTGCGATGTCGAGATGAGCAGCACGTCGCCGCCCAGGATCGTTCTCCTCAGGTCTATCGTCGAGCTCGGCTGGCCCAGGATGGCGCGGGCCCTCTTGGATGACGAGAAGTACGACAGCCGGGTCTGCACCGGGGCGATCGCCTCGGCGTACTGCTGCTCGTGCCACTTGCCGAAAATCCCGTTCCACCAGCTCTTCAGAAACGGGTCATCGACATCGGCAAGCACCGCCTTCCGAAACTTCCTGTCGCTGACCATCCTCAGCCCGTCCAGGATCGTGTACTGCTCGTCCGCGGCGCGCGACTCGTTGGCCTCGTGCAGGCTCTTTACGACGTGCTCCAGGATCGACTGCATCCTGGGGCCCCACTGCTGCCACAGGCCCTGCGTCACCCGCACCAGCGAGTCGGCCGTGCGGTCGCGGTCGGCGAACACCCGGGTGTCGAGCAGGTTGATCCCAACGGACCCCGTGCGGTCCCCAAGGTCTATCAGCCGCACTCGTCCCGCCAGCTCTGCGGGCACGTGCTCGAGCAGCCCGGCCACCAGGTCCGCATGGGGATCTACGACCACTATCGCGTCGTCGTCCCTGCCCGCCGCCTTCTCCCGCATCTTGTGAACGAGGATGTGGTGCATCAGGGTGGACTTGCCCATGCGCGTGCGAGCCACGTACAGGTGGTGACGCCGCAGCAGGTCGTCCGGGAACCTGATCTCCCTGGGCCTGCCCGCTGTAGTCGAGCCCACCAGGGCACCTCCCCTCACCCCGCGCGATGATGGCAGCAGCACCTTCGCCCCCGACCGCTCCACCAGCGGCGTCTCGTCCCTCGCGCCCGGCGGGTGCCACAGCGATGCCACCTCCCGGACCCCGAGGATGCTCCGAGTGCCGAACAGGCCGGGACCTGCGGGATGCAGTGCCGTCGTCGGAAGGACCGGCCGGATCCTGCCGACCTTCAGGCGCGCCCCCGCGGGATGGTCGTAGTGGCGATAGGCAGCCTCCACCGGACCCAGCAGCGCGCGGGCCCTCTCGACAGAGGCGCGCCCGGGCAGGATCGCCGTGACCCGGATCTCGGCGTCGAAGGCGATCCGCGAGACCTTCTCCCTGACCAGGAGCGGGTCGAACACCCGGTCCCGCGACCCCCTCCACCGGGCCCAGACCCAGCCGCCGACGGCCAGCGCCGCCACGAGCCCGAGGCCGAGCAGCACCGCCTTCCACGTCTCCCCGTCCCGCACCCAGTAGTAACCCCTCAGCGCGGCGAGCGCTCCCAGGCCCAGCACCGCCATCTTCAGACCCTCCGCACCGCCGCCGCCGGGCTGCTCAGGGGACTGGGCGGGCCGCGATGCCTGCGCCTGTCTCCCGTGAACGCGGACCTGGTGCACCTCCGCCCAGTCCGGGCCCAGCGAGCGCAGCAGCAGCCGGGTGACGACACGCTCGCCCTCGTTCAACTCAGACAGCGCGCCGATGATCGCCATCAGGGGATCGGAGCCGGGGTCGAGCAGGTCGTCGTCGCGGAACGTGCGCAGCGGGACGTACTCGGGGCCCCCGGCCCGCAGCGTCATCTCCCAGGCCTGCTCACCCTCGCGGACGCGCAGCGGGTCGTCCTCCGCGGACACCTCGACGATCCGGGCCTGCGGGTAGCGCACCGCGATCTGCCCGCGCACCACCTCCCTGTCCATGCACCGGGCCATCAGCGTGACTCCGTCGACATCGCCCGCCATCTCCAGCGAGAACGGCTCGGGCACGGCGATCGACCCGAGAAGGTTCTCGACCCCGAGCAGGGTCCGCTCACCGGTCCTTGGGGGCGTGATCGCCAGCAGCACGGGGCCGCCCGGGCGCCGGCCCTCTCGCCGGCGCATCTTCCACGGGATCAGTTTCATCAGTCGCACCTCCTCACCGTCCGGCCCACGGGCCGGACGTCACACATCTAGCCCTGTCTCCCCGGCCGCCACTCGACGATGTCCTTCTCCTCGGGCGTCGCCTCTATCCGGATGGGGATCCGGTTGCCGCGGGCCAGCATCAGACCGTCACCTCGCGGGCACGAGAGCAGCCAGCGGCCGAGATCGTCCGGCAGGTCGAAGGCCTCGCACACCTTCCCGATGGCCGCCGCGTCCTGCTGGAGAAGCAGCTTGAACGCCGCGTTCTGGAGCAGCGCCCGCCCTGAGTGGCCGGTTATCGCGCGAGAGGTGTCCTCGCTCAGCAGGTCCTGAACGTCCTGGGTTATGAACTGAAGGCCCAGCCTGTGCTTGCGGGCGCGCTTTGCCATGCTCACGAGAAAGGCCGCCCCCTCCGGGTGCTGCATGATCGACCAGACCTCGTCGACCACAAGAAGCCTGGGGCGCGGGTCGCGCGCGGCTGCCGCCCACACCGTCTCGGTGCAGACCATCGCCGCGGCGGGCCGGAGCTCGGGCTCCAGCAGCCGAAGGTCGAACACCGTCACCGGCGCCTCGCTCCCGAGCAGGTCGTCGCCCCCGTCGGAGAGCAGGTGGCGCAGGCTCCCCGTCGCGAACGGCCGCAGCAGCATCGCAAGCTCCCGGTCTCCGTCAGCCTCCCCTGCGAGGAAAGCGTAGAAATCCCGGAATCCCGTGCGCCCGCGGGGCCGGGAGTAGTACGTCGCAAGCGAGTGGTCGAGTGACGCCCTGCGCTCGGCGCCCAGGCGCTCGCCCACCATCACCTCGATCAGCCGCCGAAGGCTGCCTATGCGCTGCAGGAGCTCCTCGGGATCGCCCCCGTCTATCACGAACGGGTTCATGCCCTGGCCCGGCACGCCAGGGGACAGCACCCGGCCCCCTGCCGCGCGCGCCATGTCCGCGTACTCGCCCTCGGGGTCTATCACGTACGCCGTCACACCCCGGCACAGCCCGCGCAGCACGCCGAGCTTTGTCGAGAACGACTTGCCTGACCCCGACCGCGCCAGCACCGCCGTGTTGGCGTTGAGATGCGTTCCGTCGAACGGGTCGTACACCACGGGGGAGCACGCCCGAAGGTCTATCCCGTACAGCGTCCCGCTCCGGGTGTCCATGTCGGGCGGGGAGAACGGGAACAGCCTGGCCACTGACGACGTGTCCAGCGTCCTCCAGGCCCCCACCATGTTCATGCCCAGCGGCAGGCCCGAGACCAGCCCCTCGCGCTGGCGGAACGAGAGCGCGTCGAGCTTGCCGAGCGTCGCTCCGAAGTGCGCGCGGGCGCGCTGGCTCATCTCCTTCAGCGACGCTGTGTCACCCGCGTGCAGCGTCACCGACAGCGAGGCGTGAAACAGCCTCTCGCGACCGCGCTGGACCTCGTCCCGAAGGCGGGAGACGTCCTCCAGGGCGATCTCCGCCTCCGGGGACATCGTCTTCCCACGCCGCAGAGACAGGCTCTGGGCCGACTCGAAGCGGACCTTCTGCCACTCCAGCGTCCTGGCCGCCTGCTCGGCGGGGATCGCCCCCAGGTGTATCGAGAGGTCCATCGGGGCCCCGGCCGCCATCAGCCCCTGCAGGAAGCCGGGAACCAGCGAGCGGGGCCAGCGCCCGAGGTGCAGCGAGCGAACCAGGCGATCACCGATGCGCACGTCGCGCCTGCCCACCTCGATCTCCACGGGGTGTGCCTCGTCCATCTCGGCGGGAGAGCCGCCGAGGGCAGAGGCAAGCAGCAGCATCCGCAACTGGCGGCCCCTCAGCGGATGCACCGAGAGGCCAGCCCTCGCCAGCAGGCCGCAAAGGTCGTCGAGCCGGTCCGCCGCGCACACCGCGTAAAAGCGCCTGTCGACTATCCCGTCGCGCGACTCCAGGTCCGCCAGGAGCCGGTCGAGCGAGTCCGCTGCCGCACCCGTCCTCTCCGGCAGGCCGTCGGGCCGGGCCCCGGCGAGCCTGTCGCGCATGCCGGAAAGCCCGGGAGGATGCTGACGCACCAGCAGTTGGAGCGGAAAGTCGAGCGCGTTGAGCGCTCCGGCGAACGCGCCCAGCTTCGGCGCGTCGATCTCGAGGCCCATCACCTCGCAGACCCCAACCTTCACACCGTCGATCCGCACCGGACCATCGTCCTCGAGGTGCGACAGCAGGAAGAACAGCGGCAGGGCGGCCGGCGGCTTGGGCGTCGGGGGCGTGTGGTAACCTGCCTCCGGTTGACGAGCCTGGTCGCTGAGGGGCGGTCCGATCTCACGGTCGGGCTGCCCCTTCCCTTTTCCAGGCATGCGCACCGCCAGTATCCGAAACGGGATCTTCACCCGCGGATGCCCCTTCCCTTTTCCAGGCATGCGCGCCGTCGGTATCCGAAACGGAGTCTTCACCCGCGGATGCTCCTTCCCTTTTCCAGGCATGCGCACCGTCGGTATCCGAAACGGAGTCTTCACCCGCGGGTGCTCCTTCCCCTTTCCAGGCATGCGTACCGTCGGTATCCGAAACGGAATCTTCACCCGCGGATGCTCCTTCCCCTTTCCAGGCATGCGTACGCCGGGGATTTGAAACGGAATCTTCAAGCTCTCGTCCTCCCTGCTTTCACGGGACCGTGCCGACCGCCCTGGTCAGCGCGAAAGTCACCGTCTTCGCCGAAAGCACCAGCACGAGACCGATCACCGAACCCATCACGGCGGCTCGCGCCCGGCCCCTGCCCCGCTCCTCGGTGCCCTCCGCCATCAGCACGAACCCGGCCCAAACGATCGAGAACACCGCAAGCCCACCGGCCGCGTAGGCCATAGCCGTCAGCACACGGTCGAACGCCGCGATCATCTCGGCGTCGCCCGGCGGCTCGGCCGCCATCGACGCGAGCGCCGAGGCGGTCATCAGCACCGCGACCGCGAACCTTCTCAGTGCCATCCCATGAGCTCCATGATCCGAACATCGTCGGCGGACACCCGTCTCTGGTCGGCGGGACGCACCTTCGGCTCAGGCCGCGGGTAGACCATCACCCGGAACGCCGCATCGGCACCCACACTCGCCGAGAGGGAGACCGTCTCCTCCCTCGTGCGCTCGATGGGCGACTGCGTCTCCACCTCCGCGCGCACGTGCTCCTCGTGGTCTATCCGGAGCGTCACG
>CAYZES010000009.1:0-103207 GCA_964477845.1 uncultured Dehalococcoidia bacterium | reverse complement strand
CAAGGCACGGCTTGTCGGACCGATTAGCCCATGGCTGCTGGTTGTGCATGATGTACGTGATTTCGTAGTTGTCCGGCCTCGGACCGTACTGCTCGATGTGATTGCTCCGCGTTGCCAGGGGCTTTGCCTCGTTGTCCGGAAGAACGGAGGAGTCGGAGTGGACGACCGTGTGGCTATGGAGCTCGCTCTCGTAGCGGATCGACGAGAGGATATATCTCTCAAGAAGCGTCGGCCTATCGAGGATCATCAGGGTCTGGTTCGCATTGCATGCGAAGACGACGTCGTCGAACGTTTCCTGCACGCCGTCTTCATCCTCGACCACAACGCAGGAGGCGCTTCTGTACACCTTTCGGACGGGCCGGCTGAGGTAGATCCTGTCCCGAAAGTTGGCCGTCAGGTCCTCGTAGATGCGCCGCGTTCCCTGGTCCCACGTCTGCATAGGGGTAGCGGTCTCAATATCGAAGAACTCAAGGTACCTGGTGAAGAGAGCTGCGGGCATATCGAAAACGTTCGTTGCCATCAGGAAATTGACGAACATCGGCTTCAGAACCTTGTACCTGAAGTCCCCTGAGAACCCCCCTGCATTCAGGACCGTCCCCATGCTGATGTAGTTGAAGGGGTTGAGGGCGTTAAGGATCTTGGAGCGTGAGCGCGTGAGCCAGCCAAACCGGCTCAGCCGCTTCAGGACTCGCTGGAACTTGGCAATCTCAGATTGCAGCTGGTCGGAGATTTCGGAATCAAAATCGTGGGCGTAGATCTGGTCGCCGTACCTGACGCTGTAGCTGAATCTGGTGTCGACCAGTTCGATGCCGAATCTCTCCATCAGCAGCAGGATGTGGTGGTATACGGACGGGATGCAGGCCGTCACGGAGATGTCGAAAGGAATTGAGCTTCCGTCATCCTGAGGCATGTCGGCTGTGATCGCGTTCCCGCCGACCTGTTCGTGTGCCTCGAAGAGGCGAAAGTCGAAACGGTCCGGGTGATGATGCAGCGCCCATGCGGCGCCCAGACCTGAAATTCCTCCGCCAACTATGGCGATTCGCCTGGGAATCATCCCGCCATGGCCGGAGACCCCGCCCTTGCTGCTCACCATGGAAGCAACTCAGCAGGTGGACCGGGTAGCGCACCTTCAGGCCTCGAGCGGCCCTGGCGATGTGCTGGCCCTGCATTCAATGTAGTCGTCTCGCCGAAATGCGCTGCAGCCTAAACCCGCTGCGCTCAGTCTGGTCCGGAGCGTGCGTCTCGTGGACGGACTCTAGGGTTGGGCCCGCGATGGATTTTCAGCCGCGCCGCAGGACCTTGAGGCCGGGCAAACCGTGACGGGTATGCTCGCTAGCTGATCGCTACCATCGCGTCACGCTGGTTATCGTGGGTGGGGATGATCTTGTGAAAGCCGCTGATAAGGAAGACCCCGCGGATCGAATCCGACAGTGAGCACACGGCGATCTTGCCAGCCTTTTTGTGTAGCTGTCGCGCAATGGAGAGAAGAACCCCAAGGCCGGCGCTGCTCAGGAAGGTAACCTGGCCCAGGTCCAGCAGCAGATTGACATCCCTGTCGGCCAGCAGGCCTTCCAGGGCTTTCTTAAAATCCTGGGCGTTCTGCCCGTCAATGCGCCCGTCGAGCCTTGCAATCAACACCCCGTCCACCTGCTCAGCCTGTATGGACAGCCCCTTAACCTCAGTACTAGCCTGGCCGTCTAGACTGTCAGATTCCATCTTGCCCCTCCCAATAAAGGCGACCGATTCGAGCTTTTGCCCCGCCACTGTCAATTCAGCCCCTCTAGCCCCGCTGCACAGATGCCGCTTCAGACCTGCTCAAGCGGCGCTTCCAGGGAAAGTGCCTCACCCTGGAGCCTCAGTAGCCGGGGGGGACCGTGCGGTCATGGGCGTGTACCCGGTCTCAAGCGGCCCCTCCAGAGTAGGTACTGGCGCGGAATGGTACTACATGGCTCCCGGGACGGTCAGCCGGGCCCGGTGGCCGGGGGACCTGCCGATCGTGGTCCCGGACTCGGGTGACCGGGTCGCTACTGGGCCGACAGGCCGCCGTCGATGTTTATGGTCTGGCCCGTGATGTAGTCGGAGTCCGAACCGGCCAGGAACGTGGCGAGGGCGGTCAGACCGTCCATGTCTCCCTCTTCGCCGAGGGGTATGGACTCCAGGTAGGCCTGCCTGCGCACCGGGTCCGCCCACGCCTCAGCGGTCATCGCAGTGTTGTAGTCGCCTGGGGCCAGGGCGTTTACACGGATGCCGTACGGGGCCCACTCAAGGGCCAGACAGCGGGTGAGCATGCTCACCGCCGCCTTGGAGGCATCGTATACGGCCTCGAGCCTGAACGCCCTGGTCGCGGCCACCGAGCTGATGTTGATGATCTTGCCGTACCCCCGCTCCATCATGTGGGGCGCCACCGCCCGGCAGCCGTAGAAGACCCCTCCGATGTTGGTGTCGATGATCTGCCTGAACTCCTCGTCGGTCATGCGCACGGAGCTATCGCGCATGACCGACGGCGGCTTTAGAATCCCGTCGGGAAACGGGACGGTGGCAAGCTCCTTGAAGCTGCCGGCGTTGTTGACGAGTATGTCGGCGCCGCCCAGATCGGTGATCGTACGGGAGACCATCTCGTCGACCTGCGCGGAGTCGGCCACGTCGGTAGGTACCGCAATAGGCCGGCGACCGGCTGCACGCACGGCTTCGGCGGCGGACTCCAGGTCGGATGATGCGCGGGCCGCGAGCGCTACGTCGGCTCCCCTCTCGGCGTACGACAGGGCGATGGCACGGCCTATGCCACGGCTGGCGCCCGTGACGATGGCGACGCGGCCGGCCAGTTCTCCGCCCATGACGAGAGCCATTATACCGGTGCTAACATCCAATGTAGGGCCGTCGCTCAGGGCTGGCGCAGGGCGCCTGCTAGCGGACAATGGCGGCACGGGGAGATGACAAACATGGGCGTCATGGAAAAGGGATACTCCAGGCCCGAGCTGTTGGTCGACACCGACTGGCTCGAGCGCCACCTGCTGGAGCCGGGCATCCGCATAGTCGACACGGGATTCTGGGAGTCTTACACGCGCGCCCACATCCCGGGCGCTGTCGGGGTCCGGCGCGACCACTACTTCAAGGATCCGACGAGCGACCGTACCTTCATCGATACGCCCGAGCAGTTCGCCCAGGAGATGAGCGAGCTGGGGATCGGCAACGACACGCTCGTCGTGGCCTACGATGACTTCGGAAGCCTGTGGGCGACCAGGCTCTGGTGGGCGCTGACCTACCACGGCCATGATCGGGTGAAGGTCCTGGACGGCGGCTGGCGTAAGTGGCTGCGAGAAAGGCGACCGATCACCGACGTCAGGCCCGAGATCGCGCCCGCAGAATTCAGCCCTGATCCGAATCCATCGTTTATAGCCACCGCCGAGCAGATCATGCGCGAGTGCATAGGGGTGGGGACGGGTGCCGGCGGCGAATCCGGCGAAGTCTTGCTGGACGTAAGGTCAGTAGGGGAGTACACCGGGGAGAACGACAGAGGCAACGCCCGCGCCGGCCGCATGCCGGGAGCCAGGCACCTGGAATGGCTGGAGTTCGTTACCGACGACGATGTCAAGGAGTTCAGGCCTGCCTCCGAGCTTCGCAGCAGGCTCGAAGCTGTGGGAGTCGCCCCGGATAAGAGGATCACGACGTACTGACAGGGCGGCATCCGTGCGGCGCACGGCATGTTCACCCTTACCCTCCTGGGCTACGACAAGGTCAGGAACTACGATGGCTCATTCCGAGAGTGGGGGAACCGTGAGGACACACCAATCATCACCTAGGATCGTTCACGCTGCTGGCACGGGCGGTTGGCACCTGCCAGGGGGGATTCTTGTAGCTCTTGTCACCGTGCTGGCGGCCCTCCTGCTCGTGGGGGCGGCCTCCTGCGGCGGAGACGAATCACCGGCCGCGGACAGAACTGCGAATAACACGCTGGAGGGATTCATCGACGAGGCCCTAGGGGACGGGCCCGCCGGGTCGAGCGATGTGGCCGATGGCGACGACCGGGCCGCGGAGGACAGCGTCACCCCGTCTGATGCCAACCCGGACAATCTGGCCGCCCTCAACAGGCTGGGGAACGAGATGTTCCGGCCCGACATCAAGAATCCGTCCGGCTTCATCAACGCCGAGCCGTTCACTCTGGAAGACCTGGACGGCCAGGTGATTCTGATCGACTTTTGGACCTACACCTGCATCAACTGCATTCGCACCCTGCCTTACCTCAAGGACTGGCACGCAAAGTATGCAGACGACGGCCTGGCGATAGTCGGGGTCCACTCTCCCGAGTTCGCCTTTGAGAAGGAGCGGGCAAATGTCGAGCAGGCGGCCGCAGAGTTCGGCCTTGAGTACCGCATCGTCCAGGACAACGACTTCGGGACCTGGCGCAACTACAACAACCGCTACTGGCCGGCAAAGTACCTGATCGATCGTGATGGCTACATTCGATACGCGCACTTCGGGGAGGGGGCCTACGAGGAGACGGAGCTGAAGATCAGGGAACTTCTCGCCGAGAACGGTGGGCAGGTCAGCATGGACAAATCCGAGATCCTGCCGACCAGGGACTACGAGGAGGCGGCGCTTCGCATAGATGATCCCCAGATGTCGGTCACAAGGGAGCTTTACGCCGGCACCGAGCGCAACTACAGTGCGCTGCGCTTCGGAGGCCAACCCCCCTACGTGCGCCATGAGCAGTACTACGCCAGGCAGGATATTGCGCTCGAGTACGCGGACCCCGGGGTACACGAGAACCACTTCATCTATCTGAACGGCCTGTGGCGCAACGGACCCGAGAGCCTGAGGCACGCGAGAACGACGGAGGCCTACGAGGACTACGTGGCAATCAAGTTCTATGGAACCAGCGCCAACATAGTGCTGGGACTGCCGGAGTCCGGGGACTTCTACGAGGTACGCGTTACGATCGATGGCGGACCCATACCCGCAGACCACGCCGGCGAAGACGTGATGTGGGACGATGAGGGCAACAGCTACCTGCTCGTAAACGAGGACCGGATGTACCGCGTCGCCAGGACCCCCGAGTACGGTGGATACGAACTCAAGCTGGCGTCAAACTCAGACCACTTCGAGTTCTTTGCCTTCACCTTCGGTGTCTTCAAGAACCTCTAGAGGACTCAGGTCCGGGGCAGGCACCGCCATATCTTCGATCCGTGCCGTCGCCACGGGGGTGCTCCTCACTGCCGCCGCGGGCCTGTTCGCCTCCTGCGGGGGAGGGGAGTCGGCCGCCGACCGTCCCCGCCCCGACGATCACCAGCTGACTGAGGGGCCCACAACGGAGGGAGGATTTCAGGCCATACTGGGCACCGACGACCTGAGTCCCGGACGCCATCGGCTGGGATTCGTGCTGATCTCTCCGCGCGGGGTTGTCAGTGAGCCCGTCGTGCGGGTGACGCTCTATTCCGGTGGGCCCGGCGCAGAGAGGGAGGTCGCCGGGCCCCGGGACGCCGCCTACCAGCCCTGGCCGGTGGGGTCTCGCGGCCTGTATACCACCTTCGTGGAGTTTCAGGAGCCGGGAACCCACCGGCTGTCGATAGAGGCCCCTTCCGGGGACGGAGGCGTGGAGATCGTCGAGTTGACCTTTGACGTGGCCGGGGACACCTCCGCGCCCGGGGTGGGCGAGAAGGCGGTTCGAAGTGTGACAAAGATCGCGGCGGACGTCGCAAGCCCGGCCGAGCTGACCACGGGCTCCCTTTACAACCCGGACCTTTACCGGGTCACGCTGGCCGATGCGATCGACGACGATCGGCCCGTGGTTGTGGTGTTCGCGAGCCCGGCCTTCTGCATAAATGCGGTCTGCGGTCCGCAGGTCGAGGTGCTCAGCGAACTGCAGGATGCGTACGGCGAAAGGGCCAACTTCGTTCACGTGGACCTGTACGATAATCCCCACGAGATTCAGGGCGATCTTGATCAGGCGGTGATATCCCAGGCGGTCTGGGACTGGAACCTGCCGAGCAACGAGTGGACATTCGTGATCGACGGGGAGGGCAGGGTGTCGGCGCGCTTTGAGGCCTTCGCCACCTTCTCGGAGATCGAACGTGAGTTGACCAGGCTCTTTTGAAGGATCGGGTGGCATCCCTGAAGACGGTCTGACAAGGGTCTGCGATTGGGTCTATCGGGCACATCCGGCAGCTTTGGTCTCCAGCCGCTCTGGAAGGTGCGCAGGCTGGTCTCGCGCTGGTTTGACGAGCAGAAGGACCTGCTGCCCCCATACCACATCTACCAGGGCCACGACTGGGGGAAGCGCAGCGAGGCGGGAAAGTTCTACCTGGAGCTCGGCTCGGACTCGGTGGAGGTCGACGGGGTAATCTACCGCCTGCTGGGGCTCGGCGAGACGATAAAGGTGCGCTATACCAGGCGCATGCGCGCGATCAATCTGGATCGGTTCGTAGGGGACGAGACGGGCATCTGGTCCAATGAGTGATCGGCACGGCTATGTCGGTTTCCGGCGCGACCCGGGCTCTACGCCAGCCTGACCGCCTCTTCCACCGGGACGTACTCGAGGTCGAGCGACTCTGCGACAGCCGGATGGACCACGTGACCACCGAGGGTGTTTATCCCCAGCGATAGGGGGCCGGCCTCCGCCACCGTCTTTTCTATTCCGTCATCGGCCAGCTTGAGAATGTACCGGCAGGTTGCGTTGGAGAGGGCCACGCTCGCGGTGGTCGCGACCATGCCGGGGATGTTGGTGACCGCAAAATGCGTCACCCCCTGGTCGACATAGGTGGGATCGGCCTGCGTAGTCGGTCGGATTCCCTCAACGGAGCCTCCCTGGTCTATCGCAACGTCCATGACCAGGGCACCCTCCTTCATACCGGCGAGCATGTCCTTGGTGATCACCCTGGGGGACCTCGCCCCGGGCACCAGCACCGCGCCGATCGCAACGTCCGCCCTGCCCAGGAATTCGGCCAGCGCGAGCGGGGTGGACATTATCGTCTTGACCGTGCTGCGAGAGATGTGCTCAATGTACCTGAGGCGCTCAAGGTTGTTATCGAACACCACCACGCGGGCTCCCAGCGCGGTGCCGATCAGCGCGGCGGCCATGCCGACGTTTCCGCCTCCTACGACCACCATCCTGCAGGACTCGGCGCCGGGCACTCCGCCCATCAGCCGACCGGGACCGTCGAAGTCGGTCTGCAGCAGCCTGGCCGCAATCTGCGGGGAAAGCCGCCCCGCTATCTCGCTCATTGGCGTCAGCAGCGGCAGCGAGCCATCGAGTTCCTGCACCGTCTCGTAGGCGACGCCAGCGACCTTGGAGGCGCACAGTCGCCTCGTCAGTTCCGGCTCAGGAGCCAGGTGCAGATAGGTGAACACGATCAGCCCGTCGCGAAAGCGTTCGAACTCCTCGGGCTGGGGTTCCTTGACCTTCACCACCATCTCCGATCGCCCCCAGAGCTCGTCCGCCGTGGCGATGATCGATGCGCCGGCCGCCACATACAACTCGTCCGGGCACGACGCCTTCGCACCGGCGCCGCTCTGGACCGCCACCTCGTGGCCGGCCCGCACCAGGATGTCGGCCTTGTCAGGGGTCAGCGCAACGCGCCGCTCCCCACTCTTTGTCTCTGTCGGCACCCCGATCTTCATTGCGCCTCCAAGGAAATCATAGCCTAGTCACCCCTCCGGCGGCAGGGATCCGGCAAGCGATTCGGCGACCACCTCGACAAGGTGCCGCGCCCTCGCGCCGGTGCCGTCCACAATCTGCTGGCGGCATGAGACCCCGAGGCTGACCACCTCGAACTCCCCGGTCTGCTCCCTGATCTCGGGGAACAGCGATAGCTCGCCGATTGCCATCGAAATGTCGTAGTGCTCAGACTCGAAGCCGAAAGAACCCGCCATGCCGCAGCATCCCGAGGCGATCTCTGCCGGCGCGGCGCCGGGCAGCATGCCCAGGACATTAACGGAGTGGCCCGTGCCTACCAGCGCCCTCTGCTGGCAGTGGCCGTGAAGGAGCGTGCGGGCCGATCGCCTGGCCGCAAACTCGATTTCCTGGCCGCCCAGGGCCTCACTCAACAGCTCGTCGATCAGGACGGTGTCCGAAGCAACGCGCCGTGCGGTTTCGTCTTCCTCCAGCAGGTAGAGATACTCGTCCCCGAATGCGAGCATGCACGATGGCTCAAGGCCTACAAGTCTTGCACCCTCTGCCATGGCGGACGAGGCTATCTCGACGTTGGCTGCCGCGTTGCGCCTGGCACGCTCGACGTCTCCCACCGACAGCTGGGGCCGGCCGCAGCAGCGGAACGTGGGCACCTCGACCCGGTATCCGAGCGCCTCGAGCACCATGACAGCGGCCCGGCCGATCTCCGGGTGGTGGTAGTTGGTGAAGGTGTCGGCGAAAAGAACGACGCGGCCCAGTGGCGCGGAGCGATCCACGCTGGGTTCTCGCGCGCGCATCCACTGGCGAAAGGTCTGCCCCGCATACGGAGGGAGCGTGCGGCGCCGGTCGATGCCAGCCATCTTCTCCAGCAGTCCCCCGACCGCCTCGGAGCCGAGCACCCAGTTCGATACGGGCGCCAGCAGCGATCCCAGGGACCCCAGGCGGTCGATGTTCCCGAAGGCGCGCTCCCTCAAGGTCGGCCCGCGCTCCCCGCGACAGCGTGCCGCCAACTCGTACTTGAGCTTGGCCATGTCAACGTTCGACGGGCACTCGGCCTTGCAGGCCTTGCATCCCAGGCAAAGGTCCATTACCTGGCCGACTCTCTCTCCGGTCATCTCTTCGAGGGGAATCGCACCGGATATCGCCGACCTGAGCGCGTTCGCCCTGCCGCGCGTGGAGTGCTCCTCGTCCCTTGTGGCCATGAAAGAGGGACACATCGTCCCCCCCGCCGGCTTGCGGCACGCCCCCTGCCCGTTGCACATCTCGATCGCCGCCGCCAGCCCTCCCTCTGACCTGAAGGAGATGGCGGTCGGTATGTCGACGGTCCGGTAGTCGGGGTCTATGCGCAGGTTGTCGACGAGGTCCGGCGGGTCGACGATCTTCCCCGGATTCATGATGCCATCGGGGTCGAAGGCCATCTTGACGCGCCCGAAAGCCTCCAGGATCGAGGGGCCGAACATCTTCTCGATGAACGGGCTTCTCACGAGGCCGTCCCCGTGCTCGCCGCTCAGGGAGCCGCCGAACTCCAGTACGAGGTCGCTGACCGCCTCGGCGATCGCGACCATGCGATCGACGCCGGTTCGGCGCTTGAGGTCGATCAGCGGCCGGATGTGGAGGCAGCCGACGCTCGCGTGCCCGTAATAGCCGGCTTCGGTGCCGGCCTCCCTGACGATCTCGTCAAAGCGCCTCACGAATTCGGGGAGGCTCTCCGGGTCGACGGCGGTGTCCTCCACGAAGGGCAGCGGCTTTTCGGACCCCGGGGCGTTCATCATCAGCCCGAGGCCAGCCCTGCGCACCGCCCATACCCTCGTCTGGTCCGCGGTGTCCATGAGGCGCGTCGTCGCATAGCCGAGCCCGGCCCTTCTCATCCTGCTCTCGAGCCTGCTCAGCCTGTCGCAGAGCTCGGCTTCCGAGTCCCCGATGAACTCAACGAGCAGGACGGCCTCTGGCTCGCCCTGCACCCAGTCCATCATGCGTGAGTACTCGAGGTTGTCCCGCGCCTGCCTCAGAATCATCGCCCCGACGTGCTCGACCGCCGCCGGCTCCAGCTCCAGCGCCGCGACGGTCGCCTCCATCGACTCGATCAGGTCGTAGAAGTGCAGAACCGCCAGAGCCCTCCTGCGCGGCACGGGGACCAGCCTGAGTGTCGCCTCGGTGACGTTGACCAGGGTTCCTTCCGAGCCGACCACGAACTCGGCGAGGTCGAGTTCGCCCCCCGCGGCCGCCGGCAGCCTGTCCAGGTTGTACCCTGACACCCGGCGCGAGAGCTTCGGGTATCGGGCGTCGACCTCACGTCGGTACTCGATCCCCACGGCGGACAGCTCCCGGACGATCGATGCGAGCAGGCCGTCACGACCGGCCATCGAGGTGATCTCGCCCTCCTCGAGCCGGCCGAGATCGGCCGTCGTGCCGTCTGAGAGGACCGTGCGCAGCCCCAGGACGTTTTCCGAGGTCTTTCCCCACACGATCGAGTGGGCGCCGCATGAGTTGTTGCCCAGCGCTCCGCCGACGTTGCCACGGTTGGAAGTGCTCGGGTCCGGCGCGAACATCAGTCCCTGGGCTGCCAGCCTGCGGTTGAGTTCGTCGAGGACAATGCCGGGTTGCACCCGTGCGGACATCCGCTCGGTGTCCACCTCTAGCAGCGCCCTCATGTACTTGGAATAGTCGATTACGACGGCGGGTCCCACGGTCTGACCGGCCAGACTGGTGCCTCCCCCCCTGGGCAGTACCGGCACTCCCCGGCGGCGGGCGATCTCCACGGTTGCTACTACGTCCTCCTCGGAGCGGGGAAGGACTACCCCCAGAGGCAGGATCTGGTAAATGGAAGCGTCGGTGCTGTAAAGGAGGCGGGAGACCCGGTCGAAGCGGACCTCGCCCTGTACCTCGCCCTCCAGCTCCCTGGCCAGGTCGACGGTGTCGGGGCCGGGCTGCACTCGCTGGAGTTCGGTCGCTTCGGAGGACCTGTTGGGCATGGATCGGCTGGCTGCCGGGTCCGTCGGGCTAAGGGGGAAAGGCGGGAGTTCCGGACAGAACCGGTGTCGTGGGCTGGCTGCCGGTTCGACGGCCGAGGGTCAGGCGGTGACCTTCATTATCTCGAAAGCCTGCCTGCCGCGCGGGGTTTCTACCTCTACCTGCTGGCCGGCCGTTCGGCGCATCACGGCCTTTCCCACCGGTGACACGTCCGAGATCTTGCCCTCGAGGGGGTTGGCCTCCGAGGCGCTGACAACCGTGTAGCCATGCACCTTGCCGGAGCCGAGATCCTTGATGGTGATCTTCGCGCCCACCCTTACGATGGAATCTTTCTTGCGCTTCTTGGGGTCTATCACCACCGCGTTCTTGAGCTGGAGCTCGATGTCACGCACGCGTGACTCGACCAGTCCTAGCTGCTCGCGGGCGGCCTCCAGCGGGGCGTTCTCACGCACGTCCTTGTCCGCTGCCGCCTTGTGGATGTCCTCGGCCAGAGAGATGCGCTCATCCTTGAGCTTGGCAAGGGTGTCGGTGAGCGCCTTGTGTCCTTCCGGCGTGAGCTCGATTACGTCCCGCGCGCTGGCGTCGCCTCCCTGATGGACCCGGGTTCGACTCTTGCGGATGCGGACGTGCTGGGCGAGATTGACGTTAATCTGCCCGCTCTTTTTCATGTAGGACAGGAAGCTGCGTACCACCTGGAGCCTTTCGGCCGCCTGAGGAACCGCACCACCCTCTCCCATCCTGTCGGAATAGGCCCCGACGTCGGAGGGGTTTATCTCGCCGAGCACTCGATCCGCCCCGCACCACTGGGCGAACCTATGCAGTTCCCGGTCGGTGAGTGGCCCGTCGGTCTTGGTCTTAGGGTTGTTCAGATACAGGCTTATGGCCTCGATGACTGAGGGCCCACCTGATTCCTTCAAGCTGATGCCTCCCGGGGTAGGAAGATGGGGTGGTCATTCCAATGTTATGTGGGTGGTATAAGGGTGTCAACGACGCGGGCCGTCGGGTAGCCACCCCTCAGGAAAGCGGATCCATCTCACCCCAGTTGGGGCCGGCCTTCAGATCGACCTGGAGGGGCACCAGTAGGTCCATTGCGGCCGGCATCTCCCCCCGGAGCATGTCCACCAGGGAGTCGACCTCCTCGACCGGCGCCTCGAACACCAGCTCATCGTGTACCTGCAGGATCATCCTGGTCCTCATGCCCATCTCGTCCAGGCGTGCCTGCACTCTGAGCATGGCGAGCTTGATGATGTCCGCCGCCGTGCCCTGGACCGGCATGTTGACTGCAGCCCGCTCGGCGGCCTGCCGGGCGGAGCGGTTGGATGAGTTGATCTCGGGAAGATATCTACGACGGCCCATGAGGGAGGCTACGTAGCCTGCCTGCCTGCACAGCTCTATAGTGCTGTCGACGTAGTCCCTTATGCCCGGATAGCTCGAAAAGTACGCGTCTATGAAGCGGCGCCCCTGCTCGGGGCTCAGGTCGGTCTGCTGCATTATGCCGTAGGGCGTCAGGCCGTAAAGGACTCCGAAGTTGAGCACCTTGGCCACCCGGCGCATGTCGGCCGTGACCTCCTCGATGGAGACCTCGTACACCAGCGACGAGGTGATCGCGTGAATGTCCATTCCCTCACGGAAGGCCTCCAGCAGTCCGGGGTCCTCCGACATGTGCGCCAGGATGCGCAGCTCTATCTGAGAGTAGTCCGCCCCCACCATTATCCAGTCAGGGGATCCCTCGGCGACGAATGCCTTTCGCACCCTGCGCCCGAGCTCGGTGCGGATGGGTATGTTCTGCACGTTGGGATCGTTGCTCGAGACGCGGCCGGTCGCAGAGCCCGTCTGGTTGTAGCTGGTGTGGATGCGCCCGGTCGCCGGGTGGACCAGTTCCGGAAGTGCGTCCACGTAGGTGGACTTTAGCTTGGAGATCTCTCTGAACTCGACTACCCTGTCGATTACCTCGCGAGCCCGGGGATCGACGCTCTCGAGCGTGCCCTGGTTGAGCCTCTCCTTGAGAGCGTCCAGGGATGCGGCATCTGTCGAATAGCCGCTCTTGGTCTTCTTGACGGGGGGGAGACGCAGCTCGTCGAAGAGCACGCCGGCCAGCTGCTGGGAAGAGCCGACGTTGAACTCGTGGCCCACCGTCTCGTAGATCGATCCCTTGACCCCGGCCAGGCGATCGCCCAGCTCCCCGGACATATCTCGAAGCAGCGCGGCATCCAGTGCGACGCCTCCGCGCTCCATGCGGACAAGCACATCGACGAGGGGCATCTCCAGCGTCTCGAAGGGCTCTGTCAGCGACATCCGGTCAAGGTCATCAGCGAACACGCCGCGCAGCCGGAAGGTGAAGTCGGCGTCCGCCGCGGCGTACGGGCCCGCCCTCTCGACGGGGACCTCGGCCATGGTTATCCGGCTTCTGCCGGTGCCTATCAGGTCCGTGATGGGAGTCATCTCCTCGCCGAGCACGTTTAGGGCAAGGGCCTTAAGGCCGATGCCCCGGCGGCCGACCAGGTGGGCGGCTAGCATCGTGTCGAAGCTGAGGTTGCGCACCTCAACGCCGCAGTTCGCAAGCACCGTCACGTCGAAATTGGCGTTGTGGGCTATCTTCCCGATCGACTCGCTGCCAAACAGCGGGCGCACTGCGTCGAGCGCCTCCGCCACGGGCACCTGCACGATCTGCCTCGGCTCTTCCCCAAGCTCCAGCTTGGGGGGGACCCTGTGGCCGACGGGCACATACCATGCCATGCCCTCGGCGTTGGAGAACGACAGGCCCACGAGGTCGGCCTCCATGGCGTGCTCGGATGTGGTCTCGGTGTCGAACGCGAAGGCCTCCGACCCTTCCAGCTCGGCGATCATCTCGGCGAGCTTT
The DNA here is from genome assembly GCA_964477845.1 of uncultured Dehalococcoidia bacterium. Classification (GTDB taxonomy): domain Bacteria; phylum Chloroflexota; class Dehalococcoidia; order Lucifugimonadales; family UBA2962; genus CAUZIR01. Next base: position 89,753 of record CAYZES010000009.1, on the reverse strand, counting down.
TCCCGGGTATCGACGATCGTGCAATTGGTGGGGCTCCGGTCCTCAGGCGCCCTCGGCTCGCCGCTCTCCGGTCCCGGGTCCGCGCCGGAGGCGGGCAGGCGGTCGATGATGGAACGGAACTCGAGCCCTCGCATGAACTCGACCACCGCGGCCCGGTCGTAACCCGACATGTCCGCCGCCGCAAGGTCCAGCTCCACCGGGACGTCGCGCACGATGGTTGTAAGGTACTTGCTCTCCCGGGCCTCGTGCTCGTTGTCCTTCATCCTCTTTCGAAGTCCGTCGGGCCTTACGTCCTCGATGCGCTCGTATATGCCCTCCACGCTGCCGAATTCGGTCAGCAGCTTGATCGCCGTCTTTCTGCCCACGCCGGGGACGCCGGGGACGTTGTCCGACTTGTCGCCCTCAAGGCCCTTGATGTCGGCCACCCGATCGGGTCCAAGGCCCTCATACCGGTCCCGAACGGCGTCGACATCAAAGATCCTCCTGTTGAAGGCGGTCGACACGTAGACCCGTGTCCTCTCCGACACCAGCTGCAGCGCATCGGTGTCAACGGTGAGAATGATCGTGTCGATCCCGCGCTCGTCCGCCTGGCGGGAAAGCGTGCCGATCACGTCGTCGGCCTCATAGCCCTCCAGCTCATAGATGGGTATGCCGAACGCGCCTACCATCTCCTTTACCCTGTCGACCTGTGCCGGCAGGTCCGGGGGAGTCGGGGGCCTGTGAGCCTTGTAGTCGGGATAGTGATCGTGCCTGAACGTGGGACCGGGCGGGTCGAATGCCACGGCGCAGTGGGTCGGCTGAAAGTCCGAGAGGGTCTTGAGAAGCGAGTTTGCGAATCCGTAGACCGCTCCGATCGGTTCGCCGGTCGAGCGCACCGTCATGGGTTCTTTGAGAGCGTTGTAGGCGACGAAGACGAGCGCGTGACCGTCGACCAGTAGCAGGGGACCCTGGGCCGTCATGGCCGCAAGTTTAAGGGATTGCCAGGTGGCGCGCCTCCTCAAGGAGCAGCGCCACGCGCTCTGGCGAGTCGGCCTCGGCGTGCGTGCGAAGCAGCGGCTCTGTGCCCGAGAAGCGCACCAGCATCCAGCATCCGCCCGCGAGGTTGAACTTGTATCCGTCGTCGGTACGCGTTCCCACCACCTTCAGCCCGGCCAGTTCGGCCGGGGCCGCGGACCCTATGCGGGCCGCGATCACGTCACGCAGCTGGGGGTCGAACTGAAGGTCGATGCGGTCGTAGAAGTGGGGGCCCACCAGATCGAACAGCCAGTCGACAAGCTCGCTGAGCCGCCTGCCAGTCCTGGCCATCAACTCCAGGACCAGCAGCCCGCAGAGGATGCCGTCCCGGTCGGGAACATGGCCCCGGATCGTGTACCCTCCGCTCTCCTCGCCGGCGGCGAGAGCGTCCCGCGACTCGAACAGGGGCGCAATGTACTTGAAACCGACCTTCGTCTCCGTAACGGGTACTTCGTAGATCTCTCCGAGCCTGTCGATCATCGAGCTCTGTGTGAGCGACCTGATCAGCGGCCCTCGCCGGGAGAGCAGATCCAGCTGGTGAAGGCAGATCAGGGAGAACGACTCCAGGGTCGTCACGAAGCGGCCCGTCTCGTCCACCAGGCCCACGCGGTCGGCGTCTCCGTCGCTGGCGATACCCACGTCCGCCCCTTCCGCCAACACCCGCCGGGAAAGTTCGCCCAGGTTGGGCCCGATGGGCTCGGGGTGCTCGATTCCCGGGAAGGCCGGGTTTGGCTCGCCGTGGATCTCGGTGACGGAGGTTGCACCGCCGTCCAGCAGCCGTGGGAACATGCCTCCGCCGGCGCCGAACATGGGATCGACGATCACCCTCAGGCCGGCCGATCGAAGCGCGTCCAGGTCGACCAGGCCTGCGATCTGGCCAAGGTACCGCGGCACGAGGTCGACACGCTCGACGGTAGCCGGCCTCGGCACCGGGGGGCGGGTCGTGACTCCCGCGGCCTGCAGCTGGACGATCAGCTGCTCCAGTTCCGCCACCGTCTCGTCCGTGGCACTGCCTCCGGTTGCCGGCTTGAACTTGTAGCCGTTATATCGGCCGGGGTTGTGGCTGGCGGTAATCACCACCCCGCCGCCGGCTCGACGGTCCACGACCCCGTGGCTTAGAACCGGCGTGGGTACCGGCCCCTTGCTGATGGCGACGGGCACGCCGCTTGCGGCCGCGACATCGGCGACCGCCCCGGCGAAGCGGTCGGAGGCAAAGCGCGTGTCATAGCCGACCACAAGGCCCCGTTCGGCCATCCCCGCGGCCTTGAGAAGGTCGGCGGTGGCCTGCGCGCAGATGCGCACGTTGTCGAAGGTGAACTCGTCGGCGATGATGGCTCGCCAGCCGTCGGTGCCGAACCTTATCTTCATGCTGACTGGTGGTCCCCTCCGCCTCGCGGTTCTGCTAGACGGCCTCCGTGGCGTCGACGACGAAGACGTCCCGCCTGATCTCGGCGGCCCTGTCGGTTCGCTCCCAGGGGAGGTCGATGTCGTCGCGACCGAAGTGGCCGTAGGCCGCAGTCTGCATGTAGATAGGCTTCCTGAGGTCCAGATCGCGGATTATGGCGCCTGGACGCAGGTCGAAGTGTTCGTTCACGGCGCGGACGATCCTGTCGTCCGCCACGTGGTTCGTCCCGAACGTCTCTACGGCAATGGAGACCGGGTTGGCCATGCCGATCGCGTACGAGACCTGCAGCTCGAGCCTGTCGGCGAGCCCGGCGGCTACCAGGTTCTTGGCCACGTAGCGCGCCGCGTAGTGGGCCGATCGGTCAACCTTGGTGGGGTCCTTGCCCGAGAACGCGCCGCCTCCGTGTCGTGCCTGGCCCCCGTAGGTGTCGACCAGTATCTTTCTCCCGGTGAGGCCGGCGTCACCGACCGGCCCACCTGTTACGAATCGTCCTGATGGATTGACGATGTACCTGGTCCGGCGGTCGCGGAATTGCTCGGGTATGACGGTCTTTGCAACCTCTTCTATCAGGTCGCGTTCGATCACAGACTGGCTGACCTCCGGGTTGTGCTGAGCAGCCAGCACCACCGTGTCTATGCGTCTGGGCATCCCGTACTCGTACTCGACTGTGACCTGGGATTTTCCGTCGGGACGCAGGTAGGGGATCAGTCCCTCCTTGCGCACCTCCGCCATCTTGCGGCAGAGCCGGTGCGCCAGAGAGATCGAAAGCGGCATAAGCTCGGGAGTCTCAGAGCATGCGAAGCCGACCATCATTCCCTGGTCTCCGGCGCCCAGACTCTCGGCCTCGTCCTCACCGTCGTCCACCGCACCGTCCCTGACCTCCACCGCGCGGCTGACCCCGCCCGATATGTCATGAGACTGCTCCTTGATGGATACGGCGACGCCGCACGACTGGTAGTCGAAACCGTAGGTGGAATCGATGTAGCCGACGTCCCTGATGGTGTGCCGCACGAGCCTGGGTATGTCTACGTAGTGATCGGTGGTGATCTCCCCGAACACCAGCACAAGGCCCGTGGTCGTAGCCGTCTCGCAGGCGACCCGGGCCGCCGGGTCGTGGCGGATGATGTCGTCGAGCACCGCATCCGATATCTGGTCGCAGAGCTTGTCGGGGTGACCCTCGGTCACCGACTCGGAGGTGAAAAGGTAGTTGGGTGAGGTGGTTAGGCTTGACGCCATGGCTATCTCCGATCTGTGCATGCAGCGCCCCGCGCTGCGCTAGTCTTCGTGAATCCGGGCGCGTGCGGCCCCGGCGCCGCTAGGTGCCGAAGCTCCAGGAGTTCAGGTACTGGTCCTGCTGGTCGGTGAGCGAGTCTATCTCTATCCCCATGGCCCTCAGCTTGAGCCTGCCGACCTGCCGGTCGATCTCCCTGGGCACCGGGTAGACCCTGTTCTCCAGCCCCTCCGCGGCCCCTATGATGTGCTCGGAGGACAGGGCCTGATTGGCAAAGCTCATGTCCATCACCGCGGAGGGATGTCCCTCGGCGGCCGCCAGGTTGATGAGCCTGCCCTCGCCGAGCACGTAGACCCTGCGTCCGTTCCTCAGCGAATGCTCGGTGACGTACGGCCTCACCTCGCGCCTCGATTCGCTGAGTGATTCGAGGCCGGGGAGATCGAGTTCTACGTCGAAGTGTCCGCTGTTGGCGACTATCGCCCCGTCCTTCATGTCCTCGAAATGCGAGGCGTCGACCGCCTTGAGCCCGCCTGTCACCGTGACGATCACGTCGGCGATGCGCGCCGCGTCCGCCATGGGAAGCACCTGGTGGCCGTCCATGGCCGCCTCGAGCGCCCTTATGGGGTCGACCTCGGTCACGACGACCCGGGATCCCATTCCCCTGGCCCTGCTGGCGATGCCCCTGCCGCACCAGCCGTAGCCGGCGACCACGACGGTCTTGCCGGCCCACAGCATGTTGGTCGCCCTGGTGATGCCGTCCAGGGTGCTCTGTCCTGTGCCGTACCGGTTGTCGAAAAAGTGCTTGGTGTCCGCATCGTTGACGGCGATGATCGGGTACCTGAGTCGGCCCTCCTCGGCAAGGCTGGTGAGCCGGATCACGCCGGTCGTGGTCTCCTCGCACCCGCCGACGATGCCGTCGATCACATCGGTGCGCTCGGTCAGTGCCCTGGTGACCGTGTCGGCCCCGTCGTCCATGGTGACATGCGGGCGGGCGTCGAGACTCGAGTCGATGTGAGCGTAGTAGGTGTCCCTGTCCTCGCCCCTTATCGCGTACACGGAGATCCCGTAATCGCCTACGAGCGAGGCGGCCACGTCGTCCTGGGTGCTGAGGGGGTTGGAGGCGCACAGGTGCACCTCTGCGCCGCCGGCGTTGAGTGCCAGCGCCAGGTTGGCGGTCTCGCTGGTGACGTGAAGGCATGCGGCGATCCTCACGCCCCTGAGGGGCTGCTCTGCGGCGAAGCGCTCCCGGATCTGCCCGAGCACCGGCATCTCCCGGGCGGCCCACTCGATTCGACGCCTTCCCTGGGGAGCCAGGGACAGGTCCTTTACATCTGATTGAACGGTAGTAGTCATCTCGCCTCCCGCCACGGCAGGCCGTTGCCCGCCGGTGGCTGCTCAAGCCTGATCAGTTCGTGGAACTCGTCATAGCGGGCCTGAATGCCGGCCCTTGTCGCCGCCGCGAGACTCTCTGCGCTGAAGCCCTGGACGGTGATCGAGCCCATCACCGTGCCCACGGCGACGGCCCGCCTGAGTGTTTGTGCGGACAGGGACTCCGCCGAGGCGCCCAGCGCTGCGAGGTATCCCATGAATCCGCCGGCAAAACTGTCTCCGGCGCCCGTAGGATCGACCACGCGGGCCATGGGCAGGGCGGGGCAGGCAAATGCCGAGTCCGAACCATCCGGCGCACGCAGATACATCAGAACACCGTGCTCGCCCCTCTTTATCACCACTGCCCGGGGGCCCGTCCGCAGGACGGCCCGGGCCGCCGAGACCAAGTTGGTCTCCCCGGCGAACTGGCGGACCTCGTTCTCGTCGACGATCAGCACGTCGGTACGCTCGACGACCCGTGACAGGTCGGCCCTGCTCGCCTCGATCCAGAAGTTCATCGAGTCCAGGGCCACGAGACGCGGCCTGGCGCGCATCTGCTCGAGCACCCTCATCTGGAGCTGAGGGTGGATGTTGGCGAGAAACAGGTAATCGGCGCCGCCCTGTTCGGCGGTGAGTTCGGGGCTGAAATCTGCAAACACGTTGAGCTGGGTATCGAGCGTTTCGCGGGTGTTAGAGTCCTCGGCGTCGTAGACCCCGGTCCACCGGAAGGTCTTGCCGGCCCTGCGCTCAAGGCCCGTGAGGTCTACGCCGTGCGCCCTCAGCAACTCGACGTCCTCATCGCGGAAGTCGTCGCCCACGACCGCTACGACGCCGACCGGGGAGAACCGGCTCGAGGACAGGGAGAAGTACATTGCTGACCCCCCCAGCGCGTCGGTGCGGCTGCCGGCCGGCGTGCGGACCGAATCGTAGGCCACCGAGCCCACGACCAGCAGGCTTGTCGTCTCGGAGGCCATCCGGCAGGGCGCGACCTACGCTTCGTCCCCGTAGCTGGCCGGATGGCCGGCCGCTATCCAGTCTGCGGTTCCCGCCTCTATGTTGTAGAGCCTCTCGGGATCGACACCCAGCGCTGCGGCCATCTCGCAGGCCAGACCGCTCCTGACACCCTGGGCGCATATGAACAGCAGCCGTCCCGTGCCGGGTAGATCGTCGAACCTGGCCAGGATGTCGTCGACGGGGATCGGGACAGCCCCCCTGACGTGTCCTTCGGCGTATTCGTCCGGACGCCTGACGTCGACCACCGTGGTGTCGTCCTCGTCGTACATCTGTCTTGCCTCTGTCAGGTCGAGCCTGTAGTAGGGCTCGCCCGGGTCCATTCTGGGCATGGTTGGGATCCTCTTAAGTAGTGTCCTAGAGATACTTGCCGATCACCGGGGCCAGACGGGCCCGATCGTCCTGCGAGAGCAGGTCGGGGCTCGTAATTATAGCGTTGGCCAAGGCACTGCCGCACCCGCACTCCCGCCCGGCGGGAAGGCCCTCAACCAGGTCCGCTATCGTCCTTCTGGCCGCCTCCGCGTTTGAGCGCAGGTTCGCAGATACAACCTCCACCGAGACCGCCTCGCCCGCATCCCACGAGTCGCGGTCCGTCACCAGGGAGAGGGACACATAGCACATCTCCAGCTCCCTGGCGAGCTTGGCCTCCGGCAGGGCGGTCATGCCTATTATGGTGCCCCCCCAGGAACGGTACATCCTGGATTCGGCGCGGGTTGAGAAGGCGGGACCCTCGATTACCACCATCGTTCCCGTCCTGTGCAGCCGGAAGTGAGGCTCGGCCGCCTGGGCCAGGAGCGACGACAGCTCCGGGCAGAAGGGGTCGGCGAACGCGATGTGTCCCACGGGTCCCACGTCGAAGAATGTGCTTGGGCGGCCGCGGGTCCTGTCGATCATCTGGTCGGGAACCACGGCGTCCCTGGGCTCGACGCCGTCGGCGAGGCCACCGACGGCGTTTACCGACACGATCCGCTCGACCCCGAGGATCTTCAGTGCGTATATGTTGGCGCGGGACGGCAGGTTGGTGGGCAGGTGGACGTGCCCCCTGCCGTGCCTGGGCAGAAAGGCCACCGATCTACCGGCCAGCCTGCCGACGACTACAGCGTCGCTCGGGTCGCCGTAAGGGGTGTCGATCCGGACCTCGCGGGCGTGCTCGAGCCCGTCGATCTCGTACAGGCCGGTCCCACCGATGAACGCGGCCGTCGCCTCAGCCACCGGGTGCGCACCCCCTCGCCTGGCGGTGCAGACGAATCAACGGGACCTGAGCTCCCCGTGGACCCGCGCTGCCTCGGCCTCCATCTCCGCTATGACGCGGCCGGTCCCGTTCACCGGTCCGTCCGCCCGGTCCCCAGCGGCCAGCATGCGCTGCACGGCCTCGGCCAGCTCGAGATCGTCGGGGGCCGCTTCCCGTACGGCACGGGCGGCGTAGAGGAGCCGCGTGTAGCAATCGTGCGGGTCTCCGCCGAGTATGGCGCGCGCCGCAAGGACGCATGCGTAGGCCCCCGCGGCGGGCACCTGCCGTCCGGTCAGCACCGCCGACCGTATCGCCTCTGTCACGTCGCCGTGGCTCGTCAACTCGTTTACGGCCGCCCCGCCCGGCGGGTCGGCCAGCGCCCGTATGCCCCGGCCGGTCCATTCGATGGACCTGGTCGCGTCGGCCACAGCTTGCCTGGTAGTTGCCATCTCCGTTCTTTCCCCGGAAACGGCCCAAAAAAAGACCCCACCCGAGCGCGAGAGGAGTCCGTAACGTCTGCACGACGCTACTCTCATCTCTCGAATCCCCGCAGTTGTCGGGGAGTTCGTCGGAATTGGCACCGTTCCGGCCGGTATGGCCGAATGGTTGCCGGGCTTCGAAGGGCCGTTCCCTCCGCCTCTCTTGATAAGAGCAGTGCTATTTGGTTTTGGCGGTCGACCGATGCTAAACGATGCGTCCGCGGGGTGTCAACCGCGGGCCGCGAGGGCACCCGGTATCCGGCGGTCCCGCGGCCGGCCGGGAGGCTGTAAGCTCCACCAACCTATACAAAGGAGCGGCCTCAGCGGGTCCGCCAGCCAAAGGAGCCTGGTCGATGGAGCTAGAAAAGACCTTCAGCGGGTCAAGCTGGGAGAGGGAGATCGGATATTGCCGTGCGGTCAGGGCCGGCGACCTGGTATTCGTAAGCGGCACGGCGGCGGTGGAGGAGGGCGGCGGCGTGCACGCGCCGGGCGAGGCATACGAGCAGACCGTCCACTGCCTGGGGATCATCAGAAGGGCACTTGAGGATCTGTCCGTTCCGATGGCAAGAATCGTAAGGACGCGTATCTTCGTCACGGATATATCGCGCTGGGGGGAGTATGCCCGGGCCCACAGGGAGCATTTTGCGGGCAATCCCCCTGCAACCGCCATGATCGAGATAAAGGGACTCATGGACCCGGGTATGGTCGTAGAGATCGAGGCCGATGCGGTGGTCTCGCCGTAGCGAGTGGCCGCTCAAGGTGTGCGGCCGCCGTCACCTGCCTGCGGACCTGCGGATATGATAGTGGGCAAGGATGCTTAGCTCGATACTTGAAGATAAGGCGGACGGCGCGGCTGCGGTGATCGTGCCGGACGGCGCGGCGGTGACCTACGGGGAGCTGCGCAGCGCCGTGGACAGGGCCGCGGGGCTGCTCACCGGAGCGGGCCTTGAGCCGGACAGGCCGGTTTCAATTGCACTCGGCAACGGCCTTGAGTTCTTGATCGCCTTCCTGGCGGTCGCCCGGGCAGGCGCGATCGCCGCCCCCCTGAACCCCGCGTACACCGCCGAGGAATTCGCCTTCTACGTCGGGGATGCAGCGAGCCAGATGGCCATGGTGCCGCCAGGCGCCCACCCGGCGCGGGATGCAGCCGACTCGCTTGACGTCCCCACCCTGGAGGTGTCGCTGGTCGGAGGGAAACTGGCGATTTCCCGCTCCGGTGACCTGCTGTCCGCCGCCATCGATCCTACGCCGCCCTCGGCCGGTTCGACCGCCCTGTTCCTGCACACCTCGGGGACCACCAGCCGGCCCAAGGGAGTGCCCCTGAGCCACGGGAACATCCTGCAGTCGGTGCGCAACATCTCGGAGACCTACCGCCTCACGGGCGATGACGTCGCCATGGTCGTCATGCCGCTGTTCCATGTCCACGGGCTCATCGGCGTCGCCCTTTCGACGCTGGCGACCGGTGGGGCGATGGTCCTGCCCCCGCGCTTTTCGGCCGGGGCCTTCTGGCCGGTCAGGGAAGCGACAGGGGCGACCTGGTACTCGGCGGTGCCGACGATCCACAAGATACTGCTCGACCGTGCGGACGCAGACGGCGCGCCCGCCGAGAGCTTTCGCTTCATCCGCTCGTGCTCGGCTCCTCTCTCCCCCGGGTTGATAGAGGGTATTGAGAGCAGGTTCGGGGCGCCGGTGGTCGAGGCCTACGGCATGACGGAGGCCTCCCACCAGATGTCGTCGAACCCGCTGCCTCCCGGACAGCGGCGCCCCGGCAGCGTCGGGAAGGGTACGGGTGTACAGGTGTCGGTGCGTGACGATGAGGGAGGCGAGGTAGAGGTCGGCCGCCGGGGCGAGGTCTGCGTGCGCGGCCCAAACGTGATGGGTGGCTACGCCAGCAACCCGGAGGCTAACGCCACCGCATTCTGGGACGGGTGGTTTCGAACAGGCGACCAGGGCACGCTGTCCGAGGACGGCTACCTGACCCTGACCGGCCGCCTAAAGGAGTTGATCAACAGGGGAGGCGAGAAGATATCCCCGGTAGAGGTAGACGAGGCCCTCCTCAGCCATCCCGCCGTCGCCGAGGCCGTCACTTTCGGGGCGCCGGACGCCAAGTACGGCGAGTCGGTGCGTGCCGCGGTGGTCCTTGCGTCCGAGACCACCGCCGAGGAGGTGAGGGCCTTCTGTGCGGACAGACTCGCCGCGTTCAAGGTGCCCGACACCGTATACCTGGTCGACGATCTCCCCCGCACCTCGACCGGCAAGATTCAGCGCCGCCACGTGGCGGCAAGATTCCTGGAGTAGGCCCGGTCCGGTTTATCCGTTCGGGCTAGTGCGCCCCTTTGGATCGGTGATACCATGCCGCCGTTCATGGTGGCATGGCCGAGCTTTAGGCGCTGAGCTTCCATCGACTTTGAGGAGGGACTGACCATGGTCGCAAAGCCACTTACCGGCGAAGAGATCGAAGAACTAAAGGGACTGGGCGAGAGCCACTTCTGGCCTCACTCGAGGCCGACGGGCGACCTGTCGGATGATACCGGCATCAAGCTCGTCACCCACTCGGACGGCATCTGGGTGGAGGGTCCGTCCGGAGAGCGACACGTCGACCTGATCGCCGGCATGTGGCTCAAGAACATCGGCCACGGACGCAGGGAGATCGCCGATGCGGTCTATGCGCAGATGCAGGACATCAGCTATTCGCCAGGCGGCACGGTGGCGCCATCCGCCATCAGGCTGGCGGCCAAGGTGGCCAGCCTGACGCCGGACCCGGACAGCAGGGTGTACTTCGTGTCCGGGGGATCCGAGGCGGTCGAGACCGCCATCAAGATGGCCAAGAAATACCAGTACAACATCGGCGAGCGGGGCCGCTGGAAGGTCATCTCAAGGCAGGGCTCGTACCACGGAGCCACGCACCTTTGCATGGCGCTTGGGTTCAACATGATCAACAGGCCCAACGACTTCGGACCTCTGGTGCCCGGAAACGTGCGCATATCCAACCCGGGCGTCGACTACCGCAATATGCCCGGCGACTGGGACATGCAGTACGCCAAGGATCTGGAGCAGGCGATCCTCGAGGAGGGGCCGGACTCGGTGGCCGCCTTCATAGGCGAGCCCGTCTCGGCCGCCTCCGGAGTGCACATTCCCCACCCGGAATACTGGCCGACCGTCCGGGAGATCTGTGACAGGTACGGCGTGATCCTCATCGCCGACGAGGTGATCAATGGATTCGGCCGGACGGGCAAGATGTTCGCGGTCGAGCACTGGGACATCAAGCCAGACATCATGACCGTGGCGAAGGCTCTGACCAGCGGGTACCTGCCGATCGGCGCCGCCATCGCCTCAAAGAAGGTTGGCGAGGTCATGGAGGGCGAGGGCGAACAGACCTTCCGGCACCTGATAACTTTCGGCGGAAATCCACCGGCCTGCGCGGCGGGTCTTGCGAATCTTGACATCATCGAGCGAGAGGGCCTCGTCGAGAACTCGGCGAACATGGGCACCTATCTGTTCGAGCAGCTCCAGACCCTGAAGGAGCATCCCATAGTCGCCGATGTGCGCGGCGGGATGGGCCTGATTGCGGCGGTCGAGTTCGCCAAGGACAGGGACACATTCGAGCCGTTCCCGCCGGAGGCGAAGTTCGATGCCAGACTCGGCGAGCTCATGGAGGCCAACCAGCTTCTGGGCCGGGGGATGAACCAGACCATGTTCTTCTCCCCGCCGCTGTCGATCACAAGGGACGAGGTCGACTTCGTCGTCGGCCAGACCGAGAACGTGATCTCACAGCTGGAGGAAGGGCTTAACTAGGGTCCGCGGGTCTCGGGCCAAGCCCCGAGGGTGGCCATTATGGTCTGCGCGGCCTCTCCGCGAAGAACCGTCAGGGCGACCGTGTCGCCCGGGTCGAGCGAGTTGAAGTAGTCGATCATCTCGGAAACGGACGCCACGCTGCGTCCGTCGACGGCGATGATCACGTCGCCGCGCCCGCTGGGAACCTGGAAGGGGTCACCGCGCAGCCTGGCCCGGGCGGCGCCGGTGTTGGGCCTGACGTCGCGGACGTACACGCCATACTCGGCGGACACCCCGAGCGCCGCCCCGATCTCGGGCGTTATGGATGTGCCGCTTATTCCGAGCCAGGGGCGCGAGATCAACCGGGGCTCCTTGAGCCGCGGGAGAAGGCTGGCAAGGATGTTGCTCGGAACGGCGAACCCTATGCCGATGTCGCCCTGCGCAGATACCTGGACCGCCGAGGTGACGCCGATCACCTCGCCCTCGGAGTTGATCAGCGGCCCTCCCGAATTGCCCGGTAGCAGTGAGGCGTCGGTCCATACCATGTTGGGTATCGGTCGCTGCAGCGCGGGCGCCGCCTGACGGTCCCGGAGAAGCGGGGGGCTATCGCCGATACCGGCTACGACGCCCACCGAAAGGAAGTTCCGCATCCTCAGCGGGCTGCCGATCGCCAGGGCTAGCTGGCCGGTCCGAAGCCCGTTGGAGTCAGCCAGTTTGAGTGGCCGGACGTCCCTGACCTGGTCCGGGTCGACCGACAGCATCGCAAGGTCGTCCGACGGACTTGAGCCCAGCAGGCTCCCGGCTATGACCCGTCCGTCCGATAGGGACACGTCTATGCTTTCCGCCCCGTCGACCACGTGGCTGTTGGTCACCACGTGCCCGTCCGAGTCGACGAAGAAGCCGGCCCCCGAGTCGAGCGTGCCGTCGACCCGGTGGACGATCAGCTCGACCACCGAGGGCGCGATGCGCTCGAACAGCGCGGTTACAGCCCCCTCGTCGTAGGTCGGCCCGGTGGCGGTCTCGTTGACGTTGACGCGCTCTATTGCCACCCCGATCGCCACCCCGGCCAGCACTCCGAACAGCAGCGTAAGCAGGCCCAGGCCGCGAAGGCTCCTCCACGGATGGGCGGTGGGACACCGCCGCAGCCTGACCCTGAAGTAGTTCTCGGGAGGCGCCGAAGCCTTGCTCTGCGCCGGGTCCTTGTCTAGGGATTTCACCGGGCTCTTCCATCGGGCCCCTGCGCCGGGAGGTGCGGACGCCGGCCCTGTGTCTATCATAAGCCCCCGGCCGGTGCCTGAATTCCCGGGGATGGGCCGGTCCGCATGGGACCGGGATCACGTCCCTCGGTGGTTGAAATGGCCGGGTTTCCGGTAAGGTATCGCCAGGGCGGGGAGGTTTCCGGCTGTCTCGGTGACGACCCCCGGTCCTTGGGGATGGGCGATTCCAGACAGGGAGGAACTTGATGAAGGCAGGACTGTTCTTGATGCCGTCTCACCCGCCTGAGAGAGACACGTACGAGGCGCTGCAGTGGGACCTTGACACGATCTCGTACGCAGACCAGCTAGGCTACGCCGAAGTATGGATCGGCGAGCACTTCACGGCGATCTGGGAGCCGGTGCCCGCACCGGATCTGATGGTCGCCCAGGCGCTGCTGCAGACCAGCCAGATCAGGCTCGGCGTGGGCTCGTTCCTCCTGCCTTTCCACCACCCGGCCGAACTCGCCCAGCGGATAGCCTACCTCGACCATATCGCACAGGGCAGGTTCATGTTCGGGGTGGGAGCCGGCGGCCTGGCGACTGACATGGAGCTGTTCCAGGTGGACATGGCCGCGAACCAGCACCGGGATATGACACGGGAGGCGCTCGAGATAATCCTGGGCATCTGGGACAACATGGATAACCCGCCGTGGCGCTATGACGGCAAGTACTGGTCTGTCAGCCTGCCCGAGCTGGAGGAATTCAGCTACGGCACCCTCGGGTCGTTCCGCAAGCCTCTCACCAAGCCCTACCCTCCCATCGGGATCTCCGCCGCGAGCCCGAACTCAACGACACTTCGGATGGCGGGAGAGCGGGGCTTCCTCCCCATGAGCCTGGGCCTCAATGCCCAGTACATGCCCGGTCACTGGGACGCCGTGCTCGAAGGGGCCGCGGAGTCCGGCAGGGAACCGCCATCCCGGTCGGAGTGGCGCGTCGTACGCGACTTCTGGGTTGCGGACACCGACGAAGAGGCGCGCGATACGGCCTGGAATGGCGGCCTTGGAAGGGCCTGGCGCGAGTACCTGCAGCCGCTGTTCGCCTTCGGCGAGTACCCCATCACCCGCAACATGAAGCACGATCCCTCGCTTCCCGATGAGGCGGTGACGCCCGAGTACATAATGGAGCACATGTGGCTGGTCGGCTCGCCACAGACCGTGGCCGACAAGATAAGGGAGCTCTATGAGTGGGCCGGGGGCTTCGGGGTGCTGCTCGGGATGGTCGTCGACCACAAGGGCGACGACGAGCGGTGGAAGAAGTCGATGCGTCTGATGCAGGAAGAGGTGATGCCCCTGCTGTCCGACCTGGAGTACTAGAGCGGCCGCGGCCGTGAGCGATGGAGCTGGCAGTCACGGTTCTGTCCGCCGCCGCCGCGGTCCTGGTAATCCTGCTGGTGGCCACGGTGCGCCTTGCCGTCTCGCTCCGCCGGGCCCTTGAGGCCGAGCGCTCCAGCGGCCGGAGTCGCAGCACGCGCTACGGGCAGATCACCGAGCAGTTCATGCCCTGGGCCGTGAACTACCCCTATGACCCATCCGGTTTCCGATTTCTGGGCTCGCCCATAGACGGCGTGCAGTTCGAAGATGACCGGGTCATCCTCATGGAGTTCAAGACGGCCGGCAGCAAGCTCTCACAGGCCCAGCGTCGCATAAGGGACCTTGTTCGAAAGGGCAGGGTCAGCTTTGAGGAGTTCCGGCTCTCCTAGTCGCCGCGACTCGCGGCCTTCGGACGCAGGGATCGCAGCCCTGGCCGCAGGCCGGTCGACTCTCACGATCCATGGCGGTGGGGAACCGCCAGTTTCCTTCCTCTCCAGCTGCCCGCCCCACCCCGCACGTGGCGCACGGCGGATGCGACCGTAAAGAGCGTAAAGAGGGCTCCGGCCACAGGCAGCGTGGGGGCCATCGCCGCGTTAACCCCATAAAGCCGCAGCATGGGAGCGAACGTTGCTGCCATGAGCGCCCAGGCGCCTGCCGCGATCCCGAGGGGGACGGCGGTGCCGCCTGCGGCGATCAGGTACAGGGCCGCTGCGGTGGCCAGAGGTGGGATGGCGTACAAGAGGGCCATTCCGGCCACCGTCCCCGCAAGCGCGACCGGGCTGTGGCGCAGCTGGGTGTAGGCCGTCCTGGCAACCATGTCCCAGATCGGGCCTATCGATCCGTAGGGCCTCACGCTGTACACCTGCTCAGAAAGACCCAGCCAGATCCTGCTACCGGAGCGCTTGACCAGCGCGGCGAGCGAGCAGTCGTCTATGACAGCATCCGAGATCGGTGCGAGGCCACCGGCGTTTTCGAGCGCCGTACGCCTAAGCAGGATGCAGCCGCCGGCAGCGGCGGCGGTCGCTCGACCGGTGTGATTCGACCAGCGGAACGGATACAGCTTGGCGAAAAAGTAGACAAAGGCCGGCAAGAGTAGACGGTCGGACACGGTCTCCGTCCTCAGACGGGCCATCAGCGAGACCAGGTCGGAGCCGGTAGAGATAGCCGTGTCGGCCAGCCTGCTTACGCTGTCTGGCGGATGTGCGATGTCCGCGTCGGTCAGGAGAAGGAACTCGCAATCCGAGTGCTCTACGGCCTCCAGTGCGGTCTGGAGAGCCCACAGCTTGCCGCTCCAGCCCGGAGGGAGCGGGCGTCCGGCGACGACCGTCAGGAGATCCCCTCGCGCCGCAGCCGCACCCAGGCCACGGGCCACATCGGCGGTGCCGTCCTCGCTGTCATCGTCCACCACCACGATCGTCAGATCGCCCGGGTAGTCCTGGGCGAGAAGCGTCGGCAGCGTCTCGGGCAGGACCTGGGCCTCGTTGCGGGCTGGCACTAGGGCGGCAACCCCCGGCCATTTCCGCCTGTCTCCGTCGTCGCCCGAAGGGTCAGGCAGCCTGACGTCGGTGCGCCAGAACATGCCTCTCAGGAGCGCCAGCCATAGCCATGCGGTGAGGGAGGCGAGCGATAGGGCCAGGAGGACCCAAATGGCAGTGGCCACCGACATGTACCGGTCAGCTGTTCACGGCCAGTACGGCGAAAATAGATTGGCTGGTGAAGTCATTCCCTGACCCGCCCGTGAATCGTGACCTGTCTCTCCACGTGTCAGGACCTGTTTCCTGCTCGTCCCGGCCGGGGCAAGGTGCCTGTTATCCACTGTCCGTCAATCCTGGGCCTTACTTAAGCTTGGAATATGCGGAGAGCTTGATCGGGGACCATTAGCAGGCAGTCTTCGAACCAACGACGCGGAAACTGCGACAGTGATGCGGTACGTCAGGGACGAACCGGGCCTCCGCATCTTATTCGTGAACCCTGATCTAGGATCACGGTGCAGGCCCACCATGGAGCGGTTGGGTCCCTGAGATTCCCAACTGTGACAGGAACCTGAGAAGGACCTCCGCGCACAAGTCCGGCCTTTCGAACTGAAGGAAGTGCGAAGTGCCAGGAATGAACTCAAGCTCGACATCCGCGTCACCGTAGTCGTAAGCCGGGATATCCGCGACCAGCGTTGCAGGGTCCTGTGTAACCACCATTGTCGGGCATCTCAGGGCGTCAAAGTCGGCCGATGCCGCAAACACAGAGACATTGTCCCAGATGTGCGCTTCGTACTCGGATGGGCATCGAAGCTCGAAGCCATGGCCGGTCTGCGACTCCCTGAGGGTCGTCCTGGCCACTAGTTCATACACGCCTGGAACGGCCCCCTGGAAATAAGGAAGATAGGTATGAAGATCCGCAAGCTCCTCCCTTGACCGGAACCACTGCGCCCTTCGCCTGAGCATGTCCGCCGTGCGCCTCGCCCGCAGTTCAAACTCTCCGTACCCGGGCCCGGCGTTGCAGATGGGCGGGGTGAACAGCGCCAGAGCGGAGTAGTCGCCTCCCCTTGAAGGCGTATGCAGGGCCGCGAGGGCGGAGATGGAGTGGAAGACGCCGACGGTGGTTTTCTTTCCGAAGAGATCGTGAATTGAGTTGAGTACGCGGTCGTGGTCACGGGCAAAGGCATCGACACCGTGGTTCCTCAGGGCACCCAGTTCGTTCCAACCGTGATTCCTGAGGTCGTGTACAACAAGATCGAAGCCGCTGCACAGCAGAGACCAGAATGGGTAGTAGAGGTCGGCGGCGAGACCGTTGCCATGGCTAAGGACGAGCCGAGGGCCTTTCGGGTTCCCGTGGCGTCGTAGAACGATGACGTTACCATCGTCCGTTTCGACATCGTGGACGGATAGGGGCTCGGGAATATCCCAGACGGCTGCTAGAGGTCCTGTCACGGTTAGCGTCCTTAATTGGCAGGCACAACCAACGACTGTTGTGCGGAAGAATTCTAGGTACCTGCCTCCCAACAGGCCAGAGCGATCTGCCCCCTGCCTGACCCGGAGCGTGAGCCCGTTCTTGCTGTAGGGGACAGAGACAAGCCTGGATGTCGTGGCTGAATCGTAGTAGTAATAGACACTAATAGTGCCTGCCACTATTAGTGTGAGTGTGATCAGGAGTTACCGGGACACTGAAGCGGTCGCCGACCGACGACCCGTCGGCGGATTGCCCGGGGATATCCAGCGCAGGGCACAGCGCAAACTGATGATTCTCAATAGCGCCACCGGCCTGGAAGATCTGCGAGTTCCGCGGAGGAATCGCCTGGAATCCCTTTCAGGAGATAGGGTTGGGCAGTTCGGCATCAACGAGCAGTGACGAATCTGCTTCGTCTGGGAGGGGAGGCCTATCCGGCCGAAATAGTGGACGATCACCGGGTTCGAAGCAGGAGAAAGGCGACATGACTGGCAAGAAGGCACGCAATCCCGAAAAGCTGCCGCCGATTCACCCGGGGGAGGTCCTGAACCAGGAGTTTCTCCTCCCGATGAATATCACCCAGTACCGACTGGCCAAGGCCATCGGCGTTGATGCCCGGCGGATTCATACCATCGTTCACGGTCAGCGGTCCATCACAGCGGAGACGGCCCTGCTGTTCTCGCGGTACTTCGGAAATTCCGCCGAGTTCTGGATGGGACTGCAGAGCCAGTACGACCTGGAGGCTGCCGAGAATGGCATATCTAAGCGACTGGAAGCGGTGGCGGTCCATTCGCGGAGTAGTCCAGAGCCCCTGTGGAAACAGGGTCAGGTTGATTAAGCGCCCTTCATCAAGGCGACATGCGCCAGGCCAACCGGGCCGGGGGTAGCAGGAAACGGGACTGTCGTGAAAGGCCTCTAAGGCCTTGGAATCAACAGACCCGCCTGCGAACCTTTGTTGTGAATCTCTACCGCTGAGTCAGCTTCCTCTGGAGAGCATCCGATCAGCAGCTTCACCTCGACTTCGCTCTCAAGCGTGTCGACGGTGAAGATCGCCCCGGTCACTCGCTCCGACTGCGTTCCGCGCCAGACATCGACGCCAACTCCGTCTCCTCCCTTCGTGCCTTCTAAGAATCCATAGTCCAGAGGGTACGGGAAGGCCCATCGTGGATGTGGGGTCCCTTTCGGCCTATCGATGTTCATGTGGGTCGAGCTGACTAGCCGGTCGCAAAAGTCCCAGAAACGCCCCTCCAGCGATGCAGTCTTTCGTGTCCGCCCTCTGGCGAGTCGGCTGATCGCCCATCCTAACCGCATAGGCTGAAGTTCCAGTAAATGGGGGCAGTCCTGTTGACTAATTGCTGACTCACTGGATTGCCTGGCTAGGCTGACTGCCCGTTAAGCAGTCGATAAACGGTGACCCGCCTCGGACTCGAACCGAGAACCTACTGATTAAGAGTCAGTTGCTCTGCCAAATTGAGCTAGCGGGCCCCGACGCTCCCGCCGAACCGATCCAGCATCTCGTGTGGAACCAGCATCGGGAACTCTGCAGGGAGGAAACAACGACGGATTCTAGCTTTTTCGAGCAGCCGAGGTCAAGGTAGTCAAAGGGCCGTCTACGCCTGTCTCACCGCCGCGATGGCAATTCGACACGGCTCGGAATCGCCTTTGCAGTTACATTCTCGATGGTAAGATTGTGAAACTCTGCACTCTCTGATGCTTTACCCCACATAAGGCGGGCTGAGGTGCAACGTCCCGTCTCCCAATTCGTAATTGATCGGCCGGTCGACATCGGGCAGTTGATCTTTCGAATCATGTTGGCGGCCGCACTGGTGGCCGCCTTCGCTCAGATCACACTGGGCGGCTTCGTCAGGGCAGCTGATGCCGGTCTCGCATGCGCCGATGATTGGCCGCTTTGCGACGGTCAGTGGATACCCGCGTTCACAGGTGACGTGATCCTGGAGTACACCCACCGGCTTACAGCCGTGCTTCTCGGCATATTCGTACTGGCCGCAGTCGTCATCGGCTGGCGGGTGCACCGAGATAGCACCCTGATATTCGGCTGCACCCTGGCCGCCTTCGCGCTGGTCATCGCGGCCGGCGCCCTCGGATGGGCGACGGTCATCACCGAGCTGAGCTGGGGTATGAGGCTGGTCCACCTTGCGATCGCCGAATTGCTGATCGCGACGCTGGCCTTTGCGATGGTGGCCGTCTGGCCGGTGACCAACCCGCCTCTGAACGGTCCCTCACGGTCGACCATGCTGGCCTTCAGCGCCGCGATAGGGTTGATGCTCTTCTTCACATTCCTGGTGCTGGTGTCCGGCTCTGTTGTTGTCGGAGAGGGGGCGAGCACGGCGTGCGGATCGTGGCCGCTGTGCAGCGGCAGCATGATCATCCCCTCGGGGGATCCCAAGTTCGCACTCCACATGTCCCACCGCATAGTTTCCGCCGTGACCGGCCTCATCATAGTCGGGGTCGCCCTGTGGGCATGGAGGATGAGAGAGTGGTGGCCGGGCGCGGGCGTGTGCGCGATTGTGCTCTCCACGCTGCTGGTCGGCCAGATCTTCATAGGCGCCGCCAACCCGTGGAGTGCGTTTTCGCCGGTCTGGAAGGGCCTGCATGTAAGCGCAGCGACTGCCATCTGGCTGGCCGCCGCGGTCCTGGCCGCGCTGGTGCATGTTCCACGGATGTCGGGTGCTTCAGTTCCGGGCGGAGACGCCGAGCGCCTCCGGGGTGTGCGGAGTTTGATTCAGTGGTAGCCCATACCTCTTCCCGCGGAAGCCTGGTTCGCGACTACCTGGCGCTGACCAAGCCCCGGATCATCGTGCTTCTGCTGATCACCGCGCTGGGAGGGATGTTCCTTGCCGCCGGGGGGCCGCCGGACATGGGGATCATGGCGGTCGTGCTGGTGGCCGGATCGCTGGCCTCGGGTGGAGCCAATTCGATCAACCATTCTTTGGACAGGGACATAGACAATGTCATGCGCCGCACACGGAGGAGGCCGGTGGCGGGCGGGAGAATAGTGCCCCGCGACGCACTGGTGTTCGGCGTAGCACTGAACGTGGTGGCGTTCGTGCTGCTGACCGTCCTTGTGAACCCGCTGAGCGCTGGGCTGACGGTTTCGGCGACCGTGGTCTACGTTTTCGTCTACACGCTGGGACTGAAGCGCACCACGCCGCAGAACATCGTCATCGGTGGCGCAGCCGGTGCCTTCCCGCCGATGGTTGGATGGGCCGCGGTCCAGGGCGACCTGGGGATAGCGGCCCTTTACATGTTCGCCATCGTGTTTTTCTGGACTCCGCCTCACTTCTGGGCACTGGCTCTGATGATCAAGGACGACTACTCAGAGGCCGGAATACCCATGTTGCCGGTGGTTAGCGGCGAGGCCGAGACGAAGCGCACGATAGTCCTTTACGTCGCCGTGCTCGTGGCTCTGACCATAATGTTCGTGGTCACGGGCGAGGTGGGGTGGATCTACGGACTGGCCGCGGTCGTCCTCGGAGTCGGCTACCTTTGCTATGCGGTTTGGCTGCTTCTGTCTCCCGGCATACAGAGAGCAAGGGCCGCCTACCTGTACTCTCTGGCCTATCTGGCGCTACTTTTCGCCGCCATCATGACCGATGCCACGGTGCTGTCCTGACGGCCCTCCGTGGGGCTGCCACAGAGACCGACAAATGGCCGACGGCTGGCTATAGACAGGCGTAAACTGAGATTGTGAAAAGCTTGACTAGCAAAAATCGCTCTGTTAGATTTGCTTACCGTCGCGAGGGCTGGTGCGCCCCCGAATAAACGTCCCGTTAGCAGGAGTTTTCGTTCCCGCGTAATGTCGATTCTTAAGCGGCCGTCGATGCGATTCTTGGCAGTCGTATTCGCGGGAATGGTCCTGGCGATACTCGCGGCCTGCACAACCGACAATCCCCAGTCGACCTTCGACACGCTGGGCCCCGTCGCACGTTCGCAGGCGACTATCTTCTACATCATCATGTACGCGGGCCTGGTGGTCTTTGCGCTGGTGATGGCGCTGATAATCTATGCGACTATCAGGTATCGGCGGCGCTACACGGACCGCGACCCGGAGCAGATCCACGGCAACAATCTGCTGGAGATCACCTGGACTGTCATCCCGGCCCTGCTCCTTATCGCGGTGGCGGTTCCGACCATAAACACCCTTTTCGACAACTCCGTCAGCCCCGATCCGGACGCACTCACCGTTAGGGCCACCGCCAACCAGTGGTGGTTCGAGTTCGAGATCGAGGAGCTGGGAGTGGTCACGGCCAACGAGCTCCATATCCCGGTTGGCGAGGTCATTAACCTCGATCTGGAGGCCACCGATGTCATCCACAGCTTCTGGGTACCCAAGCTGGCCGGCAAGGTGGACATGATTCCCAATAACACCAACACTATGTGGATGCAGGCCGACGAGGAGGGTGTGTTCCTGGGCCAGTGCGCCGAGTTCTGCGGGGAATCCCACGCGAACATGCGCTTCAGGGTGGTTGCACAGTCCAGGGAGGACTTCGACGCATGGGTTCAGGAGCAGCTGGCCGATGCGGTCGTTCCGAGTGATCCCCTGGCGCAGCAGGGTCACGATCTGTTCATGTCGGTCGAAGTCGAATGCTGGTCGTGTCACACCGTCAGGGGCAGCGCGATCGCCTATGGAGATGTCGGCCCGGACCTAACGCATTTCGCGAGCCGGATGCACTTGGCGTCCGGGATCATGGACAATACGCATGAGAACCTTGTCAGGTGGTTGACAGAACCGAACGAGATCAAGCCCGGTAACGTGATGTCGAGGGACGCCAGCGTATACAACGACCCGACCCGCGCGCTCACCGAGCCCCAGATAGCAGCCCTTGCCGCATACCTGAGGAGCCTGGAATGACGACGCTCTCGGTACCCATGATCAAGCGGCCCGTACACCCGGAAGGGATATGGGGCTGGATCACTACGATCGACCACAAGAGGATCGGCATCCTCTATGGCGTGACCGCCTTCATCAACTTCCTTATAGGCGGCATCGAGGCCCTGCTGATGCGGGTGCAGCTCTCGGGCTCGAACGTCGACATCGTGAGCCCCGAGGTGTTCAACCAGCTGTTCACCATGCATGGGACCACGATGATCTTCCTTGCGATCATGCCGCTGGGTGCGGCGTTCTTCAACTTCGTTATTCCCCTGCAGATTGGCGCTCGCGACGTCGCATTCCCCAGGCTCAACGCATTTAGCTACTGGGTGTTCTTGGCCGGGACCTTGCTTCTGCACCTCAGCTGGTTCCTTGGAGAATCGCCCAACGCCGGCTGGTTCGCCTACGCCCCGCTGACGGAGGAGGCCTACAACCCCGGACGGGGTATCGACTTCTGGATAGTCAGCCTCCAGGTGCTCGGTATCGCCTCGCTAGCCGCGGCGTTCAACTTCATCGTGACAATCGTCAACATGAGGGCCCCGGGTATGTCGATGATGCGCATGCCCCTCTTTACATGGATGACCCTGATCACGGCGATATTGCTGGTGCTGGCCTTCCCGGTTATAACGGTTGCGCTCTTTGAGCTTCTGCTCGACCGCAGCTACGGCACCAACTTCTTCTTCGCCCCGGCGGGTGGCGACCCCGTCCTCTGGCAACACCTGTTCTGGGTGTTCGGCCATCCCGAGGTTTACATACTCATCCTCCCGGCGATGGGAATAGTCTCGGAGATACTGCCGACCTTCTCCAAGAAGCCGCTCTTCGGCTATTCCACGGTGGTCCTGGCCGGTGTGATCATCGCGTTCATGGGCTGGCTGGTATGGAGCCACCACATGTTCACGGTCGGCCTGGGGCCGATCCCCAACTCGGTCTTTACGATCACCACCATGGCGATTGCGGTGCCGACCGGAATAAAGATCTTCAACTGGATCGGAACTATCTGGAAGGGCTCCCTGGACTTTAAGACGCCGATGCTGTTCGCCGTCGGGTTCATAGTGACGTTCACCATTGGCGGCATCAGCGGCGTCATGCACGCTATGTCCTCGTCCGACGCCCAGCAGCAGGACACGTATTTCGTAGTCGCCCACTTCCACTACGTGCTGTTCGGCGGCGCGATCATGGGCATATTCGGGGCGATCTACTACTGGTTCCCCAAGTACGCCGGCCGGATGTACAACGAGGCCGAGGGCAAGTGGCACTTCTGGCTGATGTTCATTGGACAGAACCTGACGTTCTTCCCGATGCATTTCATAGGAATGGACGGAATGCCTCGCCGGATTTACACGTACGGTGCCGACATGGGCTGGACCGAGCTCAACGCACTTCAGACCGCGGGCGCATTCGTGATAGTGCTTGCGACCCTGATCATGATGAAGAACCTGTGGCAGAGCTGGCGGTCGGGAAGCCCCGCCCCCGGCGATCCCTGGGACGCCAGGACACTTGAGTGGTCCATATCGTCGCCACCTCCCGAGTACAACTTCGAGGAGATTCCCGTGGTGCAGGACCGGGATGACTGGTGGGCCCGCAAGCGCGGCCTCGTGTCGAGGCGTGCTCCGGCGGGCGGGTCCGGCGACGGCCACGGCATCCACCTGCCTCAGCCTTCGTTCTGGCCGCTGGTCACTTCCCTGGGGATCTTCATCGGCGCATGGGGGATCATCTACAGCATCCCCGTGCTGGCCATCGGCGGGGCGATCATGATGATCGGCATGTACGCGTGGTCGTTCGAGCCTGTCAACGACCCGGAGCCGGGTGAATCCGACGAGCAGGCGTAGCAGGGAAACTCTAGGTAGGACGGAAGCACAGATGGCGCAGGAGGCCGCCGCCGCCCATCACGACGGCGAGCACGAGGACACCACTACCGGCCTGAACCACAGGAAGATGCTCATGTGGGCCTTCCTTGGTTCGGACTGCATGTTCTTCGGCACCCTTATCGCCACCTACCTCGTCTACTTTGGCCGGAGCAAGGTCGGACCGTTCCCCGAGGACGTATTCAGCATACCGGTGACTTCGGTAAGCACCTTCGTGCTGCTGATGAGCAGCATGAGCATGGTGCTCGCCTACGCGGCCCTTACCCGGGGCTCCCTTAAGACCTACCGGGTGTGGCTGATGTCCACGATCATCATGGGCGCTACGTTCCTGGGCTTTCAGGTCTTTGAGTTCTACGAGTTCGCCAACCACCATGTGCACATCGACTGCAACAAGTACCATGCAGCGCCCGGCGAATTCACCGAATTCGATGCCTCCATAGCCGAGCGCGAGTGCACGGAAGGCGTGGATGAATACGACGGCACGCACGGGCTCACACCCAGGACCAACCTGTTCGGCACCACGTTCTTCACGCTGACCGGCCTGCACGGTACCCACGTTACGATCGGCGTGATCTGGCTGCTGGGACTGTTCTTCTACTCATTCAAGAAGGGCGGTGTCACGCCGAAGCGCAATCTCGACACCGATCTGGCCGCACTGTACTGGCACTTTGTTGACGTGGTGTGGATAGTGATCTTCACCGTGGTATACCTGTTCGGGGTGTTTGAGGGGTTCCCAACCTAGGAAATGGCTACCGACGAGCAAGTGAGGGCAGGTCAGGGTCAGCCCGCCGTCCCGGGGAACGAGGCGGAGGTACACACCGGGCATCCTACGCCTGGCACGTACTTCAAGATCGCCATGACCCTGGTGGTGCTTACGATCCTGGAAGTGGTGCTCTTCCTGATCGAGGGCCTGAGCTACGGCATCATACCCATCCTTGCGGTCCTGTCGATCGGCAAGTTCGTGCTGGTGGCGATGTACTACATGCACCTTCGCTTCGACCACAAGCTGTTTTACACGATGTTTGTCTCCGGACTGGTTCTGGCGGTCGGAGTGGTCTTCGCGCTGATGGGCCTGTTCCGCTGGTTCCACGTATCGGGGTGAAGAAAGACCCGGAATAGGGCGAATTGGCTGACAGCGCTGCCTACTCGGTATGGACGGACTGGCATGTCCACCCGGACGTGATGATCGGACTGGCGGTCCTGCTCGGCGCGTACCTTTACGGCGTCGGCCCTATGAGGGTGCGGCGCGGGCTCGCAGAGTCGGTCGAGTCAAGACAGGTCGCCATGTTCACCGCCGGCGTCCTGGTGATCTTCATAGCCCTGAGCTCTCCCCTGCACGAGCTGAGCAACAGCTTTTTGTTCTCGGCGCACATGGTCCAGCACGTCCTGCTGACCCTGGTGGCTGCGCCGCTGCTGATTGCCGGTACACCGGGCTGGGTGTTAGGCCCCGTCCTGAAGGTGCGCGCCATCAGGGTGCCGGCGCGGGTGCTGACCCACCCGGTCGTTGCCTTTGCGGCGTTCAACCTGATGTTTTCAGTCTGGCATTTCCCTGCGCTGTACGCCGGCTCGGTGAACTACCATGGTATTCATATCACAGAGCACATCCTCTTTCTGGCCACCGGGGTTATGGGCTGGTGGCCGCTCATGAGCAGATCGGTGGAGCTGCCCGGACTGTCCGAGCCGATGCAGATGATCTACCTGCTGCTCATGTCCATAGCACAGATAGTCGTGTTCGCCCCCATAACGTTCGCCGAGCAGCCAATCTACGAATACTACGTACAGGCACCTACCATCTGGGGAATCGGCGACATCGCCGACCAGCAGGCCGGCGGCCTGATCATGAAGGTAGGCGGCGGAGCACTGTTCATGACGCTGCTGGTGGTGACCTTCTTTCGCTGGTATTCGCGCGAAGAGGCCGAACATCGGAGGGAGCGCGAGCACGCGGCCCGGTACCCGGGCGGGGTCGGCGCCAGAGACAGTGGGCAGGCACGCACTTAAGATCGGGCACAGATAAGCGGAGGAGACCATGAATCCGGACCAGATGAAACTTGCGCTGCTGATACCGGCGATCTCCGTACTCATAGTCGCGGTGATTGCCGGCGGTCTGGGATTCATCTTCATCGGCCTGTACAAGGCCGGTGCGGGTGAGTGGGGCGCGATCATCATCGGCATGGCTCTGGTAATCGGCGTCCCCGCCGTCGCTTACTTGATGGAGCGCACGTACGAGGGGAACAGGGGCGGATAGCCGGAATCGGATCGGGCTGTTCTAGAGCCCGGCCCAGGTGGTGCCGTAAGGCGGTGCGGAGGTGGTGGCCGGGGATCCTGTGCGCCCTGACCGCGGCCGCTTTGCTGGCGGCGTGCGGGGGCGGGCCGGAATTCCGCGGCAACGAGCTTACCGGCGGCGAGGATGCCGCCGACTTCACCCTCTACGACCAGTTCGGGTCAGAGGTGTCCCTGTCGGAACGCAGGGGCGACGTGGTTGTACTGACCTTCCTGTACACCTACTGCCCTGACATATGCCCGGTCGTGGCCGGCCACCTTGCGGACTTGCGAGACGAGCTGTCCGGGGAACCGGAGTTGATGGACAGGGTCTCCATCCTTGCGGTGAGCGTGGACCCGGAGCGTGACACGGTTGATCGCGCACGGGAGTACTCAGACTGGTATGGCATGCTGGACGACTGGAGTTATCTGGTCGGCGAGCGCGGGCGGCTCGAGGGGATATGGGCCGACTACTACGTCTCCCCCCTGCCCGTGGAGGGAGACGAGCACGCCGAATCCGATCCGATCAGCGAGGAAGGGTCAACCGATTCTCTGTACGAGCGGCTCGGCGTGGCCTACACGGTGGATCACCAGGCGCCCGTTTACCTCATAGACCCCGACGGAACCCTGCGCGTGCTGTTCACGCTGCCGTTTCGCCCGGGGGACGTGGCCGAAGACGTGCGGGCGCTGCTCAGGTAGAAGCCGGCAGGTGTTCTTTGGCCTTGGCGGCCACAGAGGAGAACCCCTCCGGTTCGAGAAGGGCCAGCTCGGCGAGCATCTTTCGGTCGATCTGCGCACCGGCGAGCCTCAGGCCGTAGATGAGCTTGCTGTATGAAAGGCCGTTTTGCCGGGCTGCCGCGCCGATCCTGAGATTCCAGAGCCGACGCATGTCGCCCTTTTTCTCCCTGCGGTGCGCGTACGCGTAGCTGAGGGCATGAATCATCGACTCGCGCGCCTGCCGAAACAGCGCATGCCGGCCGGCGCGGTGGCCCTTGGTCATCTTGAGTATCTTCTTGTGGCGCCGTCGCCTGCTGACGCCACGCTTGATTCTGGTCATAGAGCGCTCTGTGCAGAGGGTCTTGCCTGCCCTAGGACAGGCTGTTTGGCAGGAGTCGCTTGAGGCGCTTTTCGTCGGCCTTGGAGACCGGCAGCTTTTGCGAGTACTGGCGCTTGGTGCTGGACGGCTTCTTGCGCCGCAGGTGACTGCGGTGTCCTTTCATGCGGCGCAGCTTGCCCGTCCCGGTCACGTGGAAGCGGGCAGCGGCTCCTTTGTGTGTCTTTAGCTTGGGCATCTGCTCTCGGTTATCTCGCGGCCATGGAAGGTTCTGACTTTGCCACCTTGCCCTTGGCCGGGGTCAATATCATCGTTAGGAATCGGCCCTCAAACGACGGTGCCTTCTCAACCAGGGCATCATCGGCGAGATCCTCGGCCACTGCCTTGAGCACCCCCATTCCAACCTCGGGGTGTGTGATCTCTCGCCCACGGAACATGACCGAAACCTTTACCTTGGAGCCCTCACCGAGCAGCCTGCGAACCAGGCGGGTCTTGGCGGAGCGGTCGTGTACCCCGATGCGGGTCTTGAAACGGACCTCGCGAAGCTCGTTTGTCGTCTTGGCCTTCTGGGCCTTGCGGGCGCTCCTTTCCTTTCGGCTGGCTTCGTAGCGGAACCGGCCGTAGTCCATGATACGGCATACGGGGGGACGCGCCGAGGGAGCAACCTCTACCAGGTCCAACCCGCGAGACTCGGCTAGGGATAGCGCCTGACCTGTCGGCATCACCCCCAACTGGTTTCCCTCCTCGTCTACCAGCCGGACCTCTGGAATCCTTATGCGCCCGTTGACTCGATAGTCTCTAGCTATGTTTGTCTCCCCGCTACCTTACCGCCTTGGGCTCGAATGATCAGTCAATGACGTACTGGCCAGGCCGAGCCTGACTGGAGTCGACTATAGCATAAGGCGTGAGGCCGGACAATGCGGCGCTCCCGACCAGATAACCGCAATTAGACGGGCGCACGCGCAAGGCCAGGTCTGGGGAGTCCAGAGGGTCGGAGCACGATGTCACATGCGCGATTCGGCCTGGTCCGGTTCGGATCGAGTGGGTTCACGGCTGACTTATGCACACCTTCGAAGGTCTCTCGGAACGTGCGGGATAAGGAACGCAAGGTTGACAATTTCAGGCCGGGGGAACCGCGCCTACCTGAGCCGTCCGACACCAGCCGGCCGCTATTCCTTACCTGCCACCTCGTCATTGAGCCGCTGAAGGATCTCGTTTACGGGAACCGCGCCCAGATCCTGGCCCGAGCGTAGTCGCAGGGCCGCCGCGCCGGCGGCCTCCTCGCGGTCGCCGATGACGAGCATGTACGGGACCTTGCGCACCTGCGCGCTCCGTATCTTGGCTCCCATCCGGTCGTTGCCATCGTCCATCTCTGCCCTCAAACCGGCGCCTGAGAGCCGGTCGGCGATTGACTGGCCGTATTCCCGGTGCCGATCGGCTATGGGTATGATCACCGCCTGGACCGGCGCAAGCCATGTCGGGAAGGCACCGCCGTAGTGCTCGATGAGTACGCCCATGAACCGTTCCATCGAGCCGAGAAGGGCCCTGTGGATGACGTAGGGCTGGTGGCGCTCCCCGTCCTGACCCACGTACTCCAGCTCGAATCGCGCCGGCAGGTTAAAGTCGAACTGGACGGTGGTGATCTGCCAGAGCCGGCCGATGGCATCGCGTATGTGTACGTCTATCTTGGGTCCGTAGAAGGCGCCGCCGCCCTCGTCCAGGGTGTATTCATGAGCCCGCTCATCAAGTGTCTGTCTCAGCGCCTCGGTGGCCAGGTTCCACTGGGCATCCGTACCCACTGCCTTTTCCGGCTTGGTTGCGAGCATCACCTCGAACTCCGAGAAGCCGAAGCTGGTCAGCAGGTGGAAGGTCAGGTCCAGAACCCCGTTCACCTCCTCCTTGACCTGATCCTGTCGGCAGAAGATGTGGGCGTCGTCCTGGGTGAGTCCCCTCACCCGCAGAAGGCCCGCAAGCACCCCGCCACGCTCGT
The DNA here is from genome assembly GCA_964477845.1 of uncultured Dehalococcoidia bacterium. Classification (GTDB taxonomy): domain Bacteria; phylum Chloroflexota; class Dehalococcoidia; order Lucifugimonadales; family UBA2962; genus CAUZIR01. The sequence goes on along the minus strand of CAYZES010000009.1, from coordinate 60,675 downwards.
ATCGGTATACGGTGCCCAGCTCCCCGGTGCGTATTGGCAGATCCCGGTAGCTGCGCAGGTCGGTCTTGTAGTAGGTCATGTGAAACGGGCAGTTCATGGGCTTCAGGTAGTAGTCCTGACCGTCCATGTCCATCGGTGCGAACATGTTTTCCGCATAAAAGTCCAGGTGGCCTGAAGTGCGCCACAGGTCGGCCTTGCCCACGTGCGGCGTATAGACCAGGGAATATCCTGCCGCGACGTGCTCTGTTCGCCAGAACTCCTCGATCAGGCCCCTGACGGTCGCCCCCTTCGGGTGCCAGATAACGAGCCCGGGGCCCACGTCGTCCGATATGGAGAAAAGGTCCAGTTGGCGGCCCAGCACCCTGTGGTCTCGCTTGCGTGCCTCCTCAAGGCGCTCCAGGTGATCGGCGAGCTCGGTCTCGGACTCGAACGCGGTGCCGTATATGCGCTGTAGCATCGGGCGGTTCTCGTCGCCCCTCCAGTATGCGCCCGCGACGCTTAGCAGCCTGTAGGCGGCTATCTTGCCGGTCGATTCGACGTGCGGGCCGCCGCACAGGTCCTCGAACCTCCCGTGCGTATAGGTGGAAATGGCCTCTTCCTCGGGTATGTCGTCTATCACCTCCAGCTTGAGGGGTTCATCCGCGTTCATCCGTCTTGCCTCGTCGCGTGGATACTCGCGGTATACGAACGGCAGGTCCTCGTCTATGACGTCCTGCATGCGGCGCTCTATCTCCTCGAGGTCGTCGGGGGAAAAGCTCCGCTCTGTAAGAAAGTCGTAGTAGAAGCCGTCGTCGGTGGGCGGCCCTATTCCCAGCCTGACGTCCGGGTACATGCGGGTCACGATGTCGGCCATAACGTGCGCGGCCGAGTGACGCATCCGCTTTCGTAGTTCGACTAGCTCAGGGTCGACCCTTGCTGCCATTTCGTCCTCCCTGGTCCCGGGGCGGCTGAGAGCGCCGCGGCTGGGCTGCAAAACAAAACCTTCCCCGGCCGCTTGCCGAAGGAAGGCTGAATGGTGAGCGGTCTTAGCCTCGTCTTGAGGAAGGCGATCAGCTGGAGGTTCCCAAGCGTCCTGCTCCTATCAAGGGTTCTCGAACTTGGATTATAGACCGATACATCGCAGGCCGGCTCCGCAGAGGGGCGGCTATGGCACTGCGTAGCCGGCCATTACGCCGGTGCATTCCTCGTCGTCCACCGCGACCTGGCCGTTAACCAGTACGTAGGATATGCCGGCCGGGTGGTGATTCGGATCCTCGAAAGTCGCAGTATCGATGATCGAGTCCGGATCGAAGACGACAATGTCGGCAAAGTAGCCGTCCCTAACCCGCCCGCGGTCGGTCAGCCCGAATCGCCTGGCCGGGTTGTCGGTCATGCGCTGAATCATCGTCTCAAGGCTCATGATGTCCGGCATCTGTCGGCGCAGACGGCCCAGGAAGCGAGGGAAGGTCCCGTAGGCCCTGGGGTGGGGAAGTCCCCCGACGGGGATCTGGTCGCTGCCCACCATGTAGTCGGGCCGGGCGAGCAGTTCCATCTGGTCGCGCGCGAGCGTCCGGGTTATGGCCACGCTCGTCGGCGGGGCGCCCCGATAGCCGACCTGGAGGCCCTCCTCGAGCAGCAGGTCGCATACGACGTCACCGGGAGACCTGCCCTGCATGCGCGCGATGTCGAACAGGCTCATGCCCTCAAGGTCCCGGTGCGCCGGCAGGTGGGTGAACACCATCTGGTCCAGGGGCCTGGTGTCGTAGCCGTTTATGTCCTCAACCACCCTCCGTCTCTCCACCGGGTCGCTGAGCCTTCCGATTATCTCGTCGGAGCCGCCCTCCTGTGAGACGGAGTGAAGGATCATCACGGTAAAGCTGCTGCCGATGGGGTACGGGTACAGCTCGAGGGAAGAGTCGACCTCACCCTTTGCGGCGTCGATCGGGGCGATCTTCTCTGCGGCCGTTATAACCCCCACGTCCTCCGGGTTCGTGCGGAAGTGCGAGAAGTGAACCTTCACCCCAGAGCGCCTGCCGATCTCAAGTGCCTCCTCCACACCTCCGCCTCCGAAGCCGCGCTCGGTGTGAACGTCTCGCAGGTGGGTTACGTAAAGACCCCCTACCTCGTCTGCTGACCTGCACAGTTCGATAAGCTCTTCGGTCGTGCTCCAGCAGTTCGGGAAGTAGGACATGCCCGTCGAGAAGGCGACCGCCCCCTGTTCGACCGACTCGCGGACGAGTCGCTTGGCCTTGGCCAGATCTTCGCCGACGAGTGGCCTGTCGCTGAATCCGACGGTCTCGATGCGGATCGCCCCGTGGGCGACGCAGTATGCGGTGTTGATCGCACACTTGCGATGGTAGTGCGACCGGAACGCCTCCACGCTGGACATGTCCAGATCCGCAGGGGGCAGACCCAGTAGCCCCGACAGGTAACGCCTGTACATCTCGTAGTTGGCCGCTGACAGCGGCGCGTACGAAAGGCCGTCCTGGCCCAGGAACTCGGTGGTTATGCCCTGTCTAATGCCCGAGGCATGCTGGGGGTCCAGCAGCAGCACACCGTCCGAGTGGGCGTGGGTGTCGATGAATCCCGGGCTCACAACCTGCCCGGAGGCATCTATCGTGCGCGCCGCATCGGCGGACGCAAGGTCGCCTACTGCCTTGATTCTGTCCCCGGATATACCTACGTCCGCCCTGAAGGCGGCATCTCCCGTCCCATCGATTACCGTTCCGCCTCTGATCAGTAAGTCAAACATTCAGCCCTCGAAATTGAATTCGCCGATCCGCCCGGACCGTCTCCTTTGTGGATGTGGCCGCGATAGCGGCACGCGTCGGCGGAGCCGGAAGGTAACGATGGCTCCCGCGGACCCCGACCGATGAGGAGGAGACAGCGAGAGCCCCGGTTGCCCAGCCGGCACCTTCGGGAGGGTCCGACATCGGGACACCTGCCCGGCGACTTAACCCTGGACGGAGCCAAACCGGCACGCCGATCGCTCTCCATTCGCCAAGCGATCAAGGTCGGCAGCGATACAGGGTCGACTAGTCCTCCAGCCGCCTGCGTATCTGCGCCCTGATCTCCTTTACCCTCGGGAGGTCGGGGAACCTGCCATCCTCGTTCGCCTTGTCATACAGCGTGTCTCCATCCGCGAAGACCTGGAGTATGCCGCCGACCCCGGGAGTCATGGTTATCGATACGTCACTGCTGCCCTCGGCAAAGATCTCGGTGGCCATCCAGGCCGCCGTACCGTGGTGGCTTCAAGGGACGCAGTAGCGGATCTCGACGTTAAGCTTTGCGATGGGTTCCGTCATCTTCCTCTCCTGCCGCCGGGCTCAACCGGACGGACTAAGACGCCGTCGCCGGGCCGCGGCCCGGTATCTTCCGCAACACGTCGGGGTTGGCAATTGACATAGGATACACGCCTCTCAGAATCCGGGCCGTCTCCTCGCCCAGCCTGGACCGGCCCGCTGCGTTGGATCGGTCGGACGTGCCCGCCGAATGCGGAGTGACGATCACGTTGTCCATCGCCAGCAACGGGTTGTCGTCGGGCGTGGGCTCCTGCTCGAACACGTCAAGCGCGGCGCCGGCTATCTGCCCCTCCCTCAGGGCCCTTATCAGGGCCGCCTCATTGTGGGTCGGTCCGCGGCAGGTGTTTATGAAGTAGGCGGTCGGCTTCATCGCCCTGAACAGTGATTCGCCTGCGAGTCCCCTTGTCCCGTCGTTTAGCGGGACATGCATCGAGACGTAGTCTGAGGCGGCGGCCAGTTCCTCCATAGTCTCGACCGTCGTGACCTCGTACTCGTCGGCCACCCACGGGGGCAAATAGGGGTCGTAGACGATGACCCTCAGACCGAATACCTTGGCCTTGCGGGCGGTAGGCCTGCCGATGTTGCCCAGGCCGATCAGACCCAGGGTCTGCCCGTAGACGGACGGCATCGGCAGCAGGGTCCAGGGAGTCTGCGGCTCCCAGCGGCCCTCCCGGACCAGCGTGTTTAGCTGAACCAGCCTCTTTGAGCAGGCAAGCACGAACAGGATAGTGTGGTTGGCCACCTCGTCGGAGCAGTAGCCGGCGCAGTTGACCACCATGATCCCCGCCTCCGTCGCCGCAAGGTCGTCGATGTGGTTAAAGCCGTGGCCAAGGCTCACGATCGCGGTGGCGCCTCGCATGGCCTCAATTGCCGCGCTTCCCATGGGCACCGCCTCGCTGATGACAACGTCGGCATCCTTTACCGCCTCGATCACCTCTCCCTCGCTGCGAACCATGTGCCGTTCGAAGGTGTGGTCGATGCCGGCGAGCTGATCGAGCGTGAGGGCGATGTCGGACTCACGTGAGGATACATATGCGACTTTGGGTTTTCCCATTGGCTCTCTTTCTCAGGCACCAACAAGGTGCGAGTAGTCCCTGCCCCACCTTTCGGCCAGCTCGACCTCCCGGTCCCTTCCCTCATAGTGAGCGGAGTCCGGGGCGGGGTTCTCCCGATACCAGTTGACAGTCTCCGCTATCCAGTCGGCCATCGGGGTCGAGTGCATTGCAAAGTCGCGCCGCGCCCGCTCGACCGACATGACGTAGGGCGACGGTATGTATAGCGGGTCGTAGCTCCAGTCCTTCCAGGGCAGGTCCGAGAGCAGGTCGCACGCCCTGCCGGGGACGGAGACGGCGTTGAGCTCGGTCCCGCATGCACCGGCGACGGTCTGAAGGTAGTGCCTGAGGGTTGGTACCTCGGTCTGGCAGATGTTGTAGATGTTGCCGGCGGTGCCGGCCGAGTCGGCGACGTCGATGAATGCCCTGGCGACATCGTCGCGAAAGCCCAGTCGAAACACCCCCGAGCCGCCATCCCTCAGGACAATCGGTCGTCCATCCTCGATACGCTGCTGGTACCACCAGAACCTGAGACTGGGATCCTCCGGGCCCATGGTGGCCGGGACGCGCATGACGACCCACGGAAAGTCGCTCGTCTCGGCAAGGTAGCGCTCGATCTGCCTCTTTCCCTGCGCGTACTCGTCCTCTGTGTCGTCGTAGGACCAGGGAACGGAGGCCAGGTCGACCGAGTCCTCGGCGATCGGGCATTCAGCGTCCAGGTCCACGAACTGGTCGGAGCGGTCCGCAGGCGGTCCGTCGTCTCCGCCCGGGCGGCGCGTGAGAGCGTGTCCGGGACCGCCGTATATGGACACGGTGGAGGCCACTATGTAGCGGCCCGTGTTTCCCCTGAGCGCTCGGACCGCCGACTGCACGTCCTCGACCCTGAAGGCAAGGTTGTCGATCACGGCGTCGAAGCTGCGGCCGGCAAGATTGGACCGGAAGGAATCGGGGTCTGTTCGGTCTCCGATTATGTGGTCGCACTCGTCCCAGAACTTGGGACGGGTGTTGCCCCTCGAATAGATCGTCACCTCGTCGCCGCGGTCAAGGAGCGATTGGGCGATGATCTTCCCGAAGTAGAGGGTGCCCCCTACGATGAGTATCTTCATTAGAATCCGGCCATCTAGATAGCTCGATCGACCGGCATTATACGATGGATGGCACGGCCCCGGATCGAGTTCAGGGCCGGCCGGGCGACGTGGTGCTAAGATTGCCGCTATCGCGAACATCGGGGGTGTGCGGTGCTCAGAGTCCAGATCTTCTACGACTACATATGACCGTTCGTGCACAATGCAGCCGTGTGGCTGGATAAGGCGCGCACCGCAGGGTTCGAGGTCGACGTGACGTGGCGCGCGTTCGTCCTCGATGAGGCCGGGCGCAGCGATGGAGCCGAGCTATGGGACAGGCCGGAGGATGAACGAGGCCGCTCGTTCCTGTCGCTTCTGGTGGGCAAGGCGGCGGCTAGGCAGGGTAGGGAGCAGTTCGAACGCTTCCACAGGGCCTTGCTGGCGGCCCGTCACGACGGCGATCGAGTCCGCCTTGACCGGCGCGGCCCGCTTGTCGAAATCGCCGAGGCGCAGGGCCTCGATGTAGACCGTCTGGCTAGCGACCTAGAGGACCCGGACCTAGTGGCGGAGGTGGCGGCCGACCATACGGAGGCGGTATCCGAGCACGGAGTATTCGGTACTCCGACATTCCTTTTCGAAAACGGGCAGTCGGTGTTCCTTAAGACATTCATCCCTCCGGATGACGAGGCGGCGGAGGCGATGGCCCACTTCGCGGGCCTGTTCGCTGAAAGGAGCTACGTCGGCGAGGTAAAGCGCCCCCAGCCACCCTGGCCGAAGGGTGCGATCTAGGAATACCTCTCCAGATCGGTCGCGCGAACTTGCCGACCTGCAGTCCCGGATCGGGTGCACGTTCTCTGATGCGGGGCTGCTTGAACTTGCGCTTGTTCACCCCTCCGTGGTCAACGAAGAAGGCTCGGCGCGCACTCTCTCCAACCAGAGGCTCGAGTTCCTCGGAGATGCCGTCGTGGACCTGGCAGTGGCGGAGGAGCTGTACCGGCGTCACCCTGAATGGAGCGAGGGCCGGCTTACCTCGGTCCGGTCGACGCTCGTCAGCGGCCAGACCCTGGCGGCGGCGGCGGCGGACGTCGGTCTCGGGGAGTACCTGGCGCTGGGTAGGGGTGAGGAGGCGCTTGGCGGCCGCGAGCGGCAGTCGAATCTGGCGGCGGCGCTGGAGTCCGTCGTCGGCGCCAGGTTCCTCGACGCCGGTTACCAGGCGGCCCTTGAGCTGGTACTGGGCCTGCTGGGTGACAGGCTAGACGGGGCGGGCCAGGGTGGCGCTTCCAACCCCAAGTCCGAACTCCAGGAGCTGGCGCAGGGCAGGGGGTGGCAGCCACCCCTGTACAGGATCGTCGAGCAGTCCGGTGAACCCCATCTACCCTCCTTTGTGGCCGAGGTGGAGGTCGACGGCAGGGTGGCGGGCCGGGGTTCGGGGTCCCGCAAGGCTAGCGCCGAGCAGGCCGCCGCAAGTCAGGCCCTGACCGAGCTTTCCTGACCCGGGGCTCCTAGTCCGGGACGGGCAGGCGATCGGCCAGCGCTGCGACCTCCCTGCGTACAGAGTCCTCCACTCCTGGCCTGTCGACGCCCTTCAGGGTCTGAAGTATCAGTTCGCCGACCCTGCGTGAGTCGTCCTCTGTAAAGCCCCTGCTGCTGATGGCGGGTGTGCCCAGCCGCAGGCCGCTGGTTATGCGGGGCTTTTCGGGGTCATACGGGATGGCGTTCCGGTTGGTCGTGATGCGCACTCGGTCGAGAGCCTCCTCCGCGGCCCGGCCGGTAAGGCCCAGGGGGCGCAGGTCGACCAGCACCATGTGGTTGTCCGTCCCGCCTGAGACGATGCGCGCCCCTCCGCTGCCAAGCACCTCGGCCAGGGCCGCCGCATTTGCCGTGATCGCCTGCGTGTAGCTCTTGAACCGGGGGGTCAGCGCCTCACCGTATGCGACCGCCTTGGCCGCCACAGAGTGCATGAGTGGACCGCCCTGAACGTTGGGGAAGACTCCGCGGTCGACCGACGTCGCAAGCTCCCCGGTGGTCAGGATCATCCCTCCCCGTGGACCCCGGAGCGTCTTGTGCGTGGTTGAGGTCACCACGTGCGCATGCCTGACCGGCGACGGGTGGCCCCAGCCCGCCACAAGCCCCGCGAAATGAGCCATGTCGACCATGAGCAGCGCTCCGACATCGTCGGCTATCTGCCGAAAGCGCCGAAAGTCGAAGAACCGGGGATATGCGGTGGCCCCGGCGACCAGGATCTTGGGCCTGTGCTCTTCGGCCAGCCGGGCCACCGCGTCCATGTCTATCAGCTCCGTCTCGCGGTCTACTCCGTAGGAGACGAAGTTGTAGTGCCTGCCCGAGAAGTTGACCGGACTGCCGTGTGTCAGGTGGCCGCCCTGGTCCAGCCTGAGTCCCATCACCGTGTCGCCCGGTTGCAGCTGCGAGTGGTAGACGGCCATGTTGGCCTGCGCTCCCGAGTGTGGCTGGACGTTGGCATGCTCGGCGCCGAACAGGCGCTTGGCCCGGGCTATCGCCAGGTTCTCGGCGACGTCCACGAACTCGCAGCCGCCGTAGTAGCGGCGCCCCGGATATCCCTCGGCGTACTTGTTGGTTAGCAACGACCCCTGCGCCTCTCGCACCGCCCTGCTGGTGTAGTTCTCAGAGGCGATCAGGTTGATGCTCTGCCGCTGCCTAGCGCTTTCGTCGGCGATGGCGCTCGCAAGCTCGGGGTCGCAACTGGCTAAAGAGGTCAAATCTGGTCTCCAGTATGGGGGTAAGGGCGGCCTATGGACCTGCCGGGGTCCGCGGGTGTTCGTATAGGGAGGAGGCCGATGCGGGCAGTCAGTCCAGGAGCTGAGGCTCGAGCAGTCCGTAGTCCCCGTCTCGGCGCCTGTAGACCACGCTGTAGGCCTGCGATTCCAGGTTGTAGAACAGGAAGAAGGCGTGACTGAGCATCTCCATCTCCTCAATCGCGTCTTCCACCCGCATGGGCGCCATGGCAAAGCGCTTGGTGCGGATCACCTTGCCAGGCGGGGGGCCGTCGACGGCGTCAGGCTCGGTCACCAGGTCGCCTTCGGTTCCGGCGGGCTTGTCCTTCGGGGCTGACCTTGCGGACCTGCGGGCCGCAGAGGTCCGGTAGAACCGTGTCTTGTAACGCCGGATCTGTCGGTCGAGCACATCCGTCACAAGGTCGACGGCCTGCTGGGCGGTGGCACCTCGCTCCTGGCCCCTCAGGGACCTTCCGTTGGTGGTGATCGTCAGTTGCGCGACAACGCGCTCATCTACTGACCTTGCCGCGGTCTGGGAAATCTCCAGTTCGGCGGTCGACATCGTGCGAAGGTGCCGGGCCAGCCGGCCGAACTTTCGGCGGGCATAGCGCTCGGTCCTTTCGTCTAGGCGCATGTTGCGCGCGTGAATCGTTAGGTGCGGGTCCTGCATCTGTTGTTCAGGGTCCATAAGGACTCCATTTTACGGTCGGCACGGAGGTTGATACAAGGGCGATTAACGCCGTGGACAAGGCGTCCAGCGTCAATCTTCAGGTTGTCCGTATAACGGTGCTGTGATAGCTTGGCCACGGGGTCCGAGGGCCGTTTCGCCGGGCACGGTGAGGGCCGGGATGCCCAGGGCTCCGCCCGGCAGGCCCGCCCGGAGATGGTCCTGTCGAACAGCCGGGCCGGAGGGAGGAAGAGCATAGCTAGCCTTACGCTCACCGAATTGGCGGCTGATGGGGATAACCCTTTCGGGTCCCTATCTGGCGCCTGCGAAACCCTGCTGGGTATGACCGCATGCCCCACAGTTTTCTCGGCCCCCTGGTGGATATCGGCCTGGCACCGGGTCTTCGCCGATGGCGAGGCCGCCAGGATCATCGAGGTCAGGGACGCCTGCGACCTGGTGGGGATCGCGCCGCTGATCAGGGCCGGTGACAGGCTCCTGCTCGCAGGCGACCCGGACCTGTTCGATTACCAGGACTTCATCCTGGTTAAGGGGCGGGAGCTGGAGCTTACCGGTGCGCTACTGGATTTCCTGGAAGATCTGCGGTACGGCCAGGCTCCCTGGCGATCGCTTGAGCTCCCTTCAACCCGGGTCGATTCCCCGACGAACGAGGCGTTGACCGCCGCAGCACACAGCAGGGGCCTTACCGTCGACAGGCATCAGGTAGGGGTGGCCCCGGTCGTGGATCTGCCCGGATCATGGGAGGAGTATGTAAGTTCCCTTCCCAAAAAGCACAGGCACGAGCTGCGCCGCAAGATAAGAAGACTGGAGGCTAGCGGCCAGGTACGACAGGTTACCTTCGCGGATGAGGACGGGCTGGAGCCCCAGGTGGAGGAGTTTCTCCGTCTGATGAGCGCCACCAACGAGGATAAGGCTGCCTTCCTGACACCGCAGCGGCGGCGCTTCTTCCATCTGCTCGCTCAGGAGGCTGCGTCGCGCGGCGCGCTGCGGCTCTCGTTCCTGGAGATCGACGGCCTTCGGACGGCGGCATGTCTGATCTTCGATTTCGCCGGAACCTACATGCTCTATAACAGCGGCTATGATCCTGCCAGGGCTGACCTGAGCGTCGGCCTGATAAACAAGGCCTACGCGATCCGCGAGGCGATCGAGTCTGGGCGTCGCCGATTCGACTTCCTAAAAGGCGCCGAGCGATACAAGTACGGCCTGGGCGGACAGGACAGGGCCGTATATCGAATCGTCGTAACCCGGTAGGCATGGTGGACGGCCTCGCTCTTCTAAGCCTTCACAGCTGTCCGGCGGCCCGCCCGGGGCGGCGCGACACGGGCGGCATGAATGTGTACCTGCTGCAGGTCGCAAGGCAGCTCGGGCGCGCCGGTGTCAGGGTAGACGTCTTCACCCGCCACCACGATCCGGCGGACCCGCAGGTGATCGACATCGGCGAGAACGCCAGGGTTGTACATATTCGCGCTGGAAGTATCGGGGAGCGCAAGGAGAACCTTCACGAGGCGGTCCCGGAGTTCGTGGCCAACCTGGAGGACTACGCGAGGCAGTGCGGGCTGCGTTACGACCTCCTACACTCCCACTACTGGCTCTCCGGGCTGGCCGGCATGCGACTGTCGCGGGCGCTGGGCGTCCCGCACGTCGCCACGTTCCATACCCTGGGCAAGCTCAAGCTGCAGGCCCGGCCGGGCGAGAGCGAGTCGGCGGTAAGGATAAGCGCCGAGACCACCCTGCTCCGCTCGGTGGACGGCGTGGTGGTCTCGACCCGCGCCGAGGCGGAGGAGATGACCAGACTCTACGGGGTGGATCCAGGCCGCGTGGCGGTGATCGCGCCGGGCGTGGACCTGGACGTGTTCAGGCCCAGGGAGAGGTCGGTGGCACGGGAAAGGCTTGGCGTGACCGAGCCCAGCATGGTGCTGTATGTAGGCAGGCTCGATCCCCTGAAGGGGCTGGACATACTGGTGAGGGCGGTGGCGGATCTGGCGATGGCGGACACCACACGACTCGTTGTGGTAGGCGGAGACCCGGATTCCGATCAGCTGGTTGGCGAGCTCGGGGATCTCGCGCGTTCGGTGGGCGTTGCCGAGAGGGTGACCTTTGCAGGAGCGGTCCCGCAGCGGGATTTGCCCTGGTACTACAGTGCAGCCGACGTCCTTGTGCTGCCCTCGCACTACGAGAGCTTCGGCATGGTGGCCCTCGAGGCCATGGCCTGCGGGACGCCGGTGGTCGTCTCGAGGGTAGGGGGCCTCAAGTCCTTTGTGAGAAACGGCGAGAGCGGCTACCTGGTGCCCTGGCGGTGCTCGGACCCATTCTCCCAGCAGATAGAGATGATCCTTGCCAACCCGTCGCTTCGCCGGGCGATGGGAGATGCGGCCATGATCGCAGCTCGGGGAATGGGCTGGACCGGGGTATCGTCCCGACTGATGGATTTCTACAATTCGCTCATGGAAAGACCCGCAGCCCTGGTGGGGGCGGGCGGAGCGTGAGAGTTGGACCTCAGAGGACGCCCCGATCGGGAGGATGCCAAGCCTGAGACCGGAGAGGTCAGGGTAAATTTCCTGACCAGGGTCGAGCGCCACGTATGGCGCCGGGTGGTATCCGGTTTCCTGGTCGTCGTGCCGCTGGCCCTGACATTTCTGGTGTTCAGGTTCGTCGTGACGTACCTGGACGATATCCTCCGCCCCAGGTTCGCCAACACTCCGCTGGACTTTCCCGGCATAGGCCTGGTCGTGATCCTGGTCGCCCTGTATCTGATCGGGGCCACAGTCTCTGCTAGGCTCGGGCGCAAGGCCTTTGACGTGCAGCACGCCGTACTCGCCAGGGTCCCGGTCGTTAAGTCCGTCTACGGTGTGGCGCGGCAGGCGACCGATGCCCTTTCCACGCCGATGGAGCGGAAGATCAACCGGGTCGTGTTCATCGAATGGCCCAGGCCCGGCTACAGGGCCCTGGGCTTTGTCACCGGCTACATTCCGGCCGACGATAACCATCCGACATGGGTGATCGTCTATGTGCCGACGGTACCCAATCCCACATCAGGCAATCTGGCGTTCGTGGTGGAAGAGGAGGTCATCGACACAAACATCTCGGTTGAAGAGGCGATGAAGACGGTCTTTTCCGGCGGTACGATCCCGCCTATCCTGAGGCAAGGCAACCTTCCCCGCGATCCCGCCGAACCGCCCGACCCCTAGTCTCCGGGTCTGTCCCGCAATAGGTGCTTTCTTCAGGGACACCTTCCTGCTGCCGGTTCCGGAGTTGCAGCGGTCCGGGCCTAGGGTACACAGGGCCGCGGGGCCGCAGATTTGGTGTCGTTTGGCAGGGGTTAAGGTGGGCAGGCGATTGGCAAGCCACTCATGCGAAGGGCGCCCGCCGCTCCGCAGGTTTCAGTCCGATGTGTAGCCCATGATGAGATCGCGGAGGCTCACCATTCCGATAGCGTTGCGATCGTAGTCCACGACCACGGCGCGAGAGAGCCCGAAGCGCGCGAGCAGTCGGACGGCGTACCTGGTGAGCATGTCCTCCGGCACGGTCAGCAGTGGCTTGGACATGATCTCGTAGACGTTGACGCGCTCAGGGGCGCGATTATGGGCGATCACGTCGCGCGCGATGTCGGCGACCACGATCAGGCCAAGCTCATCGTCCTCGTTCCGTCGGTCGACGACGAGAGAGCTTACGCGGTGCCGCCTCATCAGGGCCATGGCATCGGCGACGGTGGCGAGCCCGTCGATCGTGTGCAACTCTTCGACCATGAGGTCTCTCACCCTGGCGGGGCTATCGTCTGTCATATCTCAGATTCCAAATCCTCCAGAATTGTGGGAAGCTGCGTGTTGAGTCCCACCGCATCCTCTATGGGTACCTGAAAGGCGATGCCGGCGCCCGGCTCGGCATCGAGGCGCGCCGCGTCGCGGATGCGCTCCAGTATCTCGCGGGCGCGCGTCTCAACCACCAGGAAGAGAACGACATCGCGCTTGGTGGCTAGGTCGAGGCCGAGGAAAGTCTTCTCCGGCCTCAGGCCGCCGCCGCGCACGTTGGTGATGATTGTGTCGCCCGTGGCTCCGGCCGCTCGAGCGGCTTTGACGACGACATCTACTTTGTCATCGCTCACCAGGGCGACAATCAGCTTTAGTCTCACGGCCCAAGCCTCCTAGGGGAGATTTGACTTCCGCCTGCGGCTCAGCCAGGAGGCGGCAATAGAGTATGCCAGCACAGATATGATTGGGAAGACGCTGGCGAAAGCGATGAGTCCGAATCCATCGATCAGTGGGCTCCTCCCCGGCACGCTTGCGGCTAGCCCCAGTCCGAGGGCTGCGACCACTGGCACGGTGACGGTCGAGGTGGTTACGCCGCCGCTGTCGTAGGCGAGTGGAACGATGGTCCGGCCAGCCCTGAACGTAAGCAGCATCACGACGACGTAGGAGCCGATGATGAACCAGGGGAGGGGTGTACCGGTGACGATGCGGAGGCAGCCCAGCGCCACTCCTACGGAGACGCCTACGGCCACTGCGATCCTCAGTCCCCAGGCGTTAACGACTCCGCCCGATGCGTCGCGGGCCTTAATCGCCACGGCGACGAGGGAAGGCTCGGCCATCGTCGTTGCGAATCCTATGGCGCCGGCGAAAGCGTAAATCGACAGATAGTCGTGCCAGTCGATACCGTCAGCCAATCTCTCCACGCCAATGGTCTCGGGCGCTGTGAGCTGGCTCGCCATGGTCTTGCCTATCGGGAACAGGGCGTTCTCCAGGCCAATGAGGAACAGTGCAAGACCCACCAGGACGAGGATGGATCCGACGGCTATCCGGCGCAGGTTGGGCGGCTTGCGGCGCAGAACTACGATCTGAAACAGCAGGAGGATCGCGACGATGGGCGCGACGTCGAGCGCGGTGGATAGCAGGGCATCAACGAAGGTGCGGGGGAGGTCAGTCATCAAGTCACCATTCCATAGGCGAGCACGCAGATCATGGGGGTAAGGCTGGCGAACGCTATGAGACCGAAGCCGTCGACCATCGGATTGCGTCCTCGGATGGACGTGGCGAGGCCAACGCCGAGCGCCGTCACGAGCGGCACGGTGATGGTGCTGGTGGTAACGCCACCGGAGTCGTAGGCCACGCCGACGATTTCGGCGGGGGCGAAGACGGTCATGGCCGTCACCAGCAGGTATCCTGCGATGATGAGCCTGTGGATGGGCCAGCCTTTGAGGATGCGCAGTATGCCAATCACGATGGCGGCGCCCACGGCTAAGGCCACGACCAACCGCAGCTCCAGGGCGTAGGAGGCGCGCGCGCGTTCGTCATCGACGATTGCGCCGGCCTCCGCGGCAACGTCGGCGGCCTCGGCGGCGACGGCGATCAGAGCCGGCTCGGCTATGGTAGTACCGAAGCCCAGGCAGAAGCCGAATGCAAGCAGCACGGTGGCGCTACCCTTCCGGGCGAAGCCCTGCGCGAGCGCCTCGCCCAGGGGGAAGAGCCCGCTTTCGAGTCCCCGGATGAAGAGCGTCAGCCCCGCTATCACGCAGAGCAGTCCTATGAGGACGCTCAGCAAATCAGGAAAGGGCTGCCGCAGCACTACTAGCTGGAAGAACGCGATGACGAGGATGATGGGTGCCAGATCGCGCACCGCGCTAAGGGTCAACCGCAGCATTGCAATCGGAAACCGGGTCACGCCTTCTTACTCAGCTTTGAGTCCGAGCCGTCCCGATACAGGAAACGTACAGGGCGTAGTCGAGTCGTCCAGGGGAGGATAGCCGGGGCTTCCGTTTGTGTGCCGAGCCTCAAGGACCCGAAAGTGAGGGCGGGGGATACCTGCTGGGGACGGCTGACCAAACCTCAACCTGAACCCGAGCAGGAAGGCTCTTGACTTCGTCATGCTGGGCGGCCGCGTTGGACAGTGGGCAGCACTATCCTCAAGATAGGACTGGGGCTCCATGGGTATACCGACACACTCGCCCCGGCCGCTCGGTCAGGGGATGCAGCGGGTCTTTGGTCTTGATAACTTAGTCTAACCGCGGCCAGCGTTTCCGCCTTCGTTGGCCTGCAGGCCGCTTCCTCACTATGTCGGTCTGGCGCAGAAGGCGGTCGTAGCGCCTTCTGTAGTTTCGGCCCCAGCACATGCAGAGTCACGCTACCCGGGTTTGCTCAACCATGGTCTAGTCCACGCCCACAGGGAAATACGATCTTCAGCATCCAGATCTGGTGTTCCAGCTCGGGCTCACCGATGGTCATCATGCACCGGGGATCCGTCGCCTAGATCACCACTGCCTTGCCTGCTTCCTTCAGGCCGGCGAGCCTTTCCAGGTAACAATTGGCCTCGTAGATGTCGCGGCGCAGCGAATAGGCGATGTAGCCACCCGGTCTGACAACGCGCACCAAGTCACTGATGGATGCGATTTACTCGCCGCCGGTCAGCGAGTATGTCGACTGGCTATAGGGGGCCGGGATCCGGGATCTCCGTTCCGAAGACCTGAGCGTCAAGGGCGAGATCTCCAGCGTGGTGCTGAATGAGGAATTGCACAAGTACTACGGTGCCACAGACCTGTGGGTATCGCGGCAAACGAAATATGGGCTGACGCCACTGGGGATGACGGTGATGCTCAACCAGCTTGGCGCCAATGTGGAGGCCTAGAATGAAACTGACCTCCTGAGGCCAGTCGCGCCCACATCGTATCTCGTCGCCGACAAGACTCGCGACGTGGATGATTAAGTCGGCCATCGACGGCCGGGCAGTTCAGCCTAGTCTTTCGGATCGTCCGATACTAGGCATTATCTTCCGGGATGTCTTCCTGCCGCCTAATCCGGCGACGCAGCGCGCCGGGCCTCCACCGGCCCGATCGGCGACTTCTAGAATCGTTGCCTCGACTCAGCGTCAGCAGAGCGTATAGGCGGCGGCGAGGCCGGTAGGCCCACCGCCGATCACTACTAGCTCTCGCATAGGTTCTGTGGGTCGGCGATCAAGCCCCGGGAGGGCGGTAGTTCACCGTTTTCTGACCGGCTATGTCGATTTCCTCTGGCGTGATCAACTGCACTGTGCTGAGGCTGAGCGCTCCTCCCGCCGTGATGGCGAGGGAGATCGCGGCAGCCGTCGCAGCATCGGGCAGGTCAAAGATGATGTATAGGTCCGCGCCACCGAAGGCATAGTAGAACGCCTCCAACTTCCCGCCTTGCTCCCTGCCCATCTCCTCAAAGACCTTCCGTCGCGAAGTGCCGCCTTCCCGAAGCAGACCCTGCATTCCTGTCGGGGTGTAATTCGCCTGATACAGGTACTTGGCCAAACCTAACCTCCTTGTTCCAAGCCCCAAGTGTACCCTTCTGCGAACCTTCCGGCGGGAGGTGGCGATGTAGGACTTGCTGGTACGTGGGGCCCCGAGCCGTCAGGTCAAGGAAATCGCTAAACCCTCTTGTGGGCTGGGCGCCAGCAGATCCGCAGCCTCTCCGTCCGCGCCATCACCGGTGACGAGGGCCCCTTTGACCAGGGGAACCCTTGCGCAGTCGCCCGCCAGGTAGAGATTGGGGAGGCGCCTAGGAAGTGGCGCCGAACGACTCGGTTCCGTCTGCCGTAAAGTCGGTGGGCGCCATGGACCCGCTGTTGGACTGATTGAGAGCGTTCGTTTGATGAGCGGATGTTGCGGAGGGCCGAGCTGTTTGCCCCGAGACTCGTATGCTTAAGTAGATTGTCCCGGACGGCGGGTCCTGCGGCCCGGCGCTGACGCATCGGCCAAACCAGGATGGGGCGGGAGGTCTCTTTGTTGTTGTCCGGGATCGGTCGGAGGTTCAGTGATTCAGGAAGGCACCGCCACGTCTTAGGGTGGACACAGAGACCGGGGTACTCCACTTCCTGTGGCCGGGACGAGGGGTAAGTTCGGCACTGTCATCCCGGTGGTGAGGTTGCATGTTTGGACTGTAGGACTTTCGATGCGGTGGAGAGGCTGAAGGGCGCTTAGTCTTCCACGTTAAGCTCGTACCAGACCGTCTCGTCTGCCAGGTTAAAGCCCAGAGACAGGTATAGCTCCCTGGCGGGCTTGTTGCTGTGGTCGACCTCAAGCCTTACTACGCTGGCGCCCTTTTCGCGCAGGTAGGCCATGCCCGCGGTGACGATTACACGGCCCAGGCCCCTTCTCCTGTGGTCGGGGTGCACCCCGGTCATGCCTATCACCCCGCTCGGCGAGTTCGACTCTCGGGGCCTGTGGGTCCAGTTGTACCCGCATACCTCTTCCCCGCTCTCCATCAGCAGGATGCCGTCCGCTTCCCAGGGCCTCAGCCTGACTCTCGCCGCTATCTGCTCGACCGTGTTGGGTGAGAATCCCCAGCTCTGCCCGAATGCGTCGTTCTGGAGTTCGGTGAGCGTCTCCTCGTCGCGGTCGAGTTCAAACGGCCTGATGGAGTAGTGGGGGGGCATCGGCGGCACCTCTATCCCGTCCGATTCGGCAGTCAGGCGCCAGTATCTCCTTACGGCGTAAAAGCCCGAGTCCTCCAGGAGAAAGCGGCCTCCCCTGCTGTGCACCGAGACCTGAATGTGCAGGAGGGGAAGGCCAAGGACGCTGACCCGTTCCATGACCTTATCCAGGAGCTGGCGTCCGACCCCCCGCCTGCGGTGCTTGGGTAGCACGGCGATCTCGGCGACCGCGCGGCCTATGAGCGGCTCAGGAGAGACGCGCGCCATGCCGGCACACTCGTCGGAGACCTCCGCCACAAAGCAGTTTTCCTCCGCGTCGACCGACGGCTGCGACAGAAGCAGCCTCTTGTAGTCCACGGGAGTTTCGATGCCGGCGCCGCTCGTCCCGTCAAGGTCGTTAACGAGCGCGGTCCACTCCGGAAGGTCGGACCATTCGAAGGTTTTTATTGATGCGTTCTGCGGCACCCGGGCTAGGGTCCTGAATTGGAGGTCTGAGCGGTGGGCATGCGCAAGGCGGGTCTGCCGAAGCCAACGGATTTTAGCAGAGCGGACCCGTGGCAACAATCAAGGCCGCAGCGCGACCGGCGATGGCCCGCCCAAAGGTTGAGCGCCTTGCCGGAGCCCGGGGCCCCGCCTAACATTTCGCAGGGAACGCCGAGCCTTGTACGACCTGCACGCACACATACTTCCTGCCTTGGACGACGGCGCCCGGACGGTGCAGGAGGCGCTCGCCATGGCATCGGTTGCCGCCCGCTCCGGGACAGTCCTGATGGTGGCCACACCCCACATGAAGGACGTCAATGAGCTGTCGTCTCCGGGAAATGCGATCGAGCTCAGGTCTCATCTGGACTCGATGCTCGGCGACAGTGAAATCCCTCTCGGGCTGGTAATGGGCATGGAGAACCACGTAGTCCCCGGGCTGGACGAGATGTTCTCTGACGGAAGGGCCCTTCCCATAGGCAACACCAGGTATGCATTGATCGAGATGCCTTTCTTCGGCCATCCCGAATATCTGGAATCGACGCTGTCACGGGTCCAGTCGCTCGGGATCACGCCGGTGCTGGCCCACCCGGAGCGGATCGAGGTCGTGCAGAGGCGGCCGGAGATCCTGGTCGATTTCGTGGAGGCGGGAATGCTCTCGCAGATCACGGCCGGCAGCCTACTGGGCCACTTCGGTGCCGGCGTGCGCCGATTCACCGAGGACCTGGTCCGGAGCGGCCTGGCCCACGTGATGGCCTCGGACTGTCATCGGCCGGATGGGCCCAGGGCGCCAGCGCTGGGTCCCGGCCTCGCCGCGGCCGCAGAGCTGGTTGGCGCGAAGGAGGCCGAAAGGCTTGTCAACGAGGTCCCCAGATCGATCGTCGAGGATCGGAAGGTAATCGTCGGTAGGCCCCGACCGGTGGAGCCGATGCGTGCAGAGGACCGGTAGCTCGGCCCCGGCCGGCTAGTAGTCGAAGTACGTAATCGTCTTTTCGGCCGTGATGGTGATGAAGACGAATGAGGACTGCTGCCTGGTCGCGACGGCGTACTTGTGCCCCTCGGTCCTGCCCAGGTACCGGTAGGACATCTCGAAAAGGAGCGGGTCGGTATCCCCCTCGGATATCTCCGCCTTCCCCTGGATGAGAACGTACCCGTAGGGCCTGTCGTGACTTGCGATCGAGACCGCGACCCTGGGGTCATGGCGGATGTTGCGCACCTTGATTGTGGACGGCTCTGCGAGCACCACGTAGGTGTCGCCGTCGAACTTGTACCAGACGGGGGCCACATGCGGCGAACCGTCGGCCATCAGCGTCACCAGATCGGCGAGTTCTCTTCCGGCCAGAAATTCTGCGATCTTCTCTTGATCGTCCATGGCTGTCCTAACCTCCCGCTAGAAGAGGGCCGGCTGACCGCACCCGTCCTTAGCGTCATCATCGCCGGTCGCCGAGGCGGTCGGGGCAACTCCCGCCAGCACGTCCTCTGCCAGGCGGCGCACCTCTCCGGCGATGTCCTGCTCCGGTTTCGTGGCGTCTATCCTTCGCCACCTGTCGGGTTCCCCGGCCGCCATCTTTGTGTATCCATCATAGACCCGCCTGCGGAACGCGGCCGTCTCCTCCTCAAAGCGGCGCATTCCCTCCGGCTCCAGCCTGGGTACGCCGGTGTCCGCCGCTCCCTCCAGGCGGGCCTGGGCCTCGGCACGCCTCTCGGCGACGGCGGGAGGCAGGTCCAGAAAGAAGGTGAGGTCGGGGACCACACCGTCGATAGCGACCTCGTTGGCGGACCGGACCATGCCTACGTCTAGCCTGCGTCCGTAGCCCTGGTACGCCACGGTAGAGTCCATGTAGCGATCGCAGATTACAACTGCCCCAGGGCGGCTGAGCGCGGGTTTGATGACGCTCGTGACGAGCTGCGCTCGTGCCGCGAGGAACAGGTACAGCTCAGAGATCGGGCTGAAGGATTCCTTCTTTGACCGCTTTGACCCTTTTAACCTCTTTGACATGGACTGGCTCTTAACCAGCTTGCGGATGGAATCCCCCAGCGGCGTTCCGCCCGGCTCGTGCACCAGCAGGACGGGAAAGCCATCTTCTGCGAGCCGCCGCCTGAGCAGGTCCGCCTGCGTCGACTTTCCCGATCCGTCTCCACCCTCGAACGTCAATAGCACCGACATCTTGCACGTCCCGGCCCGTCCGCCGGGCTAGCGGTAGATGACCACCTTGCGCCGGGGGTCGCGCCCGGTGCTGGTCGACGATAGCCCGTACTTATCTGCGATCGCGTGCTGGAGATGGCGCACATAGGCACCCTGGGGAGTGAGCTCTATCTCATCCTGGTCGCCCGTCCTGACGCTCTGGACCGCCTGCTCGGCCTCCGAAAGCGCGCTGAGAACGGTGGTGCTCTGTTGGCTGCGCCCGTTTTGCCGGGCTATCGCCTTTATGAACTGCTCGATCTGGGAGAGGGTGTTGCGCCTGAGCACGTAGACGGGCTTTCCCTGCTGCTCGGCCGACCTCAGGGCGGCTGTGCGCCTGCGGTAGTAGTTCTTGGTCGTCAGCAGCAGATCGGCGCTCCTGATGTCATCCACGATCTCTATGGCCAGCCCGGACGAGGCGACCACCTGCTGGAGCCTGCCCTTGTTTACGCCATAGGGCATGATGTGGGTTGGACGCGTCGCGGAGGATTGGTCCAGCCCCTCGCCGGGTTCGGCACCCGACGCCGCGGAGTGGTCGCCATTGGCGTCGGCGAGAGGATCGAACCGCTCCGTCCGGCGCCCGGCAGGCCCGCCGGTGGCCAGGGCGGTCGGCCGGGTGCGCGACACATTGCCGCGCTCGTCAAGGGTGCGAATCTCGGGTGCGACCTGAACGCCACGCAGCATGCGGTCCACTACCGAGGCCACGTCGTCGTGCACCGCGACGGTGTTCCAGTTCTGGATCTCCACAAGGACGTCGAAGGTCGGGGGCGCCCTGCGCTCCAGCACCGTCTTCTGGGTCCTCCTCCTGCGCGCCTCCTCGTCTCCCAGTGTCACGGTCTGGATGCCGCCGATCAGGTCGGACAGCGTCGGGTTCCTGGCCAGGTTCTCGAGCGTGTTGCCGTGTGCGGTGGCCACCAGCTGGACGCCCCGCTCGGCGATCGTCCTGGCCGCCGTCGCCTCCAGCTCGGTCCCGATCTCGTCGATGACTATCACCTGCGGCATGTGGTTTTCGACCGCCTCGATCATCACCGCGTGCTGATACGCCGGCCTTCCCACCTGCATGCGCCGTGCACCGCCTATGCTCGGGTGCGGTATGTCACCGTCTCCGGCGATCTCGTTCGAGGTGTCGACGATCACCACTCGCTTGCGGGCCGAGTCGGCCAGCACCCGCGCGACCTCCCTGAGCATGGTGGTCTTGCCCACACCGGGTCGGCCGAGCAGGAGCGTGCTCTTTCCTGTGAGGATCAGGTCCTCGATGATCCTGATGGTGCCGAACACGGCCCGCCCAACCCTCAGCGTCAGGCCGACAACGCGGCCGCTCCTGTTGCGGATTGCAGAGATGCGATGGAGGGTTCTCTCTACGCCCGCCCTGTTGTCCTCGCCGAACTCGCCGACCCGGCCGGTGACGTGGGAGATGTCCGCCTCGGTGACCTCCCTGTCGCCAAGCGGGGTGGCGTCGCTTGCGAACCGCGCCTCCGGCAGCCGACCGAGGTCGATTACGACCTCCAGCAGACCGGTAAGGTCGCTCCTCGCGGCCAGGGCGTCCCTTATGTGGTCGGGGAGGACGCTGACCAGCAGGTCCAGGTCCGACAGCTCTCTGTCCCCGGCGGGATGAGGTTCAGGAAGATACGACTTCGTAGGCTCCAACCTCCTGGAATAGCTTCTCGGTTGCGCGAACCGACCGGGCATGGACCTCGAACTCGGCCCGGGCCGACAGGCCGACCCTGTCTGCCGCGCGGCCCACTGTCGGCTGGTAACCGGGGATCAACGACACGACGGGGCCGTTCGCCGGGGTCAGCGCCAGGCCGAGTTCCATTAGCGCGGCGGCGTCCGGGTCCGGGCAGTCGGGGTGGACCATGATCGAAAGGTCGGTTGCGGCGCTTAGCGAGAGCACCCTCAGCCAGCCCGTGATGCGGTCCCCGGACTCCAGAACGTACTCGTACGCCCGTCCCGGCCCGTCCCAGCGGGATGCCGACCACTGCTCGAGCGTCATCCCCTCAAGGGCCCTCACCTCGGGAGGCGTGCAGGCGCTGTAGAGGCGGAATATGCCGTGCTCGTCCTCGTCCCCCCTGGGCCTGATCCCCCGCGGGGGATCGATGCGGGCGCCGGAGCCCTTGCCCCGGTAAAGGGTCTCGGCGTGCGCCGGGAGCAGTCCCGCACGGCTGAGCTCATCTGCCACCGGGTCCCCGGCCAGCACGCGCGCCGACATGTTCGTCGCCGATCGCTCCAGGGCGGACGCGAACACGGCCGTCAGCACGCCGGCGACGCTGTCTTCGGCACCGGCGTCGACCTGCAGCCTGCTCAGCTCCCAGCTCTGTGGCCCGGCCATCCGGGAGGCCGCCGCCAGGCAGAGGATGCGCGGTCCATCGATCAAAGCCTTCACGATGGCGCCCCTCGAGCCGGACATGCCGCGCATCGCATCGATGGGCAGTGCAATCCACTCTGGCGTGGATCGGCCCGGGTCGGAGCGCGAGTAGACGCGATTCTGAGTCTCTCCCAACCCCATCAGCAGGCAGCGGGGCAGGTCCGAGATCTGGATCGCCCGGATCATGGGGCCTCGCTGGCCGATCCCCCCGCCATGTCTGCGAACA
Organism: uncultured Dehalococcoidia bacterium; assembly: GCA_964477845.1. Classification (GTDB taxonomy): domain Bacteria; phylum Chloroflexota; class Dehalococcoidia; order Lucifugimonadales; family UBA2962; genus CAUZIR01. The sequence goes on along the minus strand of CAYZES010000009.1, from coordinate 38,205 downwards.
GCCGGTGCATGCGCGAGTCGAAGGTCAGCTCCGGGTGAAACGCAGTGGCCAGCAGCGTGCCCTGGCGAACCGCCACGGGACGTCCGTCGTCCAGCTCTGCCAGTACCTGCACGCCCGGGCCAATCTCGTCGACCACGGGCGCCCTGATGAAGACCGCCCGAAAGGGCGTGTGGTCGAGCCCCGTGACCTCAAGGTCGGCCTCGAAGCTGTCCACCTGCCTGCCGAAGGCGTTGCGGGAAACCACGATGTCCATCAGCTTCAGGGGGTCCGGCCTTCGGTCGGTGAGCCTTCTGGCCATTACGATCATGCCGGCGCAGGTACCCCAGATCGGCAGGCCCCTTCCTGCGGCATCCTCAAGGGCGGGCCTGAAGCCGTAGATATCGATGAGCTGCACTATAGTCGTGCTCTCACCGCCGGGGATTATCAGCCCGTCGATCCCGTCCAGCTGGTCTGGCAGGCGGACTTCGCACGATTCGACCCCCACCCTGTCCAGGGCGTGACGGTGCTCGATGAAGTCGCCCTGTATGGCCAGGACGCCGATTCGCGCCATATAGAGTGCTGTCTACACCCCTACCATCCGCGAACGGCCAGATGCTCCTCTACGGGCATTTTGCGGACGGAGAGTCCCGGCATGGCGTCGCCTAGCCCGGTCGAGACCTCGGCGATAATCTCCGCGTCCTCGTAGTGCGTGGTCGCCTTGACGATGGCCGAGGCCATCAGGGACGGGTTGGATGACTTGAATATGCCGGAGCCGACGAAAACGCCCTCGACACCTATCTGCATCATGAGCGCTGCGTCCGCCGGGGTGGCTATGCCTCCGGCAGCGAAGTTGACCACCGGGAGCTTACCGGTCTCGTGAATCTCCTGGACGAGCTCGAACGGGGCCTTCAGGTCGCGGGCGGTCGCCATGAGCTCCGCCTCGTCCATGCCCTGTATCCGCCGGATCTCTCCCAGCACCGAACGGGCGTGGCGGACCGCCTCGACTATGTCGCCCGTGCCTGCCTCGCCCTTGGTGCGGATCATCGCCGCCCCTTCGCCTATGCGGCGCAGGGCCTCGCCCAGGTCCCGGCACCCGCAGACGAACGGCACCTTGAACTGGTGCTTGTCCACGTGGTTGTTCTCGTCGGCGGGAGTCAGCACCTCAGACTCGTCGATATAGTCCACGCCCAGGGCCTCAAGAACCTGTGCCTCGACGAAGTGGCCGATCCTGGCCTTGGCCATCACGGGGATGGTCACCGCGTCGATAATCTCCCTGATCTTGGTCGGGTCGGACATCCTGGCAACGCCACCGGCGCTGCGGATGTCGGATGGGACGCGCTCCAGGGCCATGACGGCCACGGCGCCTGCATCCTCGGCAATCTTGGCCTGCTCGGCGGTGACGACGTCCATTATCACTCCGCCCTTGAGCATCTGGGCCAGCCCGCTCTTGACTCGCCAGGTGGCTGTCTGCGCGGCGCCGGACTCTATCTTGGTCTCAGTAGCCATTGATCTGCCTCCGTACGGCCCCAGGGGCCGATGCTTACATAGTGACTAACAAGATGGACGCCTGTCCGGCAACAGCCTGACCGGCGATCCGTTCACAGGGTCACGCACTCCTCAAATCTGACGCCATTATAACCGCGCCTCGTGGGTGAGGCGAGAGGGCCCTTCCGGCAACTGCGTCGACGCTCGCCGCCACGATCGGGCGCGGGGCCCGGGGCTGCTGAAATCACGTGCCGCGGCCGCTCAGAGTGGAGAGCGGCGCCCCGGTCTAGACTCCTCGCTCAGCCACGTAGGCCGCCAGGTCCGAGGTTCGGCAGCTATAACCCCACTCGTTGTCGTACCAGCCCAGGACCTTCACAAAGTCCCCTCCCATGCAGATGGTCGAGAGGCCGTCGATTATGGCGCTGTGGGGATTCTGCTTAAAGTCGCTGCTTACCAGGGGCTCATCGGTATATTCGAGAATGCCGCTCAGGCCGTCCGAAGCCGCCTCCCTGTAGGCGCCGTTGATCTCCTCGGCGGTCGTAGGACGCTTGAGGCTGACGGTAAAGTCCGTGACGGACACGGTTGAGGTGGGCACACGGTAGGCCATGCCGTGGATCTTTCCGTTCAGGTGTGGGAGCACCAGGCCTACCGCCTTTGCCGCACCTGTCGAGGTGGGGATTACGTTCATCGCCGCCGCCCTCGCCCGCCGCAGGTCTGAGTGGACCTGGTCGAGGATCTTCTGGTCGTTCGTGTACGCATGAATGGTGCTCATCAGGCCGTGCTCGACACCGAATGAGTCGTCGAGCACCTTGACCATCGGGGCGATGCAGTTGGTGGTGCACGATGCGTTGGAAATCACCCGGTGGGCGTCCGGTTCGTACCCTCCCTCGTTTACCCCCATCACCACCGTTATGTCCTCGCCACTGGCCGGTGCGGAGATAATCACCTTCTTGGCCCCGCCTTCGATGTGACCGGCGGCCTTGGAGGCGTCGGTGAAAAAGCCCGTCGATTCGACCACTATTTCCACGCCGTGATCGCCCCACCTCAGGGCCGCCGGGTCACGCTCTGCGAGCACCGTGATCGGCTTGCCATCGATGACTATAGCCTCGTCCGTAGCCTCGACGCTGGAGGTCGACACACCGTAGTTCGTGTCGTACTTGAACATGTGGGCGTTGGTCTTGGTGTCGGTCAAATCGTTGATGGCCACAACATCGAGTTCGCTGCCGTGCCGCTCGAGCACAGCCTTAAGAACCTGCCTGCCTATCCTGCCGAAACCGTTTATGCCTATCCGCGTGGGCGTCATGCGCGCTGTACCTCTGAATCCTTGCCTTTGCTAGTTCCCTGAGAACCAACCGGTCCGGTCCGGATTATATCGGGGCTCCGATGACCGTCTCGTATGCCGCGCGGCCGGCGTACGTGGCCTGGCCGCCGAGCTCGAGCTCGATGTGCAGCAGCCGGTTGTACTTGGCGGTGCGCTCGCTGCGGGCCGGTGCCCCAGCCTTGATCTGGCGGGCGCCGGTCCCGATGGCGAGATCCGCGATGGTGGTGTCCTCTGTCTCGGCCGAGCGATGGCTGATGATGGTTCTCCAGCCCGCGTCCCTGGTCAGCGCGACCGCGTCGAGGGTCTCGGTGAGGGTGCCGATCTGGTTGGGCTTTATGAGGACACCGTTACTCGCCCCGCGTTCGATCCCGCGCCTGATTATCCCGGTGTTGGTCGCGTACAGGTCGTCTCCGATCAGTTGCGTGCGGGAGCCGAGCCTGCTGGTCATCTCAGTCCAGCCGGACCAGTCGTCCTCGGCCATTCCATCCTCGATGCCTATTACGGGATATTTTGTTACCCAGTCCTCGTAGACGGCGATGAGCTGCTCGGAGGTGATCGTGGTGTCGAGGCTCGTAAGGTCGTAGTAGACGTTGCCGGCCGGCCGGCCGAGGGTGTCGCCGTTTGCCCGGCGCAGCTCCGAGGCCGCCACATCGATCGCCACGAAGCACTGGTCGCCGGCGCGGTAGCCGGCCTGCTCGATCGCGCGCAGCAGCCACTCTACCGCCTGCCGGTTGTTCTTCAGGCTGGGAGCGAACCCTCCCTCGTCACCGACGATGGTGGACTTGCCACGTTCCTGCAGCAACTGCTTGAGTGCGTGGTATACCTCTGAGCCTGCCCGCATGGCCTCTTGGTAGGTGTCGAATCCGGCGGGCACAACCATGAACTCCTGGAAGTCAGTGGACTCGAAGGCGTGCTTTCCCCCGTTGATGATGTTGAACATCGGCACGGGGATCGTGTAGCCGCTCTGGGGCTTGGTCCCCGTATACTCGTGACCGATATATCCGTAGAGGCTCTCGCCCCGGCTGGCCGCCGATGCCCGGGCGTAGGCCAGCGATACCGCGAGGATGGAGTTGGCGCCGAGACGAGCCTTGTTCGCGGTTCCGTCAAGCTCGATCAGCCGCTGGTCGAGTGCGCGCTGGTCGGTTACCCGATGGCCGGTTATGGCCGAGGCAATTTCTCCGTTGACGTTTGCCACGGCCCTCAGTACGCCCAGCCCGCCATAGCGTCTCGGGTCGCCGTCCCGCAGCTCGACGGCCTCCAGTGAGCCCGTGCTGGCCCCGGAAGGAACCGAGGCGCGCCCCATCGACCCGTCGGAGAGCAACACGTCCGCCTCGACGGTGGGACCACCTCGGGAATCCAGAATCTCGCGCGCCGAGACCGAGGAGATGGTAATGAGGCTCAACCGCGCAGTTCCTCCGCCGTTGCGGTGAGACGGTGTGGGCGGGCGTTCGCCGCCGCCACTGCCCGGTCGACGGCGTCGGCAGGATCGGTCGCGACCTGTATCGAGTCGACGGGTATACCGGGTTGGGAGATGGTCCACGTGCCCAGTCCTACGACGGGTATACCGTCGGCCAGCGCATGCCCGATCTCAGAGAGCGTGCCGAACGCGCCACCGACCGCAATAACCGCATCACCCGTCTTTACGACGATCACGTTCCGAGCGTACCCGATGCCGGTGCAGATAGGAATGTCTACGTATCGGTTGGCCACCGTCGGGTCGCTGCCCGGCAGGACTCCTATGGTCGTTCCTCCGGCCGACTTGGCCCCCCTGCAGACCGCCTCCATCACGCCGCCGAGGCCGCCGCAGACGACCTTTACCCCCCGCGATGCCAGCTCGCGACCCACCTCCTCGGCGATATCGGCCAGGGAGCCTCCGGCAGTTGAAGAGCCTATGACTGCGATGATCATGGGACTACCTATCATATAATCGGAATCCCAGTTCGGCAGGCGCCTTCGGCTTGCCCTCGGAATCCTGATGCCAGCGCACAGTTTAAGGAACGTACTAATTACCGGGGCCTCTTCCGGAATCGGCAAGGTGGCCGCACTGCATCTGGTCGGCAAGGGCTACACGGTTATTGGCACGAGCCGCTCGATTGACAGGCTCGCGCCGGTGCAGTCCGAGGCCGAGGCTGCCCCAGGGAGATTCGTGCCGCTCGAGCTCGACATCAACCTTGACGGTGGGCGCCCCGGATGCGTCGAGGAGGTCTTGCCGGGCTTCGTGTCCGACCATGGAGCGATTGACGTCCTGGTCAACAATGCCGGCTACGCGCTGTGGGGACCCCTTGAGGGCATGACCGTAGAGCAGATGGTCGACCAGTTCAGGACCAATGTCTTCGCCCCCTTCAGGCTCGCAAACCTGGTGATTCCGGCCATGAGAAAGAGCGGGGCGGGACGCATAATCAATATCAGCTCGGTCGCCGGGTGGGTGGTTACGCCCTTTAACGGCGCCTACGCGTCCAGCAAGTTCGCCCTGGAGGCGCAGACCCAGGCCCTGCGCATGGAGCTCTGGCCCTTTGGCATCAAGGTTTCCCTGATCGAACCGGGCCTTTTCGGCACCGAGTTCCAGAACAACACCGTCGATGGCGAGAGGGCCGAATCGCAGGAACTTCCCTACGGGCCTCACATAGAGGCCTATCGCAGAAAGCACGGCCGCCTCAGGCTGCTTACCCACGACCCGATAAAGATTGCAAAGCTGATTGAGAGGATCATCGTATCGCCACGGCCCAAGCTGAGGTACCCGGTGGGGCTTGAAGCCCACGTAGGTGTATACGCGGCCAGGCTCCTTCCCGACCGCCTGCTGCAGGGCATGGTCGCAAGGACCTCCATGTAGCTGGCCGCGGTGTTCTAGGGGCCGGCGGGGTCCCGGCCGATCGACTGGAGAAAGCCGGCGGATCTCGGTTCCCGGTCCAGATGGTAACGAAGGTGCGTGTCCAGGACCCTGCTGACGTCAGCCAGCACCGGGGATGGCACCCCCAGCGAGGCCGCGCCGGCCAGGCCCTGAGACATGTAGTAGCGCAGCGTCTTGATGGCGCTGACGGACACGGTGAGAAAGGGCCCCGGGGCGACGGTGACGCAGTCCGGGCAGACCATGCCCCCGGCGGCCGCACTGTAGGCGTGCTCCCTTTGCTCCAGGGTGAGGCCGCATTCGATGCAGACCGACAGCTCCGGCGCAAGGCCCGCCACCGCCAGCAGTCGGACCTTAAAGCAGGCCAGCAGCCCATCGGCTGGACCTCCAGCCTCCAGTCGGCCAAGAGCCTCGGCGACCAGCCCGTAGATCTCCCGCGCGTCAGAGTCCCCGTGATCGTCCTCCTGCGGCACCGAGAAGGCGTCGGCCATCTCGGCCACGTACATCCCGGCGGCGACCTTGCCGAGATCGCTGCGCAGCGCCGGGAATCCGTCAAGACACTGGGCCTCCACGACGATGTCAAGATTGCGTCCCTCGGCCAAGGAGACCTGGACGCGGTTGAGGAGCTCCAGGTGTCCGGTGAGCCTGCCGCTGGTGCGGCGCACACCCTTGGCAACGGCCCGTATCTGCCCTCGCTCCGGCGAGAGCAGGGTAACTACCCGGTCAGCCTCGCCCAGGGGCGATTGCCTGACGACGACCGCCTCGGTCTTGTAGACTCTCGGTCTCGGCATATCCCTCGTCGCCAGGTCCAACCCTCACGGCTCTGGCCACGGGCCCTCAGAAGGGTTGCCGTCCTTCTATCGCACGGCCGAGGGTGACCTCGTCCGCGTACTCCAGGTCGCCGCCAACGGGCAGGCCCCGCGCGGGTCGGGTTATGCTCACCCCCAGGGCCGCCAGCAGTCGCTGCAGGTACAGTGCGGTCGCCTCACCCTCGACGTTCGGGTTGGTGGCGATCACGATCTCCTCTATGCCGTCGGTCCGAAGCCTTTCCAGCAGTCCCTTTATCTTCAGGTCCTCCGGACCGATGCCGTTGATTGGGGATATTACGCCGTGAAGCACGTGGTACAGGCCGTTGTAGGAGCGGGTTCGCTCGAGCGCCCGGACATCCAGCGGCTCTTCGACCACGCACAGCCGGGAGCGGTCCCTTCCCTCGTCAACGCAGATCAAGCAGGGGTCCGACTCGGTTATGTCGAAGCACTCGCCGCACAGGACGATCCGTTCCTTTACGGCCCCGATCGCCTCGGCCAGGCCCCGGGCCTCGTCGGCCGGCATGCGTATGAGGTGATAGGCCAGCCTCTGAGCGGTCTTGGGACCGATCCCCGGCAGCTTGTGGAACTCGTCGATGAGCCTGCTTACCGGACCCGCCTCTCTTTGTCCGCCCTGCGTCACACGCTCCTAGGTCAGGCCCGGAATGTTGAGGCCCCCTGTGAGAGCCCCCATCCTGGCAGCGGCCATCTCCTGCGCCCGCTCTAGGGCGTCATTGACCGCCGCAGCTACCAGGTCCTCCAGCATCGCGACGTCCTCTGCGGCCGCTTCCGGGTCGATGTGAATCGATTCGAGGCGCATCTTGCCGGTCACGACGGCCCTGACCACGCCTCCGCCAGCACTGCCCTCGACGGTGGCGGACTCGAGGTCCTCCTGGACGCGTGCCATCTGCCTTTGCAGTTGCTGGGCCTGTTTGAGAAACCTCTTGTTCAACTCTGGGCCTCGCTGTCCTTGCTGTCCACGGCCGTCTCGGCGACGATCTCGGCCCCCATCTGCTGGGCCGCTCTCACCAGCTGGCTGCCCCGCGATCCGGGGGGGCCGCCGCCCTGTTCGGCGCGCTCGGCCGCCTCGACCCGTACATCATAAGGCCTGCCCATTACCCGGGCAAAAGCGTCCCTCAGGCGCTTGCGGCTGTCAGGTATGCCGAGCTCGTGCTGCATCCTCTCCAGGTGGGACGGGTGCGGGAACCTGAGCGTGATCGAATCCTCCGAGACCTCCCGCCCGTTGCTGGCAACCAGCAGCGCCTTGAGGTTGTACTTGTTGCCCTTCTCAAAGCGCAGGGACTGCGTGAGCGCCTCCCACTGAGCCTCCAGCCGCTCGGCCGGATCGGAGGGCAGGTCGCTCTCTGCGGCCGGTTCGGAGGTTCGTCGCTGCGTCTTTACGTCCGGCTGCTGCTGTCGGGCTGCAGGTGCCGGCGCTCGCTGCTGGACTCGCCTCTGCGGCGGCCTCTGCTGTGCGTCCCCGGCGGTCTCGCGCCCATCGGCCGCCGTCGGGCGACTACGCGGCCTGGCAGCCGGCTTACCACTGGCCGGGGATGGGGCTGGGGCAGGGGCCTCTGGCCTCAGGCCGGCCTCGACGATCGCCAGTTCCAGGGTCAGGGTCGAGGAGGGGTCGAGACGCATGTCGGCCTCGGTCAGCAGCCTGACCGTCCGGACGATATCAGCGGTCCCGGCGGCTCTGGCCAGCCGGCCGATCTGCGCGGACTCTTCCTCTGTGTACCCGACATCCAGTTCAGCTCCGCTGCTGACCAGCAGGGTGGCCCGCAGGCGGTCAATCAGGCCGCGGTGCAGCTGGCGCAGGTCACTGCCCTGTGCCGCCACCTCGTTAACGGTGCGCAGCGCGTCGGCGGTGCGGCCCTCGAGGATCTGCGCCGCGAGCGCCAGGGAGGCCTCGTCTCCGCCCATGTCCAGCAGGTCGCGAACATTGGCCTCCGTGATCGGGGGATCGTACGAGACGATCGCCTGCTCGAGCAGGTTCACAGCGTCCCTCAGCCCTCCGCCCGCCGCCCTGGATATCAGGTCGAGTGCGGGCATGTCCGCCTCGACCCCCTCCCCCGCGCAGATCTTAGAGAGCCGCCCGGCTGTATCCTGGCGCCTTATCCTGCGGAAGTCGAAGCGCTGGCAGCGCGAGGCTATCGTCGGTGGGATCTTGTGGGCCTCGGTGGTGGCGAGCACGAATGCGACGTGGGCCGGCGGCTCCTCGAGGGTCTTGAGCAGGGCGTTGAATGCCTGCTCGGTGAGCATGTGGGCCTCGTCGACGATGTAGACCTTTACTCTCGCCTCGGCGGGGGTGTACTGGACCCTCTCGCGAAGGTTCCTGATGTCGTCTATCCCGCGGTTGCTCGCCGCGTCGATCTCGACCAGGTCCATGGCGCGGGCCTCGTCTATGGAGGTGCACATCGAGCAGGCGTTATCCGGCTCACCGCCCCGGGGCGAAAGGCAGTTAATGGCCTTTGCCAGGATGCGCGCCGTGCTCGTCTTGCCGGTGCCGCGCGGGCCGCAAAACAGATAGGCGTGTGCGACGCGGCCCGACTCGACGGCCCTCTGCAGCGTCTGGGTGGTGGTGGGCTGGCCGACCACGTCCGTGAAGGTCCTGGGCCGCCACTTCCTGTACAGCACCTGGCTCATGACGGGTAACTCACCGTGATGTCGGAAGCCCTTGGGCCCAGCATGGCCGCCAGCAGCCGCCTGTGCTCGTCCTCCATCCGGGCCCGCTCGGCCGGCTCCTCGTGGTCGTGCCCGACCAGGTGCAGTATGCCGTGGGCCAGCAGGAACGCGACCTCGTCCTCGCGGCCGCGCCCTGCCGACTCCGCCTGCCTGACGGCCTGCGGCCAAGAGACGACGATCTCTCCTATAGACCCGGTGATGCCGCTGTCCGCAGGCAATACGAAGCCGTCGGCCTCCTTCGGTGCCGCGGGAAAGGACAGCACGTCGGTGGTCTCGTCGAGTCCCCGGTGGCGCAGGTTCAGTTCGCGGACCGTCTCGTCGTCCGTGACAACCACCTCGACGGAGGCGTCGGCGGGCAGCTCAAGTGCCGCGAGCGCGGAGTCAGCGATCCCTGCCAGCCACGGGACTGAGACGGATCCCGGCCCGGCGGGATGGACGAGGACTTCGATCGGTCTGATGGGTAGGCTCCGCCTCGGGGAGCGGCCGACAGGTCCGTGACCTGCGGTGACCGCGTCGGGTTTGGACGGGCTCTATTATATTCCCGCGAAGGTCCGGTGCCGGGAGGCCCGCCGGCCCGGCGGGCAGAGGCCGACATGCCCGGGATAGGGACGTCATTGCCATCGCCGCGCCGGCGACTCTGCGGGCAGGGACCATAGGACCCCCATGAGATCCGTGAGCAATCGGGGGAGACCGGCCGTTCGGTTAGATTCGATTAAGTAGCCTGTCGTATGCGTGGTGCGGGCCTACCCAAAACCAGACGATATCCCCCTCGTCAAGGACGCCAAGGCTCGATAATCCATACTCACTCGCACCGAGTAGACGTGACGACGCCGGCTTACGCGCTTGAAATCCAGACTGGGGTGGTTAGGGTCCGATTCAGAGAATCGGTAAGACTCGCCGGCCTGCCGCCTCACTTGTTCGGGGAGACGGCCATAAGCAGTCCAGAAACTCCCCTGCATGTACGGTCGCACGCCTACAGTTCTTGGGCATCAAGGGTTTCAGTCAGACCTTCCCGGTGAGCCGCCAGAGCCTCATCAGCCGGCCTCTCCAGCATTTCCTCGGATTCGGGACGGCTGAAGAGTTCCGCCCATAGCCGCTCCGAATCCAATTCGGACAACAGAAACCGAGCGAACCTGTCCTGCTCTTCCTCCGGGAGTTCGGAAGCTCTCTCGAAAGCCTGTTGAAGAATCCGGTTCATCTCTCTTTCTCAGCTACCAATGACTTCTAGGGTGCAACGTGGGGAGAGCAGGAGAGTATGGGTTAATGATAGCCAGGGGCCACGACCACTATCCGCTGGGGAGCAGATTTCGTTCATATGAGGCGAACATCGTCTCAAGGATGACCTGCCCGGGGGCAAAGAGGGGAGCGCTCGTTGGCGCGATGGAGTGGTAGGTGGTTGCCGTGAGGTCCCTTACAGGGACCTGCTTGAGCGCTAGATCGCTATTCGCAGAGCACCACGATCGCGCCGTCGGAGCTTACGTGGTAGTTGTACTCGGTCCCCATATGATCGAGCATCACAATGTAGCCGGAGGTGACGACCTGCGCGTAGGCGGTGTCCTCGGCGGGACAGCCCAGCGATGTGTCGCCCCACTCCCCGGGCATCAGCCCGACCAGATCCGGTTCACCTGCGTCGATGCCGAGCGTGGCCGCAAGGTCGGCTCGTGCTGCCTCCGCGGCGGCCAGAGCCTCGGGACCCAGGACGAGCCCTTCGCCGTTGAGCATTCCGTTTACTCCGGTCGGCTCCGCCTCGGCTGGCGGGGCGCCGGGCGACTGGAGAAATGCGAACAGGTCGCTGTCCGCGGGCAGCACGACGGTTGCGTTCTGGGTCAGGAAATTGCCATATGCCTCAAGGCTGCGCTGGAACCTGTAGAACTCCGGGTCCCGCTCAAGTGCGCTCGCGAAGATGGTAACCGCCTCGGCCTCACCCTCGCCCCTGAGGATGTTCGCGTCGCGCTCGGCCTCCGCGCGGATGATCGTGGCCTGCCTGTCCACGTTGGAACGTATCTCCAGATCCTGCTTGGCACCCTCGGCTCTCTCCGCATCGGCGATTCGCTTTCGCTCTGCCTGCATGCGGGCGTAGACGGCGGTTGCGATCTCGTTGGGGAAGTCCGCGCGCTTTATGCGGACATCGACGGTCTCGATGCCGAAGTCCTTGAGCTTGGGCTCGACGGCGTCGCGGACCTGCTCCATGATCTGCTCGCGGTTGTTGCGAATGATCTCGATCTGGTCGTCGCTGGCGATCTGCCGGCGCAGCTCGGAGGCGACGATGTCATTGCCGCGCGTAACGGCCCGCTGCGAGGTCTGCACGGTCTGCCTGAACAGGAGCGGATCGGTTATACGCCCGATGGCGTACGCGTCGATTACGAGGCGTTTCTTGTCGGCCGTGATCAGCGCGTCCGGGTTGGCGTCAAACAGCGTGCGGCGCTTTTCGAAGTACGTGACCGTGTCCACGAACGGTGTCTTCGTGTGGAGGCCGGGCTCGGTTATGGACTGTTTGACGTCGCCGAACCGGGTGACTATGGCAACCTGGGTCTCGTCTACGGAGAAGAACGACTGCGGCCCGAGGATCCCGGTCAGGATCACCAGCACGACGAAGATTATTGCGGCCCTGTTCAGAGTCATAGTCTAGGGCTCCAGAGGGCCCAACTGGCTGGCGGTGGAGTCAGTACCATCGCTGGTAAGCGGCAGGAACTGGAGCAGGCTGCCGCCGGATTCCTCGGCGATGATGTACTTGGATATGCCGGGCAGGATCTGCTCCATTGCCTCAAGGTAGAGCCGCTGCCTTGTAACGTCTCGAGACTTTTCGTACTCGGCAAGCACGGCAAGGAAGCGCTCGGACTGCCCGGTCGCGTCGGCTACCTTCTGCTCCTTGAATGCCGAGGCGAGCTCCAGCACACGCTGGGCCTCTCCCCTGGCGCGCGGCAGCACATCCGCCTCGTAGGCCTGGGCAAGGTTGATGATGCGGTCCTTGTCCTCCCGGGCCCTCACGACGTCGTCGAACGCGTCCTGCACCTGGGAGGGCGGACGGACGTTCTGCAGTTTGACCTCGGTGACGTTTATGCCGGTCTCATACAGGTCGAGCAGACGCTGAAGCTCAAGGGCGGTGTCCGCCTGCACGGCCTCCTTCTCGGTCGTGAGCACGTCGTCGATGTTGCGCTGCCCGACCACCTGCCGCAGGGCCGATTCGGCCGCGCCCTTTATCACGGCGCCCCCGGGATCGACGACCTGGAACAGGAAGTCCTCAACGTCCTTGATGTTGTACTGGACGAGGAGCTGGACATCGACGATGTTGGTGTCGCCGCTGATCATCAGCGATTCGACCGGTATGGGCGTGTTGCCCCTGAACCCGAGCTCCAGGCGTCGAATCTCGTCGACCTGCACGATGCTGCGGGTGCCTATGGGGGCGGGGAAATACCAGTGCAGTCCTGGCACGGTGCCGCCCACGAATGCGCTCGGGTCCCCCGTCTGGTAGATGCCGAATCTGCGCAGGGCCGCCTGCTCACCGGGCTGTACGGAGTAAAAGCCGGTCGAGAGCCAGATGATGAGCGCCAGGGTGAAGACCCCGAACACGAACAGACCCAGGCCGCGATCGCGTATCCTGCGACCGCCGCCGCCCCGGCTCCCGAAGACTGACCGCAGCCTGTCGGTTACCTGGTCGAAATTGATCTCGGGCTCGTCTTGTCGGTTGGGGTTCATTCCTAAAGGACCGGTTGCCTCCAATACGGCACGCCGTACTTTACCGGCTCGCCGTCGGGCCGCCGAATCGGCCGAAAGCCGCAGCACCCGATGTTATCACAGGGCCCGCCTGCCCGGCGGCTGCGGCATGGCATCAGCGGGCCTCCGCCCTCAGCCTCGCCAGGTCAGCGAGGAAATCCTCGTAGCTGCCGAACGAGGAAATCCCGGAGACAAAGGACCCCAGGCCGGGGGACAGGTTCCTGTACTCCTGAACCTGGTCTCCGATCGGGCTCACCGACGCGGCGCTGTCGGCGTACGTGCCGTGGAAGGCGAAGTAGGCCTGGTTGAGCTTGCGTATGTTGTAGCCGTTGTCGACGAACTGGAGTCTGCGCCTGTCCATGTACTCCTCCGCCGCCCCGACCCTGCCCTCGGCGAGCAGTTCGTCCACGTGCAGCCGCGTAGCCTGCATCTCCGCCCGGAAGTCAAAGCCTCCGCCGCCCACCGCGTCCACGAAGTGAGGGTCGGATTCTGCCGGATCCGGGGGGGCGGAGTGCTGCGGCTCGGTGATCTGGCCCCCGAGCTTTACGAATGCCAGGTCACCTATCTCCCTGCCCGCGATGTTCGCGACCGTCTCGTTGATTGTGAGCATCTGGTGCGATGTCATGATTCCGAATCCCAGGGGCCTGAAAAACAGGTGGTGGTGAAGCCACTCGTGCGCTGCCACCTGCAGCGTCCACCTGAGATCCCCGCCGCCGAACACCGAGGCCGGGTAGCTGGCCAGGCCTCCTATCCGTATAACGAGCGCCGACAGATTCCGTTGGTCCAACAGCTCGCGCTCTATGGCCAGGCTGTCGGAGATCGTTATCCCGGGTTTCAGGAGAGCCTCGTCTCCCCGCTCGATGCGATCCCTGGGAGAGGTCACAAGTACGTGCGGCGTCTGGGTGAGGTGAAAGTCGACCGGAGGGAAGATCAGCCCGCCGATCGATGACAGCCCTGCCTCGATCAGGACCGAGCTTATGGCGGCCTCAAGCGCCTCCTCAACGTCGGCCCGTATCCGGTGCCGGCTGCGGTCCAGCGCCGACATCTGGGCTTCGAGGTCGGCGATTTCTGACGCTGTCGCCTCCCTGGGCACTGCGCCCTCAAGGCGCCCCGCTATCTCGCTGCGTGCCGCCGACAGGGCGAAGTAGTCGCTGATCATCTCGTCGCGCTCTGCGGGAGAGATCGAGTTCCACGGCAGCACCGAGGAGGTGCGGTGAAGCCACTTGTCCAGGAAGTTCGCCGTCTCCCACTGCACAAGGCTGTACAGGTGTGGAGATGCCGCCTGCTGGGCCGGGTTGAGGTTGAGTCCGTCGGAAGTGAAAATGAGACCGGCCACGAGCATCAGGGCGAGAGCCGTCCTCGCCCCCGCGAAAAGGACCCTCACCCTCAGCGGCGGGCCTCGGCCGAGCGCCTCGGGGGGCAGGGGCAGGCCGGGCGGGACCGTGGTCCGGCCGGTGCTAGAATCGGGCTGGCGCTGCGTGTCCATGACCTCTTAATTTATACGCTAGACCGCGCAAAAAGGTTCCAGCAGTGCCGAGGCGGCCGGCGGCAAGGAGTGTGCAAAGGTGGCTCTATCAATCTGCTTTGTGGGATGCGGCGACTACGCTAGGGACGTGCTGGACCAGCTCGGTGCCGGCAGCCCCGGGGGACTCGTCGTCGACGACATCGAGCTGTACTTCGCCAGCCGGAGTGAAGAAAAGGCCCTGCAGTTCAGGGAACGCTACGGCGGCGTAGGACACTTCGGCGACTATGAGGCCGCCGCAGCCGATCCCGCGGTTGACGCCATGTATTTCCTGACCCCGCATCACCTGCACCTTGAGGGCGCGCGCCTTGCGGCAGGGCACGGAAAGCACGTGCTGATGGAAAAGCCCATCGGCCGGCACCCCGATGAGGCCAGGGAGCTGATCGACGTCGTACGCCAGGCCGGACTGAAGCTGATGGTGGCCGAGAACTTCAGGTTCGTCCCCACGGTCCTCAGGGCCAAGGAGCTGATCGGGCGCGGCGCGATAGGGGACGTTCGCCTCGTCCAGGTCCAGCGAGAGCTGAACATCTTCACCGGGGAGTTCTTCGGCTCTGCGGAGACATTTGCCGAGGACCAGTGGCGCAACGATCCGGAAAAGTCGGGAGGGGGCCTTTTCCAGGACGCTGGAATCCACGACATCGACGCGATGGTCAACCTCGGCGGGCTGCCCGAGCGTGTGTACGCCGTCGTTCCGGTCGCGGACTCAGAGCGGGCCAAGCGCCATCAGGAGGACGGGATGGTCCTTACGGCGACGATGCCGGGCGGCGCCCTTGGCCTGATTCAGTTCTCGTTCGCGACGCCCATAACCGGCTACCGCGACAACGTCTGGGTCACCGGCTCTGCCGGCATGCTCAGCTTTCCGACCTTCGGCGACCAGCTCGTGCTGGACACGCCCCAGGGCACCCAGAGGATCGATACCGGCGAGCACCGCAAGGGAATGGTGGGGATCTTCGAGGAGTTCCGCGACGCCGTCGCCGGGGACCGCGAGCCCCTGATGAGCGGCGAGGAGGCGCTCAGGGACCTCAATGTCGTAATGGCCGCCTACGAGTCGGTCAGAACCGGCCTCCCGGCGACCGTGGCCCGGGATTGATGCCGCGCGGTCGCGCCGGCCTGGGCTAGCGGCGCCGGTAGAGCGCCAGGAAACGGTCCTGGTAGTGCTCGAACAGACCCCAGCGGTCGAGCTCAGCCTTTAGCCGGTCCCTGTCGCCGCCGCGCTCGGCCGCCCGAAACAGGCGCTCGATGTCGTTTATCGCCGCCCGTGGTGCGCCTCCGAATGCGGTCTGGGGATCGAGCAGGCCCCGGGCGGACATCTCGCCGAAGTTTCGCTGCGCAGAGCTGGAGGTGAACTCGTAGATGAACTTGAGCAGCGCTACGTCCCACCACTCGTCGACCCCGACCATGACGACCGAAAGGTTGTCCTTTCGCTGCTCGAGGTCGTCGGAGATGTTGTGCGCGATCTCGGATGCCTCTCCGCTCACGATGTCGAAGTTCTCGGCGTTGTTCTTGTAGCGGTACAGGATGCCCGGATGGTTGGGACCGTACGCCATCGCCGCGTGCCTGATGTACTCGTAGGCCTCCGTGCTGAAACCCTCCAGGTTCATCGCGTAGGTGGGCGTAACGATCGCCGGCTTTTCGGCGATGACGCGGCCCTTCCTGACCACCCCTTCGGCGGCGGCCGGGGTGAGCTCACTGTAGATCGGCTCGGTCACCACGTAGTAGGCGATGTTGGTGGTGCCGAACGTGGCGAGCGTCTGCTTCGGGTACCTGACGACCCAGGTCTGCTCCACAGCCCGCATCCAGTCTCGTTGAATCTCGGTCACTCTCCAATTATATCTCCCGCCGCCAGCCGCCTCGCTCATATAATGCACAAACGTTCTACTCATGCACGTAGCCGTCGCCAGCGTCACCATCCACATACCTGAGAGCCGAAGCCTAAAGTCCAAGCGGCGCGTCGTCCGTTCTCTGGTCGAGCGGATAAGGACGCGCTTCGGCGTGTCCATCGCCGAGGTCGGCGGCCAGGGGACATGGCAGAGCGCGACCGTGGGCTTTTGCTGCGTGAGCGGGTCGGCGGCGCATGCCGAGGAGGTCGCCCGCAGGGTGATGGCATTCGTCGATTCGTCCTCGGCCGAATACGAGGTGGTCGACCGTGGGCTAGAGAACCTGTCGGTGCTCTAGGCCGCCCTTGGACACCGAAGCCTTCCTCGGCCACCTCCGGTCCCAGCGGTGGTACAGGGACCAGATCTCCCACGTTGAGAACATCCCCCCCAGTGGTTCCACTCCGGGAACACTGGGACGCCCCCTCCGTCCCGAGCTCGAGGACCGCCTCGGCGATCTGGGGGTCAGGGGGCTCTACTCTCACCAGGCCGAGGCCGTGGACGCCGCACGGGACGGCCGCAGCGTTATCGTCGCCACGCCGGCGGCCAGCGGCAAGAGCCTGTGCTACCACCTGCCGGTGCTCGAGGCCTTGATGGACGACCGCGCCGCCACCGCGATCTACCTTTTCCCCACCAAGGCGCTCGCGCAGGACCAGATGGCCAGCCTCGACCGGCTCTTGCCCGACGCCTTTCGGATCGGGCGGGGTATCTTCGATGGCGACACCCCCTACGAGTCCCGCGGCCAGATCCGAAAAAGCGCCCGGCTGGTAATCACCAACCCGGACATGCTGCACATGGGCATCCTGCCCAACCACCGCTCCTGGTACCGGATCATACGCAACCTGCGGTACGTGATCGTCGACGAGGCGCACGTTTACCGCGGGGTGTTCGGCTCACACGTGGCCAACGTCCTTCGCCGCCTTCGCCGCCTGTGCCTGCGCTTCGGTTCGGCGCCCGCGTTCATCCTGTGCTCTGCCACCATAGCCAATCCCGGCGAGCACGCCCGGCGCCTTACCGGCGTGCCCGCTGCGGCGGTCGAGGTAAGCGGCGCGCCCTACGGCGGCAAGGACTTCGTCCTGTGGAACCCTCCGCGGGTGGACATGGCGAATGGGTCGAGCCGCCGCACGACCAACACCGATGCCTCTGTCCTTATGACCGAGCTGCTCAAACGCAGGGTAAGGACCCTGACATTCGTCCGGAGCCGCCGCATGGCAGAGCTCCTCTATGTCTACGTGCGCGACCAGTTAAAGGAGGTGGCGCCCGAGCTTTCCGGCAGGCTTGCTCCCTACCGGGCGAGCTACCTGCCCGAGGACAGGAGGGCCGTGGAGAGAGATCTTCTGTCCGGCCGGCTGCTCGGCCTGACCTCTACCACCGCGATGGAACTGGGAGTGGACGTGGGGGACCTTGAGGCGACGATCCTCACCGGTTACCCGGGCAGCCGCGCATCCACCTGGCAGCAGGCCGGCCGCAGCGGGCGGCGGGACCGACGCGCCCTCAGCGTGCTGGTCGCCCAGGACGACCCGCTCGACCAGTACCTGATGCGAAGGCCGGACGCCCTGTTCGGGCGGCCTACGGAGACCGTGCGCATATCTCCGGACAACCCCCACGTGCTCGGGCCCCACCTGCTGTGCGCGGCATACGAGGCCCCGCTTGAGCCGGGGGACGCCGAGGTATTCGAGACGGACATCGCCAGCCAGGCGGGCGATCTGGTCGAAGAGGGATTCCTGCACCGGACGGGAGGTAGGTGGCATCTTGAGCCCGAGGTCAGCTACCCGGCGGAGTCGGTAAACATCCGCTCTGCCTCAGCGCACTCGGTCATACTGGTGGACCGCGACAGCGGGGCGATACTGGAGACGGTCGAAGAGGCTTCGGCCATGCTCCAGCTACACCCCGGGGCGGTCTATCTGCACAAGGGCGAGACCTACGTGGTAACCGACCTTGACCTTGAGACCCGGACGGCCGAAGCCGTGCAGGGCGAGGTCGAGTACTACACCCAGCCTGCGTCGAATACCGAGACCCGGATCCTGAGTGAGATGCGGCGAAAGAAATGCGGCCGCACGGACGTGTTCCTGGGCGAGGTGGAGGTCACGACCACCGTGAGCGGCTTTCGCAGGATCGCGACGCTCAGCGGGGAGGCGCTCGGGGAGGAGTACGTAGAGATTCCGCCCCGCAGGTTCGCCACCGTCGGGCTGTGGTTCGGGGTGCCAGCGGACACCCTTACGGCCGCCCTAGACGATAGGCTCGACCTGGCGGGCGCGCTTCACGCCATCGAGCACGCGGCCATCGGGGTCCTGCCACTGTTCGCGATGTGCGACCGCGGCGATATAGGTGGCATTTCCACGCCGCTGCATCCAGACACCGGCAGGCCCCAGGTCTTCATCCATGACGGGGTTCCCGGCGGGGTAGGCATAGCGGAGCACGGCTACGAGGTGATCGCCGACCTGTGGCGCGTGACCGCCGAGGCGATCTCCGGATGCCGGTGCGAGTCGGGCTGCCCCGGCTGCATCCATTCCCCCAAGTGCGGATCGAACAACCACCCCCTGGACAAGGCGGCCGCATCAGTCCTGCTCGCGGGAATAATTCGTCCGGAGTAGGGCTCGGTCCCGGACCGGTGGCGGCGATGCCGCCCTGTGCTATCCTTCCCAGACCGGTCCGGGGTGTGGCGCAGCTTGGTAGCGCACCTGCATGGGGTGCAGGTGGTCGCCGGTTCAAATCCGGCCACCCCGACCACACGTGTACCTCTACCACCGGGCGCGATTCGACCCTTGTACACCCATGGTCGCCTGGAGGTCACCGTGACAGCGGACATGCACAGGCCCCTATCGTTCGTACAGGCCGTTAACGAGGCCATCCGCACGATGATGCGCGAGGATCCGGGCGTGATCGTGATGGGCGAGGACATCGCCGGCGCGGCGGGCAGGGCCGACCAGGGTTTCATCGATCACTTCGGCGGCTCGTTCGGAATGACCAAGCGCCTCATCCAGGAGTTCGGCCCCGAGCGCGTCCGGGATACCCCCATATCCGAGGCGGGCTTCGTCGGTGCCGGAGTGGGCGCGGCTGCAGCCGGCCTCAGGCCCCTGATCGACATCAAGGTCGTGGGCTTTTTCGGCGTGTGCGCCGACCAGCTGCTGAACAACATGGCGAAGATGCACTACATGTTCGGAGGCAAGGTGAGGCTCCCGGTCACCGTGCAGACCCAGACGGGCGCCGGGCAGGGGTGGGCCGCCCAGCACTCGGAGACCCTGTGGTCGGTGTTCACTCACTTCCCGGGCCTGAAGTGCGTGGTGCCGTCCGATCCCTTCACGGCCAAGGGCATCCAGCTGGCGGCCATGCGCGACGACGACCCGGTGATCATATTCCAGTGCATGCGGCTGATGGGACTGACTTTCGACCAGCACGTTCCCGAAGAGCCATACGAGGTGCCGATAGGGAGGGCTCGCGTGGTCCGGGAGGGCACCGATGTGACGCTCGTAGGCATCGGCTTTTCCACCCAGATCTCCCTGATGGCCGCGGCGGAGCTGGAAGGGCTGGGTCACTCGGCCGAGGTGGTCGACCTGCTGTCGCTGTCGCCCCTGGACGAGGAGACGGTGCTAGCGTCCATCGCAAAGACGCGCCGGGTCGTCGTAACCGACGAGGACTACCCGCGCTGCTCTGTCGCCTCGGACATAGCGGCGCTCGCGATCGAGAGGGCGTTCGATTTCCTGGACGCCCCGCCCGGCAGGGTTAGCCCGCCGCATGCCTCCGTGCCCTACAGTCCGGCCCTCGAAGAGCGCTACGTGCCGAGCACGGACGACGTCGTGAAAGCGGCTCTGGAGGTGCTGGGCTAGCCCGCGGGCCGTAGGGCTCCGGCCTTGTGCTGTAACCTTCAGGCACTGGTCCTCGTTTTACTGGTCGGGGACGGTTCCTGGCCGGATGGACGGGATAACTGCAGTACATCGGCGCACTGTCCAACCCTCGACTGTGGCTAGACTGGTCGGACCGGCCCTGCGGCCCCGGCAACACGGGCCTGACTACTGAAGGGGAACTGAAAGATGCATGCCAGCTTAAGAATCGCCTTGATTGTGGGAGCATCCGTCCTGCTTGCTGCTGCGGCAGCCTGCGGCGGTGGGAAAGAGACGAGCGAGGTCAAGGGGGGCGACGTTGCCGTCCAGAAGCAGCCGGACGTACTAGCCGCCGCCGCTGCACTGAAGGCCAGTGGACCCGGCTCGGGGATATGGGTCACCGGACAGGCCAGCGTTACCGTGGAGCCCGACCTGGTCCTACTGACCGTGGGGGTGGAGACGACCGGCGAGACGGTCGCACAGGCCCGGGCCGAGGCCGCAGGCGCGATGGACGCGATCACTGAGGCCGTCAAGGCCCGAGGCCTGAGCGATCAGGATGTCCAGACCCAGTCGTTTAACATCTGGCCTCAGTACGAGTATCCGGAGGTAACCAGCGGCGAACTGACGACGAGGAAACAGGTGCTCGTCGGCTACACGGTAAACAACGCGGCCAGGATAAAGATCCGCGACGTCGATGCGGTCGGCGAGATAATCGACGATGTAGCCGCCGCCGGCGGCGACTCGACGCGGATCAGCGGCATCGACTTCAGTATCGAGGACCCGACGCCGTTCATGTCACAGCTTCGCGAAGATGCCGTAAGGGACGCACTGGCCAAGGCCGAGCACCTTGCCGGGCTGACGGGTGTTGCCGTCGGCGACCTGGTCTTCATCGGCGAGGTGGGGGCGGGGGCGCCGCTGGCCGGAGGCTTTGAGAGTGAAGCGCTCATGGCGAGGGCCTCCTTCGACCAGGCTACCTCCATCAGCGCCGGGGAACTGCGACTCAGCCTGAGCGTCCAGGCGGCGTTCTCGATCAGGTAGCGTCCCGTGGTCAGGTCCGCAGACGTAGTCGTCATAGGGGGCGGCGTAAACGGCACCAGCATCGCCATGCACCTGGCGACGCTGGGAGCCGGAAGTGTCCTTGTGGTCGAGAGGGGGCACCTTGCCGGGGGCGCGAGCGGGAGGTCGGGCGCGATGGTCCGCGAGCACTACATGCACCCGGCGCTGGTCAGGATGGCGATGGAGGCCAGCGAGGTCTTCCACAATTTCGCCGACGCCGTGGGTGGCGACGCGCGCTTCGTTCAGACCGGGCGGCTCCTGCTGTTCGCCGAGCGCGACGCCGAGACAGTGCGGGCGAATGTCGCGATGAACCGCGCTCTCGGGGTCGAGATCAGCACGCTCTCGCCTCCCGAGATCTCAGAGATCATCCCGCAGGCATCCACCGACGGCGTGGCCCTCGCGGTGTATGAGCCGAACTCCGGTCACGCAGACCCCGTGGCAACGACCTACGCTTACGCAGAGCGGGCGCGGGTTCATGGTGCCAGTGTGCTGACCGGGTGCGATGTCACGGGCATAAGGGTCTCCGGCGGACGCGTGGCCGGAGTGGAGACGCGGGACGGGCTGATAGAGACCGACGCCGTCGTGGCCGCGACCGGGCCCTGGGTCAACGCGCTGGCCGAACCTATCGGAGAGCCGCTCCCGGTCACGCCCCTTAGGGTGCAGATGCTACACATGAGGCGCCCGCCTGCTCTCCAGTCGCTTACGACCGCCGTGGCCGACGGCCTCACCGGCGGATATATCCGGGCCGGTGAGGGGTTTAACACCCTGGTCGGTGGGGAGGCGCCGGAAGACTTCAGCGAGGTCTCGGACCCGGATGACTTCGACATGACCGCCGACCATGAGACCTCCTCGCGGTTCTGGGACCGGGCGAAGCTGAGATTCCCGGACTTTGCGGCGGCAACCCCCCTGGGGGGATACGCCGCGCTCTACGACATGACCCCGGACGGCAATCCGGTGCTTGATGCGTCAGCGGCGGTCGGGGGCCTTTACTGGGCGGTCGGATTCAGCGGGCACGGCTTTAAGCTCTCGCCGGTGGTCGGCCGCATGGTGGCAGAGCTCGTGCTGCACGGGGAGAGCAGTCGGCACCCGATTCACCCCTTCCGGAAGGGCCGTTTCGCCGACGGCGATCCCCTTGAGGCCGAACACCCCTACGAGGGATGGATGCACCCCTGACGGTGCGTCCCGACCGCGGTCTACCCGTCCGTTTGGTCCAGGCGGAGCCTGACGCCGGCGCGCTCTTCCTGGAGCACCGAGGCGATAGTGCGGTCTCTCTCCCCCCAGCCCCTGACCATCGCCTCGGAAAGCTCGGCCGCGCACAGCTCGACGATCCTTGTGGGCACCCCGTGTTCTGCGGCCAGGGCTGCGGCCAGCCCGTAGTCCTTTAGCGCGAGCCTGAGCGCGAACCTGGGGGAAAAGTCGCCCTGAAATAACGTGGCAGGCAACCGCTCGTTGAACATGGCGTTTCCGCCCACGACACATCCGCTGCGGAAGGCCTCAATCAGCCGGGGCAATTCCACCCCGGCCCCGGCCCCGAGGGTCAGGCACTCGGTCACCAGCAGGTCGATGCTCATGGCCAGGGCATTGTGGGCTATCTTCGTCGCGGCCCCCGTGCCCAGCCCGCCGGTCCAGACGATGCTCGCCGAGTAGGACTCTAGGACGGGACGGGCACGCTGAAGGGCCTGCTCGTCTCCTCCGGCGAAAAGCGTCAGGGTTCCGGCCAGGGCCCCCTCTTTGCCGCCGTCCACAGGTGCGTCCAGCACCTGCGCTTTCCGCTCTGCGAGGGCGGCCCCGACCCGCAGGACTACCTGCGGGGAGTTGGTCGTGTGGTCGATGTAGATCGCCCCGGGCCGCACCCCCTCGACGATGCCGCCCGGACCGAGGGCCGCCTCCTCCATCTCGGCCGGACCCGGTACGCACGTGGCCACGACATCGCACTGCTCGGCCACGATTGCCGGCGAATCCGCCCACTCAGCACCCCTGTCCAGCAATTCTGCGGCGGCCTGCCTGCGAAGATCGAATACGACCAGCGGGTACCCGGCCTCAAGCAGCCAGCCGCACATGGGCCCGCCCATGTTCCCGAGGCCGATGAACCCTACTTTCAATAGGCGCCTCGCCAAGCTATCTGCCGAACCGGCGGGAGCCGGAAAGCGGTGGCGGATCTGGGCCGGGGCCTCAGGCTGCCGCTAGCTCCACCGGTAGACCTGGACCCTGTGGCGGTTGCTCTCCGTGACGTAGAGCCTTCCGTCCCCGTCGACCTTTACCGAGACGGGCGCCCAGAAGAGCTTTTCTATGTGGGCCGACTCTTCGTGAGGGTCGCCCCCGAACTGTGCGGTGTCAGGTTCCAGGTTTGCCGTGGCCCGTGCCTGCGACTCCTCGACGTTGGCGTCGAGGAACTCCTGTGCCCACGGCGACAGGGTTGCACTGCCCCTCAGCTTGGCCACGAATCCGCCCCCGGGGTCGAACACCTGGACTCGCTCGTTGCCCCAGTCCGCCACGTGGACGTAGCCCTCGCCGTCGACCGCGACATCGGCCGGCCTGCGCAGCTGGCCATCGCCCATGCCGGGACGACCGTACGTTGCCACGTGATCTCCCTCGGCCGTAAAGCGCTGGACCCGGTCGTTGCCCCAGTCCGCAACGTAGACCTCGCCCCGAGAATCGACTGTCAGTCCCCACGGCAGGTTCAGATCCCCCTCGCCCGATCCCGCCGAGCCGAAGCCGGACAGGAACTGTCCGTCGCGGGTGAACTTCTGTATCCGCTGGTTGCGGTGGTCTGTGACGTACAGGTTGTCCTCTTGGTCAAAGGCGAGGCCCGATGGGCTGTCGAGCTGTCCCGGGCCCGTCCCGTAGACGCCCCAGTCGGCCACGAAGTCGCCGTCGGGCTCAAAGACCACGATCCGGTGGGTGTACTCGTCTGCGACGTAGACCCTGCCGGTGCTGTCTATGGCCAGGGAGGTGGGCGAGGTGAACTGGCCGTCGCCTTCCCCTATGCCGCCGAAGGTGCCGAAGAACTCGCTTTCAAGGTCGTAGACGGTGATCCTGACGGTCCTGCCGTCTATGTCGATGCCCCGGCTGACGGTAAAGATGCGACCGTCCCTTCCCAGGTCCGTATCGGATGGGAAAAAGAAGCCGCGGCCCTCCATGGTGGCGAGGCCAATCGTGCGGTCGTAGTTCAGGGACCGCGATCGGGTTATGGCGTCCGCCTGATCCATCACCGCTCCTGGCTGGCCCGGTCCGGCCTACGCCCGCTGGAACTCCGGCGAGGTCGCCACGACCTTGAACACGTCTGCAACCTGCTGGCGAACCTCGTCTCCGGGCTCGGTCGCGGCAGCGGCGAGCCCGCCCTTTTTCTCCACGAAGGCGACCAGCGCAGAGCGCGTCGGCTCCGACAGCGTAATGGCTCCGAGCTGATCGAGGCAGGCGTCGACGAGGTCGGCGGCGGACTCGATCTCGTAGCCGTTGTCGGTGATCCGCTCGACCATGCCTGCCACGCCCGGGTTGCCCCGGTTGCCGAGCTGCTCTGCGGCGAAGTTGAGTCGCTCTACCAGCGTGCCGGTGTCGATCCACTCAAGGCCTTGGTGCCAGCCCTCGACCGTCGGAGGATTCAGGAGCTCCTGGCCCATGTAGCGCATCTGTGAATTGCGGTCCAGGATCTCCCGTCCGGGGTGGGGGAACTCCCCGCTCAGCCTGAGCACCCCGGCTACCAGGTCGGCCGGGCTTTTGATCTTGGCGTACCAGGAGCTCTCGGCGCGGAAGAACTCGGAGTTGAACAGCACCCTGAGCATCTCCCGGATGTCGTAGCCGCTGTCAAAATATGCCTTTACCAGCACTTCGATCGCCTCCGGGTCGCGTGGCGGCGTGTATGGCCACTGGGGCACGGGCGGCTCGTCTGCGACGAAGAAGTTATAGAGGTGCCTTGAGATGAAGCGGGCGGTGGCGGGCTGGCGGCAGATGATCTCTATGATGTCCTCGCCGCCGAAGCGTCCCCTCTCGCCCAGGAACTCCTTCTCGCCGTCGTCGTGGTCGTCGGGCCTGTACTCAAAGCGCCAGGCTATCTTGCCGTAGGGCCAGATCGAGTTCCTGCGTGCCAGGACTTCCGTGTACCGGGCGTTGGCCAGCGTCCACCCGGTGAACGCCCGGGCGCACTCCTTGATGTCCTGCTCGGAGTAGTTGCCCACGCCCATCGAGAACAGCTCGAGGAGCTCCCTTGCGTAGTTCTCGTTTATGGCCCCGCTGTGGTTGTCGTTGTTGTCGAGCCACAGGATCATCGCCGGGTCCCGCGACAGCTCGACCAGCAGGTCGCGGAGGCTGCCCGCCCCGTGGCTGCGGAACATCCTTACCTGGTCCATCAGGACCTTGCCCTGCGTCACCTTGGAGTATGCGGTGGCGAACACGCCGTGCCAGAACAGCGCCAGCTTCTCCTGTAGGGGGGCGCTGGTGGAGATCAGCCTGTAGAGCCAGCTCGCCCCGGAGCCGGCGGGCTCGAACTGGGCGGAGTGGTCGTGGTGGTAGCGCCTTATCAGGTCCTGCGGCATCATCCGGGCATCGGAGAAGTCGAGCAGCTCCTCCACGGTGGCCTCGTAGCCGTTGCGGGCGTAGCGTTCGAGCTCTTCCCTGGTGGCGCCGAATCCCGCTCGCCGCATGAGGTGCGCTATAAGTGCGATGTCCTGGCTGCTCATCTGGCTGGTCTCCAGACCAACTGCCTTGGGGCGACGGGCGGACCGGGTCGGGTCCTGCCTGGGCGGAGCGCCCGCGCCCTGCGGCTAGTTGGAGATGAACTCGAACTGCTCGAAGTGACCGTTGACGATCGGCACCGGATCCATGCCGAGCCAGCCCTCGAGTATCGTGCTGTACGTGCTCCGAAAGTCGTTGTTGGCGTGCAGGTCGCCCTCGAGCTGGTCTCTTTCCCGCAGGGACGGGTACTCGCCGTACAGGCCGCCGTTCACTTGGCCGCCGATCACGAAGGAAACCCCGCCGGAACCGTGATCGGTGCCCGATCCGTTGTCCTGAATGCGGCGCCCGAACTCGGAGAACATCAGGATGACAACCTCGTCCTCTCGGCCGTGCTCGGCAAGGTCCTCGTAGAAGTCGGCGACCGCTCCGGATACTTCCGTCCACAGCTGGCCGTGGGAAGTGAGCTCCGCCGCGTGCGTATCAAAGCTGCCGTGCTGCGTGTAGTAGACGCGGGTACCCAGGTCCGCACACAGCACCTGGGCCGCGCTCTTGAGGCTCTGGGCGATGGGGTTGGCGGCGTACTCGACGCTCGAGGCGTACTTTTCGGGGGCGGTCCTTAGTATGTCGGCGCCCTTAAGGGCGTTGTTGCCGGTCCGGCCCAGGTGCTGCATCACGGCCTCGCCGGTCTCGGCCCTCCCGTACATCTTGGAGAAGGCCTCCAGCGCGTAGACGCGGAGCGCCTCGTCCTCCACGTCGGGAAACAGGCCGTAGGAGGCCAGGTCGCCGACGGAAGCCACCGGCACGCCCTCGCAGCCAAGTGACCTGGGCAGGCCGCGGCCGAAGTTGACGCCCGTGAGAACGTTCTCACGGTCCGGGTCCAGCTCACGGATCACCCGTCCCAGCCAGCCTTCCGAGGCGATCTTGTCGGGCTCGGCGGTGTGCCAGATGTCCATGGAGCGAAAGTGGGAGCGGTTGGGGTTCTCGTAGCCGATGCCGTTTATGACGGCCACCTTGCCCCTGTCCCACAGGTCCTTTATGGGCTTCATGCTCGGATGCAGCCCTATCTGATCATCCAGGGGCAGCACCTGTTCGGCCTCGACGTGCACCGAGGGACGGAAGTCGTAGTAGAGCCCGTCGCTATATGGAATGACCGTGTTGAGGGCGTCGTTGCCCCCGCTGAGTTGAACGACTATCAGCGAGCGGTTCTTGCCGTTGGATGCCATCGACTCCACCTCCGTTTGCAGGGCTAAACGTGACCGGCCGATACCTTCCTGCGCCTCGGTGCGAAGCGGCGCGTTCAGGATAAGTTCGGCACCGGTTTATTTCAATCCCGCCGGTGCGCTCGCGCCGGTGATCGGCGGGAGATTGCCGGGCGGCAGCCAGGAGCGGAGTTCGGGAGGGCGGCGTGGTCGGGGGATGCCGGCTACCGTCGACTTGGCTTAGGGGCTCCACAGCCGCGTAAGCCCTGCCTCATGGCTGGGAGGCAGAGGTGACCTTGCACGTTAGGGCGATGAGTTCTCGGTCGCTGGTTTCGTAGCGCCGGGGCTCGAGGCCGGAGTGAACCGCCGGTTAAGCCGGGCTACTCTGTCGACCCGATCCAACCGGCGGGCGCGACTTGACGAGGATCGTCCACGCTTCCTTACAAACGGGTTGTCCTCTGGACGTGCTCGCGGAGCGCTCCATTGATATCCGTTTGGTAACCTCGACCGTCACGAGCGCGTGCCTTGAACCAAGCTATGATGTCAGCGTCCAGCCTCAGCGTAATCTGCTTCTTCACGGGTCTGTAGAAAACCCCGCGCCTGGCGTCAGACCAGTCGAGTATCTCAGGGGCATCGGTCGTGTCGATCCGGTCGTCGGGCAGAGCCTCCAGCGTCCTCATTTGCTCCTGCATCTCCCGCGACAGTTTAGTGATGTCCTTCTTCATAGGCCTTCCTCTCGCGTCTCGTCGCTTTACGTGCTGAGATGATGCGCCCGATCTCTTCGCCGGTCTCTGTGTCAACTTCGGGCCACGTATGGACTACCATCACTACTTGAGTACCCACTGCGCCGATGGTTCGCCACCGCTGCTCATATGGATATGGGTCCCCCAGAGTCGCAGACAAAGGGTCGTCAAACACGAAGGCGGCGACCTCTAAGCTGAGACCGTGCGCCGAAAGGTTCGCCTCGTTCTTTGCCTTATCCCAGGTCCAATGCAGGCTTAGTGGCCCTTTAGCGCACTACATAATGGTAGTTACACGATAAGACCAACGTCAATAAGTGCGTCTCACCTGTCGCGACAGGCAAATTCCTGTTGAGCGGAAGGAGGCAGGTGTTTTTCCACTCTGTCCGCATCGACTGACGCACCTGAATTCAACCGCTTAGCTACTCACCAACTCGATGCGGTCGCCAAAGCGCTGAAAGTCTGCGGTGTTGAACGTGAGCAGTCTGCGCTCACCACGCGCCAGCATGGTCGCCACGATGTTGGCGTCGTGAATCTGCCGGCCCACTGGGGGAACCTCGCGGCACAGCGTCACCAGCAAGTCGGTCACCACGGGGCCGTCCTCGAGTACCTCGAAGCTGCCGGTCAGCCTGCTCACGTCATCGAGCGCTTCCTCACGGGAGATTGCTACCGGCCAGATCTGTGGACGGGTGACGACCGACAGGTACTCGCGTATCACCTGACGGCTGATCCGCAGCGGTTCTGGATCCCGAAACGCGCGTTCAAGGCTGGCCCTGGCCGCGTCGTGGTCCGGCGCGCCGGGGATGCGGGACTTTACCAGCACGTTGGTGTCTATGAACATCGCGGGATTAGACCCTCTCCTCGTAGAGGTCCTCTCGCCTGAGACTCAGGCCCTCCGGCCATACCGCGGTAGGGTGTGCGGGCCACGCCTCGTCGAGGGGAAGCCCGGGTACGTGCCTGGGGTGCGTTCGCTGGAACACCAACGTCTCGGCGTCCATGTCCACCTTCGCCGTCTCCCATCCGGCGACACTCCAGGCGAGGGCGTGGCTGTGGCCGCTCGCGCCTCGCTGATTGCCCCACCAGGGCCGGTGCAGCCGCGCGGACGGCGGCAGATCGAATCCGATGACCGCCTCGACCTCGTCGAAGGAGGTCCTCCACTCCTGCACCTGCAGGCTGGTCAGGTACTTGTACAGTTCCTGGTACTTGCCCCGAATCACCATCGCTCGGTACTTGTCCTGTTGATCTACGGCCATGTGGCGTCTCCTTCATCCTGGCTCGCCACCGCAGAAGCGGGTGTCAGGGACATTGTAGTGAGTTAGTGACTATACCACAAGCTCTCGGCGAAGACGGCCATCCTGGTGGGCGTGTGCAGGCACCTGCTCGCCTCCACAGTTAGGGCAGGTGTGATCGAAGGCAACAGCGCAATCGGGACAGAAAGTGCATTCGCGGGAGCAAATGAACCGCTCCTACAGCGAATAGTGCTCCCTCGCTGCCAAATGAGAAGGATCGTCCAGGCGAAACGTATCCGGGTTGCGACCCCTGCGCAGTGCCAGCCAGTAAGTGAATAGCTGCAGCGGCACGACGTAGACTATCGGCGAAAGCGCTTCCGACACCCTCGGTAGAGCCACTGTGGCGTCCGCCACCGAAGTAATCTCCTCGTCACCCTCCACAACCAACGCCGCCAGTCCCGCCCCAGTGGCCTTCACTGCCTTCCCAATGTCCACGGCTCTGCTGTAACCGGGCCCCGGCGGGGCGATCAGCGTAACGAAACCACGAGCGTCCGTGGCTACGAACGGGCCATGGCTGGAGTGAACCGCCGGTGCAGCCAGGCTGCTCTGTCGACCCTATCCAGTCGGCGGGCACGAATTCACGAGCACGCCCGCCGACCCGTCCGGCGCAACCGCCTCGAACCAGTAGCGGTCATAGAACCGGTGGTCGCTCCTGCCCACGAACGCGAACGGGAGCGGGGCCTGGTGGAGGAGGGTGTCGTCGAGGTCGGTCAGCCCGGGAAACTCCTGCGGGCGCCTTTCGTCCCGGGATCTTCTACCAGAGCGGCGACGCTCTAGCCGATGGGCGGGAGCCCTTCGCCACGCCGGACGTCGTTCAGCGTCTCTAGCACGCGCTGTCGGAACGGCGCGTACTCGACCTCGAACTCCTGCACGAGCCGCGAGTTGTCCATCATGAAAAGCTCCGACGAGTCCCGTCCGCCCTCGTCCTCGTCGAAGGCGATCTCCGCCTCCGGCAGGAACTCCCGCACGATGCTCGCGAGCTCTCCCAGGCTCGTCGAGTTCCCGCCCGAGTTGTAGATCGGATAGGCCGTCTCCTCGGCCAGCGTCACCCGCAGAAACACCTCCGCGATGTCCTCCACGTGCAGCGGCAGCGTCATCGTGTCCCGGTGGGGGAAGCGCACGGGTTCGCCTCGCGCCGGCAGCACCTGGCACTGCACGTGGTTCATCGACCCGCGCTCCTTGTCCGGCCCCGTGATGTTCACGGGACGCACCCCGGTGATAGCCATGTCGAACGCGCGGTTGTACCACTCCGCCTGGTGCTCATTGAATATCTTCGAGACGGCGTAGATGCCCGTGCCCAGGCAGGGGTCGTCCTCGGTCACGGCGCGCTCGCCGTGCAGGCGCTGCGGCCCGTAGACGGTGAGCGAGCTCGCGTACACCACGCGCCGAATCCCGAGGATGCGGGCAGCCTCGAAGCAGTTGTCCATCCCGAGGATATTCAGCCGCACCTGCGGATGCGGGTCGCTCTCGCCCGCTCCCAGCGCATAGGCGAGGTTCAGAACCCGGTCCGGCTTGCTCAGCGTCAGCGCCTCGACGACGTCGTCCATGAGCGTGATGTCGCCGCGCATGATCTGGATCCGGTCGCGCAGCGGGTCGAGCGCTTGGGCATCCGGCACGACGTCCATGCAGTGGACCTCGTGCCCGTGCTCCACCAGTCGCCGCATCACCCGCGGCCCGATGAATCCGCTCCCGCCAAGAACTGCAACGCGCATGCCGCTAACCCTCCGCTGCCGCTGACGGCGGCAAAACTACAGCGCCCTACCGAGGAACGCGCCTGTGTGAATCGCGTTGCGAATGCTGTTGCGACCCTGCGCGTCGCCGACCTGGTGCACCTCGATGCCCTCGGCTCCTACAACGAATAGTGCTCCCTCGCTGCCAAATGAGAAGGATCGTCCAGGCGAAACGTATCCGGGTTGCGACCCCTGCGCAGTGCCAGCCAGTAAGTGAATAGCTGCAGCGGCACGACGTAGACTATCGGCGAAAGCGCTTCCGACACCCTCGGTAGAGCCACTGTGGCGTCCGCCACCGAAGTAATCTCCTCGTCACCCTCCACAACCAACGCCGCCAGTCCCGCCCCAGTGGCCTTCACTGCCTTCCCAATGTCCACGGCTCTGCTGTAACCGGGCCCCGGCGGGGCGATCAGCGTGACGAAACCACGGGCGTCCGTGGCCACGAACGGGCCATGCAGGAACTGCTCAAGTTGGAAGGCCGAGGTGATGTCGTACGCAGCTTCGTTGATCTTCAGGGCAACCTCGTAAGCCGTGGAGGCATTCGGCCCCCAACCTGCGAAGCAATACCATCCATAGTCCCCTACCTTCTCAACGAGTGACTTGACGGCATTCTCAGTCTTGAGAGCTGTAGCCACGATATCCGAGAGCCCGCTCAACTCCTTCTCCCACGACTTGTCTCCCGAAATCCTCGAGGCCGTCAACGCAAGGGCAGTCATCGCGCCAGTGTGGCTTATCGTGAACGCCGCCGACCGGTCCCGGTAGGTTGTTCTGAGCACCACGTCCGCCTGGTCGAGCCTGGCCTCCGAAGTCAGACAAGTCACCAGAGCCGTCGAAGCCCCCGAATCCTTCGCCAGCGCCAGTGCCTCTCCTGAGTAGTGCTTGGTCCCGCTGTGCGCCGTCACGATCACCAGATCATTTTCAGAAAGCGGCGGCGTATAGGAGGTGAACTCAAAGGAGTGCCAGGCTCTGGTGTCGATCAGACCCGCAGTCTTGAATAGGTGCTCACCGACCAGCGCCGCGTGCCAGGAGGTTCCTATACCGCACACATGCACCCGCCTCGCGCCCGATGCCAGTCTGGCAAGCTCGTCTGCGGCCGTGTACTGACTGTCCAGTATCCGGGCAATCGCATTCGGCTGGTCATGTATGCAGTCGTGCATATGGTAGGGATGGCTCTCGCGACGCGGCGGTCTTGTTGCCATTTCTATGCTCCTGAGTCCGTCTACATACTGGAACCTGTTGCCATGGTGCCAATCTCAAGCGCACCTACGACGGCGGAACAAGTATGGTGTGCTAATGATGCCTGCGAATCCCCTTCTTCGACAGTGGTTGCGGCGGAAGGCACGGGGGCTTTGGGAAGTAGGCTACGGATGGCCAGAAGACCGCAAGGCTGTCATGGGCCACGCTGTCGTCTAGCATTCCCATCTGGCCTGTGTCCGACGAATGAACTCCTGCCCCACAGGCTGGGCGCGAGCTTCATAGTAAAGGTTCTTGAATCTATCAAGTCTGGTGGGCCGGACCGCCCGAATTCAGGCCCGCCGACCCCTGACCTGTAAAAGGCAAGGAGCCGGTCCCGGTCCGTAGGGCTACGGCTGCTGGCCCTCTTCCTCGTCCGGCAGGGGCCCGACCGCCAGCCAGGTGTCGGTCTCCGGGTCGTAAATCTCAGAGGTGTTGGAGCGCCCGCCCTCCTGGCCTCCCTCCAGCCCGCCGGTGATCATCACCGTGCCGTCCCCCAGGGCAGCCGCGGTGTGCTGGTAGCGCGCGGCATTTAGGTCGCCGCCAGCGGACCATGATCCGCTGTCCGGGTCGTAGATCTCCGTGAGGGTGTGTTCGCCGAGCCCGCCCACCACGAGCACCTGACCGCTCGAAAGCACGGTGGCGGTGTGGTCGGCCCTGGGTTCAGCGAGCGTTCCGGCCGAATACCAAGAGCCCGCTTCAGGGTCGTATATCTCAGAGGTGTTGACCGGGTCCTTGTCGGCCCCGTACCCCCCGACCACCAGCACCCTTCCGTCGGCCAGCAGGCTGGCCGAGTGAGAGCTCCGGGCGGTGGCCATCTGTGGTCCCGAAATCCACTCTCCCGTAGCCGGGTCGAATATCTCCACCTCGGCTACAGCCGAGATCCCGGCCCGCTTGCCCCCGGTGATAAGGACCCGGCCGTCGGCCAGGAGCGTTGCGCGGTGCCAGGCCTTC
Organism: uncultured Dehalococcoidia bacterium; assembly: GCA_964477845.1. Classification (GTDB taxonomy): domain Bacteria; phylum Chloroflexota; class Dehalococcoidia; order Lucifugimonadales; family UBA2962; genus CAUZIR01. The sequence continues at coordinate 5,281 of CAYZES010000009.1, read as the reverse complement.
TTTGCGGACATTGCGCCCGCGGGACTCCAGGCGTCGGCCCCCGGATCGTAGATCTCGGCCGCATCCAGGTAGACCGCCACCTTGCCGCCGGCAACCATAACCCGGCCGTCGGGAAGAACGGTTGCTGTGTGATTCTGACGCCCCGTGTCCATCGAGGCGCCCTTTGACCAGGTCTCGCTGTCGGGATCGAAGAGCACACCCGACATGGGGTTCGAGTTCGAGCCGCGGCCGCCGGTGATTAGAACGCGCCCGTCGTTGAGCAGGGTCGCGCGGTGGTTCTCCCTTGCGAGCGGCAGCTCGGCGATCATGGTCCAGTCGCGGGTCTCAGGGTCGAATATCTCGACGGCCTCGGTGGGTGCGCCCCTTATGACCAGCCCCTTGCCCCCGGTAACGAGCACCCGCCCGTCGGCGAGCACGGTTCCCGTATGAAAGACGCGGGCCTCGGTCAGGCGACCTGGGAGTCGAGCTTCGATCCGGGCCTGCTCGTCCTCAACGGACTTTGAGCCCGGCCCCTGGACCACCTCTATGGGGCCCTCTTCTGTGTCTCCGGCCGTAGAGCAGGCCAGCGCGGCGGCGACCAGCACCACGCTTGCCAAGATGAGCCGGACTGGGCTTGGCATCATCAGGGCCTCTCGTTTACGAATGTCTGCCGGGGCGGTCTCAGCCCGTCTGGGCTATGGCTGCGCGCCCTCCTCTTCGACGGTGGACGGGCCCACGGTGAGCCATTCCCCCGTGTCCGGGTTGTAGACCTCTACCGAGTCCGACCGCCTGCCGTCCTGACCACCCTCGAATCCGCCCGTGATCATGACGGTACCGTCCGGCAGCAGCTCGGCCGTGTGATGGTAGCGCGCCAGGGTCGTATTCCCGGCCGCAGACCAGGTGCCTGCGGCGATGTCGAACATCTCGGCGAGCGTGAACTCGCCCAGCCCGCCTGCGACCACTATGTTGCCGTTCCCAAGCGCCGTGGCGGTATGGTCCCCTCGGGGCTCCTGAAGGGTGCCGGCGCTGGACCAGGTGCCGCTTGCAGGATCGAAGATCTCCGCGGTGTTGACCGGGTTCTTGTCGTCCCCGTACCCGCCGACGACCAGCACCCGTCCGTCGGGCAGGAGGTTGGCCGTGTGGGAGCTGCGTGCGGTGGCCATGTCCGCCGCGGTCGACCATTCGCCCGATGTCGGATCGTATATCTCCACCTCGGTTACGGCCGGAGTCCCGGCCCTCTTGCCGCCGGTGATCAGGACACGCCCGTCGTTAAGCAGTGTTGCCCGGTGCCAGGCCTTCTTGGCGGACAGGGTGCCCGCGTCGGTCCACTCGTCCGCCTCCGGGTCGTACAGCTCGGACGTGTCCAGGTAGAAGGCGACCTTGCCGCCGGCCACCAGCACGCGCCCGTCCTGGAGGACCGTGGCGGTGTGCGAGAACCGGCCGCTGTTCATGTCGGCGGTCTGTGTCCAGGTCTCGGAGTCCGGGTCGAACAGGACCGTCGAGAGAGGGTAGGAGACCAGGCCTTCGCCGCCTGTGACGAGCACCCTGCCGTCGTCCAGGAGCACCGCGCGGTGCTCCTCGCGCGCAGACGGCAGCGGGGCCGTGACGGTCCAGTCCCCGGTCGCCGGGTCGAAGATCTCGGCGGTGTCGCCGGGCGGCGTGGTGTAACCTCCGCCGGCGCCGCTGCGCCCGCGACCGCCGGTCACCAGCACGCGCCCGTCGTTCATGCGGGTCGCGGTGTGGTAGATCCGCGGCTCGATAAGCCTGCCCGGCAGCCTGGCCGCAAGCCTGGCCTGCTCGTCCTCCTCGGACTTGCTGCCCGGAGCCTGCACCAGACCCTCAACCTCAGTTGCCTTCTCCTCCGTGGGATCCGCGGCGGTCTCGCCACCACCGTTGCCGCCGTCGCCCCCGCAGGCTGCGGTGACGAACAAGACGGCGAGCAGGACGAACAGAGGAATCAAGAGCCGAAACCGGTCCATACAGACCTCCCCATCTCAAGCTAAGCGGATGGCTGCAGGCCGGGTCGAATCCGGTGTTATCCCCGGCCCTTGCGGCCGCCGCAGATTGCGGGATTTTAGCAGTGCAGAGTGGCCCGGTCAAACCCGGCCGCGCATCCTGATGCAGTCTATAGACTGCTTACGGCGACACCGATACCCAAGTCTCCGCCAGCCGGTCAGTCCTCGGTAACCCTCACCTCCGGCTGGACGCTTAGCCCATGGGTGCCTCGATAGAGCTCCCAGGGCCTAAATGATTCGACGAAGGCCTTGGCCTCATCCATGGAGGCGATGCCCTTCTGGGCCCGGCCGGGATCATATCCAAAGGTCTGCGCAAAGGCGTCAAAGCCCCTCTTGGTCTCCCTGACGCCGCCAATCTCGGCCTGGCCCTCGGCCCCCATGTCCAGGATCAGCCTCTGTCCCTTACGTGTCTGTTGCCAGAAGACTTCCAATGCCCCAACCCCTTCAGTTTGTGAGTATTATCTTTGCTAATGGCTCGCGGCCTGGCAATAGCAGGTAGGGTGGCGAAGACGGCCGGAAAGACCGTGCTGGTCCTCCTCGTGCTTGCGGTGGTGCTGATCGCCGTAACGCCCCAGGGACGGACCGGCGTAAGCACCGTCATGTTCGTCATGCAGGTGATACCCGCCGTCCCGATTAAGCCCCTTGCCTGGTTTACCGGCGACCCCGAGCGCATCCCGGTCGAGTTCGACGGGCCCGGCGGCAAGGTCGAGGCGGACGTCTACGTACCCGCCGGGGACGGGCCGTTCGGGGCGATCCTCCTGTTTCTCGGAGCGAATCCCGCCGGCAGGGACGACAGCAGGGTAGTGAACCTGGCCGGCGGCCTTGCCAGGACCGGCAAGGTGGTGATGGTGCCGTGGTCGGATGACCTGGTCGCAAAGCGCATCGTGGTCGGCGAGGTGGACAACCTCGTTAACGCCTTTGAGTACCTCTCCGACCTCGAGTTCGTCGACCCGGACCAGGTCGGCATGGGGGGGTTCTGCGTCGGGGCCTCGCTCGCGACCGTCGCGGCTCAGGACCCACGGATAGCCGACCGCGTGAGGTACGTTAACTTTTTCGGCGGCTATTTCGATGCCGAAGATCTGGTCGTCTCGGTCGCCACCAGGTCCAGGACCTACGGCGGTCAGGTTGAGCCCTGGGAGCCCGCCAGCCTCTCGACCGAGGTCGTACGGCTGCACCTGATCGACGGTATCGCGGACCCGGTTGAGCGCGACGTGCTAGAGCGCGCTTTCCTTAGAGGGGAGAGCGTGACCAGGACGGAGGTGGACGCCCTGCCCGAAGAGGCGGCCGCCGTTTTCAGCGTGCTAATGGGCTCCGATCGGGCCGAGGCCGAAGCCCTGGTGGCGGCCCTGCCCGAGGCCACGCTGGCCTCGCTCAGGGGCATCTCCCCGATCACCGGGATCGACCGCCTGAAGGCACGGCTGCTCATCATGCATGACCGGGAGGATGACCTGGTGCCCTCGTACGAGTCCAGGCGCCTTTACGACGTGGTCGAAGGCCGCGGCGACACCTACTACACGGAGTTCTCGTTCTTTTCGCACGTCGATCCGACCGAGCAGGTCGGAGCGACCGGTCTGCTGAGCGAGGGCTTTAAGCTCTTCTTGCACCTGTACAACGTCTTCAGGACGCTGTAGCGGCGCCCGCCCGCGTCCATTGATTCCGCGGGTGCGGTGGACCTGGGCTTTGGCCTGGCGCTCGTCGTCATGGCAGTGGACTGGCTGAGGATGAGGACGCTCTACCGAGCGGATACGCTGGAACCCGATTGACATACCTAGCACAATTGTTCTATTGTCAGCGTAAAGCCAAGGTTTCGGATGGGGTGGCTCCGTTTGCTCCTGCCTCCCAAGAGAGGTTCTACGGCACTCACATGCGGCTCGTGCAAGGAGGTGCTGTTCCAAAGCGGAGGGAAGATACCCTGTGGCTGGGGGCAACCAACACCTGGTACCCGACCCAATTGGATCGGCGGTGAAGCCGACGGGGTCTTAAAGGCAGTCATCCGTGCATGGCACGGAGGATCAGGCCATCGATCGTGCACGGGAGATTTCAGGGAATGACAGCGCAGGATTGCTCATCCTTGGGAGTGATGGGTACATCCGACTAAGAGACGATCTCGGGTTAGACCCGTTTCCACCAGCTGGCTGAGCCCGTATGCCAAGGCCCTTGAGCCGGTCGGCAAGGGACTACTTTCGAGGTAGGGAAGAGGGCCTTGACGCCCGACACAGAAATCACAGACCCTTCGCGCCGACTCCACCGGTTGCCTCAATGTTCCTGAGCCGAATGCGCGCGTTGATAGATACCGACCGGGAGGTGAAGTGACACAGCAACTCTCATTTGCCGGTTTGGATTTCAGGACGCGTGCGGTGTCCCCGTTCCGCGAGATGGGGGCCTACGAAGCGCTCTGGTGCAAATCCAAAGTCACATTCAGGTCGCTCGCCAAGAAGTTTGCGCAGAGCCCAACCTGCCTTCCGTCGGACTTTGTTTCGCCCAAGGAAGCCGAAGATTGCGCCGAGTTCGTAAAGAGGCGCTTTGAGCAGGCCAAGGTTGGGAACTTTGGGGTACGTGTCCACGGCACAGGGGAATACCCGGAAAAACTTCGGGATGCCGCAAATCCGATCGAGCTTTTCTACTACCGGGGCTGGTGGGACTTGGCTTTCTCGCGTTCAGTCGCCGTAGTGGGGACCCGGAAGCCGTCCCCTGAGGGATTGTCTCTGGCGGAACGTCTCGTCCGCCAATTGGTCGCGGATGATCTCACGGTCGTTTCCGGGCTGGCCTCGGGGATAGACACGAAGGTTCACGAGACCGCAATTGCAGAGAGCGGGAGAACCATCGCCGTCATTGGCACGCCGCTGTCGCATGTATACCCGAAGGAAAACGCCGAGCTGCAAAGCCTCATATCAGATCGATTCCTCATCCTCAGTCAGGTGCCACTGAAACGGTATGAAGATCAGGACTATCGTCGCAACCGGTACTTTTTCCCCGAGCGAAACGTGACCATGGCCGCACTCACCGAGGCGACCATTATTGTTGAGGCCGGTGAGACATCTGGCACCCTTGCTCAAGCACGAGCAGCCCTAAAGCAGGGGCGTAAGCTCTTTGTTCTCGACCACTGCTTCCAGAACCCCCGGCTTTCGTGGCCGTCAAGGCTGGCGAAGAAAGGAGCGGTTCGGGTCAGGGACTACGATGACATCCGAGACGCCCTTTCCACGGCGCCTGACTAAGGTCGATGATTTGATGCGTGTCGATTTTCAGGAACTATGTACCAGTAGAAGGACAGATCGCCAAGAACTATA
>CAYZES010000008.1:0-105088 GCA_964477845.1 uncultured Dehalococcoidia bacterium | reverse complement strand
GGAACGGGACCGTGTTCGTTACCATCGAGGACGAGACCGGGGACGTCCAGCTCATACTGTGGCCGCGGGTCTTTGCCCAATGCCGCGCCAGTCTCCGGAGCCGGGTGATACAGGCCACCGGCCAGGTCTCGCGGTGGGACGGCACCACCAACATCGTCGTCTCAGGCATCGAGACCATCGACACCAGGGTACCCATGCCGGCCGCCCACGACTGGCACTGACCTACAGATGGGATCATCGAAAGTGCGTAATCGTTGATAGACGATACGGTCAGTGAGTAACCTGCCCCAGATGCGAATGGATCTCAAGCCATGTGCGGTCGATACAGCCTAGTAGCCAGCATAGCCGAGCTTGAAGGCCGGTTCGGCTTCGACGGTACGGATGCCGCTTACTCGCCCAGCTACAACATAGCGCCCACCCAGGGTGTGCTCACAGTGGTTGCAGCGAATGAGGCTAAGCGCGCGGTGCGCATGCGCTGGGGCCTGATACCGTCGTGGGCCAGGGAGGCATCCATCGGGAGCCGCATGATCAACGCGAGGGCCGAAACGGTCGCCGAAAAACCCAGCTTTCGCACGGCTCTCAAGCGGAGACGCTGCCTAGTCCTGGCCGACGGATTCTACGAGTGGCGCCGCACCGGCGCCGGCAAACGCCCCATGCGCATCACTATGGCGTCAGGAGAGCCATTTGCATTCGCGGGCCTGTGGGACACCTGGCGCGATCCGCAGGGCGAAGCCGTCACCTCCTGCACGATCATCACTACCGGGGCCAACGATCTGCTGCGTCCCATCCACGACCGGATGCCCGTGATCCTGCAAAGGGATCAGGAGGGCCTCTGGCTCGACCAAGACGTCCGGGAACCCGAAGTCCTGCGCGATGTGCTCATCCCCCATAGCCCCGGCGCAATGAAAGCCTACGAGGTCTCCACTCTCGTGAACTCCACGGCCAACGACGGGCCGGAGCTAAGTGTTCCAGTGAATCCGCAGTTCTAATGTCGGCATCTGTGCACCGAATACTCGATGCCCATGTAACCATGGAAATTACCCACGTCAGGCAGCGTCTTTAAACCTATCGAACCGCAGAGCAAGGCGGTCACGATCCGGATAGTCCTGTGTGCGGCCTGGAAGGTGAAGCCTCTCACCTTTGAGCTGCTTGAGCGCCTCAAGTATCGGGCCGTCGTGCTGGTCGAGCAGACGGTCCGACACGTGCAGTCGATAGTCGGGATCGATGCCGATCAGGTGCGCATCAAACGCCGCGTGATGGATTTTGGAGAGCGGCAAGCCATTCTGCACGACAGGCTGCCCAAGTCGCTCGTTCCTATCGGGAATGATATGCGCAGCATCGAGCAGTCGTTGTTCGGGTAATCTAGATACGGCACAACGCCCGTTATATGCCGCGATAACGGCCTCGCGGAACGAGTCCTGATGTAGCCGCTGCTTCACGGCACGGAGCGCATAGCGGCGTTCGGGGGCATTCTGGGGCGCTGCAAGTTCGTCCTGATCGGGGATTCCAAAGACGATACGGGCCTTTAGGGAATCGCGATCCCAACCCGAGATGAAGGTCGGCATCATAGCCCGGTAGCGCCCTGGGGCAACGCCAAGAAAGTAGATCACTGGAATCTGGTTTTCGAAAGCCTCACGAAGCCACCGGTTGTCCGCAGCGTTCGGATCTTGTCCCATGAACGCATAGTCCACGGCCTCGTCGCTCTCAAAAATCTGCCGGTGCACCTCCCTCTGGTCGTCATACCAGACGCGCGCGCCAGGACGCGGAAATACGGTCTTGATCGAGAGCAAATGCCGCATCTGCTTGGGCTTAAAGATTCCTCGCCGCGGATTGATGAGCGGAATGCGCTCGCCACCAAAATCGAACCCGGCACTCAGATCCCTCGAGGTCAGGTGATTATGCAGTTCACTCAGCCTACGAACGTGCTCGAAGGCCGCTAGCCGCATCAGAGTGTCAAGATCGCTGGAACTCATCCCCTCTCAGCCCAAGAAGCTATTCTCGCTGTGCCAGTTCAATGGAACCGGATCCGGATGCTGTCGGGTCTCCTGCGGCGCTTTAATCTATCTACCATGCAATACATAGTAGACCCGGCCGTCATCGAACTCTCCAGCCTGATCTGTCGACTAACCTCGCAACGAATGGCAGATGCGAAGTCACGTAGCAGACGTCGTTGAAAGATGTCCGCCATCACCACAACGTCGATGTGGTGATGGTGCATGTTCGCGGGAATGTAGGGAGGTAAATGGACGTTCAATGTTCTCAACAATTGTCTATGTCAAAATACCTTGACGCATTGTCGTTAGATTAGGTATTAACGGCCCAAATTTCGAATTCCCGCATGGCTGTTGAATTTACACCAAAATGCTCAGCTTGGCGTTTTCCCATAGAAGCCGAACCAGCGTCGCATCGTGTTTGTAGACGCCAGCTCGTTCCCGAGAGAGACTCTCGTAGAATCTCCAGCGCATTGGCACGTCGATCTGATATTTGTCCGAACCGTACCACCATGCGAGCTCCAACTCGACACACACTGGCGCAATTTCTCCACACGCGGGAAAGCTGATCGGCAAATCGCTCTGGACTCTCGTGGGTTACTTGATTCTGCTGGGAGTAGTCGACGGTCTCCGAACCGCCAAGAAACCATAACCTAAGCCACTGATCCGGCCTATACGTCCTTAGTCCGTAATAGGGTGGAGAGGTGATCACCCAGTCAAATCGGTGTCCATTTACTTTCTTTCGAAACACATCTTCGTCTCGACTGTCCCCGAGCAACACTTGAGAATAAACATCAGGAAGAGTTTCTGCATAATACCTATATGCCCGACGTGCCACGAGGTCGTGGATATCCACCTTTCGGGGTCGGAGGTTATGCCTGCGCCAGTATTTGACAGCGTAGCGCGGCTTAGGAGCGTAGGTTCGCGGACACTGATTAGACAAATAGGAAGGTACACCTCTCGTGGCCGGTCCATGGAGGGCTCCAAGCAAAATCGCACGGAGGGCTACTCTGGCCGATGACCGGCAATCTCGCATCAAAGCACTCCGTATCCTTGACAAGGAAACCAGAGTGGCCTCCTCGAAGGCCAGCTCCCAGAATTCTCCGGTAGGTACCTCCGGCGCATCATCTGACTCGCTGAGAATCCGATCTAAAGCCGCAACTATGGATTTGGAGTTCGTAGACACCAACTTAGCTCTAGTCAACGCGACCGCAAGCGGGTGACTATCAATTCCCACATTGGATAATCCCTGGAGTCGTGCCGCCACGTTTGTAGTCCCTCGACCGCAAAATGGATCAAGCACTACCGCTCCGGCATTCGATTCACGTGATAGAACCCTGAGAGGGAATCCGAGAGGAAACATGGTGAAGTAAGGACAGACCGCATTTAGGGCAGCACTGAGTGTATTCATGACCTAGCGATCGCCCTGATCCAAGTGGACGTTCTTCCTTCGGGTGTAAAGGTTTCCCATCCTTCATCCTGAGGGCCGAAAAGTTCATCCATGACCTTGGGCACGAGACGGTAAGCGAACTCACGTCGATTGTCGAGGGCTTCCGGAAGCACGTCCTCAAAGAACGCGTTGAGCGTTCCCCACGGCACACCATCCGGAGTCCGGACCTTCTCAAAATGCTGACTCTCGCGAAGAGCCTCGGTAGCCCGCATCTGAATTGCATGCAGTGGGTCGGCTGTTGGTGGACCGCCGCGCTGCATATCTCCGTCAACACTTGCGACCGCTACGCTGCCGTCCCGCAGTACTGCCGGTGTTTCCAAGACCACCATTCCGCTGATCCGTTCGCGGAGTTGTCTGGCGTATGTGGTGGCCGGTTGTCGATTGTATTCCGGATCTAGCATTTGATATCGACTTTCGAATGACAACACCCGCAATGGGACAGGATATTGCTTTCCACCCACGGAACTCCAGAAGACGCCCTGGCCTGGTATCGGCTCATTCAATAGGGCGCTCAGAAGGTCTTGACCGAAATGCGCATTCGCCGCCCGTACGTTTGAAAGATCTCCGGCCGACAAGAGGTGAAAGAGGAACCAATTATCTCCTTGGCTCAAAATCTCGTTGGGGATACTACCGGGCTGTTGTGTAACCAAGACCGCACCGAGATCATATTTCCTACCCTCCTTTACCCACTGTATAAAGGGCTCCGCTGCCGTAGCCTTTTCATTTAATACAGCTTGAGCCTCTTCAACAACAGCGATAGTCGGAATGGTTCTGGGATTGGCTGCAGTGAATTCGTCTTGGTTCCGGTCAAAAATTCGTCGCAAGACTAATCCCGACAATACCAGCGCCTGCCCACCAGACAGCTGAGAGACGTCGACAACGCAAAGTTTTCCATCGGTGAGAGCCGCCATGATCATATCCATAAGTTGACTCGCTGGGTCGTGGAGCATCCGAACGATCCTAGTCGCATTCGATCTAGCTGCTATGGCTTCCGCATCTTGGCCCTGCTCCAACCTCAGCAGGCTCTTGATCCGATCAAGTGAAGCGTTATTGCCTGAGACGTGCACTAAGTTAACCAGTTCCTCCCAGTTTTGCTGGTTCATTCCTCGCAACTTCAGCACATTCTGTTGATCCTGGCGCTCTGGGGAAAGTGCGATCGCAACTACGTCGCTGGGCCGTAGTCTACGAATGTCCAGACGGATACCGCTTGCGACGAAGGATTGATAAAACGGACTAGGGTTGTGTCTGGAGGTGAACACAACAAGATGGTCTTCCATCCCAGGCACATCACATAGACCGGGTCTCTCTCTGTCATCTGGCCAGAAGTACTCCCCATCTGGATCGAACAAAATCGTGCCTACTGGGACACGACGCCCTTGTCTCTTCTCAACCGTGGGCGTTTCCTCATACAGGCTGCTAAACAAGAGCTTATTAAGATTAGATTTACCGAATCCAGCACGAGCAAATATGAAACTCCTCCGTGACACTAGGCTTTCAACTGGAAACTTCACCCGCACGTCTTCGCTCTGAATCTGCATCCACGTCTCTGTGGCGAGAGACTGGGGACCGTAAAAGTATTCGCCCAATGCAAAATGGCCAATCGTTGCACCGTCAACGTTGTGGCCCACAATCTCTCTAAGAAGGTCTCCTGTAGGAAATGCAACCGGGCTGCCAACGTGTGGAAGCCGGCGGTGTGAGGCTACAAAGTTAAGACCCTTTGCAGTCGACCTCAGAACTCCCAGCACCCTGATGTTGACTCGGTACCTAAGATATTGTTCCCTTAAATCCTCTGGAATGGGTCGGCCATCCAGGACTGCCCTGATGTTGAATTCCTCTCCCGATCCGGATGAGAGCTTGCCTTCTGAAGACAGAGACGCGATGCGTCCAAGAACGGCTTCGAATGGAGTTTCCAGTTGAACCATGAGGAACTGGCCATGCATCGGTATACTCTGAAATTCCTGACGATATGGCAAAGCCAAATCAGCATGGAACTCCATCCCGCCTTCTCTGAATCCACGGAAGACACCGATGATCCGCTCTGGAGGAAACAGTTCAGCTACAGTCATGTCCTAATACCGCCTCTGCGTGATGTCGGAATCATGCAATTGAAATTCATCCAATCTATGGGATTGTGTGCCCAGCGCCGTCCGCAAGCCTTCAAAGACCTCGTCCTGAAGGATGTCAAAGTCGAAGTCAACCAAGGCGGCGTTTTCATGGGCCTTCTGCAGACACCTCGGGTAGAATGGGATGGGGAACCCGTCTGTCGCATCCGCAAGCAGGCATCCAAGAATGGCTTGGGCCTCCCCTTGTTGCGGAAGGAAGATATCAACCGGCCAGATCGGATCTCGTGTGCCTGCACCAAACTTCACAAAGAACATCTTGCCGGCCACAAATCGGTTAATCTCTCCTCCCTCTGTAACTCTGTCATCACCTCTGGCATATTCTGACCATACATATGCCCGTTCTTCCAGTTCGCGGGGGATCGATGTATAAGCCGGATATGCCGTCGCCAACAAGTCCTCAAGGGCCATCGCCAACCGATAGCGGTCAAGCACCTTTGAATGCTTAGCTACACCCACAAGATATATCCGTCTATTACGTTCATACCTATGGCGTTCAATCGCATCTTTGAATCCCTTGCTCAGTCTGGCAAATAAGTCCCCAGCGAAGACCTTGCTCCTTAGCAGTCCGTCACACACTATGATGGTGTCAGTTCCAAAGTCCTTATCTCGTAGGATGCTGAATAACACCGCCCACTCCATTAGTTCTCGATAAACTTGAACCCAACTCGAGCTAGTCGGACGATCATCATCATTCCTGCGGATCATGTGACTCAAATTGGTCAAGTCTCGAACTTGTAAAAACTCCATCAAACGACCCAAAGGCGTGTGGGGTACACCAGCCTCATCGAACTGCATGCTACTGAGTTCCTTGACGTTTGTGGTCGGTGTTATGGCCTCCAAACAATATTCATTGTTGCTGGAGTCTACGACTCGCACTAACTGGACAAGAAATGGATCATACTGTATTCGATTGTTCCCTCCATCCGTTCCTACAAGAGAAATCGAAGTGGTTGTACGGGGAAGTATTCGCCGAACCGTCGCCCTAAGCGGTCGTATCTCACTTCTGAGGCTCTCTAAGACTCGCATATCGTGGCCGATCTGTCTTTGTATCTCACGCCTTAGGGCCGTGTGACTTTGTGGGTCTAGCATGTGGTCGTCCGCTCGATTACTGGAATCTCGGAAATAGGGTCGATAGTAAGACGCTGGTGCCGCTTCATCTGATTATAGGTCGCCGACCATAGGTCGCCTTTTGCCACTGTATACGGCCGTTGGTTGTTTCCTTCCTATTCCTGAAGGGTTCACCATAACGTCCATGATTTCTGGCGCATTTGTTGACCAATTGTCGATTAACATTCGATTTGCTGGGTTCACCAAAGGACAAGACATGCCACAGAACGTGAATTGCTCCCACATTCTAATCTTCCTGAGACATAGACGTCTAAACAAAGGGCGAATCGGGGTGGTCGTCGGATATTTCCCGTAGCGTCATGTAGGCCTTTGTAACCCTGCAAACATCTGCTTTTCCGAGCAGATCCTGTCCCCAACGCCCGTCGATGCTGATGGCGAACGATGCCTCCTGTCCTTGAACACTGCTGGTAAGACGATCCGCAATCTCCCCGTAGTCCAGCATGTCGTCGCGCCACGGGTCGTGGGTGTCCACCTCGGACTCGATCGCCTTGAGCGAGGGAAGTGGCGGCGAAGTCTTGGAATGGTTGGACTGCTGAGTCAAGCCGCCGGGAAAGCGAACAAGGCCTAGACGGTCTCGAGCTGCAGCGCGGGAACCTCGATCTCGACAAGGCGGAACGTGGTCGAAATCGTCGGGGCAGCGTCATGGTATTCGGCCAGCGATTCTTCGCAGGACTCGGCGAACGCTTCGCTGTGGTGCGCAATTGCATCGTCGATGGACATGGCGGGTTCCGGCAGGAGATCTCCATCTTCGATCAGGAGTTCGATGTGCGCGGTGAGCGCTTCGCGGATCATTGCCAGCATCTCATCCCAGCTTCTGGCAGTACTGACACACCCTGGCACGTCCGGCGCGTAGGCGGCGTAGTTACTTGGGGTCTGCTCAATGACGACTGCGTAGGTCAGTTTCATCGTACGCTCTCGCGAAGACCGGCCTGTCTCTGAATGCTGAGCCATGTAACCCTTGGTGGGTCGTCACCTAGGTTGCCGCGAATCGTGACCTTACCATGGTTGACCTCTCCCCGCCGGACCATACCCCTCGACACCACGACTGGCCACGCCTCTCCATGCCAAGGGCAAACAGTTTATAGGGTGATTACCGTACGTTAATTGACCATTGATGGGGCCATCATTGGGCGAGAATATACAAGGGTCTTGACGAGATGGGCCCATTTGCATCAAAGGCCCGATGGCCTTTGGTCGTCAGCGAGAGCGCCGGACGTTGGGCGCGTCACGGGCAGAGGGTGGAGTAGGAAAAGCTTAGTCGGAGACTCCCAGCTTGCGGGCGGTCCTGTTGAATTTGACCTCTTGCCTAATCCATTCGGCGGGTTGCTTGCCCCAGTGTTATTGGACCCTGGCCGGGATCTCAGCGTTCGTTGTTATCGTTCCGCATATTGTGCAAGTCCAGTCGGTAGTCCCCATTGGGCCTATGACCGCGTGCTGGACGAGTAGACCCCCTTCGGTCAGGTCAATCTCTGTGTGTGCAAAGTGCTTACAGCAGTCTAGCGTTTCGTTCGGGCTGTCGCTCAAGCCATCTGCAGATCGTGGGTGGTCAGTCATCGCGAATCGGTGGGCGGGTCAGTATCGGTGGTTTGAAGGTGTCGCCTGTACTGCAGCAATTTGTTGACATTTTCTTGTCGTCTTGCTGACATCGCCCAATCATCTGGATTCGGCTTGATTCAGTTGACCCCAGTACAGACGGAGCCAACGGGCGGACTCGAACCGCCGACCTGCTGTTTACGAAACAGCTGCTCTGCCGACTGAGCTACGTTGGCCCATTACCAATGCCCGCGCTCGCTGAGGAAGTGAGCGCAGAGACCCCTGCGGCGGACGTCCCACACTACGCCTGTGGCGTCGCATTGCTATAACGGCAGTCCACCCTTACAACGATGCTAGCATGGCCCGGACGCCCTGACACCTTCTTGATATTCTCATTCCTATCGAATACCCAATCTGATCTGGTCAGCCGGAAAGTGCGGCAGTGAGGACAGGCGACTACCGTTCGTTCCCTGCACCCCGAATTGCAGCGGATCCAGTGGAACTCGTGACCGAGACTTACGTCCCTGTGGATTCGCAGGCTATCTTGAGAAGCGCCTCAGTCAATGACGCGCTTGGCGATGATATCCCGCATGATCTCGGAGCTTCCCGCCGCGATCGTCCAGAGCCGATAGTCGCGGGCAAATCGCTCGACGGGCGTCTCACGCACATACCCGTAGCCGCCATGTAACTGAACGGCATCGTACCCGACCTGGGTGGCCGCCTCGGTGGCGAACAGCTTGGCCATAGAAACCTCTTTCGCGCACTCCTCGCCGGCGGCGAATCTCGCGGCCGCATGGTAAGTCAGGCTCCGCGCCGCCTCGATGCGGGTGGCCATGTCGGCGATCTTGTGGCGCAGCCCCTGCATCTCAGCAAGGGGGCGGCCGAACGCCTCACGCTGGCCGACATACACCCTGCTGTCGTCCAGTGCCTGCTCTGCTGCGGATACGCTCATGACGGCGGCCATCAGCCGCTCGCGCTGAAGGCCGGAGGCAAGCTGGTAGAATCCCCTGCCCTCCTGGCCCAGGAGGCTGGTGGCCGGCACGCGCACATCGTCGAAAGCTATCTCGGCCGTGTCCGAGCTCAGCATGCCCGTCTTCTCAAGCTTACCTGCGACCGTTATCCCCGGCGTACTGCGCTCGACCAGGAACTGCGACAGTCCCCTGTGGCGCGGCTCTTCCTGAGACGTCCGTGCGGCCAGGAAGTAGAGGTCACCATAGACCCCGTTGGTTGTGAACGTCTTGGAACCGTTGATGACCCAATCGTCGCCATCGCGAACCGCACTGGTTGAAATGCCCGCCATGTCCGAGCCGGCACCCGGCTCGGTGATCGCAAGCGCGCATACGGTTTCACCGCTGGCGATGCCCGGCAGGTAGCGCTCCTTCTGCTCGTCCGTGCCCAGGGCAACAAGCCACGGCGACGACATGTCCGTGTGCACGATGACACTGAAAACAACTCCACCGGCCCGGCACCGCGCCAGCTCCTCGGCGAGCACCACCGACATCCAGAAGTCGCCGCCTCCGCCACCGTACTCGACTGGAAACTCCACCCCGAGAAAGCCCAGTTCGCCCAGCGAGCGAAACAGCGCCTTCGGAACCCTTCCCGCCTCCTCCCAGTCATCGACGTTCGGCTCTATCTCCTCGCGAACAAAGCGGCGCACCGCATCGCGGAAGATATTGTGAGGCTCGCCGAAGGACACGTCGCTAGTCCCCCCTCTGGCGCAGCTCGCTTCGCCTGATCTTGCCGCTCACGGTCTTTGGCAGGTCGGGCACGAACTCGATCTGCCGGGGGTACTTATACGGTGCTGTGACGCTACGTACGTGCGCCTGCAGCTCAGCGGCCAGCTCGTCCGAGACCTCGATCCCCGGCGCGGCGACAACGAACGCCTTTACGATCTGGCCGCGAACAGGGTCGGGCCTGGCCACCACGGCTGTCTCGGCCACCGCGGGGTGTCCCATGAGCGCTGACTCGACCTCGAATGGTCCGATTCGGTAGGACGCGCTGATGATCAGGTCGTCTCCCCGGCCGACAAACCAGAAATAGCCGTCCTCGTCTCGAGTGGCCATATCGCCGGTGAAATACCAGTCGCCCCTGAAGGACCTCGCATTGGCCTCCGGGTCGCGCCAGTAGCCGGGGAACAGTCCAACCGGGCGATCGGGCGATACCCTGATCGCAATCTCGCCCTCCTCCCCATGAGGCATCTCCTCGCCGTCCTCGCTGACGACGGCCAGTTCAAAGCCGGGACAGCTGACTCCCATCGACCCGGGCCTGTGCTCCATGCCCGGAAAGGTCGCAGCCATCAGGGTCGACTCTGTCTGCCCGTATCCCTCCCAGATGTGCAGGCCGGTTCCCTGCCGCCAGGCGTCGATCACC
The DNA here is from genome assembly GCA_964477845.1 of uncultured Dehalococcoidia bacterium. GTDB lineage: Bacteria > Chloroflexota > Dehalococcoidia > Lucifugimonadales > UBA2962 > CAUZIR01. The sequence goes on along the minus strand of CAYZES010000008.1, from coordinate 94,493 downwards.
TCGGGGTTAACGGCCTCGCCGGCGCCCACGGTGTGGCGAAGCGCCCTGGGACTGAAGCCGGCCAGATCCTGCTGCACCATCATGCGGTAGGCCGTCGGGGGCGCAAAGAACGTCGTGATCGGAAACCGCTCCAGCACCTCCAGCGTCAGGCCGCCGTCGAAGCGGCCGCGCTGGTCCCACACGAAGATCGCCGCCCCCATGTTCCACGGGCCGAAGAAGCTGGTCCACGCCGCCTGTGCCCAGCCTGTGTCGGACAGGGTCCAGTGCAGATCGGTCGGCCGGTTGTCGAGCCAGAACTTGCCGGTCGCAACGTGCCCGATCGGGTAGCTGGCATGGGTGTTGGCAACCATCTTGGGGTTGCCTGTCGTGCCGGACGTGAAGTAGATCACCAGCATGTCCGACGAGGGGTTCTGCGGGTTGGGCAGATCGGCCGATGCCGAGCTCAGGAGTCCCTCGTACTCCGTCCAGGGACCCCGTTCCCCTACCACGACCACGTCCTTGAGGCCGGGGCACCGGGGCTGAACCTGCCTTAGCTTGTCGTAGTTGTCAGCGTCGGTAAAGGCGATCGACGGCTCGGACGCACCGATGCGGTAGGAGATGTCCCTGGTCGTAAGAAGCGTCGTGGCAGGCACCGACACAAGGCCTGCTCGCATGCATCCGAGCATGATCTCCCACCACTCGACGACCCGGTTGAGCATGATGAAGACCCGGCCGCCCCTTTCGATACCCAGCCCGGTCAGCGCATTGGCGACCCGCTTTGAACGCTCGGACATCTCCCGGAAGGTGACTTCGCGGGCGGTGCTGCCGTCGGGCGCGAGCCACACCATAGCGACCTTGCCGGGATCTTCCGCCCACCGGTCGAACACCTCATAGGTCCAGTTGTACCGCTCAGGCACATCCTGCCTGAAGGTCCGGTAGGTCTCAGCGTAGTCGCCCACCTGGTACGCTGCCGCACTGCCCGCCGAAGTCACCGACTCGCTCCAACTCCCACACAACCGAAGGCGCCGTCCCGGGTCATCCCTGCGATCTGCCCGGAGTCGTACCCGAGCTCGGTAAGCAGCGCCTCAGTGTGCTCTCCGGGGCCGGGGGGACCATCGACCGGCCCCACCGGCTCGCCCGAGACCCTGAACGGCTGGGCGAGGAAACGCTGTAGGCCCATGTCAACGAACATTCCCCTGGACCGAAAGTGGACCGAGTCAACGAGATCGGCAAGCGAGGTCACCCGGGCGGCCGGCACGTCGGCCGCCCCCAGGGCCTCCTCCCACTCCCGTGCCGTCCGGGCCAGAAACGCGACTTGGACCGCCCTGGTCAGCGACTCGCCCCGCTCCACCCTCTCGGCAAATGTCAGGCCAGCCATGTCGCCCAGTCCCGATGCCTCGCAGAACCTGCGCCAGAAGTGGTCCTCGTCCACGATCCCCAGGCTGAACCAGTGCCCGTCCGAGCACTGGAACAGCCCGTAGTGCGGTATGAATGTCACGTTTGGTCTTCCGGCCGCTTCGTCCGTGCCGAGCCGGCCTATCTCCGGCGCAAGCAGGGCGAGGGTGGAGTCGGCCATAGAAAGGTCAATGTACCGGCCGGTGCCCGTCGCATGACGCCCCACGACGGCCGCCAGCACCGCCACCGCCGCGTACAGGCCGGAGGCCAGATCGGAGATCAGTATCGGCGGAAGCCATGGCCGCCCGGAGATCTGCATCTGGGCGCTCAGGTGGCCGGCAAGGGCCGCGAAGTCGACGTCATGGGCCGGCCGGTCGCGCCAGGGCCCCTCCTGGCCGAAGCCGGAGATCGAGCAGTACACGAGCCCGGGGTTCCCGGCGGAAAGGGTCTCGTAGTCAGCGCCCAAGCGTGCGGCGACGCCAGGCCTCCACCCCTCGAGCACCACATCCGAACCCCTGGCCAGGCGACAGAGCACCTCCCTGCCCTCGTCGGTCTTAAGGTTGAGCAGTATGCTGCGCTTGCCGCGGTTGATCCCCGACCACATGCCCGGGCTCTGGCGAAGCGGGTCCCCGGAGGGAGGCTCTACCTTGATCACGCGGGCCCCCAGGTCAGCAAATATGGTCGAGCAGAACGGGCCGGGTACGTTTACGGTCATGTCGACCACGGTGAGGCCCCGCAGAAGGCCGCTGGACATCATTTCACCCGGGCCTCATCAACTATTTCGAGGGGCCGGTTGCGCAAACCTCTCGCTCCCGGTCGGACAGGCCTACCCCGATCGCCGAGACGGCGGCCTCAAGCTGATCGTCCGTCCGCATGCCGACGATCACGGCGTCGAGCCTCGGCTGCTCGAGCAGCCAGGCCAGCGAGGTCTGGGTCAGCGTGTGGCCGGCCTCCTCGGAGGCGACCTTGAGCCTGTCGACGAACTCGAAGGCCTCCTCGCGCCAGTAAAGTTCCCGGTAGTTCATTCCGGTCGCCATCTTGTCGTCCTCGCGGAGCTGGCGGCGGTCGAGGAACTTGCCGGCGAGCAGGCCGGCCGCAAGGGAGCCATAGGGGTAGATGCTGATGTCGTCATCGACGCAGAAGGGCACCACCTCGGCCTCGATATCGCGCTCAAGGAGGTTGTAGCGTGGCTGGATGCACTCGAACCGGGCCAGCTTCCTCATGTCGGCTGTCCACTGAGACCTTGCGATCCGCCAGGCGGGGAAATTCGAGCAGCCAAGGTAACGCACCTTGCCCTGTCGGACTATGTCCCCGAAGGCCTCCATCGTCTCCTCCACGGGTGTGATGGGGTCCGGCTTGTGTGCATACAGGATGTCTACGTAGTCGGTGCCGAGCCGGCGCAGCGTGCCCTCGATCTCGTGCATGATGTGCTTTCGGCTCAGGGTGGCGATGTTGAGGTCGATGGGGCCGGCACCTACCTTGGAAGCGACGATGGTCTCGTAGCGCCTCCCACTGATCGCTTTGCCGATGATCTCCTCGGTTCGTCCCTCGTTGTAGGAGTTGGCGGTGTCGAAGAAGTTGATCCCCTGACCGATCGCCCGGTCGATCAGCGCCACCGACTCGCGCTCATCCAGCCTCTGGCCGAACGCAACGGTGCCGACGCATATGCGGGACACGAACAGGCCGGTGCGGCCCACCCTGCGGTAGTCCACGGTTCCTGCCCTAACCCTCTCCCCCGCAGCGGAGCGGAAGACCGGGGCACGGCATGCGCTCAAGCGGGCTCGCGAAGGTGTATACGGAAGGGTTGAGTACTCGAGTGCAGGCGTCCATCGATCGAAGGTCTAGCTGAAGGCCAGGGCGCGTCCCGGGTTCCGGACCAGGATCTCTTCCAGCAGGTCCTCCGAGAAGCCGCGGCGCCTCATGCGCGGAACTATGGATTCCAGGATGTGGGCAAAGCCGGGCCCGCCGTAACGCCTGTAGTGGATCAATGAGCAGCGGTCCTGAGCGACCAGCAGCTGGTCCTCGTAACCATGCTCTACTAGGTGCTCCAGCCGCTCGATCCGCTGCTCGTCCGATATCTGCATGCCGACGCGGCCAAGATACTCCTGGTTCGTGTTCTCGTACCCGAACAGGTCGTGCTGGATGTAGCAGCCGGAGGATGCCAGGTCCCGCAGCACCCCCAGGTCCCTGACCGTGGGCCCGATGTGGCCCATGACGATCTGCGTCGCATCCGCTCCCGCCTCCAGCAGGGTGTCCAGTATCTCGGCCGGGCTCTTGTCCGTAAAGCCGGGATGGATGGTGATCGGCGCGCCGGTCGCGGCCGACGCACGAGCTGACGCTCTCAGCACCTTGGTGAGGTTTTCGTCGAGCGGGGACATGCAGCCGATCTCGCCTATCACGCCGCAGCGCACGCCAGTGTCGCCGACGCCGATGGTGATGTCCCGGACGATCTCCTCCTCGATCTCGCCCTCCTCACGCTGGTCCATGTCCGACGGGTGGAAGAGTGGTATGTAGTAGCTGCCGCCCATGACGACGTTCAGGCCGGTGGCACGGGAGATGCGCGCGAGCGCGAGCGGGTCGCGCGCAATGCCGATACTGGTGGTGTCGACCATGGAGTTGCCGCCGGCGTGTCGAAAGCGCAGCGCCTCTTCGATGGCCAGTCTCTCGTCGAGCACCCTGAGGTTGGCATGGTTGCGGAACCAGAGCCGTCCCATCGCGCCGAGGATATCCATCGTCACGGGCACGTCCTCGTAGAAACGCACCGAGGCCTCGTCGGCCTGCACGAAGTAGCCGTCCAGGTCGATCAGCAGGTGCTCGTGGGTCAGCGTGACCCCCATCTCGCCGGGCTCGATAGGTCCGAGCACGGTGAGCACCTTTCCCTTCATCTCGCCGTCCACCAACTCGATCTCCCTCCTCTCAGCCGGGACGAGTTTAACACTCACTCCCCCCTTATAATGGGCACGCCATGCCGAACCGCGAGATGGAGGGGAAAGTCGCCCTGGTCACCGGCGCCAGCACCGGCGTGGGCGAATCGACCGCACGTTCCTTCGCCCGCCGCGGCGCCGCTGTCGTCACCATGGCCCGCCGCCAGGCCGAGGGCGAGGCGGTCGCCCGCGGCATCCGCGAAGATGGAGGACAGGCCCTCTTCGTCCGGGGAGATGTCTCCGTAGCAGGGGACGTAGCTACCGCCGTTTCCCACGGCGTAGAGAAATTCGGACGACTGGACTACGCGGTCAACAACGCCGGCATCACGGGGGAGACGGCTGTCACCGCGGACGCCACCCTGGAGAATTTCGACGCGGTTATGGCGACCAACCTGCGGGGGGTCTTCCTCTCGATGAAAGCCGAGATACCGGCGATGCTGCAGGCCGGAGGCGGAGCGATAGTAAACGTTTCTTCCGGAGTCGGGGTCTACGCGGTGCCGACCATGCCCGCGTACGTAGCAAGCCGGCATGCCGTCGTCGGCCTTACGAAGGCCGCCGCCCTCGAGTATGCGCCATCGGGCATCCGGATCAACTGCATTTGCCCGGGAAGCATCGCCACGCCGATGCACTACAAGCTGTGGGACGACGGGCGAGGTCCTGAGGAGACCGACCGGTACATCGGCGACCTGCACCCAGCCGGCCGCGTGGCGAGCCCGCAGGAGATCGCCGACACGTGCGTGTGGCTCTGCTCGGATCAGGCCTCCTACGTTACCGGTCCGCCCCTGGTAAACGACGGGGGTTGGGCATCCCGGTAGCTCCTGTAGACCCTCTTGTGCCGATCAGCTCCAGCGCAGTCGGAGGCTATCGCTCTACTACCCGACCCGCCGTCTAGTCTCCTGTAGCCGCCACGATGGCCTGCGGGGTCATGGGAAGCTCCGGAAGGCGCGTCCCCGTTGCGCTCTCGATCGCGTTTGCGACAGCGGCCAGCGGGGCCGAGATGCTCGCCTCTCCGACACCCTTTACCCCGTAGGGATGGTTGGGGTTGGGCACCTCGACCAGGACCGTCTCGATCATCGGCAGATCGAGCGAGGTCGGCATGCGGTAATCGAGAAGCGAGCTGTTCTGCATCGCCCCGTCGTCGTCGAGCCAGTACTCCTCATTGAGCGCCCATCCAATGCCCTGCGCGATTCCTCCCTGGATCTGCCCCTCGACGTAGGAGGGGTGGATCGCCGTGCCGACGTCCTGGAAGGCCGTCGCGCGCAGGATATCGGTCTTGCCCGTCTCGCGGTCGACCCTGACGTCTACGATCAGAGCCGAGTACGATCCGGCCGAGCCGCCGGGGTTCAGGTTGGCGCGGCCGACGATCGGTCCGCCGGTGTCGTTGGCCGCAGCCGCGATCTCCTTGAAGGTCATCCTGAGCTCGGTGTCCGAAACGTGCCGGACCTCGCCGCCCGCGTACTCGACCTCGCCTGCGTCCACGCCCCAGATGTCCGCTGCCCTGTTGATCACCTGGCGCCGGATGTCGTGCGCCGCCTCGTAGGCCGCCCATCCCGACTTGTATGCAACGCCGCTGCCGCCGGTATTGGACGTGTACCCGATCATCTCGGTATCACCGACGGTCGGCAGGACGTCCTCGACCGCCAGTGACAGGACCTCGGCGAACATCTGCGCGACCGCGGTCCTGCTTCCGCCGATGTCCATAGATCCCTCGACCAGCGACACGCGGCCGTCCGCGAGTACGTTTCCGACCGCGCAGGCCGGCCCCGAATTGTTGCGGCAAAAGCCAAGGCTCACGCCCCGGCCCACCCCGTCGCCCTCGACGGGCGCCGAGTAGTGGGGATGTGACCTGACCGCCTCCATGGTCTCCAGCGCCCCGATGCGCCCGTTCATCACTCCATCGGCGCGCCGGTCCCCTTCTTTCGCCGCATTCAGGATCCGCAGGTCCATGGGATCCATGCCAAGATCCTTTGCCAGCTCATCGATCACCGATTCGACGGCAAACGCGACGATCGGCGCACCGGGCGCGCGGTACGGGGCAACCTTGGGCTTGTTATCGACCACGTCGTAGGCGTCGATGCGCACGTTGTCGATCCTGTAGGGAGCGAAAACCGCCGCCGCCGCCGCGGTGATCGGTGACGGCGGGAACGCCCCGGTCTCAAATGCCACCACAGCCTCGCCTGCCGTAAATCGGCCCTCCTTCGTGGCGCCGATCCTGATGCGGACATGACTGCCCGAGGTGGGCCCGGTGGCCTCGAGCACCTCGGTCCGTGACATCGTCAACTTCACCGGCTGGCCGGTCTTTCTGGAAAGCACGGCGGCCAGCGGCTCAAGATATATGGGCAGCTTGCCCCCGAAACCGCCACCGATCTCCATGGGCACTACTTTTACGTCCGAGACCGGCAGGCCGAGGATCGACGCGACCTGGTCCCGGATCCCGAAGTGGCCCTGGCTCGAGCACCAGATCGTGAGCTTGCCGTCCGGGGACCAGCTGGCGGTGCCGTTCTGGGGCTCTATGTAACCCTGGTGGACAGAGTGGGTCCTGAACTCGCGTTCGATCGTCACCTCGGCGGCCGCAAACCCGGCCGAAAGGTCTCCAAGGGCGTACTGCTCCCGGCCCACGACATTGGGCGCAAAGCCTTCGACCGGGCCCAGGCTGTAGGGCTCCATGTCCTCGTGCAGCACCGGGGCGTCTGGCTTCATCGCGGATTCCACATCCAGCACGGCGGGAAGCGGCTCGTACTCGACTTCTATCAGGTCGAGCGCCTCCTGCGCCGCATGCAGGCTGGTAGCCGCCACCGCCGCGATTGCATGGCCCTTGTAGAGCGCCTTGCCCCGCGCCATGACGTTGGACGAGTGGTTGTGCCCGGGCACTATGCCTGTGCCTACCGTGGGACCCGGAACAAGGTCCGCGCAGGTCATCACGGCCCTTACGGCCGGATGCGCCTCCGCCCTGGACGTATCGATCGAGAGTATGCGGGCGTGGGCATGTGGGCTACGCAGCACCGCCCCGTAGAGCATGCCGGGCAGGCTCACGTCGGCACCGAAGCGTGCCTTACCGGTCACCTTGTCGGCACCGTCGTGCCTGACCGGGCGGGTGCCCACTACCTTGTAGTCTGGCTTGGTCTCGATGGTCATGCTTCCTCTTTCGCTAGTCTATGCTGCGCCAGTCGGCGCCAACCTCATCGTATCGGCGGTGAAGCTCTTTAACCAGTTCCGGTGCGAGCGCGGGACGGCCGCTGACCAGTTCGATGTTGGATTGCATGTGGGCGGGATTGCGGGTGCCCACGATGGCCGTGTGAACCTCGGGGTGGGCCAGCACGAATCCGAGGGCCGTCTCGATGTGGTTGTCCGGCTCGGCGTCAATCGGCCCCAACGCCCTCATCTTCTCGGCCCTCTGGCCCAGCCTGCGGGCCACGGTGTTCTCGTAGTGGTCCTCCGGTCGAAACGCCCTGCCCCACATGGCGTTTCCCACCGGCCGCTTGACGATTATCCCCATGTTCGCGGCCGACGCCATTTCGAAGATGCCGTACCTGGCCCTCTGGTCCATTATGTGAAAGGCGGTCTGAAGGGTGTCGAACAGGCCGCTCCGAATAGCCCAGATCGCCTCCTCGTTCTCCTGGCTGTAGCCGACGAACCGGGTCTTGCCCTCGCGCTTGGCGTTGAGCACCGCCTCGACCACATCGTCCGGCGGCTCGCCGAATACGTCATAGGCATGAATCTGTAGCAGGTCGACGTAGTCCGTCCTGAGCCGCCTGAGGCTGCGCTCGATGCTTTTCCGCACGGTCTCCCCTGTAAACCGCGGCCAATCCGTGCCGTAGGAAGGGTGACCCGCCTTGGTCGCCAGAATGAACTCGCTGCGCCTGTGGGAGATGGTCTTCCCTATCAGGTCCTCGCTGATTCCGTAGCACTCTGCCGTATCGAGGAAGTTGATTCCGCCGTCCAGCGCGGTATTGAGCACGCGGCCGGCAAGCTCGGCCTCGCCCTCGCTGAGCTGGACTCCGATCTCGACTAGCCCGACGCCCAGACGACTTACCTTGAGCCCGGTCTTACCGAGCGGAACCATCTCCATACATCCCTCCTGGCGCCGTCCCTTGCCGGCACGCGCCACGGCCGATTCTATATAAGGGCCGATGTGCCCGGCAAAGAGTCGGCCGCCCGCCGATGGTACACGTGCGATCGGCCCGCTAACATGCCGAACATGCACCCTCGCTCCTTTCCCATCCTGGCCCTGGTCACCTTGCTGGCCCTGGGCTGCGGCGCGGCGTGCGGGGGCCCGTCGGGATCGGTGCGTAACCCTCCCGGCACCGGTTCGGACCTCGAGGGAATCGTCTGGTCCGAGGAGATGGGCGACGGCAGCGGGGTGACCGCCCTTGCCGCAGGTCCCGACGGGTCCGTTTACGCGGCGGGATGGACTACCATTCCGCTGTCGGAGGGCGCCGGCCAGGGCGGCAGGGATGCCTTCGTACGAAGATACTCGGCGGCCGGACAGGTCGTCTGGACGCGCCAGTTCGGGGCTCTTGGGGACGACAACGCCGAGGACCTGGCCGTCGACCCTAGTGGCAACGTGTACGTGGCCGCGCGTGTCGATGGACCCGTCGGCGCGAACCCGAGCGGCGGCGGAAGGGACGGATTTGTCGCCGCATACGGCCCCGACGGGGCCGAGCTGTGGTCGCTTCAGATAGGCACCGACCAGGTCGACTGGGCCGACGCGGTGGCAGTGGCCGAGGACGGACGGATCTTCGTATCGGGGTCCACCTCGGGTGCCTTCCCCGGCCAGCACAACCGGGGCAGCTCGGACAACTTCCTGGCCCGCATCGACACGGGCGGGGAGCTTGCCGCCGTGCTCCAGTTCGGGTCTGAGGAGGGCATGGGCGCAACGGCGCTCTCGGTCTCCGCCGGGCGCGTGTACATGGCCGGCTCCACCCTGGGACCGCTCTCTGCCGACCCCGTCGGCGATGAGCACGCCGGTTCTTCAGACCTGTACCTGAAGGTCTTCGACCTTGCGGGAGGCGAACTTTGGACGTGGACGTTCGGCTCCAACCATGCCGACAGCACGCTGGACCTGACCGTGGACCAGGGCGGCGCCGTCGTCCTAGTGGGGACCACCAGGGCGGTACTTCCCAACCCGGTCATCGGGATCGGAAACCGCGTCGGCGGCTTTCTCGACGCGTTCGCGATCGGCCTCAGTTCAGACGGTGAGATTGCGTGGGTCAGGCAGTTCGGGACCGAGGACTGGGACGTCGCATCCGCCGTCTCGCCGGGCAGGGACGGAGCGCTCTACGTGGCCGGGCGCACGAAGGGTTCCTTTCCCGGGCAGTCCGCCCGGGGCGGATACGACGTCTTTTTGAGCGCCATGGATGCGCATGGCCAGACCCTGTGGGCCCGGCAGATGGGCTCGGCGGCCGACGACGTCGCCTACGCCGTCGCGGTGGGACCCGACGACGACCTGTTTCTGGGTGGCACCGGGGGCCTGGTGAGTGGCGGGTCCACCGAGGTCGAGCGGGGCTGGATCATCCGCGTAAGGGCCCCTTCCGAGTAGATACGGGCGCGGGCGGCGCTCTGCAAACACCAAAAAAGGCGCCGTCAATTCGCTTGTAGGCCGAATCGCCGCGTGGGCAATATTAGTTCGGCGGCCCGGGTCGCAACGCAAAGCCCATGGACGGCAGCATCACCTTCGCAAAGTTCTTTGACCAGCTGATCGCCTGGGAGTCCCTTTTCGCCCTGGCGGTCCTTGCGGGCTTCGCCGTCGCCGCGTTCGTCCTTCGTATCTTCCTCAACGTTGTCGCCGGCCGCCTGGAGAAACGGGGTCCGGAGAGCCTGGTGCCGGACATGCTGAAGGCCGCCCGCCTTCCGGCGATCCTGTTCGTCCTGATCCTCGGCCTCTACCTGGCCGTAATCTCGCTGCCTATAGAGGGCTCCGGGTGGCGCGACGTAGCCACGCGGGTGTGGAAGATCGGGATAGTGCTGGTGATGGTCCAGGCCGGCGCCAGCGCCGTCGACTTCTTCATCAAGTGGTATATCAGGGTGGTTGCCCCGAAGACGGCGACCGCCCTCGACGACGTGCTGCTTCCCCAGCTCCGCCGCTTCCTGCTGGTGATGGTCTACGGTGTCGGCGGGCTCATCGTCCTTGACACCCTGGGCATCACGATCAGTCCCCTGCTCGGCGGCCTGGGTATCACGGGCCTGGCCGTCGCACTGGCGCTTCAGCCGACGCTGGGGAACTTCTTCGCCGGCACATACGTCCTGTCGGACGGGGCGCTCAACGTCGGCGATTTCATCGAGTTGTCAGGAGGACCCTCCGGCTACGTCGTCGAGGTGGGCTGGCGCAGCACCAAGATCCAGACCGTCTACAACAACCTTGTGATCATCCCCAACTCCGTGCTGTCCGACACCATAGTCACCAACTACCAGGCACCGAGCAACGCCATAAGCGTGCTGGTGCACTGCGGGGTCAGCTACGACAGCGACCTGGGGCAGGTCCACGACATCGCGCTGGAGTCATCCCGCAAGGCCGTCCGGGAAAGTCCCCACGGCACGGACTTCGACCCGGTCGTGAACTTCAACAACTTCGGCGATTCGAACATCGACTTTTACGTGTTTGCCCAGGCGAACGACCGCATAGCGGGCTTTCAGCTCAAGAGCGACATCATCAAGGAGATGCACGCGCGCTTCACCGAGGAGGGCATCGAGATCAACTATCCGGTGCGCAAGCTCGTCTACGAGGGTGGCCAGAAGCTGCCGGTGGAAGTCACCCGGGCCGGAAGCCCCGGCGAAGGCGCCTAGAGCGCCCGCCCCCTACCCCCCGTACCTGTCCCCCACAGCCGGTACCCCTGCCGCAACCGGCCCGGCCATCTACTTGGCCGTCTGTCCGCCGTCCAGGTAGATGACCTGGCCGGTCATGTAGTCGGAGGCGGGACTCGCAAGGTAGACGGCAAGGAGGCCCAGGTCGCGCAGGTCGCCGGGCACGCCCATCGGTATGCGGGCCATCATGCGCGCTCGCTCGACCGGGTCGTCCCCGCCGAGATCGTTCATGGTCGTCTCGAACTCCCCCGGGCCTATGGCGTTTACGCGAATTCCGTAAGGAGCCCACTCCAGCGCCAGCACGCGGGTCAGCATGTTCAGGGCCGCCTTGGAGGAGTTGTACGCGGCCTCGTACTCGAAGGCTTGGTGTGCATTGTTCGAGGATATGTTGATGATCTTGCCGTAGCCGCGGTCCAGCATGCCCGGAGCTACGGCCCGGCAGCCGTACATCACCGCGCTGGTGTTCGTCGCAAAGACCGCATCCCACTCCTCATCGGTGAGGGGGTGGTCGGCGGTGCGGCTCACCCGGGGCGGTCCCAGCTCATTGCCCGGCACCGGCACCAGGGGAACGCCGAAGTGCGCCCCGGCGTTGTTTACCAGGATGTCGACCGGGCCAAGGCGGCCGCAGGTCACCGATACCGCACGGTCCACCTGCGAGGAGCTGGCCACGTCCGTCGGTATGGCCAGAGACCGGCGTCCCAGCTCCCTGATCTCCCCGGCCACGTCCTCGATCTCAGGTGCGGTGCGGGCCACCACGGCCACGTCCGCACCGGCCCGGGCCATCGCCAGCGCGATAGTCCGACCTATGCCCCGGCCCCCTCCGGTGACCAGGGCCACCCGGCCATCAATCCTGAACTCGTCCATCGAGGTTGTCATGGCGCCCATACCGCCCGGACCGAAACTGCCTTTTGATCCCGTCCGTTCTCGCCCGGGGCGCCTAGCCCCCGAGGGCGGCGTCGACCTTGTTGAGGGCTCTGGCCATCGCCCGGGCGTGGCCCTCGTTCATGTTCATATGAAAATTGAACAGCAGTGTGCGGCCGAGCAGGTCGAGAGTCTGGGGGCACATGTCCGGCTCGTATTCGACATCGCCCTTGTAGGCCGGGTCCTTCCAGGGATAGCCGGACGGATGATGCGAGCGCTTGTTCATGACCGATTCCCAGGCCGTGTAGATGTGCCGGTCGGGTATACCGTCGTTGAATATGGCATCGGCAGCAACACCCTCGGCCTTGAGTGCGTGCGCATAACCCCTGGCCAGCGCCCCATCGGAAACGATGACTCCCGCCGAGACACCGGTATCTCCTTGCGGGTCGTCTACATGCTGGAGCCGGTACGAGCGGGGCTCATCGAGCTCAGTGAGAAAGGCGCGCTTTAGGCGCCTCTGGTGGGAGAGAATGTCCTCTATCTTGGCCAGCTGGACGCGTGACACGGCGGCGATAAGCTCGCTGGGCCGAAAGCCCGCACCCGGGAAGCTCTCGGCATCCCAGTCGATCGAGCGGGTGTCCTGACCCTGCCATAGAGGTAGGCCCGGATCGGACGCGTAGCCGGCGCGCTCAAACAGCTCGGTGTCGTCCGTGAACACAACACCGCCCTCACCGGCGCTGATCGTCTTGTAGAAGTTGAGGCTCCAGGCGGCGATGTCCGAATAGGAGCCGACGCGCCTACCCCTGTACTGCCCGCCGACGCACTGGCAGCAGTCCTCTATGACCTTGAGCCCGTGCTTTCTGGCAACCTCCAGGAGGGCATCGAGCCTGTTCGGCACCCCCCGCATGTGCACCGGCACCACGGCCCTGGTATGCGGGGTGATCCTCCGCTCGACATCGGCGGGATCGAGACCAAGGGAATCGTCTATGTCGGCCATCACCGGGACGGCCCCGGCTCCCACCACGGCGCATGGGGTGGCCATGTACGTGTAGGAGGGGATGATCACCTCGTCACCGGGTCCGATGCCGAGGGCCTTCATCGCGCAGATCAGGGCGCTGGTCCCAGAGTTGACGATCAGGGCGTGCCTCACCCCCAGGAACTCGGCGACCTCCTGCTCGAACAGGTTGCACTGACTGTCCGGACGGTATCGGAACAGGTTCTGCTCTTCCAGGACCTCCGTGACGGCTGCGACCTCATCGGCCCCGTAGACGCTGGGGCCCGATACCCCTCCCGGAATCGGGTCGGTCACCACGGGAGATCCACCATCTATAGCCAGCTTTCCATGGTCCATATCTCGCCTCCCACTACCTGTCTGCGGCTCTACGGCGCGCCCCGCGCCGGAATGCAATCCATGCCGGTCCCGTGCCGTCGATCCGCAACCTGTTGGAGCCCGCGGTCCCAATCGCGGTCATTGAGGCTCCCGCTCTCGCCCGCCCTGCGGGTCGTGTTACGGAGACTCGAAACCTACTCTAGCGTCACGATCCGGTCGCCACCCTGCACCTGCTGGCCGGTCTGCACGTGCACCTCCCGCACGATACCTGCCCACTCCGCCCGTAGCGTCTGCTGCATCTTCATCGCCTCAAGGACGCAGACCTCGTCTCCGGGAACAACCTGGTCCCCCTCCTTTACCGCGACCGAGACGATTATGCCCGGCATCGGGGAGCTGAAGACCTTGGTCGGGCCCGCGGGCGGCGCCTGCTCAGGTGCCGAAGGTGTCGGCGCGGCCGACGGATCGGGTCTGCCCTCACGCCTCTGACCTGCCGGAACGGGGGTTTTCTCGGGGACCGCGGGTGCAGCCACAGCCTGCCGGGTGACCTGCTGGCCGGCGTCCGGAAAGTCAACCTGGACCGGCTCTCCGTCCACGATCACCTCGATCGGGTCGGCGTCCAGGTCGAGCACCTCCACCTCGTGCCAGCTGTCCCCGATCTTGATGCGCAGCTTTGTACCCATGTGCCCTCTGGCTCCGCTAGCCCAACAGACTGATGAACACGCCAGCGACCACCGCCGACCCTATCACACCGGCGACGTTCGGCCCCAGAGCGTGGTGCAGGAGGAAATTGTTCTGGTTCTCCTGTTGTCCCATGTGGTGGGAGATACGGGCTGCCATCGGCACCGCAGACACCCCGGCCGACCCGATTAGCGGGTTGATCTTCTCCTTGAGGAACAGGTTCATCCCCTTGGCGAACAGGATGCCTCCCATGGTCCCGCAGGCAAAGGCGACCAGCCCCAGCGCCAGGATCAAAAGCGTGTCGATTGAAAAGACAAGCTCCGCCCTGAGCTGCGTGCCGACGGTCAGCATCAGGAATATCGTAGCGATGTTTAGAAGCTCGTTCGAGGCGGCCTGCGTCAGCCTGGGAACCACGCCGCTCTCGCGGAACAGATTGCCGGCAACGAACATCGCAACGAGCGGGGCCGCCCTGGGAACGATGAGCAGGATAATGATCAGCAGGATCACCGGGAACACGAGCTTTTCGGCCTTGGACACCTCCCGGCTAGGCTTCATGACGATCTGGCGTTCCTTCTTGGTCGTCAGGAGCTTCATGAGCGGGGGCTGTATGAACGGCACCGCCGCCATGTACGTGTAGGCGATCACCGCGGTGATGCCCAGGATCTCGGGCGCCAGCTTGGCAGAGAGGAAGATGGTTGTCGGCCCGTCAGCCCCGCCGATGATGCCTATCGAGGCGGCCTCCCCCAGCGTGAAGCGCCCCGGGTCCAGCTGCGTAACGCCCAGCGCGCCCCAGAATGCGACAAATATCCCCACCTGCGCGGCGGCCCCGAGCAGAAGGGTCCTGGGGTTTGCGATCAGCGGACTGAAGTCCGTCAGTGCGCCTATGCCGATGAAGATGATCGGCGGCAGGATATTCCAGAAGGACAGCCCGTAGTGGAATATCACGCCCAGTATGCCGGCGTCCTGAACGCCGGTTCCCTCGGTGGGGGTTATCGCGATGCCGGTCAGGGGCAGGTTGACGATCACTATTCCCAGCCCGATGGGCAGCAGTTCGTAGGGCTCCCACTCCTTGAGAACCGCCAGGAATATCAGCACCAACCCGATGGCCAGCATGACCAGGTTCTGCCAGCCAATGTTGTAGAAGCCTGAGGATCTGAGGAAATCGAAGAACTCGGTCAATTCAAAGTCTCCCCGACCTCGAGTCCCAGATCAATGCTCGCCACGCCCGGCGGCCTCTCGCCTGGCTTTGAGCACGCCGACCGCTATGACCGCTGCGGTGGCCCGCTGGCGACGCATGCGCCCTTTGCTCGCGGAGCGCGCTTCGCGCCAGCCCCGCAGGTAGGCTACGGTCGGTCCCAGGATCGTCAGGATGACGAGCAGAGCCGCCAGGAGTGCAAAGGCGGTGCCCGCACCAATGGCGGTCGTGGTAACGGCCTGCTCCAGAGAGGTCTCTTCGATGGCGTGCCTCCTCGACGAGGGGTGGAGAATCCACGGTCCGGGCAACTCGCGCGACTCCCGCGTCGTCCGTGCAAAGGCCCGCCGGCGGAGCGGCGCGTGACGGTCGTGATTCTACACCAAGGCCCCCTCTCCAGCCAGCGCCGGGCGAACGCCGTCCGCAGGCACGGCTGATGGCTCACGCTGGTAACACCGGGGTTCGGAGCATATAATCGGAATTCCTTTGGAGGGCTTATGAGCACCGCCAGCACACAGGACCGGGTGGATTTCAACAGCGACATCGGCGAGAGCTTCGGCTCCTACAAGATGGGCCTCGACGAGGAGGTCATAAGCTGCATCAGCTCGGCCAACATCGCCTGCGGCTTTCACGCCGGCGACCCTGGATGGATGCGCCACACAGTCGGGCTGGCCGAGAGGAACAGCGTCGGAATAGGCGCCCACCCGGCCTTCCCCGACCTGCGGGGCTTCGGCAGGCGAAACATGGTCGTGGATCCTCAGGAGGTCCGCGACGACGTCGTCTACCAGATAGGGGCCCTGACCGCCTTTACGGAGGAAAAGCGGCTCCAGCACGTAAAGCCTCACGGTGCCATGTACAACATGGCGGTAAAGGACGAGGCTCTAGCCCGTGCAATCTGCGAGGCCATACTCGAGGTTGACCAGCGGCTGATACTGCTCGCCCTGTCGGGTTCGCGCTGGGTCGAAATCGCAGAGGAGATGGGCCTTCGTGTGGCACGCGAGGTATTCGCCGACAGGGCGCTGATGCCCGATGGCAGCCTCGCCCCGCGCTCTGAGCCGGGGGCGGTCCTGCACGACGCGGACCAGATAGCAGAGCGCACCCTCAGGATGGTCACCGAGGGAACGGTCGAGGCGGTCGACGGATCGCAGGTAGATGTAGTGGCCGACAGCATCTGCCTGCATGGGGACACGCCGGGTGCCGTCGCAATGGCGCGTGCTGTGCGCGACACACTCGAGGGAGCGGGCGTTGAGGTGGTGCCGCTTGAGGAGCTGGTGTAGACCGGATGTATGAAGCGCCCCGCTTCTTCGAAGCCGGCGATTGTGCACTGGTCGTCGAGCTGGGCGAGGCGATCGACCCGGGGATAAACGACCGCGTACGCGCGCTCATGCAGGCCATCGAGGGCCTGGAGGCCCGGGGCATCGCGGATATCGTCCCTTCATACCGATCGCTGATGATCGCCTACGATCCCACCCTCACCTGCCGGGACGATCTCGTTGAAACAGTCACCAGGGCCGACGGCGACCTTGGCCAGGCCGGGCTGGTCGAACGCAGGGTCGTCACCCTGCCGACGCTCTACGGAGGCGATCACGGCCCCGACCTGGACTACGTGGCAGAGCACGCGGGGACCGAGGCCGACCGGGTGGTGGCCCTGCACAGCGGGGTCAACTACCGCGTCTACATGATCGGCTTTGCACCCGGCTTCCCCTACCTCGGGGGCCTGCCGCAGCAACTGGCGACGCCCCGTCTCGCCACGCCCCGTGTGCGCATTCCCGCAGGCTCCGTGGGGATCGCCGAGTCGCAGACCGGGGTCTATCCCTCGTCGAGCCCCGGTGGCTGGCGCCTGATCGGCCGCACCCCGGTGCGACTCTTCGACCCGGAGCGCGATCCTCCCTCCCTGGTCGTAGCCGGGGATTACATAAGGTTCGCCGCGCTCGGTTCCGAGGAGGAATACTCAGTAATCGCCGAAGAGGTTGAAAGCGGCGTCTATCGGCCCGACGTGGCGTCAGCCAGATCACCGGCCTCGGCGCCGGCGAGCGCCTGAGCGGATCGCATCCATGGGCCGCCTAGTCTTAGAGATCCTTGAGCCCGGGCTCCTTACCACCGTGCAGGACACCGGCCGGTACGGATACCAGCGCTTCGGGGTGCCGGTCTCGGGAGCCATGGACCTGTTTTCCCTCAGGGCCGCAAACGTCCTGGTCGGCAACGAACAGGGCGCCGCCTGCCTTGAGATGACGGTCGTCGGTCCGCGCATGCGATTTCTTGAAGACGCCCTGATCGCGCTTACGGGCGGAGACCTTGCGGTCCGGATCGACGGCAGACCGGTTCCGCGCTGGCGATCGGTACGGGTTGGAAAGCACTCGGTGCTCACCTCAGACAGCATGGTCGACGGCATGCGCGCCTACTTGGCCGTTGCCGGTGGCATAGACGTGCCCGAGGTGATGGGCAGTCGCTCGACCTACATGGCGAGCCGGATCGGCGGTCTGAACGGGCGGGCGCTAAAGAGCGGTGACATGCTGTCCGCCTCTCCCCCGGATCCGGAAACGCAGCACGAAGAGCGCGGGCTGCCCGAGGACCTTGAGCCGGTGCACTACGGCCACTCCCATGTGATCAGGGCCGTGATCGGTCCCCAGGTCCACGCCTTCAGGGCGGATGCCGTCGAGACCCTGTTCGATTCCCGCTACGTGGTCTCGATCGACTCTGACCGCGTGGGCTACCGTCTGGAGGGACCGCACCTCGGGCACGAGAACGGGGCCGACATCATCTCCGACGGCAGTCCCCCGGGGGCCATCCAGGTGCCGGCCAACGGGATGCCCATCGTGCTGATGGCCGACCGCGGTCCGACCGGCGGTTACGCGAAGATCGGGACAGTGATATCCACCGACCTCGGGCGACTGGCGCAGGCCCGGCCCGGCGACACGGTCGCGTTTCGGCAGGTCACCGCGGAAGAGGCGGTGGCGGCGCTGCTTGAGCAGGAGGCGCTCCTCTACGCGCTGGACCCGGAAACGCTCGCGCGCGCGCCGGAGCCGGTGGTGCGGGCCCTCACGGCCTCAAGCGGCTCCCTGTCTCCTGCTTTGCGGGAGGCGGACCTTCCACACCTGGAGACCCGGGTGGCCCGTGCCAGAATCGGCGGAGAAACGCTCGCTGTAGAGATTCTGATCGAGCGCGACTGACCCCTTGGGCTGGCTGCACGATTTATCGGAGTGGCTGCTGGGTTTCGCCGAGAGCGGGTGGGCCGTCGGCATTCTAGCGCTGTCGAGCTTTACCGAATCGATCTTCAACCCCATTCCGCCCGACGCCCTACTGATAGCCGTCGCGATCCCGCAGCCCCACAACGCCATCCCTCTGGCCCTGCTGGTAACGGCCTCGTCGGTGGCCGGTGCCCTGGTCGGCCACTGGCTGGGAAAGCGCATCGGCCGCCCGATAGCCGACCGGCTCTTTCCCGAAAGATACGTCACCAGGGCCGAGGGTCTGTTCGAACGCTACGGGGTATGGGCGGTGCTGGTTGCTGCCTTTACGCCAATCCCATACAAGGTGTTCGCGATTCTGGCGGGAGTGCTCGGGTTCGACCGCAGAATCTTCTTCATCGCATCGCTCATGGGCCGCGGCGCGCGTTTTCTCTTGATCGGGGTCCTGATCATGATCTTCGGCGCGCGCATAGAGGCCTTCGTTACCGACAACCTTGAGGTTGTGACCTGGTCGGTAGGCGGTGTGGTTATCGGCGTCGTCATCGCCGTCACCGCCTACCGACTCTATCGGTTACGCAGGCCCTCCACGGAGGGCCGGACCCCCTAGCGCTCCAGCCAGGAGTTGGCGTAGTAGGGGAAGGCCTTCACCTCGAAGTTCTTCAGGGCCGCCGTGGCCGGGTAGATGCTGTAGAAGATGCCCTCGTACAGCGCCGGGACATTCTTGTAGAACTCTATCTGCAGCTCATCGAGTAACCGGAGCTTCTCGGCATCGTCGGTCGCCTGGGCGAACTGCTTCCTCAGATCGTGGAGCTTTTCCACCGGGGGCGGGAACAGCGCGTGCTGCGCCCCTATGGCCTCGTGTTCCAGCGGGCTGGTGCTGTTCCAGTGCACGTCCCAGCTGGTCGCCACGCTGAAGCTCTCGACGTTCCCGAACCTGGTGACGACCGTCGCCCAGTCAAGGGCGGGCATGTCAACGTTCATGCCCATCGCCTCCATCTCGCTCTTTACGACAAATCCCGTCGGCGTGATGGTCGAGTAGTCGGTCGGGTTAAGCAGGATCAACGTCTCGCCCGCGTAGCCAGCCTCGGCGAGCAGCCGCTTTGCCTCTTCCTTGTCGTTGCGGTTGTAGTATTCATCGGCTCCCGCGTCGGTCTCCCACCTGGTCCCGCAGTAGAAGATCGCCGGGCACAGCGTCCAAAGTTCCGTCGGCCCGAGCGACGCCATCACGTTGGCGATGTCCAGACCCGTCTGGAAGGCGAGACGCGCCGTTACATTGTCGAACGGCGGGTTGGCGGGTATGAGCAGGTTGCTCCTGTGACCCGGCTTGTAGAGCGGCACCGTAAGGTCCGAGTTCTCGTTCACGCGCTGGTAGAAGTCCAGTCCCGCTCCGTCGACCACGTCCCACTCACCGGTCTCAAGGCCGGCCAGCTTCGTCTCCTCGTCCGGCACCTCAAGCCAGACCAGCTCGTCGATGTAGGCTTTCACCTCACCTGTATACAGGCTCGCCGGCTCGGTCCGCGAAACGAATCCATCGAAGCGCGCGATCGTTATTCGATCGCCCTGCGACCAGTCGACGAACTTATAGGGGCCTGAGCCGACCCACTCCGCCGCCGCCTCGCTTGCAGGTACACCCTCGTCGAGCCTAGTGGGCATGATGCGCGGGCTGCCATAGGGCTTTGCCAGGCTCATGATCACCGATCCGGTGGGCTCGGTCAGGATGATCTGGAACGACTTGTCGTCGGTCACGACGAAAGAGTCCTCGTCCTGGAACTCCCTCATGAGACCCGCGAGCGCGTACCAGCTGGGCAGCCAGCGCTCGTAGGTGGAGCGCACGTCGTCGGCCGTGACGGGGGTGCCGTCGTGGAAGATAAGCCCGTCACGCAACGTGAAACTCCAGGTCAGGCCGTCATCACTCACATCCCAGCTCTCGACCATCACGGGCTGGTCCTCGATGTTGGCATCCCAGCCGAACAGCGTCTCGTACATATGGGAGGCGACCGCCGTGGTCACATACGCCCCACTGAATACAGGGTCCAGCGACGGTATGCTGGCCTGGGAGACCACCCTGAGGGTGCCGCCGAACTTGGCGTCCTCCATGGCATCCATCGCATCGGCCACCTCGGTGGGCTCCGGCTCCATTACCTCCTCGACCACGGCCTCGGTGGTGGCGGTGGGCTTGGCCTCCATTACCTCCACGGTGGGCGTGGGCTCCGCGGGTTCTGGCTCAGCCTCCTCGGAAGGCCCGCAGGCCACAACCGCAAACGAGAGCCCGATGACCAGGGCGAATAGTGCTGCGAAGAAGGTTCTTTTCATGTATGGCTCCTTGCCAACTCAGGTCCTAAGCGTCCCTGGTCGCTCCGATGTCCACGCGCGATACTCCCACCGGGCAGCAGCGGTGTCAACTTCGTGTTTCGCATCACAAAGCCGTCGAGCCCCAGGACGTCCTGCCGCCGCCGCCATCGGCGCGGCCTGCCACGTCGGATTCCTGCAGTCACGGCCTACCCGTGCACGGAAGGCGCAGGGAGATGGGGAAAGTACCCTAAAGGCTCCAGGTGGATCGCAGGCGCGACAGCGCCGAGCGGTCAAGCCGGAGATGATCGACCCGCGCCCTGGCCCAGGGCGACAGCGGCGGGATGGACACGGGCAGCAGATCGACCATCGCCTCGAACACGAACTCGGCGATCACCGGCAGCGAGGCGACGTCCTCTGCGTTGTAGCGCACCAGCGTGTCCCGCGCGCCCCGGTCCCCCTCCTCCCACATGTACCACAGGCGAACCGCGTCGAACCCCGCCAGCCCGGAAAGCTCGCCGCGGTCAAGCCCCAGCCGACGCTCCACTACCTTCAGGCCACCGCGGTATCCGAGCCTCCTGAGCGGGTACATCAGGTCGATGTGGGGCCTGTGACCGAAGATGGGACGGCCGAAGAAATGCTCGAGGAAGGGCAGGTCGAACGCCGCCCCGTTAAACGTCAGGAACAGATCGTACTCCCTGAGCGCCGATGGCAATTCGCGCAGGTTCTCACCGGACACGAAGGCACGGAAACCGGCCCTGTCCAGTACGCCGACCATCGTTACGTCCGAACTGTAGGGGGAAAGTCCCGTGGTCTCTATGTCCAGGAACGCGGCGCGGTCGCGAAAGTCCGCGTAAAGCCGCCACTTCTCCGAGGGGGGCAACAGCCTATCGAAGTAGGCGGCGTCGCCACCGGCAAGTCGTTCGTGGCACTCATTGAGAAGGTCGCACAGCTCGCCGCGCCGGGCCTCGACCCTTGAAGGCAGCCCGGGCGAGGAGACAAATTCGCTCCAGCAGCTGATACCGGACCTCCAGATCTCCTCCTCGATAGTCTCGCCGACCCCGGGCAGGTGTATGAAGGTGGAGGAAAGCATGAACTCGGGTCGCAGTGCCCGGCAAGAATAAGCGCTCCAGCTCTCCCTGTCTCTCCCGCACCGGATAGGCCGGCCGGAGCGGATTGCCGGCCGGCCGTTACACTACGTGCCTGTACGACCGCAGTCCTGAAGACTGGATGAGGAGTAGTCCCGATGACCGAGCGCGGAGTAATACCGACCGAGGACGAGGTGCTGGGCTGGATGGACAGCCTGAGCAACTGGGGCAGGTGGGGCCCCGACGACGAGATCGGTGCTCTCAATCTGATCACTCCCGAGCGGGTCCGCCGCGCCAGCGCCCTGGTAAGGGAGGGCGTCTCGGTCACCTGCTCGCGGCCGCTCGACACCAACAACGACGCCGAAGTCTACCGGCCCACCGTGCGCCTGATGCTCGAGAGCGGCGAGGGTTGGACCCACCACGAAAAGCACACCGACTTCCGGATCCAGGCCGCCCTCGAGTACGTGTCGATGGTCTATCACGGCTACCACATCACCCACCTGGACTCGACCGCCCACTTCTTTTGGAACGGCCAGATGTACAACGGCCGACCATCGTCGCTCGTCTCCACCAACCAGGGAGCGACCGTGTGTTCAGTCGACGCCGCCCGCGACGGCATCATAGGCCGCGGCGTGCTGGTGGACGTTCCCCGCGTCCGAGGAATCGACTGGCTCGATCGGTCCGACGGGGTGATGCCCGGGGACATACTAGCGGCCGAGGAGAGCTGCGGCTTTACGATCGGGCCCGGCGACATCCTGTTCATACGAACCGGCCAGCTCCGGCGAACACTGACCGAGGGGCCCTTCAACCCGGTCGTCGATGGCTCCACCGCCTGCCAGGCCGCCTGCCTTCCCCTTCTGCGCGAGCGGGACGTGGCGGTCCTGGGAACCGACACATCAAACGACCAGCTGCCACCGCCCTACCCGACCGTGACCAACCCGATCCACCAGGTGGGCCTGATCCACATGGGGGTATGGATACTGGACAACGCTAACCTCGAGGACCTGGCGGCCGCGTGCGCGGCACGCAATCGATGGGAGTTCCTGATCACGATGGGGCCCCTGCGCATCGTCGGGGGCACCGGCTGTCCGGTAAACCCGATCGCGATCTTCTAGGGAGGGGGCCTACGCCCGGACGGCGGCGGAGCCGCCAGCCTCATCTCGCCGTCAGCCCACCGTCCACGACCAGGTGTGAGCCGGTCACGTAGGAGGACGCGTCCGAGGCCAGGTAGAGCGCCGCGTACGCAATCTCGGCCGGCTCTGCCAGCCTGCCGAGCGGCACCCTAGCTGTGGAGGTCGCCCTGCCCTCCTCACTTGCCAGGTTCTCGGCGATCATCCCGGTCTCGACCGGGCCCGGCACCAGGGTGTTGGCGCGGATGCCGTCGGCGGCGTGCTGGATGGCGGTATGCCGGGTAAGCGAGAGCAGTGCGGCCTTGGAGGCACCGTAGCCTCCGCCCCTATGGCTGCCAACCAGGGCGGTAGTCGAAGCGACGTTGACAATCGAGCCTCCGCCCCGCCCGCGCATCACCGGGACCACGCTCCTGGTCCCCAAGAATGCTCCGCGGGCATTTACCGACATCATCCGCTCCCAGAGGTCGGCGTCGACGAGCTCAACGGGCTCGGTCTGATAGATCCCGGCGTTGTTAACCAGCACATCGATGGACCCGAAGCGATCCACCGACGCGCGCACCGCGGTCTCCCAGTCCCGCTCCTCAGACACGTCCATCGGCAGGAAGAGGGCGGATCCTCCCCCTGCCGCAATGCCGGATGCGACCCCGTGACCTCGCTCCTCGGCAAGGTCGATCACCACCACCCTTGCGCGCTCCCCCGCAAATAGCCTGGCCTGGGCGGCCCCGATGTCACCGGCCCCGCCGGTCACCAGGGCGACCCTGTCGAGCAATCTCAAAGCGGCCTCACGCCCAGATCGATGCGCCGCCGGATCCGGGCGGACCGTGATCTCGAGGGGAGGATCACTGGGCCGAGTAGCCCCCGTCGACTACGTACTCGGAGCCGGTAACGTAGGACGCATCGTCCGAGGCCAGGAACATCACGACCTTCGCCACCTCCTCGGCCGTACCCATACGTTTCATCGGCACCCTCGAGAGCACCAGAGGGCCCTGCTCCGGATCCTCCATTATGAAGTCGACCATCTTCGTGTCGATCAGTCCCGGGTGCACCGAGTTGACGCGGATCCCCTCGTCGGCGTAGTGGAGCGCGGAGCTCTTGGTGAACAGCCTGACAGCCCCCTTGGACGCTGTGTAGGCTCCCTCCAGCGTGTTGCCCACCAGGCCGGCAGTGCTGGAGATGTTGATGATCGACCCGCCTCCGGATCGCCGCATCGACGGGACCACCGACTTGGTCCCGAGGAACACGCCCCGGGCGTTTATGGCCATTATGTCTTCCCACTCCTCGACCGGGGTCTCGTGAATGACCGTCGTTCGGAAGACGCCGGCGTTGTTGACGAGCACATTAACCGGACCGTAGCGGTCCTCGGCAAGCTCCACCGCCCTCACCCAGTCTTCCTCCC
The DNA here is from genome assembly GCA_964477845.1 of uncultured Dehalococcoidia bacterium. GTDB lineage: Bacteria > Chloroflexota > Dehalococcoidia > Lucifugimonadales > UBA2962 > CAUZIR01. Next base: position 70,245 of record CAYZES010000008.1, on the reverse strand, counting down.
GGGTTACGTCCAGGGAGCAGAACAGGGCCTGGCCTCCCAGGTCCTCGATCTCCCTGACGACCGACTCCCCGCTTACAACGTCCCCGATCACGACCCGGGCGCCTTCGGAGGCGAACATCCTCGCCTCGGTAGCGCCCATCGCTCCGGCGCCCCCGCTGATAATGGCCACTTTTCCATCAAGCTTCATTTCACTGCCCTCCTCGTCGCGGCCGACTATATCGGCGGACGGCCTTTTGCACCTGGCCTGCACCTAGGGTCTCACAACTGGCCCTCTAAATCGCGGCGCGCCCTAGCGGGCGGTCCAGCCCCCATCGATGACCAGCTCGGCACCGGTCATGTAGGACGATTCATCGGAGGCCAGGAACAGGACCCCATAGGCGATCTCTTCCGGCTCGGCCATTCGGCCCAGGGGGTGCTCGGTGTCGAACCGCCCTATGTGGGCCGATTGATAGGCCTCCCAGAGCATCGGAGTGTTGACGGGGCCTGGAAAGACCGTGTTGACCCTGATGCGCTCTGCGGCGAACTGCACTGCCGCCGAACGGGCAAGGCTGCGCACGGCTCCCTTAGAGGCGTGGTATGCAGCGGCGAGCTCACCTGCCGTGATGGCGGAAATCGAAGCCACGTTCACGATCGAACCGCCCCCCGCGACCCTCATGGATGGAACCGCGTGCTTTATGCCCAGGAACACGCCTGCGGCGTTCACCGACATTAGACGTTCCCACTCCTCGACCGTCGTCTCGGCGATCCGGTGCGGAGACAGGATGCCAGCGTTGTTGACCAGCACATCGATTGGGCCGAACCTTGATGCAGTCGCCTCAACAACCCGCTCCCACTCAGCCTCCCTGCTTACGTCGAGGGGATAGAAGGCCGCCGTCCCCTCCCCGTGCTCTCGGTTTAACCCGTCGGCCACGGCCATACCCTCTTCCGTGAGCAAGTCACAGACCGCCACCTTCGCGCCCTCGCCGGCGAATATCTTCGCCTCGGCCGAGCCCTGCCCCCGCGCCGCGCCGGTGATCAGCGCCACCTTGCCTTTCAGCCTGCCATGTCCGCTCACAAAACGCATACTACCGCCGCCGCCGACGCTCGTTCAACGATCCCCGGACCGAGACGCGCATGAGCGGTTGACCGAACGCCCGTTCTGTTCTAAACTTGTTCTAATGGAGGGAAGCCACGTGACGGTCAACCAGCTTCAGATGCCTGGCATTGCAGACCTGACCTACGCCGGCGCCGGTCCAAACGAATTCGAGCCCGGTCAGCGGGTTCTGTATCTCGGTCGGGTCAGCGGCGGACCCAGGTACGGGTCCAGGGGGATCGTCCGCGAGGTGCGGGGGCGCAAGGCGGTGGTGGAGATTGAGGGGAGGCGAAGGCGCCGGCGGACGGACGTCTGGCACATACCCTACTACTTCCTGGCCGTGCCCGGCCGGGCCGCGTAGACACAGAAAAGCGGCCCGGCATCTCGCGGCTTAACTGGCGGCTTCTTGCCCGTTAGAGCGCGGTTCGGCCAGTGGCAACTCCACGTCACCCATGCCAGCCCCGCAGTCAATCCTCCTGGCTTCGCTGGGCCTTGAGGAAATCCTCTAGCTCGGCCACCATCGCCTCCGGGCTGGGCATCGCACCCTCCCGTCTTTCCGCCGGAGCCTGGCGATCGTAGCGACGCTCCAGCATCTTTACGTACTGGGCGACGTCTTTCTCACCCGAGATGGCCCTGTCGACCTCCGTCTCCCAGACCACTCCCCCCCGTCTCAGCTCGCCTAGCTCATCGTCCAGCAGCATCGTCGGATCTATCACGTCCCTCAGCGCCGCAAGGAGCGCATGGGTCGCCTTCGGGTTCGGAGAGGTCGTCACATAGTGGGGTGAGTGACCCCACAGGCTCACGTATGGGATCGATCTGCCGGAGCACGCGTCCATGAGCGCGGTGTGGATGCCCGCCGGACCCTCGTAACCGGACTCGAGTATGCCCAGTTCGCGCAGGCGGTCGAGATCCTCCCCGGTTGTGGCCACCCCCGTTATCTTCGTTTCGCGCGAGTGAGGTACCGCGTCCATCAGCGCCCCAAGGGTCACGACCCCTTCAACACCGAAGCGTTCGGCCTCCGACAGCAGGATCTCGGTGTAGGATCGCCAGCGAAGGTTTGGCTCCGTCCCCAGAAACAGATGCAGGTGTGGTTCCCGGCGCCCAGGGTCCGAGTACGAAAACTCGCTCTCGGGCCATGACATGCCCCTACGTCCTGACTTGTCGACGAAGGTGTGGGGGCGCACCTCGGTGAGCACAAAGAATGGGTCCGGGTCGATCTCGGCGTAGACTTTGGCGTCGGTCAGGCGCGCCAGGAACCTTACCGCATTGGTTGAGGCCTGCGCCGCGTCCGGCCAGCCCGCGAATGCCGCCACCAGGAAGCGCGCCTGATGTCCCGGCCGCTCGTGGACTACTAGACCCTCCATCACACCACGATAGCACGGCACGGCGCGGGGCAGTCGCCGACGGCGTGAGCGCTCCACGGAAAGCGGTTACGATGGCCGTCGCATACTAGACGCCCAGGAGCACCAACCATGGCAGAGCGAACCATAGGGGTAGTAATAGAGGACGGAACCGCCCAGGGCATCGTATCGACGATACGGCGGCTGGAGAGCGCGGGTGTGCCGGCGGCCTGGATGACCTCGGCCGCAGGACCCTGCGATGTCCTGACCGTTTACGCCGCGGCGGTCGTTCAAACCGAGCGAATCAGGCTGGGCACATCCGTCGTCCGCAGCTGGTCGCGCCACCCGATCACCCTGGCCGAGCAGGCACGGGCGGTTTGGGATCTCGCCCCGGGCCGCCTGGCGCTGGGCGTGGGGCCTGCCCACAAGGCCTCGATGGAGCACGACTTCGGCCAGGCATACGACCGGCCCCTGGGCCACCTGGAGGAATACGTAAGGGTTCTTAAGGACCTGCTGCAGGGCGGCGAGGTGCAACTTGAAGGCGGTTTCTACACTGCCCGGGCCACGGCGGGCAGCGGGGTCGACATCCCCGTCTACGCATCGGCGCTGAGACCCAGATCATTCGAGCTGTGCGGAAGGGCCGCCGATGGCGCCATCACCTGGGTCTGCCCTCTCGACTACGTGCGGGACCAGGCTTTCCCCGCGCTGCGCAGGGCCGCCGGAACGGCCGGCCGCCAGGTCCCGGCGATGATAGTCCATGTACCCGTATGCCTGACCGAGGACGCGAGCGAGGCGAGGGACGCCCTCAGGGAGCGGCTTGGCTATTTCCCGGGATCGACAAACTACTCGCGGATGTTCGAGCTGGCCGGCTTTCCCGACTCCTACAGGACCGGGTGGACGGACGAGCTGGCCGACGCCGTCATGGTGCACGGCAGCGCGGCCACCGTCACCCGCAGGCTTGATGAAGTGTTCGGCTGGGGAGCGGATGAGCTGGTCGTGACCGTCCTCGGGGACAGGCGCCAGTGGGACCAGACCACTGCCCTGCTTGCAGACCTGTCGCAGGGATGAGAGGCCGCCGCAGCCCCTAGCCCGGGAGATCCAGGACGCCTGGAGATCCCAGGACCATGCACAGTCCCGCTATCGTCTTGGCGTCCCTTATCTCGCCACGCGCCACCATGGCGCGGGCTTCTGCAGCGGGCACCCTTACCACCTCGACGATCTCGAACGGATCGGGCTTAAGGGGTGAAGGACGCAGGTCCCTAGCAAGGAACAGGTGCAGGTACTCTGTGAGGAAGCCCGGGGCGGCGTAAAAGCCTCCCAGGGGCCTGAGCTCGCCGGCGGCCAGCCCCGTCTCCTCGCGAAGCTCCCGCTGTGCCGCTGCGGTCGGCTCTTCGCCCCTTTCCATCTTCCCCGCGGGCAGTTCGAGCAGAAGGCGCCTGGGCGCATGCCTGTACTGCCTTACCATAACGACGCTCCCAGACTCATCGACCGGGACGATTGTGACCGCATCCGGGTGCTCGACGACCTCGAATCTGGCCTCAGGCCCGTCCCGAAGGCGCAGCGTATCAACCGTGACGGTCATGATGGTGCCATCAAAGACCACCTCCCTCGAAACGGGATGCCCCGGTTCAGGACCTGTCAACGATTCCCAGGCGCCGGGTTAGAGTCGCATAGAAGTCGTGCGGCGGCCTGAGCCTTACGAAACGCACGCGGTGCGGGCTGCGGCGGATGCTCACGACATCGCCGGGACCGAGACGGGAGACGGGAAAGCCGTCCACGCTAAGCAGCGTATCGGCCTCGTTGACGACCCTGAGGTCCACGACCGTGTCGCCGGGCAGGACCAGTCCCCTGTTCAGGCACATGTGGGGAGCGACGGGAAGCAGCAGAATGTCCTCCAGGCGGGGGCTTACGAGGGGGCCCCCTGCCGCCATCGCGTATCCGGTGCTGCCGCTCGCGGTCGACACCATCACGCCGTCGGCCCTGTAGACCGTGAGCTCGGCCCCGTCAACGCTGGCCTCAACGTTGAGAAGTCTCGCGCTCTGTCCGCGGCTGAGCACGACCTCGTTTAAGGCATCGGCATCGGGGACCCTATCGCCGGAGATCAGCGTTACCCGGACCCTTACCATCATCCGCTCGTCGATCCAGGCACCCCGGGCCTCACCGCTCACGTACCTCGCTATCCCGGCCTCCGCATCGTCAACGTCAACCTCGGACATGAAGCCGACCTTGCCCAGGTTGATCGCAAGGATCGGCACGTCGTAAGGGGCGGTGACCCGGACGGTCCTGAGGATGGTACCGTCGCCTCCCGAGATCACCAGAACGGAGGTCTGCGAGAGTTCTTCCCGCTCGGTCACGCTGTCGGCGGGAGAGGTCCAGGCGATGTCGGCGATGTCCAGCGACGAGATCAGGGAGTCGACCAGGTCACGTGCCCTGGGCATCTGTCCGTTATAGACGAACCCGATGCTGGCCTTGCGGTTGTTCATAGCAGAGGACTGGGTTTCCGTCCCCAGATTACATCACGGGCCCGATGCTCAGCACCTCGGCCGCCGTCTGGGCCATGCGGATAAGCGGGGTCGGATAAACCCCGAAGAACAGGATCGCGGCAACGCTTACCCCGAGCGCCACATGAAGCGGCCTTTCGCCCTTGACGGGGCGCACCTCGGCCGGCTCGGACAGGTACATCACCTTTATCACTTTCATGTAGTAGTAGGCGGAGACGACGCTGTTGAGCGCTCCGGCCAGCACCAGCCACGAGAGGCCGCTGCTGGCCGCGGCGCTGAATATGTTGAGCTTGATCATGAACCCCACCGTCGGAGGAACCCCCGTCAGGGAGATCAGGGCGAAGGTGAGCGCGGCGGCAATCCAGGGTGCGCGCCTGCCCATCCCGGCCATGTCCTTGATACGGTCGCTGCCGACCCGGTTCGAGATGGCTATCACCGCGGCAAAGGCCGCAAGATTGGTGGCCGCGTAGCCGACCAGGTAGAACAGCACGCCAGCCGGGCCTTCGGGACTGCCGCCGGAGGGATCCCTCGCGGTGACCGCCGCCAAGCCAACCATGATGTAGCCCGCGTGGGCAATTGTCGAGTATGCCAGCAGTCGCTTCATTCCCCGCTGGGCGATTGCCACGAAGTTGCCCAGGGTCATCGACATGATCGCCAGAACCGCGAAGATGGCGCTCCATTCGATGCTGACCAGGGAGTCGGGAAATGCCACGTAAAAGACCCGAAGTATCACCGCAAAGCCGGCCGCCTTGCTCGCCACCGACAGGAACGCCGTCACCGGAGTCGGGGCACCCTCGTACACATCCGGCACCCACATCTGGAACGGGACGGTGGAGATCTTGAACCCGAATCCGGCGATGATGAACACGATCCCCAGCAGGAGGGCGTACCCGCCAAGCGGCTCTGCCCCGCTGCTCACGCTAAAGATGCCGCGGGCTATCTCGCCCAGGTCTGTACTGCCGGCAAAGCCGTACACCCACACCATGCCGTACAGCAGCAGGGCCGAGCTCAGGGCGCTCAGGATCAGGAATTTCATGCCCGCCTCGGTGGACCGGCTGCTGCCGGCAAGTGCCACCAGGGCCGCCAGCGGCAGCGCCGTCAGCTCGAGCGCGATGTAGATGGTGATCAGTTCCAGTGTCGAGCCGAGCAGCATCATGCCCGACACCGATAGCAGGATCAGGGAGAAATACTCGGCCCGGAGGTTGTCGAAGCGCCGGACGTACTCGGTGGACATCAGTACGACGACTGCCATTGAGCCGGCGAGGAGGAACTTGATGAACAGGCTGAACTTGTCCACCGAGAGCGTCCCGAATACTCCCGTCACCGCCGGGTCGCCATGGTCCAGGTCGATCCACAGCGTGGTCGTGAGCGCCAGCGCCGCAACCAGACCGGAGACCACCAGAATGGGCAGGAATCTTCGGTCCTTAACCAGAAAGTCGACGAGCAGGATCAACAGGGCCACGCCGACAAGGCACAGCTCAGGGGAGAGCAGATAGATGTCGTAGGCGGTCACGACCGGCTCCTCACCGAATGCAAGTCCGCGCGCTCCAAAAGGTTCCCGTCAATCGCCTCACTGAAAGAAGAGTCCAATGGCAATTCGCCCCTAGCGCAGCCCGACCTGAGTGCTCGCAACGTCCTGCACAATCGGCTCTATGCCGACCGCGAACACATCGGATATGAACGCGGGGTACACGCCGAACAGGACGATCGGGACGATCAGCAGGACCATGGGAATCAGGTCGGTGCGTGTGGCGTCCGGAAGCTTAGACCACCGCTCCATGCGTGGTCCGAACATCGCGCGCTGAATCATCCACAGGATGTAGCCCGCCGTAATGACCACCCCGAAAACCGCGAGCACCGTCGGCCAGCTCCAGACCGGGAAGGTGCCAAGGAAGACCAAAATCTCGGCCGCAAATCCGCTCGTCCCGGGGAGGCCAAGAGAGGCGAACCCGGCGACCAGAAAGCCTACCGCTATGAGCGGCATGCTACCGGCCAGGCCGCCCAGGTCCGGTATGTACCGGGTGTGTGTGCGGTCGTATACCAGACCCACCATCAGGAACATCAGGCCCGTTATAGTGCCGTGGGTGAACATCTGCATTGCCGCACCGGTAAGCCCGATTGCGCCCGTCTCCGCCGAGGCCGCCGCGATCGCCGAAAGGCCGATAAGCACGTATCCCATGTGGCTGATGCTGCTGAACGCCACGAGCCTTTTCATATCCGTCTGCCGCAGGGTGACTACCGCACCGTACAGGACGTTTATGACGCCCGCGGTGGCCAGTAGCCAGGACAGGTCCGCCATGGTATCGGGCATCATCGCCGCCGTGACCCGGATCATCCCGTAGCCGCCCATCTTGAGCAGTACTCCGGCGAGCATGACGCTCACCGCCGTGGGCGCGTCGGTGTGGGCATCCGGCAGCCATGTGTGAACCGGCCAGACCGGGAGCTTCACGGCGAATCCGACGAAAAGTAACCCGAAGATCGCGCCGACGGGGAGCGCGAGCTTTGCTCCACCCTGGATCAGGCCCGGCATGGCGGTCATGTCGAACGTGCCGAACGTGACGAACAGGGCAAGGATTCCTACCAGCATGAAGGCGCTGCCGATGAAGGTGAACAGCAGGAACTTCATCGCCGAGTATTCTCTGCGGCCGCTGCCCCAGGTGGAGATCAGGAAGAACATCGGCACGAGTTCGAGTTCCCAGAACAGGAAGAACATCAGGAAATCGAGCGACGTGAACACGCCGAGCACGGCGGTCTGCAGTACCAGCAGCCAGACGAAGTACTCCTTCACCCGGTGCTTGATCCCCCACGAGGCGTATACGGCCGCCATCCCGAGAAGGCCGGTCAGCAGCACCATGGGGGCACTCAGCCCGTCCACTGCCAGGAAGTACTCAACGTTGAACGAGGCGATGGGCACCCAGTCGGTGACCCTGTCTACCATCTGCAGCCCGCCGGCGCCGCGGTCGTAGCTAGCGAACACGACGATGCTGAGTACCAGCTGGGCCAGCGCCACGGCCCCGGCGGCCCATCTAACCTGGCGGTCGCTGCGGGCGAGCAGAGCTATCCCGGCCGCAGCGACCAGCGGAAGGAAGACCAGGCTCGTCAGTAGTCCGTTCACTCCGTCCATACCCCTAGCGGAACAGCAGGTAGATCCCGAAGATCACAAGCAGCCCGACGGAAATCACCGTTCCGTAGCCCTGGAGCTGTCCCGTCTGGACCTGTGCTATTGCCCGACCGACGTTGCGCCCAAGCCGGTCAAGCGTCCTGACCACCCCGTCGACCAGGTTCTTATCCAGCCAGTCCAGTGACAGGGCGAAGCGGCCGTAAAAGAGCCTGCGCGTGATCAGGCCCTCGTACAGTTCGTCCACGTAGTACTTTTTGACCAGCACTCGATGCAGCGGCTCAGTCGGCCCGAAGCCGCCCATGCGCCCCCTCGACCTGAGAACATGCATCAGGTACGCCAGCGCGATACCGCCGACCGCGAGCAAACTGGTGACCAGGGCCAGCCCGCGGCTGAAGTCTTTGACAGCCACATGACCGTCGGCCAGGGAATCGTGGGGCGGGCCGATATTGACGAATTCGGCGAACCAGTGCAGGGGAACCACACGCAGATCGGTCAGCGGATTGACCAGCCAGCCGACCGCGAGGGTGGCGAGGCCCAGCAGCACCAGAGGAAAAACCATGCTGGGCGGCGACTCGTGCGGCTCGGCGTCTCCATGAGCATCGGCCTCGGGGTCGGCCTCGGCGCCGCCCCGGTACTCGCCCTCGAAGGTCATAAACAGCGCGCGGAATATGTAAAAGGCGGTCATGAACGCAGCGACAAGGCCCAGCCAGAAGACAAGTTCCGCGTCCCAACTCGCGCCCGCCCGGGCGTAGCTCAGGATCTCATCCTTGCTCCAGAAACCCGCGGTTGGGGCTATGCCGGCGAGGCTGAGTGCCCCGATCAGGAACGCCACCCAGGTCCACGGCATTCTCCTGCGCAGGCCGCCCATGTAGCGCATGTCGAAGGTCCCCCCGGCGGCGTGGCTGACGCTGCCGGCGCCGAGGAAGAGCAGGGCCTTGAAGAAGGCGTGCGTAAACAGGTGGAAGATTGCCGGGCCGTACGCTCCCACTCCAAGCGCCAGCATCATGTAGCCGAGCTGGCTGATCGTCGAGTAGGCCAGAACCCGCTTGATGTCGTTTTGCACGAGCCCGATGCTGGCAGCGAAAATTGCGGTCACCCCGCCGACGATTGCGACGGTCCGCATCGCCTCTTCCGAGGCCTCGAACACCGGGAAAAACCGCGCGACCAGGAACACCCCGGCTGCGACCATCGTGGCGGCGTGGATGAGCGCGCTTACCGGCGTTGGGCCCTCCATTGCGTCCGGCAACCAGGTATGAAGTGGCACCTGACCAGACTTGCCCACGGCCCCGGCGAAGATCCCGCCGGCCACCCATCCCGCTACCGCGCTGGTCATCACGCCGCCAACGGCGATCGCCGCGTGCAGGTCGGTTACTTCAAGCGGGTTCAGCCCCTGGGCGGTGAAGGAGTCTGCGTTAAAGAACAGGTAGAGGATCGCCAGCAGGAACCCGAAGTCACCGACGCGCGTGACAACGAAGGCCTTCTTGGCCGCCGCGGCTGCGGAAGGCCTGTGAAACCAGAATCCTATGAGGAGGTATGAGCACGCCCCGACCAGTTCCCAGAACACGAACATCTGGACCAGGTTTGACGACATGACCAGTCCGGCCATCGACGCGGTGAACAGGGACATGTAGGCGAAGTAGCGGGCGTAGCCGCCGTCGCCCTTCATGTATGCCGTCGAGTAGATCTGGATAAGAAGGCTCACGCTCGTTACCACGAGCAGCATGACCGCGGTTAGGCCGTCGAGCACTATCCCCACGCTTATGTCCAGGCTCCCCACCGTCAGCCACGTATGCGGCTCGAACTCCACCGCGCCGTGATTGCTCGCCACGCTCGCCAGCGCCCATATCGAGAGGACAAGGGATCCGGCGATGGCCGAGATCGTCACCCACCCGGCCGCTCGCGCGCCGCTGCCGAGCAGCGGACGCACGAACAGGCCGATGACCAGGAAAGAGGCCAGCGGCAGCAGGAAGATCAGCCAGACGGCAATCTCGCCTATCATCTACAGCTTCCTGAGGATCTCGTCGGCCACGTGCTCGCGGCCCTTGGGAACCATCACTCGGTACGTCACCCTCTCGCCCCAGGTGAGGATGTCGCCTTCCGGCAGGATCTTGGCGGGCAGCCCCTCGGCCTCCAGCGCAGCCTTCCACATCTCGGCCGCCATCAGGTTGGGAGCCTTTCGGTAGTCGGTGAACAAGCCTAGTGCTTCATCTCGCTTGCGTCGGATACAAAGACCGTCTCGCGATTGCGGAACAGCGCTATGACGATGGCCAGGCCCAACGCCACCTCGGCGGCGGCCACGGTGATGATGAAGACCGAGAAGACCTGTCCGGTCAGGACCAGCCTTGCCGCCTCCTCAATCGCCCCGACAGACTCGCCGGCCACCGCCCTGGGCAGGACGTAACGTGAAAGGGCCACCGCCGTTATGTTGACCGCGTTGAACATCAGCTCAAGGCACATCAAAACCACAATCGCGTTCCGCTTGGTGAGCGCGCCGAACAGGCCTATGAAAAAGATGATCGCCCCGACAAGGAGCATGCTCTCAAGGCCCATCTATCGCCGCCTCAACAGGGCCAGAGCGCCCACCACGGCCGCCAGTAGAACGACCGAGGCCACCTCGAAGGCCAGAACGTAATTGGTTATCAGGAGCCCGGCTATGCCCGGAATCGTGTTGTCATATACACGGCCGATCTCGTCGGCCGCGGCACCGGATATCTCGCCACTGGATGCCGCCGCCTCTATCAGGACCCAGTCGGTGCTGTAGATGACAAAGGCCACGCAGGCCATCAGGAGACCCGCTATGAGGAGCATCGGGAGCCTCAGCGCATTGAACGGGCTCCCCTGCTCTACGTCCCTGGTTGTGACGACGGCGAAGATGATCAGAACGGATATTGCCCCGACGTAGATCAGCACCTGCACGACGGCAAGGAACTCGGCCCTCATGAGCACGAACAGGCCCGCCACGCCCAGGAGCGCGACGACAAGGAACAGCGCGGCCCTGAACACGTCCCTGAGGAGCACGACGGCCAGAGCCGCCACGACGGTCGAAGCCGCTATCGCCCAGAAGACGATGTCAATTAAAAGGGATGCCTCGGTCCCCGCCCCTAGCTGCACTGCTGCGCTCCGCCCGTCGTAAGGACGTGGTCGCCAACGGTCTTAACGGTCCGGCCCCGCGCGATCGACCTGGTTTCGGCGATCACCGCTTGGCCCACCTGGCGCGCTGCTCATCCAGGGTCGGCCGCTCGTGTCGCCCCGCAGTGGACCACTCGACCTCACCGGCCGCCTTGTGGGGGTCGTAGCGGGCCGCGGCATGCTGGGGACGGAACCATGTGCTTGGACGCTTCGGCTCCTGTACGAGCCTGTCCTTGCGAATGACCAGGTCGTTCCGCCTGTACTGGCCCTCCTCGAAGCCGCTACCCATGTGCAGGGCATCGTAGGGGCAGGCCTCCACGCAGAGCCCGCAGAACATGCATCGCCCGATGTCGATATCGAACACGTCCAGGTGGTACTTCTGACCCTCCTGAACCTGTTCACCAGACTCGCTGGTCACGATCTCGATGATTCCCAGGGGGCAGTACTTGGCGCAGCTGGCGCAGCCGGTGCAGCGCTGTTCGTACCAGGTGAACTCCTCTCCCCGAAAACGCGGATGCTGGGGCAGCCTGTCGGCTACCGTGGCAAGGCCCACCAAGGCCTTCAGCGCCTCTACCGGTCGTTTGGCCAGCAGTTCGAAGGGGCTGACGCCGTCATGCTTGGCCAGGCCCAGAATGCCTACCCTCCGATCCGGGTACTGGACCGAAGTCAGCCTGCTGGGCAGGATGAGGTTCTTGGCCGTTACCATCAGCCCCTTGGCCATTCCTAGTCCGTACATTTCAGTCGACATCCCTTAGGGGCGGCTCGGCCGGCCGGCCGGCACCGTACATGTTCGCCAGGGGCAGGGCCTTCGGCCGTGGCCTGCGCATCCTGCCCCTGTTCAGCACTCTGGAGAGCACGGCGATCGTCGCAATCGTGCCGGCCCAGTTGACGGCTGCCATTATCCACAGGTCATTCCTGCTGAGGGCGCCGGTGACGTCGTCGCGCAGCACCTCCACCTCCACAGCGATGGCGAAGATGTTGATTATTGCGAGCGGGAACAGCCCCTTCCAGGCCAGACCCATGATCTGGTCGACCCTGAGACGCGGCCAGGTAGCCCGGATCCACAGGAAGGCGCAGACCACTAGGAAGATCTTAATCACGAACCAGACCGTGCCCGGAATAGGGCCCCACCCGCGCCAGCCGCTAAGAAACAGCGTCGTCACTATGGCCGCGACTATTATCGGAGCCATGAACTCATTGAGCTGGAGGAGGGCGAACTTGATACCGCTGTACTCGGTGTTGTACCCGGCTCCCAGTTCGGAGTCCGATTCGATCATGTCGAACGGCGTGCGGCTCATCTCGGCGGTTGCGGCCGTCACGAACACGAAGAATCCCAGGGGCATCACCAGCAGGAACGGCACGTCCTGAGACAACACCACCCCAGAAAGCGATAGTGTCCCCGCCCCTATGGCGACCGCGACGATCGACAGGCCCATCGGCACTTCATAGCTGACAAGCATGGCCACCCCGCGCATCGCGCCGAACATCGCGTACTTGTTGCGCGAGGCCCAGCCGGCCATGAAAACGCCAAGGGTATTGACCGAAGTGATGGCCACGATAAACACCAGTCCCACATTGAGCTTGCCCACGAAACTGCCGCCGTGCAGGGGCAATACGGAAAAGACGATGAGGGCCGGTACCAGGAACACGATCGGGGCCAGGTTGAATACCGGTCGGTCCGCCCCCTCCGGCACCGTGTCCTCCTTGGAGATCAGCTTGACGAGATCCGCGATCGGCTGGAGCATGCCGAACGGGCCCCACCGATTGGGCCCCAGCCTAGATTGGAACCGGCCCAGCACGCGGCGCTCGAACCACGTGTAGAGGGCGGTGGTGAGTATCAGGGCATTGAGCACCACGGCCCCGAGTATCAGCGCCGTGATGACGAAGACCACCCAGTCCAGACTCTCCGGCATCAGGTCGTCGAAGAACCCGTAGATTCCCGTGAAGTCGAATCCCGCGCGCGCCACCGGGGTCTCCACTATCGGTCAACCTCCCCGAGCACGACATCTATGCTGCCAAAGATCACTATCAGGTCGGCCATCTTCCAGCCCACGAGCATTTCCTTGAGCAGGGTCAGGTTGATGAACGACGGCGCCCTGATATGCATCCGGTAGGGGGATATACCGCCGTCACTGACGATGTAGAACCCGAGCTCCCCCTTCGGTGATTCGGTGCAGTCATAGGCCTCTCCGACCGGCGGCCTGATCACGAATGGCGTCTCCGTCCTCACAGGACCCGGTGCGATCTGCTCGACGCACTGCCTGATTATGCGGACGCTCTCTCGCATCTCCAGTACCCTGACCAGGTACCGGTCGTACGTGTCTCCGACAGCCCCGATGGGCACGTCGAACTCCACCCTGTCGTAGATTTCGTGCGGCTCCGCCTTGCGCAGATCCCACTCCACGCCGCTCGCGCGCAGCACCGGGCCGGTCAACGATGCAGCGATGGCCCGCTCGGCCCGGATTATGCCCACGTCGCGAGTGCGTGTAAGGACGATCTCGTTCTCGGTGATCAGGCCCTCGAGTTCGTCCAGATATCCGGGCATGGTCTCGACGAATTCGTCGAGCCGGGGCCAAAAGTCCCTGGGCGCGTCCTGTAGCACCCCACCGGGCCTCATGTAGCTGACGGTAATGCGAGCCCCGCACAGCATCTCGAACATCTCCAAGATGCGCTCGCGTTCCCGAAAGCAGTAGATGAGCGGGGTGTGGAAGGCTCCCAGCTCGTCCAGCAGAAAGCCCGTGGAAATCAGGTGGCTCGCGATGCGCTGGAGCTCCGCCGAGATAACCCGCAGGTACATGGCCCGCTCGGGAACCTCGATCCCGGCCAGCCGCTCTACGGCACGTACGTAAGCGAGGTTGTTGGTCATCGCCGCCACGTAGTCGAGACGATCGGTGAGCGTTACGATCTGGACGTAGTTGCGTTCTTCGGCCAGCTTTTCCGTACCCCTGTGCAGATAGCCGATCACGGGCTCGACGTCGAGGACGACTTCGCCATCGAACGTTACCCTGAGCCTGAATACCCCATGGGTAGACGGGTGCTGAGGCCCGAGATTGATCGTTACCGGCTCGGTCTTTAGAGGCATTTCACGGGGAAGAGAAACCGCTCGGCCGGCAAGGCGCCCGCAGCCCTCAACGAATAAAGTCCTTGCGAAGCGGATGGCCCGGAAAGCCCTCCCACAGGAGGATCCGCTTCAGGTTGGGATGGTCGGTAAACGATACGCCCATAAGGTCCCAAACTTCCCTCTCCTGAAGGTCCGCTCCGGTCCACACACCGGTAAGGGAAGGGAAAGAGGGCGATTCACGGTCATAGCACCGCGCCTTTAGCACGAAGGTCGTGTTCAGGCGCAGGGACCGGAAGTGATAGACCAGTTCAAAACACTCCACGTAGTCGACCGCTGAGATCGAGTTAAGCATCTGAAGGTCCACTTGCGGGTCGTCCCTGAGGAGCTTTGCGACCCGGACCAGATCGTCCGGCCGCACCCACACGTCGGTCGTATTGAACCCGGTCACCGCGCCAGCCATTTCCGCCTCGATTCTACCGGCGACCCACTCGCCGGAAAGAGGGATGGACATTAACGGCCGGCGGCCTGGCCCGCGAGCGAATAGCGCTTGATCTTGTCGTGGAGCTGCATGACGCCGTAAAGGAGGGCGTCCGGGCGGGGCGGGCAACCGGGAACGTAAACGTCCACAGGGACGATGTGGTTGACGCCGGGAACGACGCTGTAGGACTCGTAGTACGGTCCGCCGCTGGTGGCGCAAACCCCCATTGAAATCACCCACTTCGGTTCCGCCATCTGCTCGTACACGCGCTCGATGGCGGGGGCCATCTTCCAGGTCACGGTGCCGGCAACGATCATCAGATCCGCCTGCCTTGGAGAGGCCCTGAAGGCCTCCATGCCAAACCGTGCGATGTCGAACCGTGACATCGCGCTTGCCATCATCTCGAAGGCGCAGCAGGCCAGCCCAAACGAGAGCGGCCAGACTGCCGACTTGCGTCCCCAATTGATCAGCGCATCGACGGAGGACACAGCGAGATTGCGCCGCAGATCGTCGGGGACCTCGATGAGCGGCTCGGCGATCGGCTCGGTATTGTTCGCCTTAAGGCTGTTGATATAGGTGCCCTCCTCGGCGTCCAGGGCGGCCGTCGCGGCATGGAGCGGTATGCGTCCCCCATCGAGATCGATGCGTCCGGCCTCCCGCCTCATGCTCACGAGTTCACCTCAACGACTAGGTCCACTCCAGATCTCCCTTGCGAAACGCATAGAGCCAGCCGACAACCAGTATGCCCACAAACACTGCCATCTCGACGAGTACGAAGGCGCCGAACTGCGTTGAGAGCAAACCGAAGCTGGCGGCCCAGGGGAACAGGAAAACGACCTCGACATCGAATATCACGAAGATCAGGGCGAAGGTGTAAAAGCGGATGTTGAATCCGCTCCACCGGCCCCCGAGCGTCTCAAAGCCGCACTCGTAGATCGCCTTCTTGACCAAGCTGGGCTTATGGGGCCTGATCTTCAGGATGGACAGGGCCCAAGATGCCATCAACATGCCTGTCGGTACGGCGACCGCCAACGCTGCGAAGATGGATATTATTCCGTACTGGCGAAAGTAGTCGTCGAGCATCGGCGTTGAGGCCGTCAGGCACGCGCCGCACGCGCGCGGCGCACTATAGCACAGCGCGAAAAAATCTTTCAAGTGAAAAAATACACAAACGCTCCGGCCACCGACGGCTGTATTGACACGGTTTTTGGCCCGATGCTACGATCTGGCATCGTAATACTATGTAGTGGGCTCTATGCCCTTCGGCACCTGTACAAACGCGTAAACGCCCGATTCGCCTGGGCGGTACAGGAGCCTCCTCCAAAAAGACTTACCTAACGGTGGCAAATTCCGCTGACAGCACCAACGTGACCGCCGCCAAGGCCGACGTGACCAGTCTGCGCGAATTGCCGCCTGTATTCCGCCGGTACCGTCGAGACCTCTCGGACGCGATCGAAGCGGGCCTGCGCCGCGGCTGCGATACGCCACCTACGCATGCGTCCGAACCCGTAGACGTGTACGGAGTACTGCGCTATGGGATGGGCCGTGCCGACGCTGCGGGACGGCCGGTCGAGGCCGCCACGGGCAAGGCGATGCGCCCGACCCTCTGCCTGTTCGCCTGCGAGGCGACCGGAGGAGACCCCGTTCTGGCCATGCCCGCGGCGGTTGCGCTGGAGTACGTCCACAACTTTTCGCTCATCCACGATGATATCCAGGATGGGGACGAGACCCGGCACCACAGGCCGACCATATGGAAGATATGGGGCGTGCCCAGGGCAATCGTCGCGGGCAACGTGCTAAGGACCCTCGCGGACATCGCGCTGTCCGATGCCGCAACATACGGCCTGTCGGATAACGACGTCCTCGAACTCAGCGACACGCTGACCGGAGCCTACCTGGAGATGATCGAGGGACAATTCCTTGATCTGTCATACGAGAGTCGCGGCGACATCTCGCTCGACGAGTACCTCGGCATGATAGCCCGCAAGACGGGTGCCCTCATCCGCTGCTCACTGGAGCTGGGAGCCTACGTAGGCTCCCGAAACCCCGAAACGGTGGAGGCCTTCCGCCGGTGCGGTCGCTCACTCGGGCTGGTCTTCCAGGTCAAGGACGACGTCCTGGGCGTCTGGGGAGACCCCGATAGCACCGGAAAGCCTGTCGGGGCGGACGTACGCCGCAAGAAGAACTCGTTTCCGGTGGTCCACGCCATGGCCAACGCTTCGGGTGCGGACGCCGAGACCCTTGAGTACGTCTATGGGAAGGAGGAGCCGAGCGACGAGGACGTTATCGCCGTGCTCGACGTGATGCAGCGGCTCGGCACGAGAGACACGGCAGAAGATCTGACGGAACGTCATGCGATGCAGGCCCTGGACGCCCTGGCAACGGTGGAGATGGCGCCCGCGGCCAAGCACCAGGTCGAGGAGCTCGCCCATTTCCTTCTGGTAAGGGAGCACTGAACGGGCCCCTTGGGCCCAACCGCCCGGGGATGCTGCAAACGGCCCTGTGGCGCAACACTGAATGACAGAGGACGAGGGGAGGACATAACGGATGACAAGACCGATGGAGCTTGCGGTTCGCCTTGGCTGGTACGTGATGAAGAGCAAGGCGGCCCGCCGCAAAAAATTCCCGCTGGTGACCATGCTGGAGCCGCTTGAGGCCTGCAACCTTGCATGCGAGGGGTGCGGACGCATACGCGAATACGAGGCTGTAATCGACCGCATGCTCACCGTGGAACAGTGCATGCAGGCCGTGGAGGACTCGGGCGCACCCATAGTCTCGATCGCCGGAGGCGAGCCTACTATGCACCCCCAGATCGACGAGATAGTCGAGCGCATCGTCGCCACCAAGCGATTTGTGTATATGTGCACGAACGCCCTGCTGATGGAACGGGTCATGAAGTCCATCCCAGCCTCCAAGTACTTCTGTTTCGTCGTCCACATGGACGGCATGGAGGAGGCGCACGACCGGTCCGTCTACCGCAAGGGCGTTTTCAAGATAGCGGTTCGCGCCATGAAGGCCGCGCTGGACAAGGGCTACCGGGTAACCACGAACACGACGATCTTTAACGGAGTCGACGAAGACGACATGATCGAGATGTTCAAGATGCTCACCGAGATGGGCGTCGAAGGCTGCATGGTGTCGCCGGGCTACCAGTTCGATTCAGTTCCCAACCAGGAGCTCTTCATATCGCGCCGAAAGGCCAGAGAGGTCTTCACCCGCATCCTGGATCCCAAGCACGGGATCAAGTTCTACAACAACCCCCTGTACCTGGACTTCCTTCGGGGCGAACGGGAGTACCAGTGCACCGCATGGTCGAACCCCACCTACACGGTGTCCGGCTGGCGTGAGCCCTGCTACTTGCTCGGCGACCGCCACACCGAGCAATTCGACGAGCTGATGTCGGATGAGCTTTGGGAGCGCTACGGCGTCGGCAAGGACCCGCGTTGCGCAAATTGCCTGATGCACTGCGGCTTCGAATCTGCCTCGATCTATGACGCCTTTGTGAACCCGGCCGCGGCAGCGAAGATGGTGGTGGGCGGAGCCGTCGGCAACAGCGGGCTGGGCGCCGGCTAGTGATCGGCATCGTGGTCGCCATAAGCAGGGAGATCTCCGACTTTTCGCGGGCCGGCAAGTTCGACCTTGCCACGGGCCGGGAGGGCGTCCGGTTCCTCGAGTCGTCTCATCTGCCCAACGTCGTGCTCGCACAAGGAGGTGCGGGGCGGGACAGGGCACAGCGAACGACCCGCCTCCTTGTGGACCAGTACGACCCCGACCTTATCGTTTCCGCCGGGTTTGCAGGCGCGGCCAAGCCCGGGGCTCGACCTGGGGACCTTTACATCTGTAGCCGGATACTGGCCCTGTGCGGTCCGCCCACTACCTGGAATAAGGAATCCACACGGTCGCGGACCCTGATCGACGAGGGCCTGATGTCCAGGCTGTCTGAAGCCATCGGCGGAGTCGCCGGCGGCTGCGCCTGGGGTGAGATCGTAACCGTCGATCAGATCGTCCACAGTCGCGCGCTTAAGCGCTGGATAGGCGAGAGCTTCGGTGCCGACGTCATTGACATGGAAAGTTATTGGGTGAGCGAAGTTGCTGCAGAGCGAGGCCTGCCCCACATGGTCGTCCGAAGCGTTATGGATCCAATGGAGCAGAGCCTGCCGACCTTCGTGATGGAGGCGACCGAGCAGGAGAGGTCGAGGACGCTGGCAAGCGGAACCCGCCACCTGCTCGGCAACCCCACGGACCTGGTTCCCCTCTTGAGGCTATGGCACCAGGTGCGCCGTGCAAGTCGCCGGCTCACCGACGTACTGGCCTCTGTGGTCACCGCCGAAGCGTGGACTCCGGCCTACCGGCTGGGAGTGACCTGACGTCATGGTGAAATCGATCGACAAGTCCGCGGCAATACCCGCCCCTTCCTTCGCCGAGACCGCGAACCTGGACCGGGCTATCTCCCGCACCCAGGATTACCTCATCGCCGAGCAATACGGAGAAGGCTACTGGTGGGGCGAACTGGAATCCAACCCCACCATGGAGGCCGAGTTCCTCCTGCTCAACGAGTTCCTTGGACTCAAGAATCCCGACAGGCAGCGCAAGCTGGCCAACCATATCCTCGGGCAGCAGCGACCGGACGGTACCTGGGGCCAGTACTACGGCGCCCCCGGCGACCTTTCGACCACCGTCGAGTGCTACTTTGCCCTCAAGGTGGCGGGGGTCTCGGCTGAGCAGTCGCTGATGGCGAAAGCGAGGGAGTTCATCCTGAGCAAGGGTGGAGTCCCCTCGACCCGCGTATTCACAAAGATATGGCTATCCTTGTTCGGCCAGTGGCGGTGGGAGGGTGTACCGGTGATGCCGGCGGAACTGGTCCTGATGCCTAACTGGCTCCCGGTGAACATTTACGAATTCTCCAGCTGGGCGAGGGCCACCATCGTGCCCCTGCTGATCATGATGGACAGGAAGCCCGTCCGGCAGATTCCGGCCGAAGCGGCGATACCAGAGCTTTTCCCCCTGGGTCCGGACGATACCGACTACTCCATAAAGAGGCCGTCGCGCGCGATAGGCTGGGAGGGCTTTTTCTACGCCGCCGACTTCCTGCTGCGCCTGGTGGAGAAGTTCCCCATAAAGCCGGCTAGGTCGATGGCCATTCGGAAGGCGGAGCGCTGGATACTTGACCACCAGGAGGCGGACGGCAGCTGGGGAGGGATACAGCCGCCCTGGGTTTACTCGATCATGGCGCTGGCCACCCTCGGCTACGAATTGGACCACCCGGTTGTCAGGAAGGCCATTGACGGATTCGAAGGCTTCATGATCGAGGAAGGAGAGTCCCTGCGCGTACAGGCCTGCGTCTCCCCGATCTGGGACACCGGGCTGGCCATGATGGCCCTGCTCGACTCGGACGTTCCGGGCGACCATCCATCGATCGTCGGTGCCGGCAAGTGGCTTCTCGACCACCAGGTGGCGAGCGGTGGAGACTGGCAGGTCAAGGCGCGTGATGTCCCGACGGGTGGATGGGCGTTCGAATTTGAAAACGACACCTACCCGGACATCGATGACGCGTCGGTAATTGGCACGGCCCTGTACCGCGCCAGCCTGCCGGACGAAAAGGGCAAGGCTGATGCACTGCGGCGATGCGTCCGGTGGATCGAAGGCATGCAGAGCAGCAACGGTGGCTGGGCCTCGTTCGACAAGGACAACACACGCACCTTCATCGCCCGCATCCCGTTTTCGGACTTCGGCGAGACCATAGACCCTCCCAGCGTTGACGTCACCGCACATGTACTAGAGTTCCTGGGCACCCTTGGCCACGACCTAGACAGCGAACAGGTAAGCCGCGGCCTTGACTACGTACTCAGAGACCAGGAGCCAGACGGCTCGTGGTTCGGGCGCTGGGGCGTCAACTACCTGTACGGAACGGGCTCTGTCGTGCCTGCCCTGCGGGCCATAGGAATGGGTCCCAGAGCGCAGCCGATCAGACGAGCCGTCGAATGGGTGATCAGTCACCAGAACTCGGACGGTGGTTGGGGCGAGACGCCAGCGTCCTATGTCGATCCGACGCTGCGTGGTAGCGGGCCCAGCACAGCGTCACAGACGGCCTGGGCCCTGTTGACGCTGCTGGCCGCCGAAGAGGGCGAACACCCGGCAACGATCAGGGGTGTCACCTACCTCCTTGAGACGCAGAGGGAGGACGGCACCTGGGACGAACCTCACTTCACCGGCACCGGATTCCCCGGTTATGGCGTCGGACAGCGACTTGAGCGACTTCCGATAGACGGAGAGCCTGGATTCCAGGGCCGTGAGCTGCCGGCCGGCTTCATGATCAATTACCATATGTACCGTATCTACTGGCCGCTAGCAGCTCTGGGGCGCTTCCGGCGATGGAACAAAGCACGTCTTAAGGTGGCCATTAATCAGTCTATTAACGGTCAATCGCGCAAAGGTTAATACATCGCTTTACTGGGTATGACAGGACGAGTGCCCAAACGACCACTCCCACTGCCGGCAACTTGTCTCGGGGGCCTCTCAGACGATACAGATTGTCGATGAGCGGATGACCCTTGAACAGCGGCAACGCATCTTTGCAGTCGAGCTGGACGAGGACAAGCCTTCTCAGATTGACAGCCGCCAGATCGACTGGCATCTCATGGGCATATAGCGGACAACATGCCCTGTGTCCGGGCCTGGCAATGGCGTTGGCCGCTTTCGCCCCAGGCGTGGGCACCCCTGATAACCTGATCTCCGAACGCCGAGAATGCATCCAGACATAGTCGACGCCTACGACCACTGCGAGAGGTTGACAAGGGCCGAGGCTAAGAACTTCTACTACGCATTTCGCACTCTTCCCGCCGAGAGGCGGCGGGCGATATACGCCGCCTACGCCTACTGCCGTGTATGCGACGATATCGCCGACGGCGATGCGTCGCCAGCCGAAAAATCCATGGGATTCGCAGCCCTTCGAGCAGAGCTGGACTCGGCGCTCGGGGGGCGCTCCGAGGACCTGGTACTGGCGGCGGTGGCACACTCGGCCGCCAGATTCGGCTTTACCCGAGAGCACCTGTTGGAAGTGATCGAGGGTGTGGAAATGGACCTAGTCAAGACCAGGTTCGCGGATTTTGGTGAGCTGCGCGAGTACTGCTACAAGGTCGCCTCGGTGGTCGGGCTCATTAGCATAGAGATTTTTGGCTACAGGGACCCTGCGGCGCGAGTGTACGCTGTGGATCTGGGCCTTGCGATGCAACTGACCAACATTATGCGAGACATCCGGGAGGACGCGGACCGCGACCGCATATACATTCCGCAGGATGAGATGGAGTCTTACGGATACGGCGAGGCGGATCTCAAGGCTGGAATAATCGATGAGCGCTTTCGGGGCCTCATGAGTGCCCAGGCTCGGCGCGCCCGCGCCTATTTCGATAGCGGCTCACGCCTGTTCGCCCTCCTCAACCCAGAATCCAGGGCCTGCCCCGAGGTTCTCCACGCGCTCTACTCAGCCATACTCACCCGCATCGAAAGGTCCGGATTCGACGTGTTCAGCAGCCGAATCGGCCTTTCCACGCCTGAAAAGCTACTGCTGATGGGACGCCTCTGGACGATGAGCCTGGCCCGCAGCCTGGTGCCACACGGAAAATAGCCAGCTCGAATGGCCATCACCGCCCCAACCGACCCCTCGAGTGTCCTGATCCTGGCACCCTTTTCGGCCGACGCGCTTGGCCGGCTTTCACAGCGCATGGACGTCACTTACGAGAGCTGGCTAAAGACCCTCAAGATCCACGACCCTGACGAGCTGGCCGATCGCATAAACGCTCTGGGGGCCACCGCGCTTATAGTCGAGACGGACTTCGTATTCGCCGAGACCCTCGAGCAGGTCGGCTCCCTGCGCTTCGTGGGGATCTGCCGGGCGGCTCTGAACCACGTCGACGTCGACGCCGCAACCGAGCATGGTGTGCTGGTGGTCAACTCTCCCGCCCGCAATGCCCGCGCCGTGGCCGAGCATGTGCTCGGCCTCATGATCGCGCTGGCACGCCGGATCCCCGAGGCGGACCGCTACGTCAAGGAGGGTAGCTGGAAGAGTCCGGTCGAACCCTACCTCTGCCTCCGCGGCATAGAACTGGGCGGCAGGAGCCTGGGCATAGTGGGTCTGGGCGCGATCGGCAGGCAACTGGCCTCCATCGCCAGCGCCATCGGTATGGACGTGCTGGCCTACGATCCCTACGTGACCAGATATAGCGGCGGCGAGCTGACCGATCTCGAATCGCTGCTCGCGCGGTCCGACTTCATAGCGACCCTGGCGCCGATAAACTCTGAAACGACGGCGTTGCTAGACGCCGGGGCTTTCTCCCTGGTAAGGCCAGGGGCGTTCCTGATCATGGCGTCCGGATTCGCCATCGCCGACCGAACGGCCCTGCTGGAGGCGCTTGAGACGGGGCCTCTCGCCGGCGCTGCGATAGATGTCTTCGACACGCATCCGGTCGCTCCCGACAGTCCGCTGCTCAGCGCCGAGAATGTGCTCCTGACTCCACACATCGCCGGTGCCACCGAGGAGACGATCTTTCGCCACTCCAATATGGTAGCCGGCGACCTGATCCGATTCCTTGACGGCATGATGCCTCTGAACGCCGTCAACCCACAGGCGATTGACCTGCCGGTTGGCTGACACCTGGCCGGAGCGCGCCAATGCCTGAGCGCGCAGTGCTGGCCCTAGACGCCGGTACGAGCTCCATCCGATGCCACCTGTTCAACGAGCGGGGCGTCGAGATAGCCGCCGAGGGGACCTGCTGGCCTCCTTCGATAGCCCCTTCAGAACTCCCGCTGGCCCGGGAATTCCAACCCGACTCGGTCCTGGTCAATGTGTACGGGCTCATCCGCCGGACGATCGACCGGGCCGGCGTAGAGGTCGGGGCGGTAGCGGTGACCAGCATGAGGCAGGGAGTTGCACTTCTTGACCACGATGACCGGGCCGTCTACCTGGGCCCCAACGTAGACCTGAGGGCCGTATTCGAGGGGGCAGCGATAGACGAGGTGCACAGCGAACTCGTCTACGCGACGACCGGCCACCTGCCATCGTTCCTTTTTGCACCGGCAAAGCTCGTCTGGCTCAGGGACAATCGTCCGAGGCTGTTCGACAGGGTCAGGACCGCGGTCACTATCCCGGACTGGCTGATCCTTCAGATGACCGGCCTGCTGGCCTCAGAGCCCACGTTGGCCGGGGAGGCCGGCCTGCTCGACATAACAAGCAGGCGATGGGCCACCAAGCTGGCAGAAACGCTAGAGGTCCCCCTCGACGGTAATGTCCCTTTAGTGGAGGCGGGACAGGTGGTCGGCGGGATAAATCACGGGGCCGCCCGGGAGACGGGCATCGCGGTTGGCACGCCGGTGGTCTCTGCCGGCGCGGACACGCAGTGCGCCGCCCTCGGAATAGGGGCCGCAGAACCTGGCCAGGTCGCGGTGGTTGCCGGGTGGAGCGCGCCGGTTCAGCAGGTAACGGAATTGCCGATGCCATCGGCGAGAGGCGCCACGTGGGTAGGCTGCCATCTGTCCGGTCACAGGTGGATGGCGGAGAGCAGCGCATGGGACGCGGGCCGGGCGTATTCCTGGATCGCCGATACGACCGGCCGCTCGTTCGACGAACTGGAGGAGGCGGCCGTGACCGCCGGGCCGGGTGCCGAAGGCACGATCGCCGTGCTCGGCCATCCCCGTATGGACATGTCCTCGGTCGGACTACGCTACGGCGGCATGGTGTTCCCCGTCCCGGTAACGATGAACGAGCGCGGGCCCGGCCATCTTGCCCGGGCCGCGCTCGAGTCCATCTGCTACTCGATAAAGGCCAACATGGAGCAGCTCGGAGATGTCACCGGTAGGCCCGCCGAGTCGATCGCC
The DNA here is from genome assembly GCA_964477845.1 of uncultured Dehalococcoidia bacterium. Lineage (GTDB taxonomy): Bacteria > Chloroflexota > Dehalococcoidia > Lucifugimonadales > UBA2962 > CAUZIR01. The sequence goes on along the minus strand of CAYZES010000008.1, from coordinate 45,673 downwards.
CTGGGCGGCGGGCTGGCCCGGAGCGACCTGTTTGGCCGCATCCTTGCAAACGTTCTCGACGCCGATATACTGGTACTCAGCCACAAGAGCGCCAGCGCAGCGGGCGCCTTCCTGTGTGCCAAGTTGGCCCTGACCGGAAGTGATTCACTGTCGCAGGTTTCCAATCGCTCGGCAGCGGACATGGTTAGGATCTCGCCCGAAGCGCTGTTGGCATCCGAATACCAGGACAACTACTCCCATTGGCTGCAGGTCTCTTCTGCACTGGCCAGCGTTCAGGCCTAACATCGAATGGGCACGGCAAGGGCGATCTGAAATGGACGGGAAGTTCGTCACAGAGAGGGCCGCGGTCGCACAGGCGGCACGTGAGATGGAACGGCTGGACCTGGCTTCAGGCTCCAGCGGGAACGTGAGCTTGAGGATCGGCGGCGAGGGCCTCATGGCAATCACCCCCATGGGCGTCCCCTATGCGAATATGGAAGAGTCGGACATAGTCGTCGTCGATTCCGATCTTGAGCCCGTGGAGGGCGACCTGCCGCCTTCGTCCGAATCCCTCCTGCACCTGGACATCTACGCGGTCAGGGAGGATGTCGCGGCGGTGGTTCATACGCATTCGATCTTCTCCTCCGTGGCGGCGGTCATTGGACGAGAGATTCCACCCATTGTGGACGAAATGGTTGTGTACATCGGGGGAGGCATCAGGGTATCCGAGTACGCTTTCCCCGGCACCCAGGAACTCGCCGAGAGCGTCTGCGGAGCGCTGGAGGAAAGGAGCGCAGCCCTCATACGAAACCATGGCGCGGTCGGCGTGGGAAGCACCGTAGAAGAGGCTCTGAGGGTGTGCGTACTGGTGGAAAGGGTGGCCAAGATCCACACTTACGCCGCGATGTCCGGACGCGTCGGCACACTTCCGTCTGCGGTTATCGAGCGCGAGCAGGCCGTCTACAGGATGAGAAGAGAGGCGGCCAGGGCAGACATAAGCCGGGGACCGGCGGGGCCGTGAACGCATCTGGCGAGGGATTTGACGGAGGATGACGGAAACATGGTGAGCGTGCCAGCTTTCTTGCTCAGGAGACTATACGTCAAGGGCAGCCTGTCCGGCGGGGAAGACGGCTTCTCGTTCCGGCTAAGGAACAGCCTGGGGTCCGGATACGCGCACAAGCTCCAGCCCCTGACGGTGGATGGCGGTGAGATACCGCTTGAATCAAGCTTCTTCGTCCAGCAGGGTGAGCGCATAGGGTTTACCGAGGTTTCCAAGGACAGGACCTTTGCTCTGGCCATGAACACCGACATCGAGATAAGCGTGGACGGCGTCGCACTGGATGATGGTCCGCACAAGATAGGGATGGGATTCGATGTGCCGGGGATGGGTACCCTGCGCTTCGATTTCACTGACGAGATCAAATGAGAATCGCCGTGACCGGATCGTCCGGATACGTTGGCACAAGCCTGCTCCGACGGCTGGCCTGGGCAGACTGGGTCGAGGCTGTATTGGCCGTCGACCTTCGGCTCCCGCACAGCGACTACCCTGACACGGTCACCTTTGCCAGGCGCGACGTGCGCGACGGTCTCGACGATCTTTTCCGTGAGTTCGAGCCGGACGCGGTGGTTCATCTGGCATTCGTCCTCGAGCCTGGCAGGGACGAAAAGTCCATACGCGATGTCAATCTGGGTGGTACGACCAATGCCCTGGCGGCGACGGCGGCCGCGGGGGCAAAGCACTTTCTGTACTTTGGCAGCACGACCATATACGGCCCCCACCCCGACAATCCCAGGTGGCTGACCGAAGACTCTCCTACGCGACCCCTGCCCGGATTTCAGTACGCGGTGGACAAGCTGGGATCGGAGGAACTGATCTCAAGATTCGCCTCGGAGAACCCCGACATCAGGGTCGGAATCCTGAGGGGCTGCCCGGTAATGGGGCCGAACGCAAGGAACTTCATCTCGCGGGCGTTCGCAAAGCCCCTGCTCATCGGTCTCCGTGGCTACGACCCCCCGATGCAGTTTCTTCACGAGGACGACCTGGTTGACCTTCTTGAGAGGGGCCTCCGCGATCGCCTCTCGGGAGTCTACAACGTGGCCGGAGAGGGTGTGGTGCGTTGGAGCGAAATGGCACGGATGCTGGGCCGGTCGGTCGTCACCCTCCCCGCCTCCCTCCTGTACGCCCTCGCCAGCGCCACCTGGAGCCTGAGGCTCCAATCCGACGCCCCGGCGGCCGGCCTCGCCTTCATCCAGCACCGGTGGACGGCGAGCACCGAGAAGATAAAGCGAGAGCTGGGTGTTAGCTTCTCACACACGTCCTCTGAGGCCTGGTCCGCATATGCCCAGCGCGTGGCAAGACGGGGTGCCCGCGCCGCCTGGCGAGCGTGGGCGTGCGGCCCGTAATAGTAGACACCGACCCAGGAACCGACGATGCAATGGCCATCGCCATGGCCCTGGCATCGACCGAACTGAGGGTTCTGGGTCTTACCACCGTCGCGGGCAACGTTCGGCTGGATGACGCGACCCGCAATGCGCTGCTGATCCTGGAGGCTCTCGGCAGATCCGATATCGGTGTGTGGCCGGGCTCGGAGGGGCCAACTGAGGGGGTTCCGCAGTACGCCTATCACTTCCACGGGGATACCGGTCTGACCGTGGACCTCGGCAGCCCGGTATCGGACCCACGTCCGGGTTCGGCGGTCGACCTTATCGTGGAGTCGGCGCGTCTTTTCCCGGGCTCGCTCGAGCTTATGGCCATCGGCCCGCTTACCAACATCTCCGACGCTCTTGATGCGGAGCCCCGGCTGCCCCGGCTTGTCCGCCGCCTATGGATTATGGGCGGTGCACTCCACTGCTCCGGCAATGTAACCTGCAACGCCGAGTTCAACTTCTACTCCGACCCCAATGCAGCCGGCCGCGTGCTCAGCAGTGAGATGGCATCGACCGTGGTGGGCCTGGACGTATGCGACAGGGTCCAGATGGGGCCTGGCGGTCCGCCATCTCCGCCCGGCGGTGCGGTGGAAGGCTCGCTTTCGGGCAGACTTTTGGCCGAATGGCTCACGTCGCACCCGGGGGAGATGTTCTCGATGTGCGATCCGCTGGCCATCGCGGTGGCCCTGGACCCGTCGCTGGTGAGGACGAGCATCGGCCAGGTAAGCGTCGTGACGGATGGCCGGAAGCGGGGTATGAGCATTGCACAATATGGTGCCGGCGCGGTGGAAGTCGCCCTGGAAGTCGACGCTGAGAGGGCGCTTTCCCTGATAGGCGAACTCGCTTTCCGCATCGCACAGGACCCCTGACCCTGCGCTGCATTCCCACGAATCCGGGCTCCGGCCACCACGCGTCGACGTTTGACTCCGTTTTTGAGCGCCTGTATCATGGACACGATGTTGTTGACCAAGTTGGTCAACAACGGATAATCGAAAACGTCATTGCCGGCGCCCATGGTTGGGCGCCGGTACCAGTTAAGGGGCGCCGGGCGCCCGAGCACGCAACGGAGGCCGCATGACAGGCGAGCCGCGCGTGATATCGCGCACTTCAGAGATCGAATCCGACTACCGCTGGGGCTTCGTCACCGACATCCAGTCCGAGACACTGCCCAAGGGCCTTTCGGAGGAAACGGTCCGCTTCATCTCAGCCAAGAAACAAGAGCCCGAGTTTATGCTCGAGTGGCGGCTCAAGGCCTATCGCCACTTCATCAAGCTCCTTGAAGAAGACCGTGAGCCCACCTGGGCCATGATCGACTATCCGAGAATCGACTTTCAGGACATCCATTACTACTCGGCGCCGGGGTCACAGGATCGGCCCAGAAGCCTCGAAGAGGTCGACCCCGAGCTGCTGGAGGCATTCGACAAGCTGGGAATCCCGCTGAACGAGCGCAAGAAGCTGGCCGGCGTAGTAGAGGAGACGGGATCGGACGTCGCGGTGGACGCGGTGTTTGACTCGGTGTCCGTTGCCACAACCTACAAGGACCGGCTTCAGGAGGCCGGAGTCATCTTCTGTTCGGTCAGCGAGGCGGTGCAGGAGCACCCCGAGCTGGTCGAGAAGTACCTGGGCTCAGTCGTCCCCTACACCGACAACTTCTACGCCGCGCTCAACTCCGCCGTGTTCAGCGACGGCTCATTCGTCTACGTGCCCAGGGGGGTTCGATGCCCAATTGAGCTGATGACCTATTTCCGCATAAACACCGAGGAGACGGGCCAGTTCGAGCGCACCCTGATAATCGCCGAGCCGGAAAGCTACGTGAGCTATCTGGAGGGCTGCACTGCGCCGATCAGAAAAACCCACCAGCTCCACGCCGCGGTGGTCGAACTGGTAGCCCTCGACGATGCGGAGATCAAGTACTCCACCCTGCAGAACTGGTACCCGGGCGATAAGGACGGCAATGGCGGCGTCTATAACTTTGTGACAAAGCGCGGCAAGGCCCTAGGCGCTCGCTCGAAGATCTCCTGGACCCAGGTCGAGACCGGCTCCGCCATCACCTGGAAGTACCCCTCGGTGATCCTGCAGGGCGACGAGTCGACCGGCGAGTTCTACTCGGTGGCGCTGGTGGCCAACCACCAACAGGCCGACACCGGGACGAAGATGATCCACGCCGGCAAGAACACCAAGAGCACGATAGTGGCAAAGGGCATCTCGGCCGGCCAGGGCCAGAACACCTACCGCGGCATGGTTCAGATACTGCCGACGGCTGACAACGCCACCAACTTCACCCAGTGCGATTCGCTCTTGGTGGGCGACAGGTGCGGCGCTCACACGGTGCCGTACATCGAGGTTAGGAACCCGACCGCAAGGATGGAGCACGAAGCCTCCACGTCAAAGGTGAGCGACGACAAGCTCTTTTACGCGATGCAGCGCGGCCTCACCGAAGAGGAGGCTCACTACATGATCATCAACGGCTTTTGCCGTGGCATCTTCAAGGAGTTGCCCTTCGAATTCGCAATGGAGGCCTCCCAACTCCTGAAGGTCAGCCTGGAAGGCGCCGTCGGCTGAGGCCCGACACGGCCCGGGAGGCCGGCTTCCCGGGTAGCCGGCGGCAGCCTGGCCGCGACTGGCAAGCCATTTCCACACCGCCACCCTGAGCGGACAACGCGATACAGCTTTGCGCAGCGAGAGGAACTAATACACAGATGCTTGAGATAAGAGACCTGCACGCCTCGGTTGCCGACGGCGACGTCGAGATACTGAGGGGGGTAGACCTTAGCGTTGGGTCCGGAGAGGTCCACGCGATAATGGGACCTAACGGCAGCGGCAAGAGCACTCTTGCAAACGTCATCGCGGGCAGACCCGACTACGTGGTCACCGCCGGCTCCATACACCTTGACGGGCAGGACGTGCTGGAGCTCACCCCGGACCAGCGCGCGCTGGCCGGGTTGTTTCTGGCCTTCCAGTACCCGACGGAACTTCCCGGGGTGCGCACCTGGCAGTTCCTCAAGGCATCGGTCGACGCGCGACGCAAGCACATCGGCGAGCCCGAACTGTCGGCCCGGGAGTTCGACAGGCTGTTTAAGGGGGCCGTCGACAGGATGGGCATGAGCCAGGAACTCATGAGGCGCTCGGTCAATGAAGGCTTTTCGGGCGGGGAGAAGAAGCGCTCGGAGATGGTGCAGATGCTCCTGATAGACCCCAGGCTGGCGGTACTTGACGAGACCGACTCCGGGCTGGACATCGACGCCCTCAAGACCGTTGCGCAGGGCGTCAACAGCCACCGCAGCGAATCCAACTCGGTCGTGCTGGTAACCCACTACCAGAGACTTCTCAACTACATTGAGCCCGACCACGTGCACGTCCTGGTCGAAGGCAGGATAGCAATCTCGGCAGGCCCGGAACTAGCACGGGAGCTGGAGGCCAAGGGATACGACTGGGTCAAACAAGACGCCGGTGTCGCCTTAGCCGGGGCTGCCGGCCAATGAACGTCAGGACCGCAGCCAGGCACGACTACGGCTCCTATTTCACCCAGCACGAGGAATTTGATGCAAGCCGGTCGTCTGACGGCAGGGGACGGGTGGCCGAATTACGTGCCGCAGGAATTGCGGCGTTTCGGGACCTCGGCCTCCCCATAGCCACCCGGGGCAATGAGGACTGGCGTTTTACCAGCGTCACGCCCATTGCAAACTCGGCTTTCGGTCACAGCTCCGGGGCCGCAGCCACCCGCACCCTCCTGGAGACGGTCAAGGATCTGGTGCCCTGGGACGAGACCTGTACGACACTCGTATTCGTGGATGGACGGCTCGAGTACGAGCTGGCTATCCCAGCCGGTCCCGATCAGCCGTTGGTAACCAACCTGCTTTCTCCCGGGGCCGCGTCGGACGGTCGGGTAGACATCGAGCTGGGCCGACATGCGACCGCGGATTCGAACGGTTTCCTGGCGCTCAACTCCGCCTTCCTGGACGATGGGGCGGTCGTACTGGCCGGGCAGGGAGCCCGCGGTGTAGTCCATCTGGTGTTCGTTTCGTCGGACAACAGCGAACCCCAGGTGACGTACCCAAGATCCCTGGTGGTCGCGGGCCCGAACAGCGAGCTAACGCTGCTTGAGAGTTACGTGGGCATCGGCGAGGGCGGCTATTTCACCAATTCGGTCACCGAGGTCACCCTCGAGGAGGGTGCTCGGGTTTCGCACTACCGCTACTTGCACGAAAGCCCGGAGGCGTTTCACATCGGGTCCACCAGGGTGTCTCAGGGCCGGGACTCCACATTCGGTACCACGTCGTTTTCCCGGGGCTGTCGCGTCGGCAGGAACGACGTGCTGGTCCGGTTGCTCGATGAGGGTGCCGAGTGCGACCTCAGGGGCCTTTACTTCACAGACGGCCGCCAGCACATAGATAACCACATCAACGTGGACCACATCAGCGGGCACACCTCGAGTGCCCAATACTTCAAGGGTATATTGACCGACCGCTCAAAGGCCGTCTTCAGCGGGACCACGCGGATCCAGAAGGACGCCCAGAAATCAGCCGCCACCCAGGCCGACAAGAACCTGATCCTCTCCGAGGGAGCGCGCGTAAACACCAAGCCCAGCCTGGTCATCTTCGCGGACGACGTTCAGGCCTCGCACGGCGCCACCGCCGGCGCCATCCCAGACGAGCAGGTCTACTACATGCTCTCCAGGGGTCTCGATCTGGAAGAAGCGACGTCGTTCTTGATCAAGGGTTTTGCGAACGAAATCATAGACAGCATCGGGCTCGACCCTTTCCGCGATTATCTGGAGAGCTACTTCGAGACGTCGGTACCCAGATACCGGTTTGAAGGTTTCGGAAAGGCCAGGGCCTTCGGGGGCCCCGCTCAGCGGGTTGCCTAGCCGGAACGAGTGACACATCACGATCCGGGGAATTCCTAGTTGGCCGATTTTGGACTAGACGACCTTTACCAGCACGTGGTGATGGACCACGGGGCGAGCCCCCGCAACATGCGACACGTTGCGGGAGCCCAGCGGACCGCGCATGGGTTCAACCCGTTCTGCGGCGACCTCGTTGACATCGAGGTGAGGCTGGATGGGAATACCATCGCCGACGTCGGATTCACAGGCGTGGGATGCGCCATATCCAAGGCTTCGGCTTCACTGATGACCGAAGCGATAATGGGTGTGTCGGAGGTTGACGCCAAGAAGGTGTTCAGCGCTTTCCAGACCATGATCACCGGTACCGGAAACGGATCCAGTGGAGCTTTCGAGATGGAGGAACTGCTCGGCGATCTCGAAGCGCTGAGCGGCGTTTCGGCCTACCCCACCCGAATAAAGTGCGCGATGCTCGGGTGGCACGCTCTGATGGCCGCACTCGACCAGAAGGGCAACCCAAAGACGGTAAGCACCGAGTAGCGACGGTCGCCAAGCTCGGGGCGGAGAGGTGACGAGATGCACGTGCCTATCCAGGTGGACTACGGGGTAAGGGCTTTGATAGACCTCGCCGAGCGTTACGCCAACGGCGAGACGCCGGTGCGCACCTCCGCCATTGCTCACCGCCAGGGGGTGCCGGAGCCCTTCCTCGCACGCGTCATGCTGCGACTGCGCAAGGGAGGGATGGTCGTGAGCGTGCGGGGTCCCCAGGGAGGACACGCGCTGGCCAAGGATCCCTCTGAAATCTCGATGGCGATGGTTATGGACTGTCTCGACGGAAGCGCCTCCCTGCTGGCATGCTTGGACGATGAGACCAGCTGCGGCCAGTGGTCCGGCTGTACACAGAAGGATGTCTGGTCGGTGGTTGAAGAGGCGATGAGACAGGTCCTGTCATCGACCAGCATCAGCGACCTTGTCCAGCGATCAGAGTCCGAGCCGGCACGGGTGCGGACGGCCTGAAAGCCTGACCGCTAAAGAGAGTTACACGAGAATTGAGGCTACCGTCGAAATGCAGCGACTAAGTGGCGGCGCGTGGGGCATGGAAGATTCGACTACAGTACGCGCTACGTGGAGGTGAACTAGATGGCCTTTACCAGACTCGGCAAGGTCGCCGACATTCCAGAAGGCGACGGGAAGATGTTTGATCTCGGAGACCGCTGGATAGGAGTCTTCAAGGTGGACGGTGAGCTTTTCGCCGTGGACGATATCTGCTCGCATCAGGAGGCCTTTCTCCACGAGGGCATGCTGGAGGGGCACTCTATAGAGTGCGATGCGCACGGCGCCCGCTTCGACATTCGCAGCGGCAATGTAGAACAGGGCCCGGCAGTCCTGCCCATAGACACCTACGGCGTCAAAATAGTGGGCGACGAGTTCGAGGTAGATCTCTAAGGGCACATGAAGGGCAACTTTGACATATGTCGCATCCGCGACGACTTTCCAATACTTGAGAGACAGGTCTACGGCCTTCCGCTCGCCTACCTGGACAACGCTTCCACATCCCAGAAGCCACGGAGCGTCATCCAGGCGCTGGTGGACTACTACGAGGGCTACAATTCCAACGTCCACCGCGGCGTGCACGCCCTGAGCATGGAGGCGACGGAGCGGTACGACCAGGCTCGGGCCAAGGTCGCCAGTTTCATCGGCGCCCCGCAGCCGGAGAACATCGTGTGGACCAGGGGTACCACCGAATCCATCAACCTGGTTGCCTACACCTGGGCACGCGAGAACATCTCGACCGGCGACGCGATAGTCGTCTCGCAGATGGAGCACCACTCCAACATCGTCACCTGGCAGAGGGTGGCAACAGAGCAGGACGCAGAGCTCCGCGTCATCCCGCTCACAGAAGAGGGAACGCTCGACATTTCCCGTCTGGACGAGTACCTGGACGAGCGGGTCAAGCTACTGGCGATCTGCCACTCCTCAAACTCACTGGGCACCATCAACCCGGTGAAGGAGCTGACCGAGAGGGCTCACGCCTTCGGAGCAAGGGTGCTGATAGACGGGGCCCAGAGCGTGCCGCACATGCCGGTTAACGTGGCCGAACTGGACTGCGACTTCCTGGCCTTCTCCGGGCACAAGATGCTCGGTCCGACAGGAATTGGCGCCCTGTACGCAAAGCCAGACATCCTTGAGGAGACCGAGCCGTTCATGCGCGGTGGAGACATGGTCCTGGAGGTCTGGAACGACCGCGCAACATGGAACGACGTGCCCAACAAATTCGAGGCCGGTACGCCCAACATCGCCGACGCGATCGCACTGGGCGCCGCGGTCGACTACCTGTCCGAACTGGGCATGGACAATGTACGGGAACACGAAAAGGCCCTTACCGGGTATGCGCTGGAGCGCTTCAGGGAGCTTGAGGATCTGGACGTGCTGGGTCCGCCGGACGTTGAGCAGCGCGGAGGCGTCTTGCCCTTTCACTCGGAAGAATTGCACCCACACGACCTGGGAACCTTCCTGGACCGATCCGGCGTGGCGATTCGGACCGGTCACCACTGCACCATGCCCCTGATGCGCTCGCTCGGAATCGTCGCGACGGCCAGGGCCAGCTTCTATGTTTACAACACCGAGGAGGAGATCGACCGGCTCGCAGAGTCAGTGCGCGACGCTCTTCGCTACTTCGGAGATGGTGGGAAATAGGATCGGCAAGGGACTGGATGAGATCTACAGCGAGACGATCCTGGAACATGCCCGCAGCCCACGCCACAAGGACCTGATAGACCGACCCGACGGGGCCGGCGATGCGGTGAATCCCTTCTGCGGGGACGAGGCACACGTCCAGGTCTCAAGCGACGGAGAAGGGATCGTCGACCTGGGCATTCAGACGGTCGGCTGTTCAATCAACCGGGCTGCAGGCTCCATAATCGCCGAGACGCTTTGCGGCGTCTCTCTCCAGGACGCCGGGGCTCTTGTCTCCGACTACCGCAGATTGATGGCCGGGCAGGAGCTGGCAGGCGATCGGAGAAAGGCTCTCGGGGAGCTGGTGCTTATGGAGACCGTGCGCCTGTTCCCGGTGCGCATAAAGTGCGCGCTGCTATCGCTTACTGCGGTCGAGGAGGCGCTCGCCTCCAGAAGGTAGCGGGCCCAGCTCAGCCGTCCAGCCAGACGGACGCCCAGTGGCCGTACTCGAAGCCGGCCACGTTTATGTGCAGGTCCATTACCCATGGCTGGATGGCCCACACCGTCACGTGCGTGGCGGGCATGTAGCGTATCGCGGAGTTCAGCATACGGCGCTGTATGTCCAGGTGACTCGACCTTCGAGCCTCGGGATCGTACTCGCCGGCCTGGAGTTCGATCAGCGCATCGAGTTCTCCGTCCCGCTCCCCCCCACGGTAATAGGGTCCCCTGCTGTAGACGACGGAGAAGAGGTAGGCATTCGGCGAGGTCACGGGCGGGATCGGACCCACGAACATCTGGTAGTCTCCACCCTTCCACACGCCGTCTGCAAAGCCCAGACGGGTTACCTCCTCCACCGTGACGTCGAAGCCGACGGCCCTGAGTTCGGCGGCGACTATGTCGGCATGCCGCATATAGGGTTCTCCGTAACGGCCCACCTTTATCGTAACAGGCTCGGGGCTGGCGCCAGCCAGCATGTTCCGCGCCCTTTCTGGACTTGCGAAGAGGTCCAGCCACTCGGCCTCTTCCAGTGCCCAAGTCGGGCCAACCAGAGGGAAGCCGAAGGACAGGTAGCCTGCACCTAGCCACGCCTCCTCCAGCGCACGGACGGGATCCATCGCCGCGAATGCCGCTCGGCGCGCTAGGGGGTCGTCAAATGGAGGCCTTGAAGGGTTAAGTCCGATCTCCACTCCGGAGCCGGTGTCGGGAACCAGCACGGCCCGGGCGTCACTCGCCCGATCCCTCAGAGCTTCCCACTCGAAGGGAGTCACCTCCACTACGTCGATCTGGCCAACGGTAAATGCCGCGTCCCTGGTCTTCAGATCGTCGATGACGTGAACCTGCAGCACGTCAACGTGGGGAAGATCGTCAACCCGGTTATCACTAAAGCTCTCAAAAACGTGGAGGCCAGCCCTGCCGGTCGATGTCAGACGCCACGGCCCGGTTCCCACCGTCGGTCCGTCACGCAGGTCGCCAGCCAGTTCCACCGCCTCTCTCGCAACTATCTTGGATCGCGCGTCGGCGAGTCCCAGCATGAAGTCGGCGTCTGGTTCGACCAGCCGAATCGAGACGATCCTCTCGCTAGGGGCGGAGAAATCGTCGACGGATCCGAGTAGCGAGGCATTCGGGCCCTCGCGCTGCCGGCTAAAGCTGTAGACCAGGTCGTCCGCGTCGAGTTGCCTGCCCTGGACCAGGTCGGCGTCGTGCCAGCCAATATCCCGCCGCAGGGTAAATTCGAACGTAACCGGATCGATGACACGCCACGACTCGCACAGGTCGCACGTCACCGCGAGGCTCGGGAGCCGGATTTCGGGGCCGGTCTCAAATCTAAGCAGCCGACTGTAGGCTAAGCCGGGGCCCCAGGTTGAGAGCGCCGGTGAGGTCTCGAAATGCACGTCCTGGTGAGAGATGTTCGCCCGGGTTGTCAGCCTCAGCACCCCTCCCTTGCTAGGCACCGGGGTCGCGGTAGGGCTATCGACTGGTAGAACCGTTGGATCGGGTGGAGTCACGGTGGGTGTCGGCGTTATGTCGGTCGGGACTGACGTCGCCTCCTTCTCGACGACGGGCTCAACAACGGGGCTCGGGTCCGCTCTTACCGGGGTTGGTGGCGAACCCCTCGGTGTCGGTGTCCGAATCGTCGGCTCTGCGGTGGGCGACGGGCTCGCGGTGGAGGTGGGACTGGCTGGCTCGACCGTCGGCCTGACCGGCGTTGCGGTCGGTCCGGTCTCATGCTCGGGCTGGGAGCAACCGGCCAATACCAGGGCCGAGATCGCTGAGACAGCGAAAGCGGCCCGCGCGGCCTTATCTAGCCTGGGCACCGGTGCAAATGGACGATCTGGCTGACGTTGGGCATGGCGTGGAACGGATTCACCCTTTGACCTGTCCTATTATGAGGCAATATGTGTCCCAACTCCGCCGCGACTCCCACAGTGCCACTGATCGACTGCCATTCGCACCTAGACGGATTCAGCGACACCGAGGTTCGCCAGATTCTCAGGCGGGCTTCTGAGGCGGGAGTTGGGGCGATAATAACCGCGGGAACGACACTCGAAACCAGCCGCCGCGCGGTCCAGCTGGCCAACGAGCATCCCCTGCTATTCGCCTCCGCCGGTCTACATCCAACTGACCTAGCCGGACCCGTACAGGGCGATTCTGAAAGTACCCTTACCGAACTGGCCGACTCGGACCGCGTGGTGGCAATCAGCGAGATCGGTCTCGACTTTCAGGACACGTCGCCCGACAGGGCCTTACAATTCCAGGCCTTCCGCCGGCAGATCGGTATCGCCAGGGAGCTTGGGCTGCCAATAGTGTTCCATAGTCGAGACGCGAGCCGAGACGCCCTGCGGGTTTTGCGCGAGGAGAGAGGCTTTGAGGTAGGCGGTGCGATGCACTACTTCCAAGGCGATCAGCGCACGGCCAGGGAAGCTATCGACTTGGGCTTTTGCATCTCGCTGGCCCGGCCGCTGCTGCGGCTGCCTCCCCTTCAGTCAGTAGTGGCCGAGATTCCCATGGATTGGATAGTGCTGGAGACCGACGCATATCCCCAGCCCTTCAAGAAGGACCGTCGCCGCTGGACCGAGCCTCGCCACGTGGCCGAGGTCGCGGGGGCACTGGCGAAACTCACGGGCATGAGCGTGGAGGAGGTGGCCGAAGCGACTACCTCAAATGCGCTGAACATGCTCGGCGGGCGGGGCTCCATGGTGGAGCACCAGGTGAGAGGACGCCGGCCACCGTCCCCAATTTGACTCCGACGCCGAGGGTGTGTCCTGAGCCGGGGGCGGATCCTCCACCGCGATCGCCGAGGCGGGGAACAGAACCAGATTGAGGATCACCAGCCATCCAACTATCCACCCCACCACGCCCGGCAAGATCGCCTGAAACCAGTTCAGCCGCATCGTCTCCTTGATTGCCTGGGTACCGATTGCCAGTGTCCAGAGCAGACCGAACAGCCACAGGGCCTGTCCAATGGTCTGGCCGGCCAGGGGAATGTTCAGCTCCGAGAATGCCAGCAGTGAAGCCGGGGCCGTCGCTATGCCCAGCGCACGCAGGACATGGGAGGCGCTCGCCTCGCCGCGGAAGACCCAGCGCCCGAATAGTAGCGCTATCGCCGACCACAGCAGCCAGCCGATCACGATAAAGTCCAGCCGGAAGACGAACCAGAGTATCGGATGCTGGCCCTTGAGCAGGCCCGGCTCCACGGTTCGCTGGCCGATCGCGAATAACACGCCTATCGCCAGGACCACCCCGATGGCCTGGAGCGTCGCACCTTTCTGGTTACGGATCACATCGTAGACGGCGGCGTCCATGAACGCCGCCCGCAGCACCAGTGTGGTGATGTTGGCGGCGTCGTCCGGATCCGGAGATTTCGCTCCCCGGTCCCTCGGTGAGGATGACGCGCCCGCCCGGTGACCCCCTCTGGAGCGCTTTTTCCGGGTCCTACCTGCCATATGAAGCCCTGGTCCGCATGTCTGGATCCCTAGATGGCATTATGGCCGACCCCGGCACCCGGCGGCCAGAAGTCTTCGATGCCGTGCACGCCGAAATAGGTCCCCAGGTGGTTGAGACGAAGGAGGCGACACAGCGGCCCGGCGGGGGCAGTAGAAGCATCAAAGTCCATACAGTCGGCTTCGTGAAATATTTCTCGACTTGGCACCCTGACCGTCGATATAATCGCTCGTACGCATGGTGTCCCTTCTCCCCCCCGTGAGCTCGATTGCCCTGAAGGAATGGGCGGTGGCGTGCAACGCCCTTCGGAATGGCACGCAGATCGTCATCCTGCGCAAGGGCGGCGTTCACAAAGACGATCGCAACTTTACGGACACCTTCGCCGACCACCCGGAGTTTCTACTGTTCCCGACCTACGAACACCAGTCGCCGGATCTCCTCAAACCGCAATACCACCGAGATCTGGAGCTTTCCCTGGCTGAGAACGACGTACCTGGTCTGACCACGATCTCTGCGTTCGCCAAGGTCACCGACCGGATCCAGGTCGAGGACGCAGGCAAGCTCCAGGGGATCTCGGGGTTTCACATCTGGAGCGACGACTACGCTCAAAAGAGGCTCCAGTGGCGACCCCGGCAACCGCTGACGGTGGCCCTGGTGCGCATCTATCCGCTAGTCCAGCCGCAGGCCCTGCCGGTGTTGGACGAGTACACCGGCTGCAAGTCGTGGGTAGAACTGGGTCAGGACGTGCCGATGGGCGCCCTTCAGCCGGTGCTCTCGGACTCGGACTATGCGCGCACCCGCGCCGAGATCGCGCAGCGCCTCTCATGAAATATAGACCCCTGGGACGCACGGACCTTGAACTCTCCGAGGTCGGATTCGGCGTCTGGACGCTGAGCACGGGCTGGTGGGGCCGGGTGGACACATCCGAGGCCGTTCGCATGCTGGAAAGGGCGGTCGACCTAGGAGTCAATTTCTTCGACACGGCCGACACATATGGCCTGGGATACGGTGAGGAGATACTTGCCCAGGCGCTCGGCAAACGGCGTCATGACCTGGTTGTCGGGACAAAGTTCGGGTACGACTTTTATGAACACCGCGAGCGGGAGGGCCATGCCGAGCGACCCCAGAAATGGGACCGTGGATTCGTCAGGTACGCCTGCGAGCAGAGTCTGAGGAGGCTTCAGACCGACTACATCGACCTGTATCAGCTGCACAACCCAAAGATGAACGCCCTGGAAGCCGACGAGCTATTCGCCACGCTCGATGAGCTGGTCACCGAGGGCAAGATCCGCTACTACGCAGCCGCCATAGGGCCGGACATCGGCTGGTTCGAGGAAGGCGAGGCCGCCATGAGAGAGCGGGGGCTGGATGCCATACAGATCATTTACAGCATCCTCGAGCAACAGCCCGCCCGCCGATTCTTTCCGATCGCCAAGGAATGCGGCGTGGGCCTGCTTTCGAGGGTGCCGCACGCATCGGGCCTGCTGGACGGCACGTACACCAGCGACACGGTGTTCGCCCCGGACGACCACCGCTCGCACCGGAGGCGTGAATGGCTCGAAGCCGGCATCAGGAAGCTGGCTGCAATAGAGTTCCTCAAGGAAGCGATGACGTCTACGATGGGACAGTTGGCCATCAAATTCGTACTGTCGGAGCCGAGCGTCGCTTCGGTTCTTCCCAACATCCTGAGCATGGGGCAGCTCGAGGAGTTCGCGGCCGCTCCCGAGACCGACGACATCGCGACCAACCTGGTGGAAGAGCTCCACGGAACGTTCGACGACGACTTCGGCCTCAGGGTCGAGTCCGATGGACAACAGCACGCCGAAGCGTCGCTCAGCTAGTTTCCAATTGATCGGCCGCGCTCCATCGAAGGAGCGACCGGGCGCGAACGGTCAATAGGCTTCAGTTGCCGCCCGTCTGATCTTCGCCTTCCCCTTCTTCACTACGTTCATCCGCCGGGCCCTCGCCCAGCTCCCTGGCCGCAGACACCTCAACGTGACGCTCCTGCCGCTTACCAGGGGCGGGGCTCACGAGCGCCCCTATGGGCAGATCGTCTCCACCGGTGGGCTCCACTTCCAGTCCGGGCTCGCCGGCGCTGCGCGATTCCTCCACCCCACTGCGACGGTCCGTTGCCGACCTGACCCGTTTCATCTCGGCCTCTATGAGGCGAAAGTCCCGCTGTGGCAACAGGTGCACGCTGTCCATGAAGGCCAGGGGCCACAGCTCCGGCGCCCAGCGCTTCAGGTACTCGAGTCGCGGCGCCAGAAGCAGCGCGTTGACCGCCTCTTCGTCCTCCAGTACCAGACGGGGCTCGATCTTCACCCGATAGCGGAAATCCTCCCCTCTGTGGGTTGGATTCCACAGGGGCGACCTGTCCTCAAAGGCCTTGGACCTGATGGTTGCCAGCGCTAGCCAACTCTTGGTGTCCTTGACGTAATAGAGGATATTGTCATTCGGCTGCATGCGGTCGGCGCGCCTCCTGTGTTTTGCACCCAGGCCATGCAGCTTGAATCCCATGTTCTTGGTGATCTCAAAGTTGTCCCTGGTCTGGACGAACATCCAGTAGTTCTTGGCCATGCGGTCACCCGGGCCACTGCTTGTCCAGCTGAACGAGGGCATCCCCGTCACGTTGCCCGCCACCAGCCTCGAATCTCCGGCCACGCGCCCGAGAAGTGCCCGAGACCGGCCACGTACCATACATCGCTTGCAGTACCCCCAAGATCGATCTCACAGTGTCAGGATAGCGCTTGGACCTGCGGAAGAGCACGCAGGTTGGAAGTACCATCCGGTGCTCGGGACCCAGGGGAACTGTCCGAATTGATCCGAGTTCGACCTCCCGGCCGAGCGCCGACCGGGGCACGAACGAGATTCCCAGGCCCTTTTCCACCATCCGCTTGGCGGCTTCTACTCCCTCAAGACGCATCTCAACTCTTGGCACGACTCCGGCCTCCGCGCATACCTGCTCAATCAGCAGAGAGTCGGATGAATCGGTGTCGTAGAGTATGAGAGGTTCGGTTGCCACATCACGTATGGTGACGTCACCACGGGCGGTAAATGGGTGGCCTGGATGGACGATCAGCACCAGATCCTCGTCAAACAGCCTGCGGGTGTCCACCTGGGGGTGCACCAGTCCCCGGGAGAGGCCAAGTTGGACCTGCCCGTCGACAACCATCTGGAGTACCTGACTCGGCTTGGACACCGTAACGCTCGCCCCGACATCCGGGTGTTCGTCCCTCAGTCGGCCAAGTATTTCCGGGAGCGTGTACGTTCCCACCTGCCTCGTAGCTGCAATGGTTACTATCCCACCGGCCGCATTCTGGGCCGTAGCCACCACCTGTCGTGCCTCGCCGAGCGACTCCATGGCACGCCTCGCATACGGCAGGAAGACCCGCCCCATGTCGGTCAGCACAACGCCACTTCCACGCCGGTGAAACAGCTCGGCCCCCAGCTCCTTCTCCAGCATCTTGATGCGACTGCTGAGAGAGGGCTGCGAGAGGAACATCGCCTTGGCGGCCTTTCGGAAACTGCCTCGCCGCTCCGCCTCTATGAACGCTTGAACCTGCGCTATGTCCATTTCTGTCCTTCCCGAAGGACTGCCTCGCCCAGATCTAAGTCGAGCCGTCGACCGTAGTTCCAGGGCGTTTAAGAAACGACTGATTTCTCTCCGGACGATCAAAGGCTCGCGGGCTCCGAGAACCGATAAGGTGGCCCAGATGCACCTATCTGGCCTGTGTCCCCTCCCCTGCTCCAAGATCAACGTCTGCCTGCGTTCGCGCCCAGGGCCCGCCACGGATTCTCGCCATGGCGAGCCCGACATGGCACGTGCGGCGACAGCTCCATTATGCCTTCAGTACCATCCGTCAGCTCCAGAACACTACTCGTGGGAGCATCATCCTCTCTTTCGTGCCGCTACACAAAGAACGCCGGAACGGACGCTGCAAACAGACTGCCGGGCCACACGGAGCGCTCAGGACCCTTATGGGAAAGAACGGGTAGCGTTGTATCATCTCGCCATGAAACCGGGTCTGCGAACGTGACCTCCGTACCATCCGGCCGCGTCGGTGCAATCGTCGTGGCCGCAGGATCCTCCACGAGGATGGGCCGGGTCGACAAGGTCTTCGCTCCATTGGTGGGCCGCCCTCTCGTATCCCACTCGGTGGACGCACTGGAGCGCTGTCACTTGATAGATCGAATAGTGGTCGTGCTAGGCGAGCATGGAATTGAGCGGGGTTGGGAGCTCGTGCGGCGATTCGGCTGGAGCAAGGTGAGCGTTGTGGCCGGGGGACACCGTCGCCAGGACTCGGTGCGCGCCGGATTGCCGCCGCTGGTCGACTCCGACTGGATCGTCGTTCACGACGGCGCCCGGCCCTGCGTGACGTCGCAGGTGATCGAAAGGGGCCTGGCGGAAGCCGCCTGCACCGGGGCCGCCGTCGCCGCGGTGAAGGTGAAGGATACGGTAAAGGTGGTCGATGCGGACATGACGGTCCAGGAGACCCCGGACCGACAGCGCCTCTGGCTCGTTCAGACTCCGCAGGTGTTTTCCAGGGATCTCCTGACGAGAGCGCACAGCGAGGTTGCACAGGACGTAACCGATGACGCCTCTATGGTTGAGCAGGTCGGCGGATCGGTCAGGATCTTTCAGGGCTCTTATGCCAACATCAAGGTGACGACGCCGGAGGATCTGGAGATCGCCGAATACCTGTTATCGCGGGGTATCGCCGGGGAGGATGCGCGGCCCGACGGGACGGCGGTCGCATGAGCCACCGCACCGGCCTGGGTGCTGACGTTCATCCCCTGGTCGCCGGACGGCCGCTCGTACTAGGAGGACACACGGTGCCTCATGACCTGGGCCTGGCCGGCCACAGCGACGGGGACGTCCTGGCGCACGCGGTGATCGACGCCCTGCTCGGAGCCGCCGGGCTAGGAGACATCGGCTCCCTGTTCCCTTCCAGTGACCCGAACCTGGCCGGCATATCCAGCCTGACCCTGCTCAATCAGACGGTTTGCAGGGTGGCGGAGTCCGGATGGAGGGCCACATACGTCGATGCTACAATCGTCGCCCAGCGTCCGACCCTCGCTCCTCACATGGCGCGGATAAGGGAGGGGCTTGCGGGCGCCCTGTCGCTGGACCCGGCCGATGTAAACGTCAAAGCCACCACGACGGACGCGCTGGGATTCATCGGGAGGGGTGAGGGGATAGCGGCGCTGGCGGTGGCGACCATGACCAGAGTGAACCCCGCGACCTGATTCGATCCAGTGATGGTGGAACCCAACCAGATGAAGCTTTACAACACCCTCACCTCGCAGTCCGAACAACTAACACTGCAGGGCGACGTAGTGACGATCTACGTCTGCGGCATCACACCCTATTCGCCCGCCCACGTGGGCCACGCGATGCGCTCGGTAGTATTCGACGTTCTGCGAAGGTACCTGGAGTACAGGGGGCACCGGGTCAGGCACATAGAGAACTTCACCGATATAGACGACAAGATGATCGACGGGGCTGCTAGGGAGGGAGTGTCGGTATCCGACCTCGCCGAGGCGAACATTTCGAGCTATCTAACAGAGATGGACCGCCTAAACGTCCTCAGGGCGCACCAATACCCCAGGGCGACGGGTGAGATCGCCAAGATTATCGAGATGATCGAGGGCCTGACCGAAAGAGGCTATGCCTATTCTGCAAGGGGAGATGTCTATTTCCGCGTCCGGGCGGACGACGATTACGGCAAGTTGAGCCACCGCGACATTGACAAGCTCCTTTCGGGTGCACGGGTGTCTGTCAGCGAGGACAAGGAGGACGCGCTCGACTTTGCGCTCTGGAAGTCGCAAAAGCCTGGAGAGCCTGCCTGGGATAGCCCATGGGGGCCGGGAAGGCCCGGCTGGCACATCGAGTGCAGCGCCATGGCTCTGGAGTATCTTGGCGAGACCATCGACATCCATGGCGGCGGCCAGGACCTGATCTTCCCGCACCACGAGAACGAGGTGGCCCAGTCGGAATCGTTCACAGGGCTGGTTCCATTTGCCCGCCACTGGGTGCACAACGGCCTGGTCAGGCTGGGCGAGGACAAGATGAGCAAGTCCCTGGGCAACATGGTTACCGTTGGCCAAGCACTCTCCAGCCACTCAAGCGACGCCCTGCGCCTTTTCTTCCTCAGCTCTCACTACCGCAGCCCTCTGACCTATACGGAAGAAAGCGTTGAGGGTCAGGAGCGCGCGGTCGCAAGGCTGCGCAGTGCCGTCGCAGCTTCAGGGTCGGGAAGTGGGGACGCCCTGGACGCATCCGGTCACAGACGTCGCTTCGAGGAATCGATGGACGACGACCTCAACACACCACAGGCCCTTGCCGCCATCTTCGATCTCGCGCGGGAGATACACCGGGCTCGGGACGGAGGCGGCATCGTGGCCGAAGCGCAATCAGTCCTGCGAGACCTGACGGGTGTGCTCGGCCTGACGCTGAAGGCGAGGAGGGCCACAGGGGATGCGGCGCCCTTCATCGATCTGCTGGTCGACGTCCGCCGGATGATGAGATCGGCAAAGAACTTTGAACTGGCGGACGGCATCCGAGACAGCCTGGCCGAATTGGGCGTACAGCTTGAGGACGGCCCCGAGGGTACGACCTGGAGGCGGCGATGATGACTGCTGAACCGCCCCTGAGACGGGCAATGACCCGGTGCGGTAAGCGGGACTGGCGCTGAATGTCGGAGTCTATCGACGCTGGGCCGACAGGCTCTAGCGAGATCCGGCACGTGTCTGATGCCACGGGTGGTACTGGCCTGCCGGAACTCTCGCTCATGGGTAGATCCGCAATCGTCACGGGTGCTGGCAGGGGGATCGGCCGAGCGATAGCGCTGAGTCTCGCAGAGGCCGGCGCGGAGGTGGCCCTGGCCGCGCGAACCCCTTCAGACCTCGAGGCCGTGGCGGCCGAGATTCGGGCGCTGGGATCGCGTGCCTTAACAGTTCCAACCGATGTATCCAACTCCAGCCAGGTCGAATACATGATTGAAGCCACACTCAAGCAGTTCGGGAGCATTGACGTCCTTGTAAATAATGCGGGAATAAACCTGCGGCTCCCGCTGGTACCGCTGCCGGACGGTGTCCCGGACTGGCTCAGGGTGCCGCGCGCCCCGGATTCGTCGATCACCGACGACGAGTGGCGGCAAGTACTGTCCGTCAACGTGAGCGGCGTGATGTACGGCTGCAGGGCGGTTGCCCCTCACATGCTTGCGCGTTCCCGGGGAAAGATAATCAACGTCTCCTCGGTGCAGGGGAAGACAGCGGTGCCTTTCTACTCTGCCTATGCTGTCTCCAAGGCGGCGGTAAACATGTTGACTCGCGTGCTGGCCCTGGAGTGGGCGCGGCATGGAATTCAGGTGAACGCGCTCTGCCCGGGTTCCTACGAGACGGACATGGCGGGTGATCAGTGGACCGATCCGGCCAAGGCAGAAAGGGCCGCAGCGGCGATACCTATGGGACGCCCCGGCGATCTCCGCCAACTGGGGATTCTGGCGGCCTACCTGGCAAGCCCTGCATCCGATTACATGACGGGCCAAGCCGTCTTCATCGACGGTGGCATCGCCGCCCTGTAGGGGCTATGGCTCAAATGACAAGCTGACCGGATCCCCGGCTTCGATCCCCAGCTCACGGGCCGCGCTTCCTCCACTGAGGGCGACCTCCAGATAGCCGAAGCTGCCGACCAGGGCTATCAGACCTTCGGAGTCTGCGAATGTGCGAGCGGGACCCTTTATGCGGCGACCGGCAACACTCAGCACCAGCGGCCGCGTGCCCACGGACTCCCCGGTAATGCTGGTGACCAAGTTGCCGAAGGAGTCGACATATATAACCGCTCCTTCAATCGATCCCGGAAGGATCCTGGGGGAAGGACCCGGCATGACCGTCAGGAAGTCGGTCGGACTCCCAAGGGCAGCTGGCTCGACACCCCTCGCCAGGTGAGCCGCAACCGGACCAAATACGTCCCTTCCGTGAAAGGTATTGCTCACCGGGTGGCGCCAGAAGCTTTGCTCGCTGAGCACATACGCCCGGCATCCCTCCGGCACGGGTGCCAAGCCCGGATTCAAAGGGGAAGGTGCAGATCCGCGCTCGTCCCGGAGCGCCCCCAGGACCCTCGTTAGAATCCCGTTGTCGGGTGCGACAAAGCTCCCGAATGGGGTTGTGAGTGCCACCGGGCGGCGGTCGGTGCCAACACCGGGATCAACTACGCACAGATGCACGGTATCGTTCGGGTAGCTGCGGTGGGCCTCACCTATTACGAAAGAGCCGTGCACCACGTCCTGCGCCGGGACGTGGTGGGACAGGTCCACGATGCTGGCGTTCCTGCAGATCCCCAGGATAACCCCTTTGACGGCGCCAACGTAGTGGTCCCGCCAACCGAAGTCGGTCGTAAGGGTGATGATCGGCGGGCTGTTGGGCATCGACCCTCGCCTGGGGTCCGGAGCGGGCCTGCGCAGCCCTCTAAACTCTGGCGCTGATCAGTGAGGTGACGATGAAGACCCCTACCAGGGCGATAGTGAACTGGAAAAGGGTCTTCTCAAGCCCTCTGCGGGTGCGGAAAGAGCTTTCGGCCGAGCCGAAGAGACCGGAACCCTGACCGCGGACCTGCATGAGGACGACCACCACCAGAACCACGGCGACGATTATCTGTATTACGTTGAGAACTGTGGTGCTCAAGCCACTCGCCAATCAATCGGCCGCTTTCGGCCTCCATGGTCGTCCTGAACCGCTGCCACTGTAGACACTCGTAGCTATGATACAGCGACTCGAACTCGCTAGCGAGCACCGGCAGGCCGCGTTTCCGAGTCTCTCCGGCCCGGCACGGTCGCCCTAGCGGTCGGGGGGAGATTCCAGGCGCTTCTCGAGGAGACCCGCAGCTACCTTGGGGTTCGCCTTGCCCCTGGTCAGCTTCATTACCTGTCCGACCAGGAACCTGAGGGCTGTTTCCTTGCCGCCGAGATAGTCGGCAACCGCCTTGGGATTGGAGTCCACCGCTTGATCGACGGCCGCCTGGATGGCGTCAACATCACTTATCTGCACCATCCCCAGGGCCCTGGCGACCTGGGAGGCCGACTGCCCACTCTCGAACATCTCTGCGAACACGGCCTTTGCCATGCTCGAGTTGAGTGTTCCGTCGTCGACCAGACCCTGCAAGGCGAGTATCTCCCCGGTCGGTACTTTCACCTCGGAGACTTTGATGCCGGCGTTGTTAACCAGGCGAGAGAATTCGCCCAGCAGCCAGTTACTCGCAGACTTTGCCGACCGCCTCCCTCCGTCCCCAAGCCCGTCACCGGAGTCGACCTCCCGCTCAAAGTAATCTGCCATCTCGGGGGAGGCGGTTAGCAGGCCAGCCTCGTACGGTGAGAGTCCATACTCGTCCTCGAACCGGGCCTTTCGGGCCGCCGGTAACTCCGGCATACCGCGCTCGATCTCCGAAACCCAGTCCGGGTCTATCACGAACGGTGGTATGTCGGGCTCCGGAAAGTACCGATAGTCGTGGGCGTCTTCCTTGCTGCGCTGAGAAAAGGTCAACCCTCGGTCGTCCGCCCAGCCCCTTGTTTCCTGAACGATCCTGCCACCTGAGCGAGCGATCTCGGTCTGCCTGTCCATCTCAAACATCAGGGCACTGTAGACGGACTTGAAGCTGTTCATGTTCTTTATCTCGACCTTCGGCCCGAACTCTGAGGTACCCGAAGGCCGCATGCTGACATTGGCGTCACAGCGAAAACTTCCCTCCTCCATGTTCGCGGTGCTGGCCCCGATATAACGAAGTATGGAGCGGAGCCTGGTCAGATAGTCATGGGCCTCTTCCGCCGTTCTCATGTCGGGCTCGCTGACTATCTCCATAAGCGGTACTCCCGACCGGTTTATGTCCAGCAGGCTGTAAGTCCCGGAGCCGTCTGACCTGTGAAGCAGCTTTGCAACGTCCTCTTCAAGGTGCACCCGGTTGATTCCAACCTCGCGCTCTCCACCGGAACTCTCCACCACCAGGCTCCCTCCTGAGGCTATCGGGAGGTTGTGCTGGGAGATCTGGTATCCCTTCATCAGGTCCGGGTACGGATAGTTCTTACGGTCGAACTTGGACTGGGTTGCGATGGTGCAACCCAAGGCCAGACCCGTCCTTACGACGTGTTCAACCGCCTGCCCGTTCGGCACCGGTAGTACGCCCGGCATGCCCATACACACCGGGCACACGACGGTGTTCGGTTCCATCTCCTGATAGGCGGCGCTGCAGCCGCAGAACATCTTGCTGGAGGTGCGCAGCTGCGCATGCACCTCCAGGCCGATAACAGCCTCGTATTCCACCTGACCGTAGCCCTCCGGGTCCTCTTGGAGTCGCCAAGCTTCGGCGTTCAGGCCAGAATATGGCACCGCAAACGCGCGCACAATGCCGTGCGGCCGCAAAGGAGCCTTGGGCATGTGCGTTCGCGAAGAATGAGCCTTGGCTCAAGTCTCTTCGTCCATGGTGAAGAGTTCCAGCTCAGGATCGTTTTCGTCCCAGGCTCCCTCGCCGATCAGCGGCACGAATCGGCAGCCACCCAGCGTGTGTATGGATATGTCTTTTGTCCCGCGGATGACACGCATCAACTCTTGCGATTCCGGGGATCCGACGGGCACGACCAGGCGGCCTCCTTCGGCCAACTGCTCTATGAGTACCCTAGGGATCCTGGGGGCAGCGGCGGCCACAACGATGCCCTCATAGGGTGCTCCCGGCCGCCAACCCAGCTCCCGGCCGGCCTCTCGCAGCTCGACGTTGCCGTAGCCGAGCCCGGCAAGTCGCTCACCGGCCCCTTCCGACAGCTCCCGCACCCTCTCGACCGAGACCACATGCCCTGCCAACTCTGCCAGCACCGCCACCTGGTAGCCGCTTCCCGTTCCGACCTCAAGCACGGTGTCGGTGCGTCGAACCATCAGGGCAGAGACCATAAGCGCCACCATGAGCGGCTGGGAGATGGTCTGGCCATTGCCGATGGGCAGCGCCGAATTCTCGTACGCCCTGCGCCCCAGGTGGGCCGGCACGAATTCTTCCCTGGGAACACGCATCATCGCACGCAGCACCCTTTCGTCGCCCATCTCGGCCCTGATCTCGTCGAATAGGCGCTCTCTGGCTCCTCTCAATCACCCCTCCACAAAAGGCCCTTCGGTTGGTCGGAATATGCCGCTAATCGAAGCGGAAAACCCGAGGGCGAAAGGCCCATGGATGGCTTGCCCTCGGCGTTGACCGCATTTTCGGCAGCATGTTACGCTATCGTTCGCTGACTTTATAGTGGGGATGTATGAACCAGGGGCAACCTCAAACGCATTCAGAGCTTAAGCGCGGCTCCGACCTGGACCTGCTAGACAGGCAGATTCTCAACATACTCCAGTCCGACTTCCCGCTCGTCGAGCGTCCCTTCGAGCTTATGGGAAACTCGGTGGGTATTACGGAGCCGGAGACCATCGAGCGGATCGTGTCCCTTAAACGCCGTAACGTCGTGCGGCAGATAGGTGCGATCTTCGATACACGCAGGCTGGGATACAAGACCTCGCTCGTGGCCATGAAGTTTCGCGAGGGCGATCTTGATGCAGCGGCGAGAAGAATCAACGAACACCCCGGCGTGAGCCACAATTACGCCCGGACCGGCCAGTTCAACCTGTGGTTCACCGTGGCCGTACCTCCCTCAGAGACGATCGATGACACCGTGGACAGCATGGCGCGCGATACCGGTGCGCTCGCGGTCCGCGTCATGCCAACGATCAGATTCTTCAAGATCGGCGTCAACTTCGACATGGTAAGGGAGGAGGGGGCGGCCACCGACTACTTCAGCCCGGACGGCCTGAGCGGCAAGGTCAACGGAAACACGGATCCCAACCGGTGGAATCGAGCAGAGGTCGTCACCGAGCGGGATCGCTGTGTCATACGCGAGCTTCAGGAGGACCTGCCTCTTGTCGGAAGGCCCTTCGCCGAGATGGCCGAGCGGCTGGGCTTGACGGAAACTGGTCTTTTCGCCAAGGCGGTCGAACTCATGCAAAGGGGGCTGATGAGGCGCTACAGCGCGGTACTTCACCACCGAAGGGCAGGATTTTCCAGCAACGCAATGGCCGTATGGAAGGTACCCGAGGAGCGGGCAGTGGAGGTCGGCACAATCATGGCGGGATCCAAATGGGTAACCCACTGCTACCAGCGCCCCACCTTCCCTGACTGGCAATACACCCACTTCACGATGATCCACGCCACCTCCGACGTGCAGTGTGAGCAGGTGGCCCGTGACATCTCCCAGGAGACGGGTATCTCCGACTACAAGCTGCTCTACAGTACGCGCGAGTACAAAAAGACCCGCGTGCGCTACTTCGTCTAGCCGCCGTGCCTGCCCCTGTATATTTCCCCGTTTACCTAGACCTGCGCGACCGAAAGGTAGTAGTCGTCGGCGGCGACGGGAACGGCGCAAAGAAGGTCGAGGGACTCTTACCCACCGGCGCGAGAATCACTGTAATCGCAGATCGCCTGGAGCCCTCTCTGCAGGTCCTTGCCGCGCGGTGCGAGATTTCTCACCTTGAGCGCGGCTACAGGGACGGAGACCTGGAAGGGGCCTTCCTGGTAGTGGTAGCCGACACTTCGGACGGGGAAGTCAACCGGGCCGTGCACAAAGAGGCCAGCCGCCGCAACGTTGTCTGCAACGTAGAGGACGTCACCCACCTGTGTACGTTCATATACCCGTCGGTCGTAAGGCGGGGCGACGTGACCGTCGCGGTTTCCACCGGAGGTGCAAGCCCGGCCCTGGCACGCAAGTTCAGGGAGATGCTCGGGGGAACCAGCCCGGTGACGAACCGGCATTCAGCAATGGAGTTCGCCGACCTTGCGCCGATACTTTCCGACACGCGGCTGGAACTGAGGCGGCGTGGGATCAAGCTCGCGCTGGACCACTACCAAGCCTGCATCACGGACGAACTGGTGGAACTGGTGCAGGCGGGACGGGAAACTGAAGCCAGAGACAAACTGATGACCGATCTGCTGAGGGGCGCCGATTGCGACTGCGAACCAGGCACCTGCAGGATGTGGATCGAAATGGCCGACGCCGAGGCAGCCCGCGTCTAGCGAACGGACACAAGAACCGACATGAAGGGTACCGGATCCCGGTTTCGGACCTTCCGCATCGGCACCAGGTCAAGCCCGCTTGCAAGGGCCCAGGCGGCCGAGGTGGTGGCCGCCCTGCGCATAGCCGGACCGGGTGTAAGACCAGAGATAGTCACTCTCAGCACCAGGGGCGATCGCCACAAGGACGTTCCCCTATCGAGCATGGACCGGGGCATGTTCGTGAAAGAGATCAACCGGGCCCTGCTGGACCGCAAGATCGACGCCGCGGTACATAGCGCCAAGGACCTGCCGGCGCCCCCCCTCGCGGGCCTAGTCATAGCAGCCATATGCGAGAGAAGGGACCCTCGAGATGCTCTGATCAACCGCTGGGATACGGGCCTGGCGTGCCTGCCGGCCGGGGTCAGGCTGGGCACCGGCAGCCCGCGACGGACCGCACTGTTGGCCAGCGTGCGCCCCGACATAAGGGTCGTGCCCATCCGGGGCAATGTCGGAACTCGAATCGCAAAGGTCGGGACCGGCGACTACGACGGAGTGGTGGTGGCCGCTGCAGGACTGCAGCGCTTGGGGTTGACCGCCAGGGCAGCCGAATACCTGGACCCCGCGGTTTTCACTCCAGACGTGGGGCAGGGAGCGCTCATCGTGCAGGTGCGGGATGATGACGCGGAAGCCGCAAGGATCGCCTCACTGGCCGATCACGCACAGACCCGGACCGCCGTGAGCGCGGAGCGGGCCTTCCTCCTGACCATCGGTGGAGGGTGCAGCGTTCCGGTCGCGGCCTACGCCTCTGTTGCCGAAGGCAGGTTAAGGATGAATGCGATGGCATCCACTCCGGACGGCGGCCAGATTTTCCGACAGTCCCTGGACTTCGATGCATCAGACCCCGTGGCAGGTGGAAGGGCCCTCGCCGAAAAGCTGATTTCGGCAGGCGCCTCCGCCATCCTGGGAGGCGACCCATAGTGGCCAGCAGGGGAACCGTCTATCTTGTGGGTGCTGGCCCGGGCGACCCCGAACTCCTGACCATCAAGGGCAAGCGGTTGCTCGAGGCGGCGGATGTGGTCGTCTACGACCGGCTGATCGACCCTCGCATCCTCGCGTTCGCCCGCTGCGACGCCGAGATGGTTGACGTCGGAAAGGTGCCGGGCGACCAGAGGACCCGCCAGGACGATATCAGCGAACTTCTCGTGGACAGGGCCTCCGAGGTCAGGTCCATAGTCCGACTAAAGGGCGGAGATCCTTTCGTGTTCGGCCGCGGGGGCGAGGAAGGTTTGGCCCTGAGAAGAGCGGGGGTGCCGTTCGAGTTAATCCCCGCGGCGACATCGGCGGTGGCCGCCCCAGCCTATGCGGGCATACCGGTCACGCACCGCGGCGTCGCATCAAGCGTTACCTTCGTTGCGGGTAACGTGGATCCGGCTTCAAACGACTCGAGTATCGACTGGGATGCCGTGGCGGGAACGGGGGGAACGATCGTGGTGATGATGGGCCGCGACAACCTCCACTGGATAACCGGCCGGCTGCTGGATGCGGGCATGTCTCGCGACACGCCGGCAGCACTGGTGCGCTGGGGCTCAGTACCGGCCCAGCGAACGCTCACCGGCTCGCTCTACGATATCGCCGCCCGCGCCGACGACTCCGGTCTACCGCCACCGGTCGTACTGGTGGTAGGAGGTGTCGTAGGGCTCAGGCCTCACCTTAAGTGGTTCGAGTCGACGCCCCTGTTCGGTAAACGCGTGCTCGTTACCCGGACCCGCACACAGGCGAGTGTGCTCTCGGCCCGCCTGACTGCGCTCGGTGCCATGCCGCTTGAGGTGCCGACGGTAGCGATTGAGCCGATCGACTCGCCCGCCGTCCGAGAGGCCGTCCGCCGCCTGCCGGGCTACGACTGGGTAACCTTCACGAGTGCCAACGCCGTCGGGGTACTGTTCGAGCGACTCGCGGACGCTGGCCGGGACGCGCGGGCGCTGGCGGGCGTCAGTGTCGCGGCTATCGGACCGGCGACCGCGGCTGCACTGGAACGTCACGGCGTCAGGGCCGACACTGTGCCCGAGAACTACATCGGCGAGGAGCTGGCCGAGGCCATCGGGGCGAACCTGGTCGCCGGCAAGCGGGTTCTTCTGCCCAGGTCGGCCGGGGGCAGGACCGAGATCGTGTCGGCCCTGACCGCCCTAGGCGCTGTCGTGGATGACGTGCCCACCTACCGGGTCGTCATGCCCGGCAGGTCGAGAAACCTGCTCGAGCGGCATCTAGCCGGGGGCATAGACGTCGCCACCTTCACCAGCTCGTCGACCGTGACCAACCTCCTGAGCATGATCAACGACACGGGCGAGCTCGGGAGAGCGGCCATCGCCTGCATCGGGCCCATCACGGCAAGGACGGCTAGAGAAGGAGGTCTCAAAGTTGATATAGTGGCTTCTGAGCACACCGTCGATGGTCTGGTGGACGCGCTTTCGTCCCACTTCGGTCATACGACTTAACACACCCAGGAGAGCTCCGCATGGCCGCATTCCCACAGGTACGAATGCGCCGGCTCAGGCAAGGCGGCGCTATCCGGCGAATGGTCCAAGAGACCAGGCTGTCACCGGGCGACTTTGTCTACCCCATCTTCGTCACGCACGGGCGCGACGTGCGCAACGAGATCGGACCGATGCCCGGCATATACCAGCTCTCCCTCGACCACCTGATCACCGAGGTGGGCCAGGCCAACGATCTGGGCATACCGGCAGTGCTACTCTTCGGCATACCCGCGAAGAAGGACCCCCTTGGGAAGGAGGCCTACGAGCCGGCAGGGATCGTGCAGGAGGCCATCAGGATCGTAAAGGAGACGGCCCCCGAGATGGCGGTCATCACCGATGTTTGTCTCTGCGAGTACACAGACCACGGCCACTGCGGCATCGTTGATGGAGTCCGGATAGACAACGACCGTTCGCTCGAAATGCTCTGCAGGGCCGCCGTCTGCCAGGCAAAGGCCGGGGCCGACATCGTCGCTCCGTCGGCGATGATGGACGGTCAGGTCTCGGCCATCCGCTCGGCGCTCGACGACGAAGGCTACCGAGACACCCCCATCATGGGATATTCGGCCAAGTACGCATCGGCGTTTTACGGTCCTTTTCGGGTCGCCGCAGAGTCCGCGCCCCAGTTCGGCGACCGGCGCGGCTACCAGATGGACGGAGCTAACGTCAGGCAGGCACTGCGCGAGATCGAGACGGACATTGAAGAGGGCGCGGACATCGTCATGGTCAAGCCCGCGCTCGCCTATCTCGACGTGCTCGCCGAGGCCAGACGCAGGTTCACGACGCCCATGGCCGCCTACAACGTGAGTGGCGAGTTCAGTATGGTAAAGGCGGCGGCAGAAAATGAGTGGATCGACGAGCGTAGGGTCGCACTGGAGATACTGACCTCGATCAAGCGCGCTGGCGCGGACATGATAATCACCTACCACGCCATGGACGCCGCGCGCTGGCTATCGGAAGACTCCGCCTGACAGCCAGGTCCTCCGAAATCCTAGCAAACTCTCCCTGACCTCCCCGGCGTCGGCTCGCCCCCCCGCACGGCGCCTCCGAGGAACCTGAGAGGCCTGTACCTGAGCCACGCTCTGCCCTCGATACGCCCCTTCGGCACGGGTCCGTATGTGCGACTGTCGGTACTGGAGACCCGATTGTCACCGAGGACGAAGGCCTCCCCGTCGCCGACCCTCCACTCTCCTTCCTCAACTCCGCGCGTCCTGGGTCGATCCGAAAGATACGGTTCCTCTAGCTCCAGATCGTCTATCCAGACCCTGCCCTCGGTAATGCGCACCTTCTCGCCCGGAAGGCCTATGATGCGCTTCAGCTGCCTCCCGCCGCCGTCCCCCGCCCGCTCAAACACGACCAAGTCGCCCCGGGCCGGATCGCTCAACACATAGGCCAGCCAGTCGACGGCCAGTAGCTGGCCGTCCTCAAGGCCGGGCAACATGCTCGTTCCGCGCACTACGACTCTCCCGCTTAGCACCCGTCCCAAAGCCAGCAGGGCCATGCGCGCGATCCGCTCTATCGGCCGAACAACGGCCGGGGCAGGCCCCGCGGGGTACCGCGAAGGGCTAGACATAGTGGCGCTGAAGTTCGGAACGGTACCCTCTTCCCAGATCGGCGGCGCTTCTGTCCAGCCAGTCAGAAAGGCGCGTCGGGCAAGGTGGCTCGCCTCCGGACCTGGATAGCAGGAGGTCTGCCGTAAGGCCATCGATCTCTTCTCTGGTAAGTACGACATCCCTTACCAGCTGTCCGACGATCACCGAGCCCAGCAACACGAGCGCCGGGGGAACGTGAATCAAGCGGGCCGAGGAGCCGATCTTGAGGGCGATGAGCCGAACCATCTCCTCATAGCCGAACACCTCGGGCCCGACCGCATCCAGCTCGACGTTTTCATCGCCGCGGGCAAGGATAACCGCCAGCTCTGCTAGGTCCTCTACGAACACGGGCTGAACACCGTATTCCCCTTTGCCGGCTATCGGATGGATGGGAAATCTCCTCAGCATCCAGGCGATGTTGTTTAGGAGAATATCTTCCTTGCCGAAGATAATCGCAGGTTTGAGGATCGCATACGAAAGGCCCGACTCCCTTACAGCGTCCTCGACCAACGCCTTGCCCCGAAAGTACGGGAGCGGTGAGTCGACAGCGGCATTGGTAATGCTGACGTGGACAATTCGGCGAATGCCGGCGGACCTTGCGGCGCCGAAGAGCGCGGCGGCATTGCCGACCGCGCGTTCGTGCGTCACGTGCCCCCGGGCGAAGCGTATCCAATAGGTGTTAAACAGGGTGTCGGCTCCCTCAAGGCTTCGGATAAGTAGATCGGATCTTTCGAAGTTATAGGGATGCACTTCGATCCTGGGTCCGAAGGGGCTGGTGCGGGCGGGCCGGCCGGTCAGGGATCTGACGGAGGCACCTTCTTCCAGAAGACGTCGGGCTATGTACCTGCCGGTATACCCGGAAGCACCGGTAACGACGTGGCATGCTGGATCAGTCACCGCGGCTCCTCCTTGCGATCTATCCGCTGGTCCCCGCGAATTTACATGCCGCTGGCCAGCGTACACGGTGATCAGCGCCACCGACGATCCGGCAATTTGCGGCATCGCGGCCGGCCACTGGAAATTCGTTCAGGATCACGGGACACCACTAGATCCGACGTGCCACAGCGATGTCAAATCGCCGCAGCCGCTGCCCCTGTCCGTTAGCATTACCCTTGGACCATGGACCAGGTCGATTACCGTTCAGCCATTTTGCCCGATGGAAGCCGCGTCGCATACTCGGTGACAGGCTCCGAAGGCAAACCCATCGTGCTCTTGCACGGCGGCACCGGCTCGCGGCGAGATTGGCAGCGGGCCGCCTCCCTGCTGTCGGAAAGACACCTTGTGATGGCCGTCGACATGATCGGCTTTGGCGACAGCGACAGGCCCCGGGGCAGGTACACTTACCGCCGGCTGGCGGACTCGGTGATCTGCGCAATGGACGACCTGGCCATCGACAGCGCGCACCTAGTTGGGCACTCGCTGGGAGGTAGGGTTGCGCTGGATGTCGCGCGCTCGCGTCCCGAGAGGACCGGATGCCTGGTGATGATAGCCCCGATGGGATTCGGCAGGCTCTCTGCGCGCGGCTTCATCCTCGGACTCGTGCACTGGGCGGCCCATCGGCTGACCCTTTCCCGGCTGCCCTACCCCGACCTCGAGATCGAGATCGACGATCGCGGCCTTCTCAGGTCCGCCTGCGTAGCCGCCGATACTAAGGTCATCTGGGGCGCGGGGGATTTGTTTTTCCCCTCCCGGTATGCAGAGCGCGTCCTTGCCGCCATACCGGGCGCATCGGCTGAGATCTTCGAATCCGCCGGGCACTCGCCCCACCTGGAATTTCCCGAACGTTTCTCAGACTCGCTGCTCGACTTTGTAGCCGGGCGCTGAGGAAACCTCCATCGGCTCTGTACCAGCCGGACGACCGGGCCGCCCTGCGCGGCCTTGATGGGATGCAAAAGACCCTGATACCGTGGCCCTAGCCAAACAGCGCCGGTGCCGGCAGCGCCGGAGGAGGAATGAACAGATGCATTTAGTCTCCCTTATGAGGCGTGCCTTGACCGTATCGGAGGTGCACGCCCACTGCGATATCCCCTGCGGCATCTACGACCCGATAGCCGCAAAGATCGCTGCTCAGACGGTCCAGAAGATGGTCATGCGCATCGAGGCCTTGGACGACGCCGCATGCGATGCGTCTTCCGGAAACTCCTTCAGCCGCTACGTGGCGGTGAAAGAAGAACACGCACAGCACGTCAAGGATGAAGTAAGCCTTCTGTGGTCCGACTACTTTAAGCCCGAACATGTCGAAAAGTACCCGGACCTTCACGAAAAGGTCTGGAACACTCTCAAGCTAGCCGGCCGGTGCAAGCAGACGGTCGACATGGACGCCGCAAAGCAGCTGGTGGCATCGGTCGACGAGGTGGCGGCCATCTTCTGGGCCACGAAGGGGGTAGAGTACTCCGACCCGGTCTCCGAGGTTCGCTTCGGGTCCTAGAGGCGCAGGCTCCGCACCTGCACCGGTCATTTGGGGCAGATGCGCGTTAGGGGATCACCCGCGGGGAAGGCCCCACAACAATATACCGGGACGAGGGGTCGGTCGAGCGGAGTCTGGATCGCTCTCAGGTCCGCCGGCGCGTGAACGCGATAGCTGCGATGCTCAGCAGCACTCCCAGGCTGGCGAGCACCACGCCTGACAGGAGCGCATCAGAAAAGCCCAGGGCGATCGCCCGGTCGGCGGCCTCCGATACGCCCAGGTATGCTCTTTCCCGCACCGCGAAGATGGCGCCGGCTATCGCAACCCCAACCGAGAAGGATAGCTGGCGGCCCGATGCGATCGACGCCGAGGCGGTCCCATAGCGGTCCGCTGGCACCGATCCCATTATGGTGGTCGTGTTAGGCGGCTCATACAGTCCTGAGCCGACGCCGGCCAGCAGCAGCGCGCCCAGTATCGCCAGCTCCGAGCCTGAATCAGCGAGAAAGCTGAGCCAGGCCAGAGACCCCACCATCGCCGCCAGTCCGATGCCGGAAAGCGTCCATGCGCCGACGCGGTGGGTCAGCGCGCCACTCATAGGCGCTAGGAACACCCTCATGAGCGTGTGGAGCATGATGAAAAGGCCCATCTTGGTCGCCGAGAACCCCAGCGCCTCGATGAAAAAGAAAGGTGCGAGCAGCAGGATCGCGCCCAGCGACGTGTAGTGAAAGACGAGCACCCCCAGGCCGAAGCCGTAGCCAGGGCGGCGAAACAGGCCGAAGTCCAGGATTGGCCTCGCGGACCTGCGCTGTGAAACAACCAGCACGGGTACCGAGACGATCAGCAGACCCGCCATCGCCAGGACCAGGGGCGATAGTAGTCCATCCTCGGCTCCGCGGTTGACCATGATCAGGAACGAGGCCAGGACCGCAAACAGGGCAACAGCCCCCAGCCGGTCGACCGCAAAGTCCCGCTTTCCGTCTCTCTCCTGGCTCTCCAGCACCCACCAGGATAGTCCTGCGGCCACCAGCGATATGGGCACCCTGGTATAGAACAGCGCCCGCCAACCCAGTTCGTCCAGCAGCCATCCACCAGCCAGCGGCCCGGTAGTCAGCCCTATGCCGACGACGGCCCCGGCGATACCGATCGCCTTGGCACGTTCACGGGGCCCGAACCTGTCTAGGATTATCGCGTTCACGCCCGCGAGGATCATCGCCGACCCGAGGCCCATGAACACGCGGGCGGCGATGAGCTGCCAGAGCTCTGCGGTAATCGCCGACAGGCCCAGCGCCAGGGAGTAAAGGACAAAGCCCAGCGTGTACGAAAGGCGCCGTCCTCCAACGTCGCTCAGCCACCCAACCGTCATCACCAGGCCGACCCCTGTCACCCAAAAGGCGACCGAGACCCACAGGACGGTCGACGTGCCCGTTTCGAAGGCGTCCGCCAGGGCCGGGTACGAGACTCCCATGATGCCGCTGTCAATGGTCAGCACCAGGTTGCCGAGCGCCGCAACCAACAGCACGAGCCACTTGCTGCGCAGGGCTGGAGACCGCCCGGCGGCGGGTGAGGAACTTCTACTCAAAGGGGACTAGTGCAGCTGCGAAGACTCACAGCCACGCCAATTCGGAGGGCCTTACCTCAAATTCGGCCGGCGAAATAGTCCAGTACCAGCTTCTTGTACTCTTCACGCGGCGGGCTGAACAGGTCTACCGCCAAGGACCATCCATCCAGGCCCTGCACGCTGTGCTCGACACCCCCGGGAATCATCCAGCCCTCATTCGGCCCCAGCCTCTTGGTCTCTCCACCTATCGTGAAGTCGAACTCGCCATGGACCACCATGCCCGCCTGCTCGTGCGGGTGGGAATGGACGGGAACGATGGCGTAGGGGGCCATCTCGATCATGGAGATCATTATCTTTTCGCCCCACACCAGCTTGACCGTTACACCGGGCGCCAGCTCCTTGCGCCCGATTTCCCTCAGGTCAAAGAAATAAGACATTTCACGCTCCAAATCAGATGCTGCGTCAAGGATTTAATTCCGTCGCCCGGCGCCTGGCCTCGCGGGCGCGTCGATCGTAAGGCGTCAGGCATGCCACTATGAAATCGTTGACCGGCGTCGCAATGCCCACCTCTCGCCCTGCGGCGGACACGGCGCCATTGAGAACACCCACCTCAAGGGGATTTCCGTTGATCAGGTCGAGATACATCGACGAGGACAGGACCTGGCTGTGCTCGTCGAAGAAATCGAGATGCTGTAGCTCCACGTCATCGGCGATCGCTATGCCCTTCGATCGGGCAACGGTGGCGGCTTCGTCCATCACTCGTCTGGTCAGCTCGCGCGTTTCAGGCGTTGAGAGGACGCGAGCCATGGGCTCGCGCGTAATGCACAGCATCCCGCTCAGCGCACAGATGAACACGAGCTTCGTCCACAGTGCCGCCAGAACGTCGTCGGCCAGTTCAGTCTCAATGCCGGCGTGCCTTAGGGTGGCGTCTACTGCCACCGCCCTAGTTGTGGTGCTGCCATCGGCCTCCCCGAACACGATTCTGCAGAGGCCTCCCTGCTCGACGACTAACCCCGGCCCCGCCCTTGATGCCTCCACGTAGGCTGCGCCCAGAAGCACCGCATCCCGGCCGAATGCCATCGCAAGGAGGTCGCCTGATCCGACTCCGTTCTGCAGCGTGAGTATGGTGGTATCTTCGTGGACCGTCGGCCTGATCAGGCCGACCGCCTCCTCGTTCGAATAACCCTTTACGCAGAACAGGACCATGTCAGCCTTAAACGAGCGGTCCGGCCGATCGGTCACAATCGGATCGGAGACCGTGAAATTGCCCGATGTTGTGCTCTCAATAGCTAGGCCCCGTCTGCGCATGGCTTCTGCATGTTCTCCCCTGGCGACGAACAGCACCTCGTGTCCATCCCGGGCGAGCAGGGCGCCAAAATACCCTCCTACGGCCCCGGAGCCCATCACTACAACGTTCACAACGGGGCCCCTTCAGGGGTGTGTATGCAGAATCTAGAGGTCAACGGTGAGCGAACCTAGCTCAGGAGTTCCACCAGGACATTCTTATATCGGGTGTCCGTGGTATTGACCACTCTGTGAACCCTGTGGTCGCCGTGCCACTGGAGTTTACCTGGCTCCTGCTCTTCCCATGAGGAGGTGCCGTCCTCGAGCTCGAGGCGAAGACCCTCACCCTCGATTGCAACGGTGATGTAGTCGTTCTGATGAAGGTGCCAGTCGCTTGAGTCGCCCGGGTCGACTATCAGGTTCCAGATGCGCACTCTTTCGTTTTCGAAGATAACTCTTGTCGCGATCTCGCCGAGTTCATCTTTGGGAACTGCCATAGCTGCCTCCTCGAAAAACTGGCGCCATTATATTGCGTCCATGTAAGCGCCATGCGGAACTCTCCCGCCTGATGCAGACTATGTGGGCAAGGTCGCGCACAGACGCGACGCCCCGGCGCCGGTGCATTCCACTTGCTGTCGGGCGATAGGGCGCCCTTACCGCATTCGATCCCGACCGGAACATGTCGGTGCAGGAGGGAAACTCCCGACTCAGAGCTGATAGTGATCGCGGGCAGCGTCGTGGAGCGGGTCGTCCCATCGGAAAGTATCCGGGTTGGACCCGGATTCCACGGCGAGCCAGTAGGTGAATAGCTGAAGCGGCACGAGATAGATGATGGGCGTTAGAGCCTCGCACGTCGGGGGAAGCGACAGGGCGGTCTCAGCCAGCTCAACGATCTCGCTGTCTCCCTCTCCGATGAGCGCGACCGAATGGCCTCCCACGGTGTTTACCGCGGCTATCAGATCCATTGACCTTGAGCGGCCCGGACCGCTCGGCACGATGAACGTGCTGGCAACGCCCGGGTGGGTCGCAACGAAGGGGCCGTGCAGATATTGCTCCAGTTGGAATCCCTCCGTCATTCGATAGCTTGTTTCCTTGATCTTTAGCGCCACCTCATAGGCCGTGGCGACGTTGGGTCCCCAACCGGCAAAATAGAATCGTTCGGCGGAATTGACGCTCTCCACCCAATCCCGCACCCGGGGTTCCAACCTGAGGCACTCCTCCACCAGACCGGGAAGAAAACCCAGCTCGGTGGCCAGCCCTCCCGCGCTCTGCGGACCCGCCCCGGCCTCTATCTCAACGGCCAGCATGGCCAGAGCCGTCATGGCCGACGTGTGGCTCACCGTAAAGGCCGCCGAGTTCTCAGGTTCGGACGTTCGAACAACTATGTCCGCAAGATCCGCCTTCACGGCGGAGCCGATGCCGGTCACAACAGCGGTCACAGCTCCCGCAGACCTGGCCGAGGCAAGCGCAAGAGCCGAGTAGCGCTTTGTCCCCCTGTGGCTGAGCACGATCACGAGATCGCCTGCCCCCAACTCTGGCCGGTAGGCGTTGAATTCGAAGGAGTTCCAGGCCCGCACGTTACCCAGTCCGCCGGCGGTGCGGAGAAGATACTCACCTACCAGTGCCGCGTGCCACGAGGTACCGATACCCACGAGATGCACACGTGCGGCGGACTCGGCTCTTCGAGCGAGCCTGCCCACGGATTCGCCCTCCTCCTTAAGCACCCGGTCAATGGCAGAGGGCTGGGCGTGGATGGCTCCGTACATGCGGTACGGATGGGATGGGTAAGTATGGTCTCGGTCTCTCATGGATTCGTCTCCGTCAGCTTCGCCGCGGCAGTTCGGCCCCTTATCGTGGCGTTAGATCCCACCTCCTCCTGCTTCCATCTCCGACGACCGAGGGCAGGACGATCTTATAGAAGGCTAGGTGGGACACAAGGGTCCGGCGCATTTCCGTCCAGATTGTCCTGGCCTGAGAGCGCAGGAATGCGGGTTTCCGAAGGCCGCCTCCTAGGCGGACGGCGGTCCTCCTTGACACCCTTATCGGCGCCAATACAATGACCCCGCTCCTGCTCTGGGCGAGGGAAATGCATGATCAACCGCGACCGGCTCGTAAATACATTCATGGACATCGTTCGGATCGACAGCATATCCGGGGAGGAGGATGAGATCGCCGAAGACCTGTCGCGACGCCTTGACGCCCTGGGCCTGTCCGTCGAGGTCGATGGATACGGAAACCTGATAGCCAACCCTCCCGACTTAAATCCGGGCGGGGGCCAGGTCCCGCTTCTGCTGTCGGTGCACATGGATACGGTCGAACCCGGTCGCGGCATCCAGCCTCGCGTAGATGAAGATGTCATCCGATCCG
The DNA here is from genome assembly GCA_964477845.1 of uncultured Dehalococcoidia bacterium. Taxonomy (GTDB): domain Bacteria; phylum Chloroflexota; class Dehalococcoidia; order Lucifugimonadales; family UBA2962; genus CAUZIR01. The sequence continues at coordinate 7,007 of CAYZES010000008.1, read as the reverse complement.
ATGGCACCACGATCGTTGGTGGCGACGCCAAGGCCGGAGTCGCGGCCGTCCTTGAGGCGATTGAGTCGCTAAAGGAGGACGGAACATCCCACCTGCCATATCAGGTGGCGCTCACCAGGGAGGAGGAGACCGGCCTGCACGGCGCTCGCAGCCTGGACTACAGCAAGATCCATGCCAGGGAAGCCGTCGTGTTCGACGGCGAGGGACCGGTAAGCACCGTCACGGTTGCGGCACCCACATACGTCGGATTCACGGTGGAGATCACCGGGAGAGCGGCACACGCCGGGGTCGAACCCGAGAAGGGAATCTCCGCCATCAGGGTGGCGGCAGAGCTGATAACGCGGCTGCCCCAGGGCCGGCTGAGCGCGGACACGACCTTTAACATTGGGCTAATAGAGGGCGGAAGTGTGCGCAACACCGTGCCTGAGAACGCCAGGGTCGTCGGAGAGTTCCGCAGCCAAGACCTTGAGGCGATCGACAACATCGGACTGGAGATAGCGGAGGCCCTGAACACCGTCCGAATCATGTATCCGGAGGCCGTTCTGGACCAGCACATGCACACCGAGTTCGAGCATTACGAATTCGGTGAAGAAGATCCCACTTACCGGCGCGTTGCCCGGGCTCTGGGGGCAATCGGTCTGCAGCCGCAGATGAAGGCATCGGGCGGTGGCACCGACGGCAACATCTTCCGGCAGCGGGGCATCACCTCGGTAGTGGTCGGAATGGCCGACAACGGCATGCACACCGTGCGGGAGCACGTGAAGATACCCGAGCTGGTCGAAGCCGCACACTTCTGCGAGGTCCTGCTCAAGGACTAGCGGCGCGTGAGAGTAAAGCTCGCCTACGGCGATGACGGCATCGACGTCGATTTCCCAGACGGCCTGACAACGGTCGTCGAACCGCGGTACATACCGAGCCTCCCGGACGAGGGAGGGGCCCTGAGGACGGCTATTCGCAATCCCCTCGGCACGAGGCCCCTGCGCCAGCTCGTCTCGGAGGGACAGACCGTGGCGATTTCGGTCTGCGATGTGACCAGGCCCGCACCCACGCGGCTGATGCTGCCCGCCATCCTCCGGGAACTGAGTCGCGTTCCACGCGAGAGCATCACCGTGCTCATCGCCACGGGAACCCACCGGGCCAACACTCTGGAAGAGCTGACCTCCATGCTGGGTTCCGACGTTGTCGACTGCTACCCCGTGGTCAATCACGATGCCTTTGACGAAGGCGGCCTGGAGATGACGGGCCGGACCTCCGACGGCATACCGGTCCTGCTGAACCGCCGCTGGCTGGACGCGGATGTCCGAATCACGCTCGGGCTGGTTGAGCCTCACTTCTTCGCGGGCTTTTCCGGCGGACCCAAGATGGTTGCGCCGGGCCTTGCGGGGTTCGGCACCACCATGCACCTTCACAACGCAGCCCGCATCGGCAGCCCGAGGGCGACCTGGGGCATCACAGACGGCAACCCGGTGCACGATTCTGTCCGCGAGATAGCGGCGATGACCGGCGTCGATTTCTCCCTGGATGTCACGATCAACAGGGACATGCGCATAACCGCCGCCTACGCGGGCGAGATGTTCCAGGTCCACGCCGCCGCCTGCGAGGCGGCGCGGAGAACGGTGATGCGGCCCGTGGATAGACCCTTCGAAGTGGTGGTGACCACCAACTCGGGCTATCCCCTCGATCAGAACCTTTACCAGGCGGTCAAGGGGATGTCCGCCGCCGCCGAGGTCGTGCGGGAGGGAGGCACGATCATCTGCGCCGCAGAGTGCCGCGACGGCATACCCGACCACGGCGAGTACGGGCGCATCCTTCGCGATGGCAAGTCGCCCGGTCAGCTGCTAAGGCAGATCGAGTCGACGCCCGAAACGACCCACGACCAGTGGCAGGTGCAGATTCAGGCCAAGGTGCAGATGAGGGCCGAGGTATTCCTTAGGTCCTCGTTCCTTACCGCCGACCAGGTGAGAGCGGCCCACCTCAAGGCAACGGACGATGTTGCGGCAACGGTGGCCAGCGCACTGAAAAGACACGGGCCGGGATCACGCGTATGCGTGCTGCCGGAGGGTCCACAGACGGTTCCCTACCTGGCGGAAGGTGCCTAGGCGGACCAGGGTGGCCGGTGACCCGGACCGGTGCTGCGGCCAGTTCGAAGTAGGTAAGACTCCCTAGGAGACGGCTGCCTTGGCCCCGGCTTCCTCGAGCTTTTCCTTGGCGGCCCCGGCATCGTCTTTGCCCACGCCTTCCTTGACGGTGGCGGGAGCGCTCTCGACGAGTTCCTTGGCCTCCTTGAGACCCAGGGTGGTCAACTCCCTGACCGCCTTGATCACCTTGATCTTGTTCGGGCCTATCTCCTCCAGGGTGACGTTGAACTCCGTCTGCTCCTCTTCTGCTGCGGCCCCGGCAGCGCCGTCGCCTGCGGCCGCAGGCGCCGCGACTGCGACCGGTGCCGCAGCGCTCACCCCAAAGGTCTCCTCAAGGTCCTTAACCAGCTCGGAAAGCTCCAGGACCGACATCTCCTTGATCGCGTCGAGAATCTCTGTCTTCGTCATTTCCGGTTCACCTCCACTCGGTGGTCGATCGCTCCTTGTTTGCGCTATGCCCTCTAAATACTAGGCGGATCCCCGCGCTCGTCTCGCTCATGCAGGATCGGCGCCACTGGCCTCTACGTGTCTCTTTAGTACCGTCGCCAGGCCGGCCACGGGTGCGTTGAGGACGAAGGCCAGGCCCGCAATGCCCCCCTGCAGCTGGCCAGCCAACCGCGCGATCAGGACATCCTTCGAAGGCAGCCTGCCCAGGGCCTCCACCTGGTCGGCATCCAGCACGCGTTCGCCCATCACCGCCCCGCGAACCTTCATGACGCTCCGGTTATCACGTATGAAGCCGGTAAGAACCTTGGCCGGATCCACCACCTCGCCGTACCCAAAGGCGATCCCGGTAGGCCCGCTGACGATCTCCTTGAGCTGCGGCCTGTTCACCGAGTCGGCGGCGATGTAGGTGAGGGTGTTCTTGACGACCCTGAAATCGACGCCCTGGCCGCGCAGCGCCCGTCTCAGGGCCGTCATGTCTCCTACCGACATGCCGGAGTAATCCGCGGCGATAGCGATGGTGCTCTCCGATATGTGCTTTTTGAGGGCGGTGACTTCCCGCTCTTTTCTTTCGGTGGGCATGGGTATTCCCCGTATTACTGTCCGATGTCCGATGCCTGAAACAAGAAAGCCCCGAGTAACACCTCGGGGCGTGGCCCGCAGCGGCGGACCGGATCCCTGTGCGAAGTGCCTCGGTAGGTGAATTTAATCCGCTCCGCCTAAGCGGAGGGAACCGACTGTCTCAGGCCTAGGTTTTCGTTCCTCAGTCTAGCTTAAGGTCACTGAGGGCGGCAACGTCCATCGGGACGCTCGGTCCCATGGAGGTTGCAAGGAACGCCGAACGGATGAACTGCCCCTTTACACCGGACGGCCTTGCACGCATGACATGGTCCATTACTGAGGTCATGTTATCCAACAGCTGGGTCTCTTCGAAACTGGCCTTCCCTATCGGCACGTGCATGATCGATGTACGGTCCAGCCTGAATTCCACCCTGCCCTTTCGCGCTTCGTCCACCGCACGTCCGATGTCCTCAAGGGACACGACCGTACCGGTCTTGGGGTTGGGCATCAGGCCCTTTCGTCCCAGCACCCTGCCCAGCCGGCTCACCTTGCCCATCATATCCGGTGTGGCGATCGAAACGTCAAACTCGCTCCAGCCCTCTGACTGGATCTTCTTGATCAGGTCGTCGTCGCCGATGTAGTCGGCCCCGGCCTCTTGGGCCTTGGTGATGCCCTCGCCCTGGGCGAATACCGTGATCTTTATGGGCTTACCCGAGCCGTGCGGCAGGGCGGCCACTCCCCGGACCTGCTGATCAGCGTGGCGTGGATCGGCTCCCGTGCGCAGGTGCAGTTCCACAGTCTCGTCGAAATTGGAGGTGGCGGTCTCCTTGACCTTGGCCACCGCTCCCGCGGGCGAATACCGCTCCTGGCGGTCCACCACCGCCGCTGCGCTCTTGTATCGCTTTCCGTGCCTTTTCAACGCTCCCTCCTAGGTGCGGCTCCAATCGATCTGGATGCCCATGCTCCTAGCGGTGCCCGCCACTATCTGCATCGCTCCATCTATGTCCGCGGCATTGAGATCGGGCATCTTGGTCTCTGCGATTTCACGGACCTTCGATGCCGGTATGGTGCCGACATTCTCCCGCTTAGGTTCCCCGCTGCCCTTTTCCACACCTGCCGCCTTTCTCAGCATGTCAGCTGCGGGGGGAGTCTTCAGGACAAAGCTGAATGACCGGTCCTCATAGACGGTCAGGTCCACCGGAACGATGGTTCCCGCCTTGGAGGAGGTCTTCTCGTTGTACTCCTTGACGAAGGCCATGATGTTGACCCCGTGCTGGCCAAGCGCAGGGCCGATCGGTGGGGCCGGGCTGGCCCGGCCTCCCTCTATCTGGAGCTTTAGTACTGTTCTTACCTTCTTAGCCACGTTATTCTCCGCTCGAAGCTACTCGTCCTGTGGGCTCCATGCTTGCGGCGATCGTCCGGGAGGCGACCAGCTCTGCTCTTCGCGACGCCACGCTCCCGGCCGTAGGAGGCCGGTCTAGGTGCGCTCTACCTGCAAGAAGTCGAGTTCGACCGGCGTCTCGCGGCCGAAGAACGACACCAGCACCTTGACCTTGGCGCGGTCGGCGTACACCTCGTCGACACTGCCCATGAAGTCCACGAACGGCCCGTCGGTGATACGTACCACCTGGCCCTTGGAAAATCCCACCCGGACCCGGGGGGTCGCCGACTCCATCTGATCGAGGATGTTCTTTACCTCGTCATCCTCAAGGGGCACCGGCTTTGCGCGCTTTTCGCTCTCGTCCTCGGCTGAAACGAATCCCGTGACACCGGGCGTATTGCGGACCACGTGCCAGCTCTCATCGTCCATGGACATGCGCACCATGATGTAGCCGGGGAAGACCTTTCTGGGAACGGGCACCCGCTGCCCGTCCTTGATCTCGATCTCCTCCTCGGTCGGCACTACGACTTCAAAGATCTTGTCGGACACATCCATCGTCTCGATACGGAGCTCCAGGTTCCTCTTGACCCGCTCTTCCTGACCCGAGTAGGCATGCACTATGTACCAGCGCGGCGCCGATTCGTCGACCGATTTCATCTTGCTCTGAGTGCTCATGCCTAGTTTCCGAGAATTACGCCCATCAACCGGGAGAAGCCAATGTCCACCAGTCCCAGGAAAACTCCCACCGCGGCGGCGACGGCCAGCACCATTATGGTCAGCCTGGTCGTCTCCTCCCGAGTAGGCCACGTAACCCGCCTTAACTCCGAGTAAACCTCCCCGAAGAAACGGAAGCTGAATGCCCTGCGGGTCGATTCGGGATCGACCCTGCGCGGCACGCTCTGGCTTCTCGCCATTGTGCTAGCGAACCTCCCTGTAGGGGGCGTGTCTCCCACAGCGTGGACAGAACTTCCTTAGCTCGAGCCGCTGCGGGTCGTTTCGACGATTCTTGCTCGTGTGGTAGGTGCGCTCGCGGCACTCCTCGCAGGCGAGGGTGATCACACCGCGAGCGTCTCCCTTCTTCGCCATTTGATCGGCCTTACTTGACGATCTTGGTGATGACGCCGGAACCGACGGTCCTGCCGCCCTCACGAACGGCAAAGCGCAATTGCTCATCCATCGCAACCGGGGTGATCAGCTTGACCTTCATCTCGATGTTGTCGCCGGGCATCACCATCTCGACTCCGTCCGGCAGCCCGATCTCACCGGTGACGTCCGTGGTCCTGATGTAGAACTGCGGCTTGTAGCCGTTAAAGAACGGGGTGTGCCTTCCACCCTCATCCTTGCTCAGAACGTAGACCTGCGCCTCGGCCTCAAGGTGAGGCATTATGCTGCCCGGCCGGGCCAGGACCTGGCCGCGCTCGACGTCCTCGCGCTCGACTCCTCGCAGAAGCAGGCCAACGGCGTCGCCAGGTTCTCCTTCGTCCAGCGTCTTGTGGAACATCTCGACTCCCGTGACGACTGTGGAAGAGGTGTCCTTTATGCCGACGATCTCGACCGTTTCACCGGGGGTGATCACACCCTGCTCGATGCGTCCGGTCACGACGGTCCCCCTACCCTTGATTCCGAACACGTCCTCGACGGGCATGAGGAACGGTAGGTCCCGGGGCCTGTCCGGCACCGGGATGTAGGAGTCGACCGCATCCAGGAGCTCCCAGATCGAGCCTCCCCATTCCGAGTCCCGACCGAGCTGATCATCGGGCGCCTCCAGTGCATTGAGTGCACTGACCCTGACGATGGGAATGTCGTCTCCGGGGAAGCCGTACTCGCTCAGCATCTCGCGGAGTTCAAGCTCCACCAGCTCCAGCAGCTCCTCGTCTTCCATAGCATCGACCTTGTTGAGGGCCACGACGATCGCGGGTACCTCCACCTGCCGGGCGAGCAGGATGTGCTCGCGCGTCTGGGGCATCGGGCCATCCGGCGCGCTGACGACGAGAATGGCGCCGTCCATCTGCGCAGCACCGGTGATCATGTTCTTGATGTAGTCGGCGTGACCGGGACAGTCGACGTGGGCATAGTGACGGTTATCCGTCTGGTACTCGACGTGGGTGATCGCGATGGTTACGCCACGCGCCTTCTCCTCGGGCGCGTTGTCGATCGAATCGAACGCCCGGAAATCGGCGCTCCCGGCGGTGGCTAGCACCCGGGTCATCGCCGCCGTCAGCGTCGTCTTACCATGATCGACGTGACCGATTGTTCCCACGTTTACGTGCGGCTTATCCCTTACAAACTTCTGCTTCGCCATTCAGCGATCCTCCGTATTTGGTGAGCCCACAAGCAGACTCGAACTGCTGACCTCGTTCTTACCAAGAACGTGCTCTGCCGACTGAGCTATGTGGGCCCGTACTGCTAGTACCGTCGGTGAGCGGGAGTGGAGGGAGTAGGATTCGAACCTACGTAGCCCTTCCGGGCGCCAGATTTACAGT
>CAYZES010000007.1:49748-109776 GCA_964477845.1 uncultured Dehalococcoidia bacterium | reverse complement strand
CTATAGTTCTTGGCGATCTGTCCTTCTACTGGTACATAGTTCCTGAAAATCGACATCCACAGGGCCGACCGCCCTCCACGCCACAGACAGCGTGTCAAGTACGGTCAAAATTCACCGCCTGCCCGATTTGCAGGGTGAGGGCGAACTGAAAGTGGTTTGCTAGCTAGCGGAGGAGGCGTGCGGACCTCGGTGAAGGGATGGCCATCGCTGTGGCGATGTCGGCGGCGGTGGTCCTGACGCGCACGTGCTGCGTGACCGCTGACTTCGCGCCTGAGGGCGATTGCCGGGGCACGGTCGACAATGCCCTGATCCCTGCCGGTTCGCCAGCCACCCGTCTCGCGAACTGGGCATCTAGCATCTTCATATGATGCACATCCGGATGAAGTACCATTGAGGTAGCACTTGGACGGTCCACTGCATGCGGATAAGCCTGTTTCAGCTTACCGGCTCACCCTCCCCCGCATGGCTCTTCTCCATGCGGTAGCCGACCCGAGGAACAGTGAAGATGTAAGTTGGGCTGTCAGCATCGTCGCCCAACTTCCGTCGTAGCCTCTTTACCACGTTGCGAACCAGCCAGGGTTCACCTTTCCTCCCCGGACTCCAGATCCGCTGCAGCAGATGGTCATGAGTCAGCACCCTTCCGTCAGCCGTCGACAGGCGCTGGAGCAGCTCGAACTCGGTGGCAGTCAGATCCACCGCACGCCCGGCCACCGTGACGCGGCGCGCCGCATAGTCGATGCTCAGGTCTCCCAGCGAATAGGGTTCGGGTGGTGAGATCCACTCAGATGCTGTTCTCCTTCGTAGACTCGCCTTGACCCTCGCCACCAGCTCGGTTGCGGAAAAGGGCTTGACCAAGTAGTCGGTGGCCCCCATGTCGAAGGCCCTGGTGATCACGGCCTCGTCGCCGTAAACCGACAGGAAGATCACCGGAATATCCGCCGACTCCAGCATGGCCTCCATCAACTCGATGCCGTAGGTTCCAGGCAGCAGCAGGTCAAGCAATGCCAGGTGGGGCTTCTCCTGCTCCATGAGAGCCGGCACTTCCTGCGGGTCTCCGGTCACAATGAGCGAATAGCCCGCCCTCGTCAGGCTGTCGCGAACGTACCTGAGTGTGCTAGGGTCGTCGTCCACGACGAGTATGCGCACCTCGTCCCGCGACCTGGGGCGCAGGGGCGCTGCCGGAGCCACGGCTACAGCCGGACCGGCAACCGCTTCCACCTCGACGACAGGCAGGGTGAAGGTGAACCGAGCCCCTAGACCCGGACCGTCACTTTCGGCCCGGATCCGGCCCCCGTGTGCCTCCACTATCCCCTTGCAGATGGCAAGCCCGAGACCCGAACCGCCGATACCGCTCCCCTGATCAACGCCATCCGTGCGCGAGAACTTCCTGAACAGTTGCGGCAACAGGTCCGCCGATATGCCCCTGCCTTCATCAGTCACGGAGACGGCGACGTGAACGCCGTCCCTTTCGGCGGTGATTCGAATGGGGGAGCCACCGGGTGAATGCCTGGCTGCGTTGGACAGCAGCTTGCCCAGCACATCGATAATGCGGCCCCTGTCTGCCATAACCCAGGGCAGGTCCGCAGGCAGGTCGATTTCAATGCTGTTGGTGGCGCGTCCGCTCACGATCGACCTACCAGCCTCCTGGGACAGACTGTAGACGTCCGTGGGCTTAGGATCGATAGATAGCGTGCCCGTCTCGATGCGCGCTACATCCACCAGACCTCCGATGAGTTCTTGCATGCGGTCGGCCTGCAAATCGATGATGCGGAAGAACTGGATCACCTCGGCCCGTTCCATCGAGGCTGAGCCGCCCAGCACGGTGGCGGCCGAGCCCTTGATCGAGGTCAGGGGCATCCGAAGCTCGTGGCTTACCATGGCCAGGAATTCCGCGCGCAGGCGCTCCTGCTCCCGCAGGGGCTCCATATCCTGAAGAGTCACAACGAATGAATCGACCTCACCCTCCTCTGAACGAATGGGAGTGGCGTTGACCAGGACGGTGACGCTCCTTCCATCAGGGACCTCGATTACGATCTCCTCGGCCCGAACCGTCTCCGCCTGGCTCAGCGCCTCCACGAGGTGGAGCTTACCTAGGGTGACCTCCCGCCCGTCCGCCCGGCGAACGGCGATTACTTCCAGCAACTGCTCTGGAGACTGGCCCGGTTCCCTGAGCCCATCAACGATCCGCCCCGCCTCCCGGTTGAGGGATACCGGGGCTCCGGCCTTTGCATCGAAGACCACGACCCCCACCGGCGATGTATTGATCAGGGTCTCCAGATCGCTCCTGGCACGCCGCTCGTCCTGGTACCGTCGGGCGTTGGCGATCACCAGCGCCGCCTGGGACGCGAACATGACGAGGATCTCACTGTCCTCGGGGGTGAATTCCTGCCCGGCCTCCTTATCGGCGACGAATAAGTTGCCGACGCGCTCTCCCCGATGAAGGACAGGAGCCGCCAGGAATGACAGGATGTCGCCCACCGACGCCGGCGGCCTGAACTCGGGGAGTTCCATGGAGCCAAGGTGGCCGAGGAGATCCGGGATCCTCAGGGGCTCGGAGAGGCTGCCGAGGTACTCGAAGATCCGCAGCCCGTCCGGGGTGTCCCAGATTTGGCGCGCCTCGCCCGCGGTCATGCCGGAGGAGAGAAAGTCCTGGATCCGCCCTGTTTCGTCAAGGTGCGTGATCACACCGTAACGTGCGCCGGTAAGTGACCTGGCGGAATCCAGCGCTCCCTGCAGAACCGTGCCGACATCGAGGCTCTCGTTGATGCGCAGGCTCGCCTCGCTCAATCGGGACAGGCGGTCGCGAAGGACCTCGTTCTCTCTCTTCAAGTCGCCTGATTGATTCACCTGTGTCACCTCGATCCGCCTGCGTAACCCGGGGCAAGGGTCCATCCGCAGGCCAAGGAATCAGGGCCTGGGCCGGGAGGTACTCGCCCGAGCCGTCCGATTATATCAGGATGATATACATGAAAACACATAAGCGATACGGTGGTGATTCGCAAAAGATACGGATAAGGCACCACTATCAAGTTAGAATTGATGCGGTCGTCGCCAGTGAATTCGGAGAAGGCCTTTCGAAGTTCGCATGGCCCTTCGGTGAGATACACATTTCTTCCTAGGCATGGCCACTTGATCGGCTACCCCATCGCGCGGGCAGTTGACGATGGCATTGCCCACTAACGGAACGGCCAACCTAGAACGCCGAAGCGGCCACCGGCTGCTTGATGTTCCGCCGGCGTCTTGAGCGGGTCAGGAATCCCCAAGTGCCTCTCGCTCATCGCTCAGCACGGTCACCGCATCTTTCGCCGACGCTTGGCCAAGATGCCGCTTAGAGGAGATCAAGCCAGGGGAGACGAACACGGTCTCGAAAAAGCGGAAGTCCAATAGGCCGGGCGCAATGCATCGCCGCCACCGCAAGCGCGTCTTGGGAATTCTCTGACATGAGCAACACTGCGGTGACGATTCTCATGAGACACCGCTTAAGGAAGTCGACATCACTCCGGTGTGTCCGCTCTGCTTTCTCTGTTCAGCCTCGTGCGAAGGGTAGGAAAGAGTGATCGGGTATAGGGTGATGAAATAGAGGAAAGAACCTATGACATTCTCAACGGATGAAACAACCACCCAGTCACTCAGCCTGACTGAAGAACTCCTCCTGATGCTCATCAATGAAGAGAGCGGCTATTTCCATCAGGTGCCCGGGTGGAACCTGAATTGCGCCGTCATCGGCGCCGTACTGGCGGAGCTTTCTCTCAGGTCTCGAATTGACACGGACCTCGAATCGCTTTTTCTCGTCGACGAGACGGAAACCGGCAGACCCTCTCTGGACCCAATCCTGAAGGAAATTGCAGCCGAACCGGTCCGGAGAACCACGCAGTACTGGATCGAGAGGCTGGCGCCCCATGCGGAGTCAATCATCGATTTGAACCTGGATCGCCTGGTTGAAATGAAGGTTCTGGAGCACCATGAAGGGGGCTTCTGGACGCTGTCTAGCAATACATGGAAGTCGGGCATGTTAAATGGCACTCTGGAGGGTACGGCGGACCAGTTCGTCAAGAACCGCATCGGCAACGTGATCTTCAAAAACGAGATCCCTGACCCGAGGGATGTCATCATTATCTGTCTGATTAACACGTGCGACATCTTCCGTTTCATGTTTCAGCTCGATCGCGAGGCGGAGGAACGCATTCAGGTCATCTGCAGGATGGACCTTCTCGGCCAATCCATCGCTGAAGCGGTTGTCCAGAACCTGGCGGTTCCGCTGCGTCGGCAATCGGCCCTGACCAAGAAGATCCCGACCGCCTCCCTGCACAAGATGCTGTTCAATCCTCACACTCGTAGGGGCAATATCCCGGCTCTCTTTGCGGACCTTGCGCATGAGTACGGTCCGGTGTTTCAGATCCGGCCTCCATTTTCCGAGCCAATGATCGTCCTTGCCGACCCCGAAACAAACCACTGGGTCCATCGGAGAGGTCGAATGTACCTGAGAGCCAGGGACTACTTCGTCGACTTCGAGAGAGTCTATGGTGCATCCGGAGTGTTGCCCTCCCTCGACGGCGCGGAACATTTCCGGCTGCGTAAGTCCCTAACAGAGGCCTATTCGCGCAAGAGACTGGCGGAGCGGATGGACGAGCTCTACGATCGGGCGCGAAGGCATATGGCACAGTGGAAGGTCGGGGAGTCCTACCAGGCAACGGACATGAGCAGGCGAATGATCAACGCCCAGATCTCGCCTTTCATGGTCGGAGTAGAAACTCAGGACATTATCGAAGACCTGCTGAAGTTCAAGGAACGTGCGCTCAGCGTCCACATCGTGAGGATACTTCCCAAGTTCATGATGAATACTCCCGGTATGAAGCGCCGGGCAAAATTCGTCGAAACGTTGATTGAGCGCATCATGAGCGTACGTACTCACGCCCAGCGGACCGGACAGCACCGTGACCTGGTGGATGACTACCTGAGCCTGCATGCAAGCGATCCGCAGTTCGTCCCCGAGTCAAACCTGCGATTCGCCTTTACTGCGGCGCTTGTGGCCAGCGCATACCTTGGCGACGCCTTTAGCTTTACCCTGTACGCCATGGCGTCACAGCCGGATATGTATGCCAGAATCCAGCGTGAGGCCGACGCCATGTTCGGCAACGGTGATCCGGATGCCGAGGACTTCAGCCCCTCCAAAATCGATGTCACGCACCGCTTCATGATGGAATGCCTGCGCTTGTACCCGGTCGTTCCCATGTCTTTTCGAAACGTCATGAATGCGTGTGTCGTTGAGGGCTACGAGCTGCCGGTGGGGTCAAGGGTCTTGATCGCCCAGACTGCCACTCACTACATGGAGGATGTCTTCCCAGATCCCTTCAAGTTCGATATCGACCGGTATCTGCCCCCGCGCGATGAGCACCTCAATCCCGGGTACGCACCCTTCGGGCTGGGCACGCACACCTGCCTCGGCTCCCGGTGGATGGAATTGCAACTGGCCGTGAACGTCCTCATGGTCGCGCACTACTTCGAACTCGAGGTGTCACCCGCGAACTTCAAGCTCCGGTTTAACCCCATACCGTCGATGAAACCGAGCGGCAAACTGAAGTTCCTCGTCGCCGAGCGGAGGCGCGAACTGAACGTCTAGCTCACCCCCGGACCACGCCCGAGAGACAGGAATGGAGAGTGCCTAAACTCGACCGGGTTTGCGCGCCAGGAAACAGTACAGGGGTGTGAATATCCCGGCCCTGCCTCCGGCGACATAGGCGTTTGCGGTCCGATCCAGCAATCCGACGACTTCTGTGGTGCCCCTGGGGAACACGCCGAGGATCTCCGCCAGCCTGGATAGTCCTATGGTAACCCTGCGGCCCAACGGACTTCTGCACAGGGCGCTGCCTAGCGTCATCTGTGGAGTTTGCATGGGCGAATACCATGGCCGGGTTGGACCATTCTTCTCAACGGCACGATCAATCCCCTCGATGAGCTTGAACCCCGCCGTCGCGAGTGCCCGATCCACCTCATCAGTCGTCGCAATGCCCTTAAGCGCGATGCCGCGCATCAGGTCGTACTTGATGGCCCGGTGCCGATTGTCGTTGGGGTCGAACTTGTCGGTCATACACATTTCCTGACCCCAGAAGAGCGCTCCGGGCTTCAGCACACGATAGATCTCCGAGAACGCGCCCACCTTGTCAGGCGCATGACACGTCGATTCGATCGCGTAACCCCGGTCGAACGTGTCATCCGCTATCGCGCCCATGTCCATGAAGCTGCACTCGAGGTAGTCGACCATGTGATCAAGGCCGGCCTCATCGTTCAGCGATTTCGCCTTTTCGAGTTGGATCCCGCTGCTGTTGACCCCGACTACCCTGACACCGGCCTCACGGACCACCCGGCGCATCGGGCCACCGATGCCACAACCGACATCGACAACCGTCATGCCCTCTCGCATCTCCAGCCTGGAGATCATGAGTCGTTGATGCCGGATCTTCGACTCCTCAAGGCTCTCCCCGGGCGACAGCGGCGCGAAGTGCAGGGATTCACCCCAACTGAACACCATGAACTCGCCACAAAGGTCATAGTATTCCCTGACAGTTTCGCTGTGATCGTAGTCCTTCGCCCTGTCCCTCTCCGTGAACGCTCTGTCGGTCCATCCTTCAAGGCGATGTACGCGATCCGACGCGGAAGACCCACGGTACGCGGCCCATAGCCCCTTGCTCAGTCTGCGGAGCTTCACGAGCCCCTTCCAAAGCAGTTGAGGCGAACGGAGTGCCCACCCTCAGACACGGCACCGAGAACGATGCAGAACGTTGGCAGTTTCATCGCAGCATCAGCCGAGCCAGCAGTCGACGGAACCATGGGAATTCCCAAAGCAAGTCGACCAGATGATCACCCATTCGCCAACCGAGCAGAACCCTTGCGGGCCTGGCATCCACCTGCCCGGAGGTCTGGTGGAATGCCTCCGCAGCACCTGCTGAGCGATCCGGGGCTTCCATCTGGCACCCCCCTGGTTTGGGTAGTCGTTTAGCTTGGACCAGTGCTGTAGGTGCTCCGCGCGCACCGGCTACCATGCTTCTGACGCCTTGAACCACCTGTGGGTCTCGGGGCACCGCATCACAGCAGCCTGTGGACAGATGGTTCACAATCGACACCTCTCCGGCTCAATTCGCCCCGGCTAGGGCAATCCACCGCGGCTGGCGACACGCAAAGTATACGATATAGAGGGCTGAAAGTACGTATAAGATATGCATGGGCAAGCTGAAAGCCGTCTAGGCGAAAGATGTCGAAGATGGCGCGACCATGCACCTGACGCGGATATCAGCCATCGGCCGCGGCAGAGCGCTGGAAGTGTAGTGCCCGTGTCTCCTCTAAAGCCCTTGTTTCGTTCACTGGAGAACTGGAGGTGCAGGGGGGCGCGGTCGACTTCGCTTTTCCTTGTGGCGGTGCGGTAGCGACGGGGCTATCGACTTACCCTGTGATGGGAACCGCTGTCAGACAGGTAATCGTTTCCATGAAGTTTCTCATCTCTTGATTGGTTTTCTGGCCCGCATTAGTTCACGTAGGCCGTTCGCCATCATCGCCATATGGGTGGTTGCCGCCTTGGTCGCCGGCGCCCTAGCCATCGACGGGGAGGTGGCGCCCGGTCCTGCCCCGTTCACGGACATGCTCGACGCCGCCACGACTGCGGAGTTCCGGCTGAGCGAAAGCGCCGAATCGGTGCGCGCCGGTGCTCTGCTGGCGGAAAGGCTTCGTGTAGCAGGGCAGATCAAAGAGGTGGTCATCGTCCAGTCTGAGACAGAGACTGTCGATTCGCCAGGGTTTCGGGCCAAGGTCGAAGGGATATACGGCGATGTCCTCTCCCTGGGGGCAAAGAAGGTTACCAGTGCCTTCCATTATTACCAGACCGGAGAACCGTCTCTTGTCTCCGCCGACCGCAGGACCACGATCATGCCCCTAGTCCTGGCCGGCAGTCTTGACGAGGCTGTGGAGAACCTCCCGGCCCTTCTGCGGGTCGTCGAGGACGCGAACGGCGGGGACGGCTTTCGCGTGCTGATGGCGGGGGAAGCCAGCACCGCCCACGATTACAACGATCTGGCCGAGAGCGACCTGAGGTGGGGGGAGCGCATCGGCGTCCCGGTGGCCCTGGTCATTATGCTGGGACTGTTCAGCACCGTCGTGGCGGCTCTCGTACCGATAGGGCTGTCGCTGGCGTGCATCATAGTCGCCCTGGGTTTGACGGCACTCGTGGGCCAGGCCTTCGACCTGATCTTCCTGGTCACCCTGATGGTGGTCATGATAGGCCTCGCTGTGGGGATAGACTACTCGCTGCTCATCGTGTCCCGGTTCCGTGACGAACTGGCCCGCGGACTGGAGAAGAACGCAGCCATCGAGCGGTCCTGTGCGACGGCGGGTCGCACGGTCCTATTCAGCGGCGTCACGGTGGTCGTGGCGCTCTGCGGCCTCCTCATCGTGCCATTCCCGTTCTTCCAGTCCCTGGGCCTTGGGGCGATCCTCGTCGTACTGGTGTCGCTGGCGGCCACCCTCACGCTGTTGCCGGCAATCCTTGCGCTGCTCGGTCCCAGGATTGACTGGCTGCCCGTCCCCTTCTTCGGCCGGTCGGGGGCTGGCGCATCTGGGTCATCGGGGAGGCGATTCTGGCCACTGGTGACCCGCTGGGTAACCCGGTTCCCCGTCATCAGCATCCTCGCGGTGGCCGTACCGATGATCGCGGCCACCGTCTTCTACTTCCAGATCCATACCGGCATAAACGGCGTGGACGTCCTTCCCGAAGGGGCGCGGACCAGGGAGGCCTTCTTCGTCATGGAAGAACACTTTTCCTTCGGAGTGGCAAACCCCACCGAGATAGTCATTGACGGGGACAGCGACAGCCCTCCGGTGCAGCGGGCGATAGCCAGCCTGCAAGACTTCCTCAGGGCGGATGGTCGTTTCCACCTTCCGGAAGGGCCCCCGGAAGTCAGTCCCTCCGGGGATCTGACCCTGCTTACGATAGTCATCCCCGGGGAACCCCGCAGCCGGGAAGCCATCGACGTGGTGTCCACCATTCGCGACAAGTACGTCCCCGCCGCGTTTGAGGGAGTTGACGCTGAGGTCCTTGTCGGCGGCGCGACCGCGGAGGCCGCCGACTTCTACTCCGTGGTCAGTTCCTATACGCCGGCGGTCTTTGCCTTCGTGCTGGGTCTGAGCTTCCTGATACTGATGCTTACGTTCCGGTCGCTGATCGTCCCGCTGAAGGCCGTCCTGATGAACCTGCTCTCGGTGGGCGCGGCCTTCGGGGTGATGGTCCTGGTGTTCCAGATGAGAGTTGCAACGGACTTGCTGGGATTCCAGCACGCCGAGGTAATCGACGTGTGGATACCGCTGATCATGTTCTCCATCCTTTTTGGCCTGTCGATGGACTACCACGTGTTCCTGCTGAGCCGCATCCGGGAGCGGTATGACGAGACCGGGGACAACGCCGAGGCCGTGGCCTACGGCGTGCAGTCAACGGGAGGGATGATCACCGGGGCGGCCCTGATAATGGTGGCGGTATTCGGCGCCTTCGCCTCGGGCAAGACCGTCATCAACCAACAGTTGGGGTTCGGGCTCGCCTTTGCCATTACCCTGGACGCCACCCTGGTGCGGTCGGTGCTGCTCCCGGCCACAATGGCTGTGCTGGGCAGGGCCAACTGGTACTTGCCGTGCTGGCTGGCCTGGCTTCCCGAACTGAGGATGGAAGCGGAAAGGGACAGGGGTTAAGCGAGTCCGCATAGTGGAAACGGAGGCCAATGCACCGGCCACCTCCCTGGCGTGCGGCCGGTAGAGATCACACCCTGACACACCCGGCCCACGTGGTCGGCACCTCGTTTACCGCTTTACCTTCCTGAACCGGCGACCGTACATGATGCCCCCGTAATAGTTAAAGGTTCGCCTCGCCTCCTCGTCGTCGAAGGGGTAATCCGCCCCGAGCTGCCGGGCGGCCGCGAGACCGGTAACAAAGCAGGTCTCCTGGCTGTTGATCAGCGTGTGCGCGCCGGCATGCCAGGTTCGTCTCCTGCCCTGGATGAACCGGAAGAGATTGACGGTCCAGACCACGTGCCTCACGTCGTGGACGACGTGTTGGAACCACCACCTCTTGACGATCTTGCCTTCGTCGATGGGCTTGACCGGGTTGTAGGTCACCAGGCAGGGCTTGTCGGAGCGGCTGGCCCAGGGCTGCTGGTTGTGCATGATGTATGTGATCTCGTAGTTGTCGGGCCTAGCCCCGTACTGTTCGATGTGGTTGCTGCGCGTCGCAAGGGCCTTGACGGCGTTGTCCGGCAGGACCGAGGAGTCAGAGTGGACGACAGTGTGGTTGTGAAGCTCGCTCTCGTACCGCACGGACGCGAGGATGTAGCGTTCAAAGAACGTGGGCTTGTCCAGGACCATCAGCGACTGGTTCGCGTTGCAGGCCAGGATAACCTCGTCGAACGTCTCGCGCACGCCGTGTTCGTCCTCGACCACTACGCGGTTCTTGTGCCGGTACACGTTCCGTACGGGCCGATTCAGGTAGATCTTGTCGCGAAAGCCGGCCGTCAGATTCTCGTAAAGGCGTCGGGTCCCCTGGTCCCACGTGTTCATAGGGGTCGCGGTCTCGATGTCGAAGAACTCGAGATACCTCGCAAATAGGGCTGCGGGCATATCGAAAACGTTGGTCGCCATCAGGAAGTTGACGAACATGGGCTTGAGGATCTTGTACCTGAACTCCCCGGAGAAGCCTCCGATGTTCAGCAGCGTCCCCATGCTCACGTAGTTGAACGGGTTGAGGGCGTTCACGAACTTCGACTGGGAACGGCTCAGAGCGCCAAAGCTGTGCAGGCGTCCCAGGAGCCGCTGGAACTGCTCGATCTCCGCTTGCAGTCGGGTTCTGGTGTCCGAGTCGAAATCGTGGGCGTACACATCGTTGCCGTACTTGACGCTGTAGCTGAATCTCGTATCGACCAGCTCGATGCCGAAACTCTCCATCAAGAGCAGGATGTGCCGATAGACCGACGGAATGCAGGCCGTGACGGAGATGTCGAAGGGGATGGAGCTGCCGTCATCCTGCGGCATATCGGCCGTGACTGCATTCCCGCCGATCTGTCCCTGAGCCTCGAAGAGCCGGAAGTCGAAACGGTCCGGGTGGTGACTCAGCGCCCATGCCGCCCCGAGGCCTGAGACGCCTCCTCCAACAATGGCTATACGTCGCACAGCCGACCTTCCCTCGTTGGCTCCCACTTCAGACCTCCCTGCTCTTGCGCCTCTCCCTCAGCCATGAAGACCACAGGGGCATCGCGGGAAATGGACCAGTAGGTACCCCTGCGTAGGGCAGTAAGGCGCCTGGACCTGAATCACTCACGCGTTTGAAACTGTTCTCCTCCAGTGCCTGTTGGCTGGAGCGCGCGCGCGAATGGACTCGAACTGTCTTTTGTACGCGAAAAACAGCATCTTGTTTTCAAGGGATAGATCTGCTGGCCAACCGTTGCTCTCGGTAAACTCCCCTTGCTTGAACCTCTCAAAGCCATCGGGGTCCCGCTCCGCCTCCACCTTCCAGTGCCTGGACGCCTGGCGCGAATAATGCTGTACGGAGTAAAGAGGGCGGCCTGCCTTCCCCTCTAAACCGCGTCGATGGAGGAACTTACTTACCTTGCCGCCGATGGCGATGACTGGCCCACCGGGTTTGCCGACGATAGCGATCTCTTCCAGAAGCAACGGATACCACTCCCCGTACCTGCGGTCACGATCCAGAGCGGCCACTGTCCCCGGCATCGCCCCCTTCGAAACATCCGTCATGTGATAGGTCTCTCCCGGCCGGCACAGGTAACGTTTCATTGCCAGAATGAGAAGCGTCAACGGGTCCTTTCGCTGGGTCGGTAATTCTCCGTAGTACTGAGCTGTTCCATTTCCTAACCTTTCTCCTCCCCCCTCAGCGTTCCTAGCCCAATTGAAGCTCGGCTCCATACCACCAACGAGGATATAGTCCACCTGGCTTGTAGGCTCGATACAGGGTAGATAGACGCCCCAGCCCTGAACGACTCGCTCGATGGCATGGGCCTTGTCTCTGTCCACCTGAGCTCTAAAGCGCCGCTCAAGATTCTCGTAAGCTGACCTGTCGAACGTCACTGTCGATCCTTTCTAGGGGGAGTTACGCACTTCTCCAGCCAATATGGTGAGGGTGCGTATTCGTGCCACGCCCTCCGGGGAGCCCGGCATCTCGGGGCGAGACAGCCTGGCATGGTGGACGGCACACCCGGACGAGCTCTGGAGAAATCGGCTTGCGCAGGCTGCCCCATCCAGTCCCGCCGGCGCCGGTTCGAGACCATGCGCAGGTGGCCCGAACTGTTCGTTAAGGGAATTCCGCCAACGATGGAGAGGCCTGGGCCTGAGTGGTGATGACGCCGTAGCGGGCTCAGGTCGGGGACCGAACGGAGTCGAGTGCGCCCTGTTGCACGATGTTGAAATCAACTGCGAAAACCGGCATAGGCGGGTCGTGACAGCCGCTGCCGCAGTACAGGCATCTCTCGGTCACGCCCGCCAGATATTGTCATCCTCCGCTCTCATGCAACTCGTGGACACCGCGTGCTCCCCGCCTCGCCTCTGCGGGTGCATGTCAGGGCGGACCTCAAACTCCCTTTCAGTCGACCGCGCCAGTGGCGTTCGGAAGGCAATAATACATCCAAACTCATACGATATTTAGGCTGTTCTATACGCACATCATACACTCGTGCTCAACTATGGCGGGCGCGTTCACGCCGATGACGCGCAATCCTTGCTCAATGCCTGTGTGAGCGAGCCATCAATTCCACGGGACGGGGGCAGGGGATGAAATTGCATTCGTTGTCGGCTGTTCCGAATCTTGTTCGAGGTTCCCGTATGCACTTCGCAGGTTGCAGCTTACGCACTGCGGGGTGCTCGAAACGATGGTTGCCCGCGGGCTTCGCGCGATGCCACTCAAGGCGGCCTTGTCATGCTCGCGGGGTTTTTCGCACCACAGGAACGCCACGTTGGCGGATCCTAGGCCGAGCGGCGGCGGCCACAGGCTCGCCTCTCCCCGGCGCACCCACAGATCGGCCGATGGAGAGGACGACTGCGGAATATGAAATGCTCGTCGAACCGTTGATCAACGGAGGACGGTTGGCCGCCCCAACTACCATCTGCTGCAACGGGTCCGGGGCACTCACAGGTCCGGTATCGTGCGGGCGCCCGGCACCCACCTCTTGAGACTTCAGGGCAAGCCGGGATAGGACGCGGAGAACCCCAGGTACATCTTTGCCGAGCCGCGCGTCGGTACCGTATGCCAGGGAGCGCGTAAGCGAAGACCTGCGTCCATCTGTGATAAGCATGCGACAAACTCGCTCCCGGGCCTGACTGAAGACCTGGGACCGGACTACCCGCCAGGCGAATCGCGTAATCCCAGTTCTTCTTATCGGACCTGCGATTAACACATTGCCTTCACCTCACAGCGCCAGCCGTTGACGCTGCCAGCACATCCCTTCGGTAGCCTTTTGGTTCGGACAGGTCCACACACCGAGGAAGCTTGGGATTGGTGCAGAACGATAACGGCGGAGAGCCGAGAACCGGAGTATTTCCCCAGCCCATCCTGGTTCCTCTGGACGGCACTGATGAAGCTGAAGACATCCTGCCATTTGTCTGGCAGATTGCCAGAGGCGGGAACCTTCCCTTAATACTGCATGGCGTAGTCGAGCCCAACGCCTCCGAGTTCCCCTCATCGATGGAGCTTCATCTCTTGTACGGGGATCAGCTTGAGGCCAGCGCGCTGGCCCATGCGGCATGTCGGCTCAGGATGGTCGCCGGACGACTTGATGACGAGGGCGTGGCGACACGGGTCAAGGCCACGGTTGGACGACCCGCAGAGGACATCCATCGAGTCGCTGACGAGGAGGGATGCGGCCTGATAGCGATGTCGACCCATAGCAGGAGCGCATTGGGCCGGGCGATTCTGGGCAATGTGACCGACAGGGTGATCCACGCCTCGTCGGTGCCTGCACCGAAGAAGGCAAGGGCGTATCAAGGGCGAGAGGCGACTCCTCTGAAGACGATCATGCTTCCTCCGGACGGTTCGCAACTCGCCGCACGGGCGGTTCCCTGCGCCGAAGCGCTGGGAAGATCCCTTTCGCTCAAGATGCTTCTGGTGAGGGTCGTGGACCTCGAGTTCCCGGTATTCGCATACCCATCGTACGAACAGTTGGTGAGGTTCGCCGACGACCGCAATAGCGAGGCCGCCAGGTACCTCAATAGCGTGCCCCGCGACTTGCAGAGCAGAGGGCTTACCGTGCGGACCACGGTGCTGCGGGGGTCTCCGGCCCAGACCCTCCTTGACTTTGCCCACCGGACTCCCAACGACCCAATTGCGATTACGACGCACGGGCGGTCCGGTCTGTCGCGATGGCTCATGGGGAGCGTGCCGGAGGCGTTGATTCGGGCCTCCGGCGATCCGGTGTTGGTGGTGCGACCCAACTCGTGACGAGAGGCCAGAGCTGAGTCGCTTGAGGGCAACAGCACCGGCGGCAAACTGCGGTCCCCGACCCGGCTGGCGGTCTGCCACACCTGGCTGATCGAGGAGTAGCCCGGGGCCTGATCAACAGTGCGATGCGGTACCTGTAGCGACGGCGTACGAGCGCCCGAAGCCAAGTCCCCCACAACCGAACACTACGGTCCCAGTTGAGTGACCCCAAACCACTTCAGTGCTGGTTATTCGCTCCTATATCCCCCGGACCTCCTTGTATCTCCATAAACCTCTTCAATCATTGGAGTGATCACGATACATCTCTAACGACTCGTGCACTTCACTGTCGAAGGCCTATTCGTGGCGTAGCAGTACTCCAAACAACTCAACCTGATCCTTCCACTTGTGGATGATTTCGTCTCTCAATCCTTCCGCCACCCGATCTTCAACAGGAAATTAGCCACTTCGAAAATCGCTACGGCAATTCCCATCGAGCCCACTGCCACGTAAGCCATCATGGAGAAGAACACGTAGTAGGTTACTGTCAACTCGTGGCCGGCGACACCACCAGAGAATAGGTGATACAGCGACACCCCCATGCCTGCAAAGAGCAGCGGCACATAGATCATAAGGTAGTAGCGTATCCGGTGCCTAAATGTCATCTTTTATATCCTCATATTCGTGGGATTTTTTCCGGCTCGTCGTACAGTTGACAATTCCTTATGGAGTGGTCGTAATCCAGGTGTCGTCATCTGCGCTGAGTTCATGCTTATTGAACGGATGTACCCAGAGACGCATGGACAGATCGACACCGCAGAGGTTCTGATCCTTCTTGCTCTTCGTTTGGCACGCTTCATCTGGAGAATGTTTCCGAGATATTAGGATGCCACAAACGCATCTGTTTCTTATACATGGTGTGCAAACGTCAGAAACGCGATCACCTCTCTTGAATTCGTCAGGAGTCCTTTATCTTTGCCGGCTCCCCACACACTTCCTGAGTTTCGATGGCTTGTTCGGTCCCTGCATAACCCTTCCAATAGAATGGCCCCTGCCCTACGTTACCGGGTGTGCGGCAACCGCCGGATACACTCCACCGCATCCGGGTCGCGGGTGGACCGCGGCTGGAGTCGGGGCATCGGGCAGGCGCTCAAAGCTCGCACCCCTCCGGTGTCGTCACAGAATCCCCGCATGAACGAACGCACCCGCCGCGTCTATGCGCCTTGCCGTTCTAGGCCCATCACCGTATCACCTCGACGTCGTCTTACTGCGTTAATCCAGTCGGCGCCTGAACCATCCCGGAGTCGCTACCCAATGGAAGGCTCGTCCATCCGGTATCCGACTTGCGGCACCGTGAAAATTAGCCTTGGGTTTCTGGCGCTATCGCCAAGCTTGCGACGGAGATTTCGGATCATCGCCCTCACCAGTTGGCTCTCGCCGTCGTATTCCGGTCCCCAGACGCGCTGCAGAATCTGGTTGTAAGTAAGAACACGACCGGCGTTGGTTGCCAGCTCATAAAGGAGCTTGTACTCGGTTGGAGTGAGCTTCGCCTCGTCACCCGACACCGTGACCCGCCGTGCGGCGAATTCTATCGTCAGTCCCTCAAACTCGAGTGGAGGTCGCACCTCTATCTGGTCTACCAGCACGCGGCGTCTCAGAGAGGCCTCGATTCTTGCCACCAGCTCGGAGGGTGAGAAGGGCTTGGTCACGTAGTCATCCGCACCCAGCTTCAGGGCATTGACGATGTCTCCCTCGCCGTCCCTGGCCGTCAGGCAGATCACGGGAACTCCGCTCGCCTCCCGGATGCGGACCAGAAGCTCGAACCCATCTGCGGTCGGGAACATGAGGTCGAGCAGCACGAGCTGGGGCTGCTCCAGCTCGATCAGTTCCATCACCTCGGCGGGTTCGGGAGTAACGATCGGCCTGAAGCCCGCTCGCGCCAGTGCGATCTTTACATAGCGCAGGATCTGCGGCTCGTCGTCTACGACCAGGATCTTCGTCCTCGCCGACGCCTTGGCAACCTGCCCAACGTGGGAGGATCGACGCGTTACGTCGGGAGTGCGGGTGTCAGAGCCTTCAGCGCCGATGGGAAGTCTAAAGCTGAAGGTGGATCCCCGTCCCTCTCCCGGACTGGTCGCCCATATGCGGCCGCCGTGCGCCTCCACGATGCCCTTACATATGGCTAGGCCCAGACCGCTGCTGCGAAGGCCGCTCCCCGAAAATCCCCGCTCCTGGTAGAACTTCTTAAAGACGTGGGGAAGGCTCAAGGGTCCTATGCCACGACCCTCATCACTGACATGGACGGTCACTTCTTCGGCACTGGCTTCGACCGCTATCGCGATCGGGGCCGTGTCAGGCGAGAACTTGCCGGCATTGTTCAGCAGGTTGTCCAACACCTGAACGATCCTTCGCCTGTCTCCCTGCACCGTCGGGAGTGCGGCCGGAGTGTCTACCCTGATTTCCTGGTAGCCTCCGCCTGTTGCGAAAGTAGACTTTGCTTCATCGATCGCTTCCCCTAGATCGAAGCGGGCGAGATTCACCGAGAGGGATCCGGCCTCGATCCGGGTCATGTCCAGCAGATTACTGATCAGGTCCCTCATCCGGTCGGCCTGCTCGTCGATGATCTGGAAGAACTCCCTCATCTCTCTGTCGTCGAAGGGTTGTTCGCCGCCCAGCACCGTGGCGGCTGAGCCCTTGATAGCGGTAAGAGGAGTTCGCAGCTCGTGACTGACGATGCCGAGGAACTCACCCTTCAGCCTCTCCAGCTCTTCAAGGGGCGAGATGTCCTGAATGATCGAAACCGCCGCGACTATCTCCCCTGCCTCCCCCCTGATGGGCGTAGCACTCACCAGGGTCGGGACCGAACGCTCGTCCGAGAACCTGTGTTCCACCTCCTCGGCCCGAACCGTCTCCCCTCGGGTCAGAGCCCTCTGGATCGGGGCCTCTTCGCCCGAAGCGCTACCGTCAGGGTCCGCCATCAAGATCTGATCGCGATCCTTTAGCACCCTCCCCGCACGGTAGTCGGAGCCAAGGAGGCGCTCGGCCTCCCGGTTCGCCATGATTATTCGCCTGCTGCCTGCCTCTATCATCAGGACCCCGACGGGAGACAGGTGCAGCAGCGTTTCCAGGCGCCGCCTTTCATCCTCAAGCGTCTCGAACTGCTGAGCATTGTGAATCGCCAGGGCCGCCTGGGACGCGAACAATACGAGTGCGTCCTCATCTTCCAGGGTGAACTCGTCGCTCCCGATCTTCTCCGTAAGGTACAGGTTGCCAAACGACTGCTCTCCGAGTCGCACGGGTGCTCCGAGAAAGCTCTTCATCGCGGGGTGGTTTGGAGGAAAGCCGACCGAACTCGGATGCCTGGAGAGGTCGGCGAGGCGCAGAGGCTTTTGCTCATGCTGGAGCAATCCCAGCAGCCCGAGACCTTTCGGCGGGTCTCCGAGCCGCTCCCTGTCCTCATCTGACATGCCATGGGTGACAAAAGTCTGAACGCGCCCGGCCTCATCGAAAACTGCCATCGCCCCGTATCTGGCTCCGGTCAGGTCACAGGCAGCGTCCACTATGTCCTTGAGGACGGAGGCGACCTCAAGGTTGGACATGATCTTGCGGTTCAGGTCGCTCAGGCGCGCAAACCGTCTGCGTAGATGCCCGAGCTGCCCTCGAAGTTCGGCTAGCTCACCTTCGTACCTGGTATCAGATGAAATCGCCATCTGGCTGGTGATCCCCCACCCTCGATTGCTACTGATACACCCTACTCGACCCGCAGGCACCCAGAAAATCCAAAAGGGCCGACAGTTGCCGCCCAATCTGCGGATCGGCACAGCACGTTCACAGGGGTGAGGGGCTCGATTACACCGTCTTCACCCCGGCCTGAGACGATGCCCCTGAGCGTCGCAGGAGGCGAATTCCAGAGACCTCCGGATCAAGGCGGATACGCTCCGAAAAGGAGGATGCGTGACAGGGACAATTGCGCCTTTTGCTCTGGCGTTCCTATTGGTGGTGGGACTGGCGGCCTGCGGTACAGGCGGCGACGGGACGGCTCGTCCAACAGCGACGGCTCCGGCCCGGCAGCCGGAACCGGCCGCTACGCCCTCCATCCCCGAGGGCGCCCTGAGGGTCATCAACAGGGATCAGGGTGGTAGCGGCGAGTACAGGTTCGACCCTGACGAGTTGAGGTTCAAGGTCGGGGAGGAGGTGACCCTGGCCCTGGTCTCGGAAACGGAGTTTCACACCTTCACGATAGAGGAGCTGGATATCAACGTTTCAATGGAGGCCGGGGAGACCGTTCTGTCCACCTTTACGTTCGACGAGCCCGGCACCTATGAGTTTATCTGCATCCCCCATAGGGCCCTGGGCATGATCGGAGAGATAGTCGTCGAATGAGGTCCTGGGACGTCAGTCTGTCAAGTGTAGGTCGGAGGAACGTATGACAAAGCCCACTGGGCCGGGGGAATCCCGGCGCGAGTTCCTTAAGAACGCGGGGATTGCCGGGGGCATCGTTGCGGGTGTGTTGGCGTTCCCGCAGGCGTTGCAGGTGGTGGAGGCGGCCGGTCCTGGAGTCCAGCGGGTAACGAGGTCGTATCCAAAGCTGAAGATCGCACCGATCAGCGACATCAGGACAGGTGAGCCCTTCGACTTCGAGTATCCGCTGGTCGAGCACAAGAACTTCGCCATCAAGCTGGGCGAACAGGCTCCCGGCGGCGTTGGCCCGGATGGGGACATCGTGGCCTTCAGCTACATCTGCTCACACATGGGCTGCCCGCTGATGGAGCAGTACAAGCCGGAACATCGAGTGATCGGACCGTGCCCGTGCCACTACACCACGTTCGATCTGTCCAAGAGCGGCATAGTCGTGGTCGGGCAGGCGACCCAGAGCCTGCCTCAGATCGTGCTGGAGATGGATGGAGCCGACCTTGTGGCAATCGGCGTTACCGGACTGTTGTACGGGCATTCGAGCAATCTCACGGGGGGTACGCCCGTGGGGACCACGGCAGGGGGAACGGAATGAAGCCAGGAAGCAGCGTCGATGGCGGGGCAATGGCGAACGATCCGGGGGAACTCTGGGCGAGGGCTCAGGCGGCGGGCATCAGCAGGAGGACCTTTCTCTCCCTGATGGCCGGCGGCGGGGCCGCCGCGGTCCTGTCGGCATGCGGTCTCGGTGGAGACCCGGCCCCCACCCCTACCCCAGCGGCCTTCAGCGACATTCCCGTGGCGGAGATCGTCCTCCCTCCTCCGGATGCTAGGGTCGTCCCCACCGCATGCGACTACTGCATCGTGGGCTGCGGCTACAAGATCTACTCGTGGCCCGTGGGCCGCAAGGGGGGACCCGCCGCAGGCGAGAACGCCATGGGTGTCGACTTTCCGGTGTCACCTCTCAGTGGAGACTGGATATCGCCCTACATGCAGAACGTCGTCGAGATCAAGGGCGCTCCCCATCACGTTCTGGTAATACCCGACGGCGACACCGAGGTCGTGAACCGGGGAGGAGACCACAGCATCCGGGGCGGCACACTGGCGCAGAAGCTGTACAGCGCCGACAAGCCGACCAGGGACCGGCTTCAGCATCCCCAGCTGAGGGTGGATGGCGGGTTTGTCGACATCTCATGGGACGAGGCGATCGAGCTGGTGGGTGACGTGTCAAGGTACGTCCTCGACAGGTACGGTGAGATGGCCTGGGGCATGAAGCAGTTCTCGTACCAGTACTACGAGAACACCTACGCCCTGACCAAGCTCGCTCTCAAGAGCGTCGCCACGCCCGTCTGGGCACCGCACGACAAGCCGGCTGCAGGAGCGGATACACCGGGCCTGAGCGACGCCGGCATAAACGCTTTTAGCGCCGCATACCGGGACTGGCGGGACGCCGACGTGATATTCGTCTCAGGAGCGACCCTCTACGAGACCAAATCGATCCTGTTCAACGAGTGGGTGGCGCCCGGCGGCGCGACGCTCATCGTCGTGAACCCGCGGCGCGACTACACAGCCGCCTACGCGGAGGCCAATGGTGGACTCCACCTCCAGCTCGTTCCCGGAACTGACACCGTCCTGAACAACGCTATCGCCAGGGAGATCATAGACAACGGCTGGGAGGACCGGGACTTCATCGCCGGGCGGACGGCCTCGGACTCCGACCTGGCCAATGAGAATGGATGGCGACGCCGAATGTTCGGTGCGACCTTCGACGGGTACAAGAGCTTCCTTCTCGCCGACGACGCATACACGGTCGCCAGCGCGGAGCGAATTACGGGCGTTCCGGCATCGAAGATACGACAGGCCGCCGAGATCATGGCAAGGCCTGATGCCGACGGCACCCGTCCGAAGACGTCCATGATGCTCGAGAAGGGCAACTACTGGGCTCACAACTACCCCAACACGGCATCGCTGGCGGCTCTTGGCCTCACCGTCGGTGCGGGAGGCCGCCCGGGTCAGATGCAGTCGCGGGCCGGCGGCCACCAGCGCGGGATGATCTCTGCGGCCGGATACCCGAAGGACAAGTCACCGGACTCGTACAAGGGCAACACCATCGAGCTCAACGTGGATCGCTGGGTTGCGGAGGGCAACGTCCGGTTCATGTACGTGGTCGGGACGACATGGGTAACGGCGATGGGGGCATCTCAGGATCTGGCGGCCCACGTCAGGAGACTGAGCAGGGAGAAGGGTCCCCAAGTAACCAGGAGCGAGGCCTTCGGCTCCGGCGGGCAGCTTGACGTGGCCCGGGTAAAGGAACTGCTCAAGGCCAAGGTCGATTCCGAGGGCATGGTAGTCATCCTCCAGCAGATATACCCGAACATCATGGCCGGGTTCGCCGATCTGATGCTGCCTGCGGCGACCTGGGGTGAAGTTGATTTCGCCCGAATGCAGGGTGAACGACGACTCCGGATCTACTCGAAGGTTATGGACCCTCCCGGGGAGGCCAAACCGGACTGGTGGATAGTCGCCCAGGTCGCCAGGAGAATGGGATTCGAAGGCTATGACTGGCGCGATTCAAATGATGTGTTCGAAGAGGCCTCCGAGCGCTCCATCGGCACCGTCCACGACTACGTCGAACTCGTGAGGATGGCCAGGTCGCAGGGCAAGAGCGGGCACGAGTTCCTGCGCGAACTCGGAACGACCGGAATCCAGTGCCCGATCAGGGTCGAAGACGGGCAGCTCGTCGGCACCAAGCACCTGCACCAGGACAGCTTCGGCACCGCCAGCGGCAAGGCCATCTTCCCGATAGGCGACTGGAACGACGTGAGGGAATTCCAGGAGAAGGAGGGTCCGCAGGGCGACGAGCTGTGGGTTACCAACATGC
Organism: uncultured Dehalococcoidia bacterium; assembly: GCA_964477845.1. Lineage (GTDB taxonomy): Bacteria > Chloroflexota > Dehalococcoidia > Lucifugimonadales > UBA2962 > CAUZIR01. The sequence goes on along the minus strand of CAYZES010000007.1, from coordinate 88,036 downwards.
GGACCAACGAGCACTGGCAGTCTCAGTTCGATGACATCCGCATCCCCTACCGGTGGGAGCGATTCCCGGTCAACGTACTGGAGATCAACCCGGCCGACGCGAAGCCACGGGGAATCGAGAGTGGAGACTGGGTGATGATCGAGAACGACAGCGTTGCAACGCAGGGCGGCGGGCGCTACGCGGCCGGTTTCAAGGCCGTCGCGTACGTGACGGACATGGTCCCCGAAGGGGTTACAAGCAGCTACTTCCTGTTCAACCAGGGAAGGCTCGATATGGCCGCCAACAGCGTGACATCCGGCCAGGCCGACCCGATCAACAACAGGTACCGGTTCAAGCTGGGAAAGGGTCGCCTGGCCAGGGTCGGCGAGTCCGAATACAAAAAGACCATGAGCTTTGCCCCGAGAAACATCGCCTAGATCGTGCGCTACAGGACGTCAAGGAGGGTCCCCGGAGTCCCATTCGGCAGCGGGAAACGAGAGCAGGAGCGAACAGTGGTAGTCATGCACAAGTCTGGTCCGGCGAGTAGAACACCTCCCATTTTCGGAATGCGGCCTCCGATGGTCGCCGTGGTCGGATACTCCGGCAGCGGGAAGACCGCCGTGGCCGCCGCCCTCATCGAGAGGCTGACGGCCAGGGGCTATCGAGTGGGCGCCGTCAAACATTGCCCGCACGGCCATGATGCCGCCAGGCCAGGCAGCGATTCCGATCGCATGTTTCACGCAGGAGCAGTTGCCGTAATCGCTGCCTCGCCCGGGGTGCAGACACGGACGTCACTGGCGGACGGGGAGGCCGATTTCAACGCGCTCGCCCGCGCGCTTGGAGGCGGCGTGGACATGGTCGTCGCCGAGGGGTTTAAGTCCAGCTGCCTGCCGAAGATAGTGGTAAGGGGACGCGACGGTACATCGCCGGTCGTCGAGAACATGATCGCGGAGGTCTGCGCCGATGACTCAGGGGCAGATGGCGCGCCGGCCATTTCCGAGAGCGACCTCACGCACCTGACCGATCAGCTTGCGGAGGCCGCCGCCCGAACCGACGAGGCCGCCGAGTCGACCACCCTGATGATCGACGGGGCGCAGGTTCCGCTGAAGGACTTTCCATCACGAGCCCTGGCCGGACTTCTGAGAGGGTTTCTGTCGAGCCTCGACGGAGTCACCGATCCGCACGAGGTCCGGGTATTGCTCGGCAGGAATCAGAACGGCACAGGCCACGACATGATCGACGTATCCACCCATGGCCTTGCGCAGGACATGACCGCAATAAGCACAGAGCGATTAGAACCGATGCAACCTGCCAATGAAGAAGGGAGCACATGCCATTACCTGCAGGAAGGGTGCGGAGGCGGGATCGTCATTCTTGAACCGGACGAGATCATCGGGAACAGGGGCGGATGGGCCGATCTGGCCGACACGGAATGCCTGCAACCCGATGGGCATGATCTGCTAGTCCATAGCACGTGGGTGATGTGGCGGTCCGCAGAGCACAACCACCCGCTGGGAATCACAGAGGGCGTTTGCGACAGATGCAGGCGGGATCTTTATGGTGTGAACGCCGTGCAGACCGATGACGACGACGACGATTAGCGGCAGCGGGAGGCTACACCTGAGCACTTGCGCCGCCCGAGCAGATCCTGCAGCGCACGACCGTGTTCGCACTGCGCATGGAGGTGCCTTTCCCTTGCGACTTTCTCGTTCGAGATAGCAGGGCAACCGAGGAGACGAAAATGCACGAATACAGGATTAGGCGTACCAACGTAGGAGAATTGGACAGGCTTGAGCAGGAGGTAAACGGGCTGGCGGCTGAGGGCTTTAGGGTCATTCGCGCGGGTTCCTGCCCCGGGTCCGCTTCGGACGCACCGCCCCTGGAGCCGAGCTACATTGTGATAATGAAGAGAAAGAAGAAGACAGCCAGAGCGGCGCCAGGCACGGCCTGACCAGCATTCGATTCTCGGCTTGACAGGGCCAGGCGGCCGAGTCCACCCCTGGGTGGCTTCCCTGCCGCTGTCGTCAATTCGGCGACGAGATCCAGGACCTGCATCGAACTGGAGCCGATCACCCGGATGGGAGCGGCAAGGCTCGTCTTCGTAAGGCAGGTGCCCTTGCCAGGAGACCCCGTTGACCTTCAGGATGCCGGGTGGAGGCTTCTGGAACAGGGCGATACGGGTGCGGCCACAATGTCCCTCCTCGATGACCGGCTGGTGATCGGCGTGACGGCATGCCGAGCCTATATCGCGACCTACGACAGGACCGAGGGGTGCGTTCGCTTCCCGTCGACATCCATGCTCTCGTCCATGCACTCATGCCCGGAGGATGACCGCAGGATGGAGGGTGAGTTTACGGACTTTCTGACATGGACGAGAGAGTATGCTGTCTCCGGGGAGGGGGTCCGCGCCTTCTCAGAATGAGGTCCTCCCGGGCAAGGACCCTGGCGTTCGAGCCGCTCTCACCGACCTTTAAAGACATCGCCGACGCCGAATGGACCCTGGTGGCAATCGTCGAGCTGCGGGATGAGGGTTCCGGGATGTGGAACGCCCGGACCACCCGGCCGATCCAAGGAGCCGATGTGACGATGTCGTTCGATGAAGATGGCATTTCGGGGTCGTCGGGGTGCAACTCCTATTCAGGCCAGGCCACGGCTGAGGACGGGGTGATCACGATCGATGCCGAGAGCCTTTCCCACACTGAAAAGTTCTGCGAGGAGCCAGACGGGTTGACGAAGCAGGAGGAACGCTTCCTCGAACTGGTGCCCGATGTGGACCGGTACGGCACGTTTGACGATGGCCTGCTTCTGCACGCGACGGACGAGGACATTTTCCTGCTGCTCAGGGCCAGGTGAGCGGGACTGGCGCCACCTGCCTCCGCCCGACCGTATCGAAAGCCGAGAGCCCTATACTCGAATTTCGGCCCTGCCCTGCAGGTGGGTCGCTACAAGGCTGCCCGCCCGGCCCTGTAAGGGCTCCGAAGCGCCGTTTAGCGGGCCAAGCCGGCCGGCGTCGCGGCCTCTACCCCGGAGACTTAAAGAGTGAAATGCGGTTGCCGGCGATGTCAAAGAATATGGCCATCGAACCGAAACCGCCGGGAATCTCGGTGGGAGGCATCAGCGCGCTGCCGCCCAGACTCACTGCCCTGTCAAGGTATGCCTGCAGATCACTGACCATTACGGCGACGGAAGGAGCGTTGGGCGGCATGCCCTCTACGTGCTCGAAGATACCCCCGCCAATCCCCCCGGGTTCCTGCTGGACGAGGCGATATTTGGTCTCTTCGTGAAGGTGGATCTGCCAGTCGAACATTCCGGCATAGAACTCGACAAGCTTCTCCGCATCGCCGCCTCCCAACTCGAAGTGCACCACCGGCGGACCATTCCCCTTGGGTGGCATCTGTCCGTCCCATTCCGACGGTAGCGAATACAGACCAATGGTGTTTCCAGCGGGGTCCTCGAACATGGCGATCGAGCCCATGCCGGGCGCTATCTCCATGGGTGGCACGGCGGCCTTCCCGCCCATACCGGCCGCCCTACCCAGAGCCACCTGAATGTCGTCAACCTGCACATAGAAGGTGACATAGCTGCGCGCCGGCGTACCCTCAGCTGTGGGAAACAGGCCGCCACCGATGCCTCCCTCGTTTGCGGAGACTAGACCGTAGTTGTGCATTTCTTCGCCCAGTACTTCAATCTTCCATCCGAACAGATCGCGATAGAACCGCCGCAGGGCGGGCCCATCCGGGCCGGCGATTTCAAAGTGCACTACCGGGTTTCCCATTGCCTAGCATCTCCTCGGGTACGGGTGTATTGAGTAGCTTCCGGAGTCTCAAGGTATGGCTGCATTTTACAGCGGGTCATTGACTTCCCTCTGTTGCGTACCGGCTGTCAGGTTAGTCGCTCCGAGCATCGGTCTGCCCGCCAGACTCCCGTCCACCCGGAAGGCCAGTGCGCTGGACGACGTACTTGCCGACGGGGCAATCCGCCAGGACACACAAGTCTGGCGTAGAGTGCACTGGCCTCGATCACGCGCCTGCCAACGGCCTACACTCCGTCAGTTCACCACCGACTCCATGGGGCCGAGGACAAGTTGACACGAAGTACTTGGAGGTTCCGCCTACGGTCACCAACGGGCCGCTCTTTCTGGCCATGATGCTCTGAATTCAAAGGCCCCGGACCGCGCTGGTCGCTGCCCTCCCTGGCGAAGGTCAAGTCCAGGATCCGCATCCCTCCCGATGTTCGAGTGGGCACGCAGCCTAAAGCAGCAAAGCGAGTGACCGAGAGTTTGAAGGCAGAAACCGGATAGATTGGCACCCGGGCAGCGGCTAAGCTTGGGGCGGTATGCAGAATCGCCAGTTACTCTACCTAGCCCTAGCTTGATTACGCTCAAATGACCACTCTGTACAAGGAACGAATGAGGCCGGAAGCGCGGCACATGTGGGAGGCGGTGCTGACACGGGACGCCAGCTTCGACGGTCAGTTCGTCTACGCTGTACGCTCAACCGGCGTCTACTGCCGACCCAGTTGCCCCAGCCGCAAACCCCGACAATCTCAGGCGGTCTTTTTCTCGAAGCCGGAAGAAGCCCTGAGGGGAGGTTACCGAGCCTGTAAACGATGTCGCCCTGATCGTCCCGGTGAAGACGCAGAGCTCGTCTGGAGGGCGTGCGAGTACATCGAGGGACATATCGAATCCCACGGCGCACTACCCTCACTGGCAGAAATCGTCAAGGTTTCGGGAGTTGGCACTCGTACGCTGCGCCGCGCCTTCAAGAAGGAGACTGGCCTAACTCCTTTGCAGTACGCTCGCGGACAGAGGCTGAATCGGTTCAAGCTCATGCTTCGTGACAGAGCGAACGTAACTGATTCACTCTATGAAGCAGGCTATAGCTCCTCCAGCCGTGCCTACGAAAGCGCCATGGAGCAGCTCGGCATGACCCCGGCCAGTTACAGCAAGGGTGGCGCGGGCGCCGTCATCAGATATGTTGTCACCGGATCGGCATTAGGCGAAGTGCTGGTCGCAGGGACCGCCAGCGGGGTATGCGCTGTCAAACTTGGAGATGATGCCGAAACGTTGACGGCTGAACTGAGCGACGAGTTTCCAGCGGCAGACATTCGGCCCACTGAGACCGGCGGCCACGACAGCGAATGCGACAGATTATGGGACTGGGCCAGTGCGGTTATGGAATACATAGATGGAGGTCGACTGGACATTGACCTACCCTTAGACGTGCGTGCCACCATCTTCCAGTGGAAGGTCTGGCGAAAACTGCAGGCCATTCCCGCCGGCGAGACACGCACCTATCAGCAACTGGCCGAAGAACTGGGCCGGCCCTCTGCCAGTCGTGCGGTGGGCCAGGCCTGCGCCGCCAACCCGGTGGCGCTCATCGTCCCCTGTCACCGCGCCATGCGTAAGGACGGTGGCTTGGGCGGCTACCGATGGGGGCTGTCACGCAAGGAGGCCCTTGTGGAGATGGAGCGGTGAGGCCATTCCTCCGGGGCCTGGCGCTGACCGAGAGATGACAGGACCTCAAGGATCCTCAGGGACCATGACATCGAGATCTAGGGAGCCTGGGTCGCCCTGATCAATGCACTGAAAGGACGGGGAACTGCACCACCGATTTCGATCTGACAAGTTGCGTCCACCCTGTCGCGGCAACGGATCCACTGTTCCAACGCTAGGTTGCCGCCAGGGCGCTGAATGGGTTTGAATGCACTGATAGAAACTGTGACGAGGAGGCAGCTTCCCTGAAGTTCTTCACGTGGCCGCTGCGCCCGGCTCTTGCAGCCACCATCCTGGCTCTGGCGGCAGCTGCTTCCTCGTGCGGCGGCGGCCCGGAGTCGGTGCTGCTTGCCACGGAGGGCAGCTACCATCCCTTCAACTTCGTCAACGACGACGGCGAGATCGACGGCCTGGAACGGGAGATCGGCGACGAGATCTGCCGCCGAGCCGAGCTCGAATGCCAGTGGGTGCTCAACGACTGGGAGAGCTTGATCCCGAACCTGGTGGCGGATGAGTTCGACGTCATCATCGCCGGGATGAGCATCACACCCGGCCGCGACGAGACCATTGACTTCACCGAGCCGTACTACCCGCCGACGCCCTCGGTCTATCTCGCTCTGGCCGGCGCGGGTGACGTGGCCATTCAGGGGCGTCTCGGTGCCTACGCCAACACGATCTATTCGGACTACTTCACGGAACAGGGCATCGCCTACGTCGAGTTCGACAGCGAAGACGACCGCCTGGAGGCTCTGCTGAACGGCGAGATTGACGCGAGCCTGGTCGACCACGCCTACGCAGTGGAAAAGCTTGCCGAATACGAGGGGCTCCTGGCCATCGTCGGGCCATCGGTGCCGCTGGATGAAGGGATCGGCATGGGTGTGCGCGAGAGTAGCGGCGCCCTGCGGGATAAGCTCAACGCGGCCCTCGCGTCGATGAAGGCGGACGGCTTCCTGAACGACCTCATTCTCAAGTGGGTGGGCGAGGACGCCACGACCTTCTAGCCGATCTCAGAAACCGTCCCGTACACTCTTGTGCCGGACGGCAATCAGCGTCCGCCCCGTGGGACTCCCCTTCTCCGCCAGTCTACTACCGGCGCCATGGGCTCCGATAACAATTCGAGATCAGGCGCTGAAAAGTTCCTTCCACGATCTCCGGCGGCCCGCCGTCAGTGACCGTGGCCAGTACCGGGTTAAGGGGTGAGACGCAGGATAACCAAGAGCGGGTCGGCCTTCGGGGGCTGCGACTCGAACGACGACCCCTCAGTTCGACACCCGGGACCTTCCGGATGCAATGCGGGAATGGCCTGAGAGAGCCGCTCAACCTTGTCGGCAGGTCTACCGCAACCACCAATTCGAGGGTGCTTCACTCCCCACGCGGGTACGGGAACACCGGCTGGAAGGCGATCTTCCCGAACACCAAGCCGCGGGAGGTCGACTCCATCGGTACCAATGTGCGCAGGGCCTTCACTGCCGGCACCTTCCCGTACAAACCGGTTTCTCGGTGCACCCGCACTGTGGGATGCTACCCTGATGCAAGCTGATTCGGAGGGTACCCTCTCCAAAAGGTCGAGTTACGAAGTACTCATGGACAACGCGGGTTGTCTCTTACTCGCTAGTGTGCGGAGGTACGATCGGTGGTGCGCGGCATTTGCGGCTACCGCTTAAGCATCCCAAGGAAGGTACCGTTCCCGCTGGTGGCCGGGATCATTGTGATTGCCCTGTCCTGCACGAGCGAGCCGGGCAGTTTCTCGACACAGCTGACCATGGTCCCTTCGATCACCCCGGTCCCTACCGTCCCCAAAGATGTTCAGGGGTGCGCTGTAGGCCCAGAGGCGGAATGCCCGGGCGCCAGCTTCGACGGTCAGGACTTCAGCGAGATCCCCTCAGTCCAGGGCGGGGGCTCTAGAGGCCGAGAAGCGGCCGATTTCTCTAGGGCAAACCTCGAGGGGGCCAGCTTCGTAGGTTCCAATCTCGAAGGGGTGTTTTTTGAGGGGGCGAACGTGCGGGGCGTGAATTTCCAGGATGCCAACCTCAGAGGAGCCTCCTTCTATCAGGCTGACCTGTCCGGATCCGACTTCACAGGCGCAGACCTTGAGAACGGCGACCTTGAGGATGCGATATTGGAAGGGGTCATCTACTGCCGTACAAAAACCGCTGATGGCTCCATCAGTGACAGCGATTGTCCTTGAGTCCCTTAAAGCGTGAAGACGACGGATGGACGGCCATGAGCAACCTGTGGCAGAGGCGAGAGGTGTACTACCAACTGGGGCGCAGTCGATACAGGCGGGTTAGCAGGCAAGGCCGCCGCTAGTGCGCAGTTGTCCTCGTCGCTGCCCGGGGCATACATGCGGTTGGGTGTCCCGCGGAAGTAGACCCACGCGTGAGAGAATGCGGACCATATGCCTAGCTTAGAGTATGAGTGCTCTAGAGGTGGGAGATGAAAATCACGGTTCTTTCTTTGATGGCGGTGGGGCTGGCCGTCCTGGCGATTGCGGCGTGCGGAACAGAGGAATATCGCCCTCAGAGCCTGTATGACCTTTATCAACACGAGAGAGAGTCCAATCCCACCCGATTGGCCGGGCGGATAGCGGCCGAAGAAATGCGCAGGTTTTCGGGCCACATAACGGATATTGACGGCCCGAGGGTTCGATTCCACCTTGACGATCGGCTATCGCAACGGGATCGGTACATTGAGTGTCGGTTCGATGACCCAGAGTCCGTTTCGCGATTGGATACGGGCCAGTACGTAACCCTTTTCGGGAAACTCGTTCGCGCAGACCGGATAATCGTCTTCGACGACTGCACCGTCGCCCGGTGAGGGTCATTCCGTGGAGTCATCCTGCATGGGCGGCACCGGCCGGCAGCTAGCGGGGAAGACCGATCCGCTGAATACGCAAGCGTCATGAGCGCGGGGACGACATCGCCAGATTACCCTTAACGTCGACGACCTTCCGCCGAGCCGCCAACAGTGACGCCAACACCTGGTCCTCGCCCGGTATGGAAACTAACAATGTCACCTGTTACCCTCGCTTTACGACATCGGGCATAGTGAAGGACACACAAGAGTCGTGTTGCGCACCCTGACTGGTAGACCGGCATTGCTTCCCCTAGTCATGGGCCTTTCCCTGGCCGCTGTTTTTGCCGGCTGTGGAGGTGGGACCTCCGGGGCAGATAGCCCTACGGCCCGGCAGATATCCACGCCGACGGTCACCGCCCCCACCGAGGAGCCTCAGCAGCCTGCGGCAACGCCCATTCCCACCACTCCGCCTACCCAGATGGCGCTGGAGGTTGGACACAAGGTGGGCCAGAGGGCCCCGGACTTCATGCTGGCCACCGTCGAAGGTGAGCAGGTCAGCCTGGCTAGCTTTAACGGCCGCCCCCTGCTTCTCTACTTCTACACCACATGGTGACCGACCTGCCGTGCCTCGTTGAGGCACCTTAAGGAAGTTCAACCCGAATACGCCGACCGCGTGGGAATCCTTGCGGTGAACATAGACCCGCTGGAGACCACCGAACAGATCCTCGCCTATAAGCAGTCCGAGGGATTCCTGTGGCCAATGACCGTGGCTGATATTCAGGTGGTTAGGAGCTACAACGTCACCCGCCAGGCCGCCTACGTGACGGTCGATTCCGACGGCGTCGTTTTGTCCAGCGTCAAGTACGGAAGTGAGAACGCAGAGGATTGGCGAGAGCTTTTTGAAGCCCTGCTAGATTCCTAATACCCACGTGGCGCATCCTTGGTCAGGGCGAGCCCGCGGACCATCTCACGCGTCCTATAGATTCAGTAGGCAGGTAGTCGACCCAGCGTTCCGACTCGCCGCGCGCTTCGCTGAGTCCTGGAACTCCGTACGACCCTTACACCGGGATGCTGTTGAGCGAATGTGTAAGTCAGGCCCTTTCATCCCCTCGCAATGCCGGTCCCGCGCAGCCAAGGACCACCCCTAAACGGCCGGGGGGTCAGAATCGCTGGGGTCGGGATAGAACTGGGCACAGTAGGCTCGAAATGGCATGAGCTCGCCATCGGAGCGACACAGGCGGGGGCGGGACTTATACCGCTTGCGACTCCAGATGACCACATCCTGTAGCACATCCTTCTCTTGCTGAGAGGCCATGATCTTGTTCATGATGGGCGCACGCAGCTTCACCGGGAGAAAGCCGAGACCCAATATCCATCGCCTCGGGCTTCTTATCTCCCGCACCTGCCCTGCCAGAGACAGGTCAATGTGCGTGCCGTCGACGGGCGTTGCCAGTATCCACAGGCGTAAGTCCATGCCGATGGAATGCTCGCGGATCTCCACGTACGAATAGCCCAATCCATAGACCCGGGTCCTCGCTGAAATATCGAACGTGAAGCTCGCTATGCCGGCGATACTCCGTGTTCTCGTGAATTCGAAGTTGCTTTCCAGAAGCGGTCCGTCCACGGACACGGGGTCGACGCGATTTACGCTGTCGTAACCGTGCACGTACCGAAGGTGTGCCAGGTCCACCGAGTTCTCCGTGGTCTCCTGAGGATGACCGGGGAAACGGAGGGTCCTGATGTCAAGATCGCTCCAGCCGGTCTGGTCGGGCGACTCTGCGGGCAGGCTCCACTGGGGCGCCCGTCCTCGTATTCCCCACCACGCGAAGATCAACCCGGCTATCTCTTGTGTCTCGAAGACTCGCAACCTCGCGAATTTCGGTGGAGGGGAGAAAGGGGTGGCGACGCACTGGCCCGTGGCATCGAACTCATAGCCATGGAAGGGACATACGAGCCGACCGTCGCATACTCTCCCCCCTGCCCCGGGACCTAGATCGGCGCCGAGATGGGGGCAATAGGCCTCAGATACGCAGACTCGCCCGTCCTCGTCGCTCCAGACTACGATGCTCTCGCTCATCCAGGTCATCTGGATGAGCTTCGCATTTAGGATGGCGCGACGGCTTGCGACGAAATACCAGCCCTCTGGAAACGGGGAAGCCAGCGGGGCGTCCGCGGGTGCCTTATATCGAGTTGCTATCCCTCAACGCTCCTCTCATGAGTTTCCGGGCTGTAAGCCTGGATCTGCCAGGGTAAATCGCGCCGGACCCACCGGATCCAGGCACCACCCGTCCAGCCCCGGACGCGCACCTCCCCTGACGCATCCCGCATCCTAGAGCCACCAGGAAGCTGAACTGTTGCCTCACCGGTGCGATAAACTGTCCATCCAACCGACAGTACTGAGCGGCCTAGAATATCGGCATGGTCCACGGGGAGCAAGACGGATGACTCTCACTACAGACGGTGTGGCGACCAAACCGCTGAGTTTGCCGGAAGAGCTCATCTTAATGCTCCTCAACGAGGAGAGCGGCTACTTCCACCAGGTGCCTGGCTGGGACCTGAACTGCACCGTTGCCGGCGCTGTACTCGCGGAACTTTCGCTCATGTCGCGCATCGACACTGACGTAGATTCTCTTTTCCTCCTGGACAGGACCGAGACGGGTGACCCTACGCTGGACCCCATACTCAACGAGATCGCGGGGGAATCGATACAGCGCAACACCCAGTACTGGATCGAACGGCTCGCCCCCCGAGCAGAGTCCGTAATCGACCTAGCTCTGGACCGTTTGGTTGAACTGAAGATACTGGAACACCATGAAGGCGAATTCTGGACGCTTTCCCGTGCCGCCCTGCAGGCGGAAATGTCCAGCGCGTCGTCAGAAGGTAGTGCGGCGCAATTCGTCAGGACCCGCATCAGCAAAGTCATCTTCAACAATGAGATTCCCGATCCGAGAGATGTAATCATCATCGCCCTGATCGATAACTGCGATGTCTTTCGTTTCATGTTCCAGCTCGATGACGAGATAGAAGCGCGCATCCAGGCCATCTGCAAGATGGACCTTATCGCCCGGTCCATAGCTGAAGCCGTCTCCCAGAACCTGGCCGGTCCGTTGCTTCGGCGTTCCGCGCTCACCAAGGACATACCCGCAGTCTCACTGCGCAGGCTGTTGCTGAATCCGCACGTCCGCAGCGGCAACATTGCCGCGCTCTTTGCGGACCTAGCAGAAGAATACGGCCCGGTATTCAAGATCCATCCGCCGCTTCAGAAACCCATGATCTTTCTTGCCGGGACAGAGACGAATCGCTGGGTGCATCGGAGCGGGCGCATGTACCTGAGGGCTAAAGACTATTTCTCCGACTTCGAGATGGTCTACGGCGCGTCCGGAGTCATGCCTTCTATGGACGGGGCAGAGCATTTCCGGCTTCGCAAGGCCATGTCCCCGGCGTATTCCCGCGGTAGACTCGCAGAACAGCTGGATATTCTCTACCGCCATGCCCGAAAGCACATGGCGGATTGGAAGGTCGGCGAGTCCATGCCAGCAACGAGCATGAGCCGCCTGTTGATCAATGCTCAACTCTCGCCGCTCTTTATCAGCGTGGAATCTCAGGATGTCTTTGACGATCTGGCCAAGTACAAAGAACGAGCGCTCCTGACTCACATCATTAAGGTCCTGCCCAAATTCATGCTCAACACTCCGGACATGAGACACAGGGCGAAGGCAGTGGACACGTTGCTAGAGCGGGTCCAGGGCGTCCACACGCCCGCCCAGCGGGCCGGTTCTCCCCGCGACCTTGCGGACGACTGGCTCAGCCTGCATGCAAGCGATCCCCAGTTCGTACCGGAGACGACTCTACGCTTCCAACTCGCAGCGGCGTTGATCGCCAGCGTCTACCTTGGCGATGCACTCAGCTTCGCGCTCTATGCAATGGCGTCCCAACCTGAGCTCTACGGCAGAATCCAGAGCGAAGCTGATGCCCTGTTCGGCGACGGCGATCCAAAGGGCGGGGATTTCACGCCGTCAGCGATAGACGTTACTCACCGGTTCCTCATGGAGACCCTGCGCATGTACCCCATCGTCCCGATGTCTATTCGGAACGTGATGAATACGTGTGTGGTCGAGGATTATGAACTTCCGATTGGATCACGGATATTCATCGCCACAACGGCCACGCACTTTATGAAGGGCGTCTTCCCCGACCCCTTCACATTCGACATCGACCGCTACGCGCCTCCACGCAATGAGCACCTAAGTCCCGGGTACGCCCCGTTCGGCCTGGGCACGCATACCTGTCTAGGCTCCCGCTGGATGGAACTGCAGCTAGCTGTCAACGTGATGATGGTTGCACATTACTTCAACATCGAAGTGTCCCCTGCCAACTACAAGCTCCGCTTCAACCCTATTCCGTCGATGAAACCGAGCAAGAAACTGAAGTTCCTCATCGCAGAACAGAGGCGCGGGATAAACGTCTAATACATCAATGGAGCATGCAAGAGACGGCGGAGCAGAGGGCTTAATGGGGCTTGAGAGCCAGGAAACAGTATAGAGGCGTGAAGATCCCGGACTTGCCGCCTGCAACATAGGCATCGGCGGTACGATCCAACAGCCCGACCACGTCCGCAGATCCCTTCGGTACCACCCCCACCGACTCAGCCAGCCTGGAAACCCCGATGATCGCCTTGCGGCCCAGCGGAATCCTGCGCGCGTCGCCCAGCTTCTTGACCCTGGTCTCCATGGGCTGATACCACGGCACGGTTGGACCACTCTCGTCGACGGCCCGATCCTTCGCCTCGATGACCGTAAAGCCCGCCGCCTCAAGAGCCCGGCTGACCTCGCCCGTTGTAGCGATATCCTTAAGCGCGATGCCGTGCATCAGGTCCTTCTTCATGGTTCGATGCCGACTGTCGTCGGGATCGAACCTGTCTGTCAGACACATTTCCTGGCCCCAGAGCAGGGCCCCGGGTTTCAGCACCCGGTAGATCTCAGCGAAAGCACCCGCTTTGTCCGGGGCATGACACGTCGATTCGATCGCGTATCCCCGATCGAACGTGTCTGCAGCTATGGTGTCCATGTCCATGAAACTGCACGCTACGTAGTCGACCATGTGGTCGAGCCCCGCCTCAGCGTTCAACGATTTGGCCTTCTCAAGCTGGATCTCATTGTTATTGATCCCGACTACCCTGACACCCGCCTCCCTGACGACACGGCGCATCGGTCCACCGATCCCGCAGCCGACATCGATTACGGTCATGCCCTCGCGCAGCTCCAGCTTGTCAATCATCAGTCTCTGGTGTCGGATCTGGGACTCCTCCAGGCTCTCCCCGGGAAGTAACGGAGCGAAGTGGAGGGACTCACCCCAACCGAAGACCATGAATTCGCTGCAAAGATCGTAATATTCCTTAACAACTTCGGCGTGGTCGTGACCCATCGGGCCGGCTTCCTCGACGTGCGCTCTGTCCATCCATGAATCAAACTGCTTAACTCGAAGATGGACGTCCGACGCACCGTACGTGGCCTTCAGCCTGTTGCGTAGCCTGTGAAATTGCATGTGATCTGCTCTCTCCGATTCTTACCCAGCCTCAATGCTAGCGCGCAGGACAAGTCTCTCACTGATGAGCCTGACTCCGGTTACTTCTACCTGCCCTCCCATCGACTGAGATGGTCACAACGGCATCAGCAGGTCAGCCCCTCTCAGGTTGATGGATCTTCGGCTGGCCACCGACAAGCCAGCGATCGCTCACTATCTCACCCTCAGGGTCTCTCCGGCGGGCAAATGGCCCGAGGGTAATCCACCTCTGTCACTGTTTCTGGGCCAAAAGGTGAAACCTGTAGCCGCCAGAGGCGTGATAAGCAGCCCTGAACACCCATCAGACACTCACCTCTTTGCGCAACTAGCCTAGTAGCGTGTAACCGGTCATCCGAGTCCACCGTCAGCCAGACACAACAGGCGTTCGCAGGGGAAACCGGGCTGGCCACCCTGCCAGGGCCGCCAATCTGTCGGTCTAAGGCGCACTCGGCTGATCCTGACCGTGGCGACGGTGCACGTCCTCGATGGCCTCGTCGAGATCGCTCCACATGCGCTCCACCATAGAACGCAGCCGCATGTTCTGGTACGCGCCCCAGACAACCATCGCCGGCAGCACCACCAGGATGGAGACTATGAGGGAATAGGCGATGGTGATGGTCGCCGTGACGCCGAACTGCTGGAACGCGAGAAGGGGAGAGGCTATCAGCACCCCGAATCCCAACGCAGTTGTCAGCGCCGAGCCCAGTAGCGCTGAACCTGTGGTAGCCAGGGTCCGGACCGCCGCTTGCTCCGGGTTGCGCAGGCGGGAGAACTCCTCCCGGTAGCGATGAATCACGTGGATGGTGTAGTCGACCCCGATTCCGATCGAAAGCGCCGTGATGATGGAAGTGACCAAGGTGTAGGGGATATCCAGCAGCGCCATCGTACCCAGCACGCTGATCAGGACGAGCACGATCGGACCCACCGCAATGAGTCCCAGCATGGGCTGGCGCAGCGTCACCCAGAAGAAGATGGTCAGGATGCCCAGCGCCACCGCAATGGTGACGCTGATCGACTCGGTCTGACGGTCGGTGATCTGGTCCGTTACCGCGATGGAGGCGATGCTGCCCGAGGTCGCGGTGATCGCGCTGTCGTCGCCGGACCAGAGCGACTCTAACTGCTCTTGGACCATCCCGGTTCCCGCAGGATCCCCCAGGTAGGTCGGGAACTGCAGCAGCAGGGTGTCAACGCCCTCCGGGTCGTTCACGATGAATCGCGCCAGATGGGGCTCTAGCTCGACAAGCTTATCGACGACCTCTTGCATCAGTTCTCTATCGAGACCCACGCCAACGGAAGCTTCCCGGTAGAGGGCCGCAAGCTCGGCGTCGTAATTATCCCCCGGCTCTCCGGTGTCTTCGACCCAGTCGCTCAGTGCCGAGTAGTACGAATCCTGGATCGGTCCCGCCGCCAGCGGCGGACGGCGCGACTCTTCCTCAAAGGCGGCAGTGAGATCCCGAAGACCCAGGAGCGTGCGGGCCTCGGTTGCCTCGGCCTTGACCACAACACTGGTGAGCTCCGTTGAGCCTCCGACGGCTGCATCCAGCGTTTCCATGTCCTTCAGCACGCTCCCACTTCGGGGCAGGATGTCCCGGATGCTGAACTCGGACTCCAGCCCCGTTGCGGCGAAGCCGAGACCGATAGTCACACCGATGACGGCGACCAGGTACGGTACTGGCCAGCGCGTAACTGACCGCCCCAGCCGCTCCGCCATCAGCGGGATGCCGGGCAATGCGTTAGAGATCGGGCGCGCGGGAGGCAACGTGTCTCGAGCCTCACGCCGCCGGTCTAAGATTGTTCGCCCGGCCGGGATCAGGGTCAGCATCACTATCAGGCTCAGTCCCACGCCCAGACCAGCGACGATGCCGAAGTCGCCAATGATCCCGATCGGGGAGAACAGGCTCGCCAGCAGGCTCACGATGGTCGTGACGGCGGCCAGAGTCAGCGGGATCGTGACATTGCGCAGCCCTGTGCGGACGGCTGTCAGCACAGGCGCGCCGGCGGTGCGCTGCTCGCGGTAGTGGGACACGGTCTGGATGGCATAGTCCACCGTGAGGCTGATCAGGATGACGGGCACCATGGCCGTGAGCGAGCTGGGAGGACCTATCGCGCCCAGCGCCTCCGGCCCGAGCCAGCCCTCCGCTCCAAGAATCCAGATTATCGAGACGATTAGTCCGAGCAGCGTAAGCAGCGTGTCTGAAAGGGCGCGCGTGAAGAGCAGGAGCAGCGCCGCAACCAGGAGCAGCGCCAGCCCTATGAACGGCGCCATCCCAGACTCGGAGGCCGCCTTGTACTCGTCCTCGATGATGACAGGGGATAGGCTGCTCACCTGCAGGGGACCCTCACCAGCAGCCGCCAGGTCGCTGACCATCCGCTCGGCGTCCTCGATTCGCTCGTCACCTGTGTCGATCAGGCTTATGGTGGCGATCGCGACCGGCGAGCCGTCCTCGTCTTTTCCGGTCAGCGCAGCGAACGCCTCCCGGAGCTGCGGCGCGGCGAGGGCGGAGTCGATTTCCCCCTGCTTAACCGAGCCGAAACCGTCCACTTGGAGAATAGACTTGATCAGGGACGTCGGAGCAACTACGGGCTCGCCTGTCACCAGCAACTCGCGAATACCCTGGGTGCTCTCGATCTCGTCAAGCAGGGCATCCATCTGGGAGAGCCCGTCGGGGGTTAGCGCCTCTCCACGGAACACGAGTGTTGCGACCCTGATATCGCCCGAGTCGGCGAAGAACACCTCAATCTCTTCCGTTGCCGTGGCGATGGGGTGCCCGGGGGGAAGAAACGCCAAATCGGCCCCTTCCGTGATCGGTGCTCGCATCGTCACACCGGCGGCCAGCACGACGGTCACGGCGAGAAGGACTAAGAGCGTGACGTACGGGCGGACCGTGATCAGCCAGCTCAACCTGTCGAGTACCTGGCTCATGGCGCACTATTCTATATGAGCGGGCCACGGTAGCCAGCACGCCGTGGCGCCGGCGGGCGCGATGCGTTTAGCGGCCGCTCACAGCCCTGCAGGGCCCCTGGCGAACGCATTGTCCCTGAAGGTTAGAGCGCGCAGCCGCCATCCGGGGCCAGTGCACTGAAGCGCCCGGGACGACCACCTTTCGATCCGCACTCAAATCCCCGGCGAACACGTGCGGAGAATGCTGGTGGGGCGGTTTGACGGTCGGCCAATCCTTAACGCCTGATGGCGGATAAGGAGATGTTCCCCGGGCCCTAATGGACCGGGGTCCATCCCCTCTACTGCGGTGGACGCGTCACTTGTACCTATGTTCTTCGCTCGGCGAGACTGTGATATCTCTCACCGGGCTGGCGGCGTTGGCGGGAGGGTGACGATGGTCAGCCAAAAGTCCTCAATCGAATTGACCACCTTGACGAACTGGTCCAAATCCAGTGGCTTTGTAATGTAGCAGTTGGCGTGCAGGTCGTAGGTGCCGAGCACATCCTCCTCTGCCTGCGAACTCGTGAGGACCACCACAGGGATGCGCCTGAGGCCAACGTCGCTCTTCATCTGGGCAAGGACTTCCCTTCCATGCTTCTTGGGCAGATTGAGATCCAGCAGAACCAGGTCGGGCAGCCTTTCGGCGCCGGTCAATATCTCCATTGCCCGCTCTCCGTCAGGAGCCACCACCATATCGTTGCGGACTTTGGCATCACGAAGCGCCTCTTTGGCAAGGCGGACGTCGCCCGGGTTGTCCTCCACCATCAGTATGTGGATGGGTCTGCCGAACCGAGAATCACTCAACCTGAAGTCCCTCCGTATGCGTCGGCCGATGCCGGCATCGTGAACCAGAACGTGGAGCCTACGCCGGGCTGCGAATCGGCCCAGATCCTTCCCCCGTGCCTCTCCACAATCTTCTTGGCTATGGCAAGTCCTATCCCGGTCCCCGGGTAATCGCTCCTCGTCTGTAGCCGCTGGAACACTCCGAATATCCTGTCCGCAAACTTCTGCTCAAAGCCGATTCCATTGTCCTTTACCCCGAAGAGCCAGTGCCCTTCCTGGGCAACCGCCGACACCGTTACCTTCGGGCGGTCCTCGCCGCGGTACTTGATGGCATTCCCGACCAGGTTCTGAAAGACCATCTCAAGCTGCCCCGGGTCGGCATTTACTTCGGGCATTTCATCGAAGATGACGCGAGCGTCCGTCTCATCGACTAGAACCTGAAGATTCTCGAGCGCCCTCGTCAACGCGGCTCGACTGTCGGTGGGAACAAGTTCGCCGCCCCGGGTTCCGACGCGGGAGAAGGCCAGCAGGTCCTGGATGAGCTGCCTCATCCTCTCGGCTCCGTCGACCGCAAAATGGATGAAGTCGTCGGCATCGGCGTCAAGGCGGCCCCGGTACCTGCGCTCAAGCAGCGTTACGTAGCTGGAGACCATCCGCAGGGGCTCTTGCAGGTCGTGCGAGGCTACGTAGGCGAACTGCTCGAGGTCAGCGTTGGAGCGCCTGAGCTCGTCATGGGTCCTCTGCAGCTCGGCCACTAGCAGGCTGGTGGCCACCGCTCCGGCAACCTGGTCTCCGACAAGGGAGAGAAACTGTAGATCTTCCTCCGAGTACGCGCCCTCGACCTTGGACGCGACCGTCAGGAACGCCACCGTCTTGTGCATGGATAGGAGGGGAACGGTGATGATGGACCGGAACCCGGCCTCCATGCTCTCCAGCTCCCCGGGCAGGACGCCGGATTGCACGATTTCCTCGGTCAGGTTCCAGATGCCGGCCCCGCCGAGCAGGGCCTGCTCCTCGGTGGTGCCCCTCATGGGCATGTCCTGCCACGACCCCCAGCTCCCCGGAATATCCTCCCCACTCAGGTATGCAACGCGGATGGAGTCCCTTGATTCTCCGAGGACGGTAACGTTGATTCTGTCCACCGCAACCCTCTCTGCCACCGCGGCCGCGAACTGCCTGTAGACATCGTCCATGTCGGAGGTAGAGGTCACGACTCTGCCTATGCGGGCCAGCAGGTCCCTCTCTCTCACCATCTCGCCGAGTCGGGAGACCATCGCCGAGTTGTAGAGGGCGCCCGAGATCTGGTTGCCCACCTCGGAGGCCGATTGAAGATGGTCCCCGGTGTAGGCGTATGGAGACCTCGACCGCAACGTGAGAACGCCTATGACCTCCCCTCTGTACAACAGAGGTACCGAGATTTTCGATCTGAACCCGGCCTGGTAGTGGAGAGCCTCGACGCTGTACTCACCCGCCAGCCTTTCGTATTCGTCTCCACACGCGATCAGTCCGCTCAGCGATCTCGCTACGAGGAGCGCGGTCGTGTCCTCCAGACGTCTGGTGGCGGCCCCAGCCAGCTCCTGAGGCCCCGCGCCGGCCACGTGGGAATTGATCACCTCGTTGGTTTCGAGATCCAGAGTAGAAATGCTTATCCTGTCGAAGGGGATAAGCCGGGCCACCGTGGAGTCGAACTGCTGATAGACATCGCCGATGTCATGCGTCGACGTGACTATCTGGCCGATCTTGGCAAGTTCGGCGTATGCGACCCCGGGACTCGCCTGACCGGGGTTCGGGCGGTCGGAAACCGGACTCTCGTTCGGCCCTGGAGCGTGGGCCATGGTTATCGGGCCATGCCTATCCGAACGGCCACCACCAGCGCCTTCTGGGAGCGGCTGGCGACTCGGTAACCGAGGCCTCAGCGGACTGCTCGTCCTCCCTCTGCGCATACGATCGGATAGTCGTCATCGTCACGTCAAATCGGGCGACGTTGACCGGCTTCCTCATAAAGCGAGAAGGCGAAATCCCGTACGACTGGAGCATGCTGCCCTCGGCAGAAGTCCCGGTCAGTACTACGACAGGTATGTGACGCAGTCCATCGTCCTTGTCGATCTCGGCCAGGACCTCGAGGCCGGATCGCTTGGGCAGCTGCAGGTCGAGAAGAATCAGCTCGGGAGAGAGCGTGTCGGCGAACTCGCCCTCCTTGCGCAGTCGCGACAGGGCGATTTCACCGTCCTCGGCGACGCTGACGCTCACCTCGTACTTGGAGTCCTTCAGTGCTTCCTGGGTAAGTCGAGCGTCACCGGGGTTGTCCTCGACAAGAAGCACCTCGACTGTTCCCTCTTGTTCCTCCATTGCAATCCAACTCCTTCCGGGGGACGTTTGGAGTCACGCGCGCTCCCCCACCGAACAATCTAATGGCGAGTTTTTTTTGTTGTCAACTTAGTAAAAAGAGTCACAATGGACCGAGCCTACACCAGGTCGCGCGTTTCCCGCAAATTAGCTTATAGACTTGTCGGCTTCAGTACTGAAAGCATGGGCGCCGGCGCACTCTGCGTTGACTGACCTATGTAACTTTGTTACATTGAAGCATCCCATGATACCTAGAGGTTGAGATGCCGGTTATACGTATAAGCGAAGACACTTGGCAGCGACTGAAACGTTGGGCATCACCTCTTGAAGACACCCCGGATTCGACCATAGGGAAGCTGCTCGACCAGGTCGACAAGGACCCGGTTTCCCCCGGCAAGGGGACCACCAAGCAGGCTGTAGCCACTCGCCTACCCAGAGGAAGAAAGACCGCTGAGCGAGAGTTCGAGAGGCCCCTGCTTGAAGCGCTG
Organism: uncultured Dehalococcoidia bacterium; assembly: GCA_964477845.1. GTDB lineage: Bacteria > Chloroflexota > Dehalococcoidia > Lucifugimonadales > UBA2962 > CAUZIR01. The sequence goes on along the minus strand of CAYZES010000007.1, from coordinate 67,647 downwards.
TTCGAGCTTGGCGGCACGGGCGTAATGTACGAGGTCCTGCCCGTCGTTGAAGAGAAGATGCGCCCGATCCTTAAGGACGTGGACTACGAGCGACTGCCCTCGACGGGTGTCGCCCGTTGGCGCAGCACCGCACAGTGGACGAGGCACCGGCTGACCGAGCGCGGACTCATCAAGAGGGGCCCGACGAGGGGAATCTGGGAGCTGACCGAATATGGGGCCAAGACCGTCGGCCAGTGGATTGAGGAAACCACTCTCTAGAAAGGGAGATCCGCAATGATCAATGTTGACGCATTCTCGCACCTTCGAGCCGATCAGGTGGACCGCATCCTCGGCTTGGGCGAGCGCCGGATGGTGTCGGCGGGAACCCTCCTCGGGCACACAGACGAGCCGGTGACCTCCTTTTACATCATCCTCAGCGGGCAGGCCGAGCTGTCGTACGGGTCGCAGTCGTGGGAGATGGCGGTCCGGCTGGCCGGCCCAGGCGATACGTTTCCCTGGGCGGGGCTCGGTAGGACCGGCAACCTGGTTACGAACTGCAGGGCCAGGATAGACATGGAGGTCCTGGACATTCCCATCGACGACCTGACGGCCCTGTTTCACCGGGAACCTGAAATCGGGATGGGCTTTTATCACGGAGTCATGGAACTGTTTGCCGGTCAGTACAGACGGACCCTGGCGATGCTGGCAGCGAACGTGGAGCGCGAGCTGGCCGGGATGCGCTAGGGACCGGCGAATTCCGGTTACGCCGGGCGCCCACGCCTGCCGGGGCCTCCGGGCGAAACCGGGGCTGGGCGACCGTTCTCATACCCGACCATAGCATTCCCGAACAGGGTCAAAGGGGATCGTCCGGAGCGGACCGCTATTTGGCGGCCTCGGCCAACTCTACCAGCACCCCGGAGAGCATCCGAAGGGTCTCCTCATCACCGATGCTGCCCTCCGAGTCCACCAACTCGGCCACCTCGCTTACCGGGTGCGGGCCACCTATCACACTCGCCTCCGCACTGCTGAGCACGGTGATCGTGGTCTCCTGAGCCCACTTGGCGCCGAACCGGGAGGGACTTGCGCCGACTACCGCCACTGGCTTGCCTGAGAAGGCAGAATGACCATAGGGGCGAGACGCCCAGTCGATCAGGTTCTTGAGCACGCCCGGGATGCTGCTGTTGTACTCGGGGGAGGCGATAAGTATGGCATCGGCCGCGCGAATCCTCCTTCGCAGTTTCAGCACCGATAGAGGTGTCAGGTCGCCTTCGAGGTCCTGGTTAAACAGCGGTACGCTCGGCCCATCCTCGTAGATGTCGACTTTCACTCGCCCGGGGGCCAGCCCCTTCGCGGCCTCGAGAAGTGCCCTGTTGTACGAATGCCTTCTCAGGCTGCCGGGTATCGCCAGTATTGTCATGCGCTCTTGATCCAAACCGGAATCCTCCACCTAATCGTCTTCTCCCTTCAGCGAATCATGGCGGCCACGAAGGATGTGGCCTCGGCCACCGTGACCTGAGACAGTCCCCTGAAGGCAGGGCCGCGGCAATCGGTCCCCACCACTAAAGTACCAGAGCGCCCCTGGGTGACTTTCCCCTTCGGGTTGCTTCACCGGAATGCATGGTGAAGCCAGGCGTTTCTCGCGGGCCTCGCCCCTGAGTCCCGGGGTACGCGGGACGACAGGCCGAACGGCGGCGGTGCCTGCCTGTCCATCCCCGGACGGATGGACGATTTCAGCGCGCGCACTGTTGCAACCGGGGGCCGGATCCTCTAACAGAGGCACGACCAGGGATAAGCCTGCGCCCGCAGAAAGCGGTCACCGATGAGCTGCCGATCCGGGCCTTGGGTTCCGGCTTGCGCCTGCGGCGCCGCCATACTCCGGACGGTCGGTTATCATCCAAACGAAGTCCCGCCCGACAAACCGAGGTAGCCCCCCAGATGACGCAAGACCGCTACACCCGTTCCCGCCAGCTGTTTGAAGAGGCCCAGGGCCTGATCGCTGGCGGTGTCTCCAGCCAGCTGAGGCGAAGCGAGCGGCCCGTGCCCCTCTTTTTCGCCAGGGCGAAACACGGTCGCATGTGGGACGTGGACGGAAATGAATACGTCGACTACGTGCAGGGCATGGGCCCTAACATATTTGGTCACTCCCCCGACTTTCTGACAGAGGCGGTAGCGCAGGCGATGGGGAACGGCCTTGTCTACACCGGGCAATTCGATCGTGAACTGGACGTGGCCCGAATGGTGCGGCAAGCGATCCCGCTAAAGGGCACCGTGCGTTTCGCCAGCTCGGGTACCGAGATCGATCAACTCGTCATCCGCCTGGCTCGCGGATACACAGGTCGCCGAAAGTTCATCAAGTTCGAAGGGCACTACCACGGCTGGACGGACTCGGTGAACTACAGCGTTCATCCACCACTGGACCGGGCGGGACCTGATGAGTCCCCCCTGCCCGTCGGAGAATCCGCGGGCATGGACCCAGCCAGCGGTGAGAACATCGTCGTCTGTCGCTGGAACGACATCGACGCACTGTCGCGAGCCTTCGAGCGGCACCCTGGCCAGGTCTCGGGCGTCATCATGGAGCCGATTCTCATCAACACCAACTTCATTGCGCCCAGGGAAGGATACCTTGAGGAAGTAAGGGACCTTTGCGCGGCACATGGGGCGCTGCTGATATTTGACGAGGTGATAACGGGCTTTCGAATCGCGCTGGGCGGGGCGCAGGAGCTTTCGGGAGTCCTGCCCGACCTGGCTACCTACGCGAAGTCCATGGCCGGAGGTTTCCCGCTGGCCATGCTGGTCGGGCGTCCGGAGGTGATGCAGGTCCTGGGCGACGGTACGGTCCAGCACGGCGGGAGCTTCAACTCGAACGTCGTATCAATCGAGGCCGCACATGCCTCGCTCCGTCACATCATGGAGGACAGCGATCGGTTCTATGAGAACCTCAACCGGCGGGGCTTACGGCTCATCGACGGTCTGAGGGATGCCGCAAGGGAAACCGAGTCGGATCTGAGAGTGCATGGACTCGGCTCAGTCTTCTCCACATCGTTCACGACCCGTGAGGAGATCGACGACTACCGAGATCACGCCCTCTACTGCGATGAGGGAAAATACCGGCGGTTCCGAGCGGCAATGCTCGATCGAGGAGTCCGCCTGTCCTCTAATGGCCGGTGGCACATGGCCTCCACTCACACCGATGAGGACGTGGACGAGACCATAGCCGCCGCCAGAGACGTTCTCCTCTCCATGTGAGGGCGACCGCCAGAAGAGCCGGCATCTGGCAACACTGCGGCCAGCCCCAGTTAGTCGGCCGAGCCGGGCCGTTCGTCACCTGCCCTGACCCAACTGGGCATTACCGTCTGGTTACATGCCTCAGACCATTCGCCCCGCTGAAGCCCCCGGTATTGCGCGGCCCCAATGAGGTGAGTCCGGCCGTCGGTTCCTAGTCGGACACTTCCTTGAGGCTACCTTCGGCACAGTCGTAGACGAAGCCGCGGATATCGCTCTTTCTTGGAATGAACGGACTTGCCTTTATTCGAGCAATCGAGTGGCGTATGTCGTCATCCAGATCGCCGAACGCCTCCAGGGCGAAGGGCGGCCGAAGGCCCGTGTCGGCCTGGATCGTGTCCTTTACGTCATCGTCCCGAAAGGTCAACATCCCGCAATCCGTGTGGTGGATGAGCATGATCGATTGGGTGCCCAGCAGGCGCTGGGAGATCGTCAAAGATCGGATCGCGTCGTCGGTGACCACTCCTCCCGCATTTCTGATGACGTGCGCGTCGCCTTCCTCAAGGCCGAGAAGCGCGTGAGTATCTAGGCGTGCATCCATGCAGGCCACGACGGCCAGGTTTCGGCCTGGCGGCAAGGGTAGATCCCCCTTGGTGAATGACTCGGCATAGCGAGCGTTGTTGCCGACCAGCTCATCGATGACGGACATTAGGACCCTCCTTGGTGACGCTGCGCGCGAACTACCCAGACTGCCCGGAGCCACAGTACACGGACCGGGTTGAGCGCCAAATTGTGACATTGTCGGCCGGCCACAGACAAGTTTGCGCTCAGGCGATGACCGACCTCGGCCTGCTGTGTGGGGCGACCGGCCACCGAATTACAGGGACTCCATGCGCACTCTCTTGCGATGGGAGCGGTCATCTTCCAACGTTTCGATGCCTTTGCCGGGCGGCTACCAGTCTGAGACTGGTGGGCGACGTCCTTTCGGGGTCCGGCGGCGGGATCAGCCCGGACTCACCCCGGGTCGGCCAGGCTCTCTCCTTGAGGACAACCCCGGCCACACGATGGCCCTGCCCTAACAGCCCGATATCGCGCACCGGTTTCTGGCGACCAGTCTGTAGAGCGGGACACCGATGAGGTGGAGTCCAGGTAGCCACATCAGAAGGCCAAGTGGAATGAGAACCGGCAGCTCCACCAGCAGCCTTCGAAAAGCGAAGAAGCCTTCATGTATGCCACCGCCGCCATCCTCCAGATATGCCGCTCTCTCCATGTCATCGCTCGTCAATCCCTGCGGTAGGGACGCCATATTCTGCCAGGGCTCCCAGGAGATTCGGTCCCACCAATCGAGCCGACTCAGGCATCTGACGCATGCGGTGCAGAACCCGCAATCGCCGTCATAGTAGAGGATCAAGGCTTCTCCAGCCGACGGCCGACGGGCGGACATCGAACAGGGTGCGCACTCTACCGTCTCAGCCGTTGATGTCCGAATCGGTCAAGATCGTAACGCGGCAGACCGTACAGGGCGCGGGGGTACTTGCCGGTAAGGATGATCGCAAACCAGGCAATCACGGTGACCGCGAGACTGAGCAGGCTAAGGGTGTACAGGATCGCGTGGTGCGGCAAGGCCAGCAGCGACTTGAGCAGCGGGAGAAACCGGTTAAGCTCGGACGGATCAGGATACTCGAAGTCGAGTGAAGCGCAATGCGCTTCGTCGGTCGACGGGTACTGTTCTGTCATCAGCGCCGAGTAACCGCCGACTCGAGCAGAGAATCTCGCCCGTTCAAGGTTGAAGTCGAACCACCAGTGCGGACACTTTCTCCTGAAAAGGAGCATCAACACCAGCGGCAGGGAGGTCGTCCCCGCCAGACAACCCATCAACGATCCAACCGGGTATTATCAGAAAGATTCGAAAAAGGGTGCTGACCCGCCCGACTCCCCGTTCCGGGTATTCCACATCGTAGGTAAGTGGATAAGAATCCATCGGTTCTGATGCCATATCCGCCTCCCCGGGTCTGCAGCTTGGTAGGCACGGCCGACTCGTCTTACCTTCAGCCTCCCCCTTCCCCCGCCGAGGGTATCACGGCGCCGCGGCGCTCCCTTCGAAGGGGCCCTTCGGGGCATCACACGGTTCCAGGCGGGTCGCCGGACTCCGGTAGCGCTCCTGAAACACGCCTGGTGAAGCGGCGCGATTGATCCGGTCCTCTTGAAACAGTCCGTGTCCGCTGCTCGGTGGCCCCCCATGCCAATCCCCCTGGGGCTCCGAAGTTACCTTGCTTCCAGAGGGTCTTTCTCCGGGCGACGCGGACCGCTTCGCCGGGCGACGCCCGCCCCTTCAGGTCGATGCCCGTGACCTTTCTTAAGCCCATCCGGATCGCCGATGGCCTGTTCCAGGTGCGGGCAATTGGAGCCCGGGTAACCGTCCTTGTGGAACGTGATGAGATCCTGCTTGTGGACGCAGGCTCGCCCGGGAGCAGGGGCCTCATCGAACGGGGCATAAGGGCTCATGGCCTTACTGCCGGCCAGATCGGTCGCGTCGTCGTTACCCATGCACACCCCGACCACTGCGGAGGGCTAAGCGGGCTGATCAAAGGAAGGGCGATTGCTGTCGCAGCACATGCCCTGGATGCCGACGTCATAGAGGGCAAGACGCCTCTCCCGAGTCCGGTGCAGAACGTGATCCTTGGCAGGTTGACCCGCCCGGTGTATACCGCACTAATGGGCAGGCCCGTCACCGTCCACAACAGGCTCAAGGACGGGGACTCAGTTGATTTCGGAATAGAGGTCCGAGTGGTCCACCTTCCCGGACATACCGACGGCAGCATCGCACTCTATGTGCCTGCAAAACGGGCGGTGATCGTAGGGGACACCCTGCAGTACAGATTCGCCCGCAGGCTAGGACCCCCGGCGAGGTGGGTGACCAGGCGTCCGGAAGTGGCACTGCGTTCCCTCGAAAAGCTCCTGAAGCTGGATTTCGATGTCATATGCTTCAGCCACTTCCCACCCCTGCGCGAGGATCCCCACGAAGCCATCCGGAGGCTGATCGATGAAAACCCTCCCCGACCGCCAGCCACCTGACGTCGAGCGCAGTCGCCATCGACGCGGCACATATCGAGCGAGCCCGCCAAGTATCTCGTATCGTTTGAGGGACAACAGCGATGCAGGAGTGGACCATGCCTCCTAGCGGAACATCCGATCACCCGGCGGGCGAAACCGTCATCGACTTCATTCGCACGGCGACTGAAAGTTACGGCCCGCTCGATGCCCTACTTATAAAACCTGGGTTCAGGTACATGCGCTGGACCTACTCGCAGGTCTGGACACAATCCGGCCAGGTCGCCACCCTGCTCCAGCGCAGGGGCCTGGCCAAGGGGGACCGGGCCGTTCTCTGGGGACCTAACTCCCCGCACTGGGTGATCATCTTCATCGGCTGCCTGAGGGCCGGTGTTGCCGTCGTTCCACTCGATGTCCGCAGCGCGCCCGACTACGTGTCCCGCGTGTTATCGAAGACCGAGCCCAAACTGGCTTTCACTTCGCGCTTTACTCCAAAAGGCGAACTCGACCTGGACGTGCCGGAAATCGCTTTCGAGGATCTCGAGGCGGCGATCGCCGGCCTGCCCCGTCCCAAGGACGTCAACGTAGGTCCGCACGACCTTGCCGAGATCATGTTCACGTCCGGCACGACGGGGGACCCGAAGGGCGTAATGCTCACCCACCGAAACCTCAAGGCGAACATCGAGGGCATCTCCCGGTACATCTCCTGTGGGCCCTCCAGCCGACTGCTTTCCATCCTGCCCTTGAGCCACATGTACGAGCAGATGGGCGGTCTGTTCATGGCCATGGTGTCGGGGGCCAGCATCACCTACCCGACCAGCCGCCAGCCCACGGTGCTAGCAAGAACTATGCGCGAGCGCAGGATCACGATAATGCTCCTCGTTCCCCAGGGCCTGGAGCTCCTTATGAACGGCATAGAGCGCGAGGTCGAGCGGCAGGGCAAACAGGCACTCTGGACCCTGCTCCTGAGGATCGCCGCCTGGACGCCCTTCCGGCTTAGACGACACCTATTCCGCCGGGTGCACAGGCAGTTTGGAGGGGAGCTCGACTTCATAGTATCGGGCGGTGCGGCGCTCGACCTCGACGTTGGACGGAAGTGGGAGCTCATCGGGGTAAAGATCCTCCAGGGCTACGGAGCCACCGAGGCCTCTCCCGTGATCAGTAACCACGCTCTCAGCGAAAGACGGCTTGAGTCGGCCGGCCGCCCGCTGCAGAACGTGGAAGTGAAGATCAGCAGCGCTGGAGAGATCTGGGTCCGGGGGGAGAACGTTACACCGGGCTACTGGCGCGACCCCGAGCAGACCGCTGCGGCCTTCGAAGGCGACTGGTACAAGACCGGCGACCTGGGGTACCTGGATGGCGACGGGTTCCTGAATATTCAGGGGCGACTGAAAGACATGATCGTTCTGCCAAGCGGCCAGAACGTCTTTCCCGAGGATGTCGAAGCGGTGCTGATCAAGCACCCACAGGTCAATGATGCCACCGTGGTTGGAGTGGGCAAGGGCTCTTCCGTCGAGGTCCACGCAGCGCTGATCCTGGGAGACGCGGACGCAGCGCAGCAGGTGGTTTCATGGACCAACGGCCAGTTGGCCGAACACCAGAAGATCAGGGGCTGGACCATGTGGCGGGGCGAGGACTTTCCTCGAACACACACTCTGAAAGTGAAAAAGCAGATGGTTATCGACGCTGTCCTCCAGGGCTCTGAGCCGGCGGCCCAGGTGACCGCCGGTCCTGGCGCGGGGCGGGGAGGCGGCCCGCGAGGACTTGCCGAGATCCTGGGCGAAGTAGCCAGAATGGACTCAGGGCAGATACTCGAAGACCTGAGGCTCGGAGACGACCTCGACCTGGACTCCCTGGGCAGGGTGGAACTGCTCTCGACGATTGAAGCGGAACTGGGCGTTTACATTGACGAGAGTCAACTTGGGCCAGATACGACCGTCGCAGGTCTAGCGATACTCGTTGAGGAGGGTTCCAAGAGCCCTCCAATGGTCGTCTTCCCGGACTGGGGAATGCGGTGGTGGTGCCGCATGCTCCGCGGCCTGCTCCAGAGAACTCTGGTATTCCCACTCCTCAACCTCACCTACAGCCTCAGGGTCGTCGGCGGCGAGAATCTAGAGGGTCTCGCTGGCCCCGTGCTGTTGGCATCCAATCACCACCTGGGCATGGATCATCTCATTATCACCAAGGCCGTGCCGCTGAAATGGCGCCGGCGAATGGCGATAGCCGCCGCGGCAGGGCTGTGGAGGAACCCGGTCCGTTGGCTACTGAACCCCCTCCTGGGAAACGGCTTTCCCCTGGCAAGGGAAGGCGCCGTCCGCCCCAGCCTGGAGAACATGGGCAGGATCATGGACAACGGATGGTCGGTCCTCATATTCCCGGAGGGAGAACTCACCTTCGGAGGACCCATGAAGCCATTCATGACCGGCACCGGCCTGGTCGCGGTAGAGGGACGCATCCCGGTAGTGCCCCTGCGTCTGCACATCCGCAGCCCGGGTTTTCCCAGCCGATTCCCGCTGCTCAGGAGAGGTAGTGTCGAGATCCAGTTCGGAAAGCCCCTGGAATTTTCGGCCGGCACCGACTATCAGGACGCCACTGCCGTGGTCGAAGAGGCTGTTGGATCCCTCAGGTAGTCAATCTTCGAACCGGAGGTCCGTCCTGGCGCCGCATCGCCCTGCCCGACGCCCAGGCTGGCCGCGACGCCCGTGGAGGTGGCCCGGCGGGTCTCCTCAATACATGTACGGATGCACTGAGGCGGCGACCGAGAGTTCTATATCCTCGATCGCCTGGGACATAGCCTGGCCTATAAGATCCAGCTTACGTACCTGCTCAATCCTGGCGGTGGCTTTCGCCAACTCACTCTTTGACAGCAGCCGTCCAAAGATGCCGCACGCGTCGGCGAGGCAGATTATCACCACGTCGCGTGGGTGTGGAATCTCATCGCTGAACAGGACCCCCATGACCCGGAGCTTGACATCCCTCTCTGCCTTGCGGTCGACGGCCGGGTAGCGCTTGGAGCGAAACACCCACAGGAAGCGGTCGTCCCTGCACTCCAGGATTCCCTGAGAAATCAGGCGAGACAGTGCCTCCTCGCGGATCTCATCGGCCCGGCCCGCCGTTTGCTCCACCCAGAATCGGGCGTCGCGCTTTTCGCCTTCGGAAATCTCCGCCAATGTCCGGTCGAGCAGACTGTCCCCGACGGGCGTAGGGTCCACCAGGATCAGACTCTCCAGATCGGTGTCGATACGGTTCTCAAGCGCCAGATCCATCAGCACGCCACCGGCTAGGGCATGGTTGACGGACCAATCGGGCACGTTTGCAAACCTGCCCTCGTCGTCGATCAAAAGCAGTACGATCTCTTCGGCGAATCTCAGCATGGCGCTCACTCTACACTTCGGTCACAGATTACCCTAGGCGAAAACAACCGGCTCGTCCGCGAACGACACCGAAACCGGGTCTATTTTAGCCCAGGTCGGCATTGAGCCCACCTCCCATTTGCCGGCGCTGAGAGGAGCAAGGGAATTGCCGGGGCCCTTCCGTCCAGCCCCCGAAAAGGGACTGACTCGCGCGCGGCCGGGCGGAATGCGCTATCAGGTGGCTAGATTCCGTAACCCTACTTGCCCGAGACGCCGACCGGCTGAGACCCTTTGATCGAAGAGGGTGCCTGCGGGAGGTTTCTACCGCTGACGCCCTCAAACCCTAATACTCAGATGAGAAGGCAGTGATAGCTAAAGTCGACCCGTGCCACCTTGTTTATCGCGCGTTGTGGCGTATTATCTTAGTTTGTGGCTCGGTTCCGTTACCCTTAACCGGTGCACCAAAATAGTTCCCGGTCCAAAATGGTGGAACGGGGTCAGCGCGTGGCGTTAACCTATATGTTCCGCGAAGGCCGTACGTAAGCCGGGCCGAAAACAGTGAGGTTCGGATACGACAGGGAAAATGTACGCGTCTGGCGGCGGCTTCCAACATGGAGTCAGCCGGGCATCTGATTGAGACATGGAGCATTAGTCGAACCAGTGTCAACGACCGACTGCAGTTCTCCTATGAGGGGTGGCCTATAAGGGCCTGCGAGTTACTAGGAGCCGAACCCCGGGAACGTCGCCGGGAGCCTTGGGGGATCCGGGAAGGGGGCCCATCGGGCAGCCGATCGATTATGAAATCGCCAAACCTAGCAGAAGCGACAATCAACGAGACATTGGATGCGGAGCACTCAGCACCTGACAAGACTGGCGTCGACACCCGAGTCCGTCCCGCAGGAGCACGCACCAGCCAAGTCTCTTCGGAGGAGATCGGGAAAGGAGATCGGACCAATGGGAATTAGCACCGAGAGAGAGGGCGCGACCCTGATTGCGAAGACCGAGGGTCGCGTTGACGGCGCCAACGCCCGCGAGTTCCAGGACGCCCTGGAGGAGGCGATCGACCCGGCCGATCGCGCGGTGATCCTGGACCTTGAGAACCTGTCTTATATCAGCAGTGCCGGCCTGCGCGTGATCCTGCTGACCGCAAAGACTCTCCGAAAGCAGGATGCAAGTCTGTCAGTCTGCTCGCTTTCAGAGCCGATCAGGCAGGTCTTTGAGATCAGCGGCTTTGACAAGATTATCCCCATCCACGCTTCGCAGGCCGAGGCCGTTGCCGCCGTCAGTGGCTAGCGGACCGACCGGTTCGTCTTCGGGAGCGGCACCAAGCGACTTCGAAACGGAGACAAGCTCGGCATGAAGGAGCCCTACAAGATCCTCGTCGTTGACGACGAAATTGACCTTGAGCCGCTGATGCTGCAGCGCATGCGGCGCAAGATTCGATCAGGGACGTACACGTTTGTCTTTGCGCACAACGGTGTAGAGGCCCTGGAAAAGCTGCAGGAAGACCGTGAGATAGACATGGTGCTCTCCGACATCAACATGCCTCTCATGGACGGTCTCACCCTACTTGAACAGATTCCCAAGGTAGATCCCAACATTCGAGCCGTCATCGTGTCCGCATACGGTGACATGGAAAACATACGCACGGCGATGAACCGTGGCGCGTTCGACTTCGTCACCAAGCCACTCGATTTTGGAGACCTCCAGGTGACCATCGACCGCACGCTAAAGCACATGGCCGAGTGGCGCGAGGCCCTGCAATCGAGAGACAAGCTCGTCGCCCTGGAGAACGAGCTCAACGTGGCCAGCAACATACAGCAGTCGATCCTTCCGACCCACTTCCCCCGGGGCACCGACTACCAGGTCTTTGGGAGCATGGAGCCCGCCCGGAGCGTGGGGGGGGACTTCTACGATGTTTACCGGCTGGAAAATGAAAAGATTGGCCTTGCGATCGCGGACGTCTCAGACAAGGGCGTTCCCGCCTCCCTGTTCATGATGTCCACCAGAACGCTTCTCAAGGGCGCATCCATCGGTAGGATCCAACCCGGCGCCGTGCTGCGTGAGGTCAATAACCTGCTTAACGAGGACAATGACGCCTCGATGTTCGTCACGGTGCTCTACGGCGTGTACGAGCCCAAGACCGGAGAGTTCACCTACGCCAACGGCGGGCACAATTCGCCCCTGGTAGTCCATTCCGACGGATCCTCGGAACTCCTGCCCCTCACCGATGGGGTGGCGCTAGGCCTGATGCCCGATCTCGACTACCTGGAGAACACCGTTACGCTCTCTCCCGGCGACACCGTTGTCCTTTACACGGACGGAGTCACCGAGGCGATGGACAGCCAGGACAACGAGTTTGGAAACGAAAGACTCCTTGAGATCTTCTCGGATAGCCCTCCCCATGGGTGCAAGGAGGCCAACGAGGCCGTATTCCAGGCGGTTGGCGACTTTGCCGGAGACACCCCGCAATCCGACGATATCACCTGCCTGGCCCTGCGCCGGGAAGACTCGGAGACGTGATGGCAGGGCTGCCTGATGGCCCCTGAATTCCTGCGCCGCGAGCTTGATACGTGAGCGAGACACTGTCACTAAAGATCGATTGTAGGCCGGACGAGCTGGACCGCATCGCCTCCGAGGTTAACGACCTGGGTGAGAGGGAGGGATGGCCCGAGGCGATGACCTATCGCGTCCACCTGGTGCTCGAGGAACTGGGTCTAAACATCATGAACTACGGGTACGAAGACGGCGACAGGGACGGCCACCAGATCGAGATTACCCTGACATCGGTCCCGGACTCTCTGACCATAGACATAGTTGATGACGGCCGGCCGTTTGACCCGCTAAGCGAAGCACCCGTACCTGACACCGGGGCGACTATGGAAGACCGGCCCATCGGCGGCCTTGGAGTGCACCTGGTTAAGACCTTGATGGATGAGATGCACTATCGGCGAGAGAAGGGTAGAAACCGCCTGACGCTGGTCACGCACAGGGCTGAATGAAGCAGGAGCCGCCTGCGCCGCTAGATCGGCCACCGCAGGCCTGGCGGGGGTTGGTTCTAGCCCTCATTTTGTCCGCCGGTCTGTCAATCGGACTGGCATGTTCGCTAGGGGATGATCCCCCGGACCCAACGCCCGACCTAACCGGCGACGGAGAACCAGGCGCCAACGGGCCCGATTCCCAACCCGGAGTCTCAGACGGTCGCATCCTGTTCGGGCAGTCGGCCGCATTCAGCGGCCCGGCCCAGGAACTGGGCCTGAACATGCGGCTGGGTATCGAGGCGGCGTTCCACGAAGTCAACGGGCAGCGGGGCGGTGTCTACGGCAGGCGTCTGGAGTTGACGTCCCGTGACGACGCATACGAGCCCGAGGCGGCGATAACAAACACCATTAACCTGATTGAGGAGGAGAACGTCTTCGCCTTGATCGGTGCCGTGGGCACGCCGACCTCTCGCTCGGCAACTCCGGTCGCCGCAGCTTCGGGAGTACCCTACATCGCACCGTTCACCGGCGCCGAGTTTCTCCGCGACCCCGAATGGGACAACATCCTCAATCTTCGCTCCTCCTACTACCAGGAGACCGAAGAGATGGTCGCCCGACTCACCGAAGACCTTGGAATCGACCGCATCGCCATCATGTACCAGGACGACTCGTTTGGCCGTGCCGGATACCGGGGCGTGCGTTTGGCCCTTGAATACCGGAGTATGGAGCCGGTGTCGATAGGCCTGTACCCGCGCAACACCACCGCCGTCAAGACCGCACTGCTGGACCTTCGCCGGGGGGAGCCCGAGGCGGTGATAATGATAGGGGCCTACCAGCCGGTGGCGGCCCTGATCGCATGGGCGCGGCACACGGGTCTGGACCCGATATTCATGACCGTCTCGTTCGTGGGAAGCAACGCCCTGGCCCAGGAACTGGGACCATACGGAGCCGGCGTGTATGTCACCCAGGTAGTCCCCTTCCCCACCGACGACTCGCTTCCCATCACGGCCCAGTATCTTGAGGCCCTGGCGGCGTACGCGCCCGATGCCGTCCCGGGCTTTGTGTCCTTCGAGGGTTATCTGGCGGGCCGCCTTGCAATAGCCGGGCTGGAGGGCTGCGGTCGCGATGTGGACCGTAGCTGTTTCCTGAACAGTCTCCGCAGCGCTGCGGCGGTCGAAATAGGCGGCTTCGAACTGCGATACGGCAAGGGCGACAACCAGGGCTCCGACAAGGTCTTCCTGACCAGGATAGGCTCGGACGGGAATTACTATCCGGTCGAAACGCTGCGCGACACGGTTCCATGAACGACCGACTCAAGAGGGTACTCGAGGCCCGCTACCGCATATCCACCCAGCTCTACGTGGGCATCGGCGGAGCCGTCCTTCTCACAGTCGCGGCGAGCCTTGTTGGCTGGTTTTCTTTCAACTGCGTGGGCGAGGTCCAGAACCGGGTCAATGAGGGCAGTGTGCCCGAGTTGGTAGCCGCCTTCGGGGTCGCCCAGCACAGCGGCACGCTCGTGGTCGCAGCTCCCCGCCTGACGACCGCCGCAACTCCCGAGGAACTGAACATGGTGGCCAGCGAGATCACGGAGGCCCACGCTGCGCTTGAAGAGCAACTAGCTGTCCTCGGCGGGGACGGAGGGGGAGGAGAGCACTTCATCGGAATCCAGGACGATGCCACCTCCCTACTGTCAAACGTCAAGGCCATCGAGAGCGAGCGGTCCGAGATCTTCACGCTAAAGGAGCGCAGCGGCGAGCTGAGGATCGAGCTCGGGCACCTGCGCGAACGGCTTTCCGACATCATGGCCCCTGCCGTCGACGACCAGCTGTTTTACACGATGACCGGCTACCGCCAGCTTGGGGAGTCCCCGGCCAGCAGGCAGGAATACTTCTCAGAGGCCCAGCTGGGCCAGTATCGGCACCTGGCAGACCTGGAGGCTGATGCCAGCATTGCGGTCCATCTGCTCGAAAGCGCCTTCAGCGTATCGCAGGCCCCTTTGCTCGAGCCGCTGAAGGAGAGATTCGAGTCGTCGGCCGGCCGCATCGAGCGCACCCTGGCCGCACTGGAACAATCCGACTTGCGGGACGAGGTGGCCCCGATCCTGGAGAGGCTGATAGAGGTTGGGATCGGTGAGGAGGGCGGATTCTACCTGCTCGACCGGGAGCTCATCCTAATCGAGAGACAGGGCGAACTACTGGCGCTCAATCGCAATATCGCCGTCGATCTTGTGGCCGAGGTGGACGGGCTGGTGAGCACGGCGAACGCGAACGCACAGGAGGCCACTCGCGCCTCCACCCAGGCGGTCTTCACGGGCCGTACGCTACTTCTGGCGATCAGCGGTATAAGCGTCGGCGGCGCCCTGATGATTGCCTGGCTCTTCGTGGGTCGGGTACTGCTTAGACGTCTTCAGTTGCTCTCGGACTGGATGAGGCGGATGGCGGGTGGAGACCTGGAGGCGAAGGTGTCGATCGGCGGCCGGGACGAGGTCGCGGACATGGCGGCGGCCCTGGAGGTCTTCCGACGGCACGCGCTGGAAGTCCAGCGCCTCAATCTGGTCGAAAAGCTGGCCGAGGAACTTCAGGGAAAGAACGAGGAGCTGGAGAGCACTCTCAACGCCCTCAGCCGCGCCCAGGACCAGATCGTAATGCGCGAGAAACTCGCAGCTCTGGGCGAATTGACCGCAGGCGTCGCCCACGAGATCAGAAATCCCCTGAACTTCGTCAAGAACTTCTCCGAGGTCTCCGAAGAGCTCATAGTCGAACTGCGCGAGGTCCTCGAAGAGGGTGGCGAGAACATTAGCGACGACCAACGGGACCTTGTTCAGGAGATCTCCGGGGACCTGTCAAGCAACCTGGAGCGCATCAGGTCCCACGGTGACCGCGCCAACCGCATCGTGCACGACATGCTGATGATGGGGCGGGGCTCGGCGGTTTGGCAGGCCACCGAGATCAACATGTTGCTCGACGAATACGCCCGGCTTGCGTACCACAGCGCGCGGGCAACCGATCCGGAATTCCAGCTCGACCTGCAGCAGGATCTTGACCCCGAGGCCGGCGAGCTCGAGGTGATACCCCAGGACCTGGGTCGCGTCTTTTTGAACATGGTGGGCAACGCCTGCTATGCGACCGACGAGAAGCGGAGAGACTCTGCCGAGGCGGGCGAGCGATACATGCCGGCCGTCCGGCTGGCAACCAAGCGTCACGAGGACAAGCTAGAGGTCAGGATCCGAGACAACGGCAGCGGCATGCCTCCGGAGGTCGTGGAGAAGATATTCAATCCGTTCTTCACGACCAAGCCCACCGGTCAGGGCACAGGCCTTGGACTCGCGATGTCCAGCGACATCATCCGCGAGCACGGCGGAAGCATCAGGGTCGAAACCGAGCCGGGCGAATTCACTGAGATGATCATCGACCTTCCGCTGGTGGCGCCTACCAGGGAGCTGGACGGAGACAACGGCGACGGGAAATCGGCAGGAGAAGAGACGACATGATTGTGCCGCGCCAGGCACGGGGAATCGGCCCCGCAGTGCCACCCCTATGCAGTGCGTCAGCCGCAAGTCGTGATGGAGGAAGCTACCGTGGAATTTGAAGCCTACGAGCTGGACCCGTCAGTCTACGACGAGGTGTTCGGACCGGATGGCTCTCCACGAGATCACTGCGTGTCCCTGCACGCTACGCTCAGCCGGCTCTCCGGTGAGGAACTGGCGAGCATCCAGGAGCGGGTTACGCGCTCGTTCTCGAACGAGGGCATCACCTTTACGGTCTACGGGGACGAGGAGGCCGAGGAGCGGATAATACCCGTCGACTGTCTTCCACGCGTCCTGTCAGGTGCGGATTGGCGCCACCTTGAGACGGGTCTAGAGCAGCGGCTGAAGGCGATCAACCTGTTCCTGAGCGATGTGTACGGAGAGGGCCGCATCATCTCTGACGGCGTCATCCCCGCCGATGTGGTGCGCAGCTGTCCCCAGTACAGGGTCGAGATGCGGGGCTTTTCGCCTCCTCACGGCACCTGGGTGGCCATCTGCGGAACCGACCTTGTGCGGACCAACGACGGTTTCCGCGTGCTCGAAGACAACCTGAGGGTCCCGTCGGGCGTCTCCTACATGATCGCGAACCGCAAGGCGGTCAAGGCGAGCCTGAGACGCCTTTATCGCAGCTACCGCGTGCGAGAGATCGAGCAGTACGGGAGCCTGCTGAGACAGACCCTTTGCGATCTAGCGCCCAGGGGACGGCTCAACCCTACGATCGCGCTTCTCACCCCGGGGGTCTACAACTCTGCGTTCTACGAGCACATCTTCCTGGCCAGCGAGATCGGGGCGGAACTGGTGGAGGGGCGGGACCTCCTCGTCGACGATGGCTTCGTTTACGTACGCACCACGGCGGGACTGCGGCGCATCGACGTGCTCTATCGCCGCGTAGACGATGATTTCATCGATCCGCTGGTCTTTCGCCCGGACTCCCTGCTTGGGGTGCCGGGACTCATGCACGCCTACAAGCTCGGCAACGTGACCCTGGTCAACGCTCCCGGCACGGGCGTCGCCGACGACAAGAGCGTATATGCCTACGTACCCGACATGATCCGATATTACCTGGCAGAGGAGCCCATCCTGTCCAACGTGGAGACCTACCTGTGCCGCAGGCCAGAGGATCTGGAGTACACACTGGACAACCTGGATAAGCTCGTAGTGAAACGGGTTGGAGGTTCGGGTGGATACGGCATGCTGGTAGGGCCTCACTCGACGCCCGAGGAGCGCGACCGGTACGCCGAGGAGGTGCGGGCCGATCCGGCCGACTTCGTCTCCCAGCCTACCCTGGCCATTTCGCGATCACCCTGCCTGATTGAGGGCCGCTTCGAGCCGCGGCACGTGGACCTGCGGCCCTTCGTCCTGCACGGAAGCAAGACGCGCCTTGTTCCGGGGGCCTTCTGCAGGGTGGCGCTCAGGCGCGGGAGCCTGGTCGTCAACTCCAGCCAGGGAGGAGGAGGAAAGGACCTGTGGGTCTTGGACGAGTGATCAGCAAGCCGCCGACGGCGGGAGAGTCACCTCATGCGTAAAGGAGAACGGATTTGAAGGCCTTAACGAGTGTATTGCTAAACCGTCGGCCCGCCGCCATCCTCGCGGCGACGGGGATAGTGACGCTACTGTTCCTTTTCCTCCGGCCGGCGGCGGCGCACGCTGCGGGCGTCGACGACGAGACGGTGTTCATATTCAACACCTTCTCTTTCCTGGTCTGGGGCGCTCTGGTCATGTGGATGTGCGCTGGTTTCACCATGCTCGAATCGGGCTCGGTGCGCACCAAGAACGCCTCCATGATC
>CAYZES010000007.1:938-49738 GCA_964477845.1 uncultured Dehalococcoidia bacterium | reverse complement strand
CCTCTACTCGATAGCCGGCCTGGCCTACTTCATCATCGGCTACAACCTGATGTACGGGGACATCGCAGGGGGCTTCATAGGCTGGAACGGGTTCCTGTACGGGGCCTCGGACGCCGAGCTCGCCCTGCTGGATGGACAGGACGGCGCCACAGCGGCTCTGCTCAACGAGGCCAGCTATTCGACGATGTCGGACTGGTTCTTCCAGATGGTCTTTGTGGCGACCGCCGCCTCGATCGTCTCAGGGGCCCTTGCCGAGCGGGTAAAGATGTGGTCGTTCTTCGTGTTCACTCTTGCGCTCACGGCGGTCATATACCCGATCGTAGGCGCATGGACGTGGGGCGGCGGATGGCTGTCCGACATGGGCTTTCAGGACTTCGCCGGCTCCACCATAGTGCACAGCACCGGGGGGTGGGCCGCGCTCGCAGGCGTGATCGTGGTCGGCCCGAGGCTCGGAAAATTCCGCCGGGACGGCTCGGCCAGAGCCACGCCACCCTCGAATATCCTCGTGGTGACGCTGGGCGTGTTCATCCTCTGGTTGGGCTGGTTCGGCTTCAACGGAGGATCTCAGCTGGCTCTGGGGAGCGCGGCGGATGCCGTGGCGATGGGTCACGTGCTGGTCAACACGAACCTCGCGGCCGCCGCAGGAGTGATGGCCGCCCTGATTGTCTCGCGTCCCATCCTCGGGCGCATCGACCTGTTCGCCGGACTCAACGGAGCCATAGCAGGGCTGGTATCGATAACTGCCGGGCCCGACATCGTCGATCACTACTGGGCCATGGTGATCGGCGCAATAGGCGGCGTCCTGTGCGTAGCCGGGCTCAGGCTAATGGAGAGGCTAAGGCTTGACGACGTCGTGGGTGCGGTGCCCGCCCACCTGTTCGCCGGCATATGGGGGACTCTGGCGGTTTGTATAGCCGCCGGAGGCCAGTTCCATGTCCAGCTCGTCGGAATTCTTGCGATCGGGGCGTTCGTTTTCGCGGTCTCCTTGCTGCTTTGGAAGGCCCTGGAGATGACTTTGAAGGTCCGCGTGTCACGCAACGCAGAGGAACTCGGCCAAGACGCCGCCGAACTGGGGATGGAGTCGTATCCGGAGTTCGTCCTGATGCCGGAGGTGTTCGACGACGACGAGGATGGTGAGGAGGACTAAAGGCCTATGCTTGCACGCAGCGCTCAGGGTCTCTACTGGATGAGCCGCTACCTGGAGCGGGCTGAGCACCTGTGCCGCATGCTGCGGTTGCAGACGGAAATCCTGGTGGACCGACCGCTCAGGGAGATCCACTTCGGATGGATACGAATCTACGGAAGCATGGGCCGCCAGCCCCCTTCGGGCGACATCGAGCTGCTTGAAGACGGCGACTACTCGCTTGCGGATTCCTACGCCCTGGCAGACTCGTATGCGCTGGCCGACGACCTGACGTTTGAGCGATCTAACCCGGCCTCGGTCTGGAGCTGCTTCGCCCTCGGCCGCGAGAATGCGCGCCAGATGCGCCAGTGCATCAGCGCCGAGATGTGGACCCGCCTGAACCTCGCCTACCTGCGCATCCAGAAGCTGGACATGAAGCAGGTATGGAGGGTCTCTCCGGAGAGCTTCTACGCGGAGACCGCGACCGAGATGGACACTGTCGCCGGTGTGGCAGCCGCCACCATGTATCGTGACGAGGGCTGGCGCTTTATGCAGCTCGGGCGCGCCGTAGAGCGTGCCCAGCTGACCGCGACGCTCCTGCTCTCGCAAATCGCAATCGACAACATGAGCGAGGAGTCCTCGGAGGCGGATTGGACCAGCCTCCTGCGCCTTTACCACGCGTTCGAGGCCTACAGCAGGCGCTACAGCGTCGAGGTCGAGCCAGGCCAGGTCCTCGACCTTCTTGCCACCGATCCGCTGCTTCCCGGCTCGCTCTGCAGGTCGCTTGACAACGTGGCCGGCGAGCTGGCCGCGATCGGACCGGGCCCGGACAGGCAGTCAAGCGCGGCCGCCAGCCGGCTGGCCGGCCGACTGACCTCCCTGACGCACTATGACTGGCCGGATCATGACGATGGTTCCGACCTGCTAAGGCAGGTGAATATCTACTGCAGAGACCTACACGAGTTGGTCACAAATACATACTTCGACTACCCGGTGGAAGACCTGCCGACTCGCTGAGCTCATCGCAGGCGCTTGGGGCGATGGGAGGGTAGAACCTGTCATGGTGGTGCTCTCGCATGAGTGAGCCGCTGGCAAACAGCCACCGTGAAAATGCCGTCGCCGGTGTGCAAGAATCAATCGCTTCCTGGGGGAAGGAACAGTCTTTAGACCGAGCCCGTCATTAACTGATCTGTGAGACATTCCAACGCCACGCGCAGGCTTTTGCTCAATGATCTGGAGACCGGGACAGTCACCACCTGCGGCTACGTGATCTCATTCCCCGATGTTGCGACGCTCCCCCTTACTTCATCTCGCTCTGCGCGGTGTCTTCGGAGCCCGCAGCGAGTTCGTTAGGATGCCAAGGCTGCTGGCCGGAGGGAATATTGCAAGGTCATTTGCCAGCCATGGGAGAATCACGATGGCAACCAGCCAGCGTTAAGGAAAGGAGCGGTAATCTCTTGGGAGTAACATGCTTGGCCCAGAGCCCCTACCGCCTCTAGAAGACTGCTGGGGACATTGATTGCAAGAATCGTGGATCAGGGCAGGACCGAGTTGCGGGACGCCGGTGCCGGTATGAAAGGAATTAGCTGTTGACCGAGTACCTCGCGCGGATATGCGGGCAAAGGCCGCTGGTGACGATAGGCGTTTGGATCGTTCTGGCGGCTGCAGGAATCGCGCTGATCCTCAATCTCCTGGACAGCGCCACCACCACAGAGCTGAAGCTGACGGGCGGCGCCGAGTCACAGAAGGCCGCCAACCTGGTGGAGGAGCGGCTGGACCGAGCCGAGCCGGTGATCGAGATTATCGTCGTAAGTTCCGATGCCCTGACGGTGGACGATCCCCGGTTCCGCACCAAGGTCGAAGGCGTGTTAGACCGTGTCGTCGCTCTCGGGCAGGAAAAGGTCTCCCAGGCGTTCAGCTTCTATCGGCTTCCCGACCCTTCTCTGGTATCTGCAGATCGCAGGTCCACCATCATCCCTGTGAGACTCTCCGGCGACATCAAGGAGGCCACCGAGTACGTAGAGGAGCTTGTCCACATAGTCGAGGATGAGGATGCGTCCGACGACTTTCGAGTTCTGATTGCAGGGACGGCCAGCATCGCCTCCGAGGCCAACGAGATCGCTCAGAGCGATCTGGAGCAGGGAGAGCGATTCGGGGTCGTCGTGGCGCTGGCGATCCTTCTCGTCCTTTTTGGCACGCTGATAGCCGCCCTGGTGCCGATTCTCCTTGCCGTCCTTGCGATCATCGTGGCGCTGGGCGTTGCCTCACTGATAGGCCAGGTATTCGAGCTGGTGTTCTTCGTCCAGATGATGATCACCATGATCGGTCTCGCCGTCGGGATAGACTATGCCCTCTTCATAATCTCGCGCTTCAGGGAGGAGCTTGCCAGGGGCCTGAGCAAGCTTGAGGCGGTTGAGAGGGCCGGAGCGGCGGCGGGGCGCACAGTCCTGTTCAGCGGCGTGACCGTGATCATCGCCCTGTGCGGGATGCTTCTCATACCGTCCTCGTTCTTCCAGTCGATCGGCATAGGAGCAATACTCGTGGTCGCCGTGACCCTTGCGGCCACGCTCACCCTGGTGCCGGCGGTGCTGGCACTGATCGGCTCGGGTGTGAACCGTCTCAGGATCCCGCTCATGGGCAGGACCAATACGAAGGGATTCGAGGAGGGCCAGGAGGGGGTCTGGGAGTGGATAACGCGCGCGGTGACCAGGTTCCCCCTGCTCAGCATAGTCGCCATAGGCGCTCCCATGATCCTGGCCACGTATTTCTACTTTGACATCCAGACGGGCCTCAATGGTGTGGACACCCTGCCGGAGTCCGCCAAGACGAGGGAAGCCTTCTTCGTCATCGAAGAGGAGTTCTCCTTCGGTCTCGCGAACCCCACCACCGTGGTAATCGACGCGGACCCGGAGGACCCGCGGGTGCAGGAGGCGATACTGGCCCTTCAGACATCGCTCGATGCCGACGAGTCGATTAGACGCATACCGGCCCTGTACGAGGAGCACTCCCAGGAAAACCTGGCGATAGTTACAGTTGAGATCTCCGGAGAGCCCAGGAGTCCGGCGGCAGTGGACAGGATCGCCGCGCTCCGCGAGCAGTACATACCCGCGGCATTCGACGGGGTTCCCGCCGAGGTACACGTCGGCGGGGTAAGCGCGGTGGCGACGGACCTGTTCGGCATCGTCGACAGGTACACGCCGATCGTCTTCGCGTTCGTGCTGGGCTTCAGCTTCCTGATCCTGATGCTGGTCTTCAGGTCGATCGTCATCCCGATCAAGGCCGTCATCATGAACCTTCTTTCCGTAGGCGCTTCATACGGTCTGCTGGTGCTGGTATTCCAGAAGGGACTGGGCACAGACGTATTCGGCTTCAGCCATTCGGAGGTCATAGACGCCTGGATACCGCTCTTTTTGTTCACGGTCCTGTTCGGGCTATCGATGGACTACCACGTGTTCCTGCTGAGCCGCATCCGCGAACGCTACGATCAGACCGGGGATAACGCCGGCGCCGTGGCCTACGGCCTGAGGTCGACCGCCGGAATCATCACAGGGGCGGCCCTTATCATGGTCGCGGTGTTCGGGGGATTCGCCGCAGGCGACTACATCCTGAACCAGCAGGTGGGTTTCGGGCTTGCCGTCGCTATACTCCTTGACGCGACTCTGGTGCGCTCGGTCCTGGTCCCGGCAAGCATGGAGGTACTGGGCAGGCGCAACTGGTATCTGCCTTCGGCGCTCAGCTGGCTTCCAGACCTACGGGTTGAGCCTGCCGATGAAGGCTCTCCATAGATGAAGATCCCAACCGACTACGAGCCGGGCTTTGAGAGGGCGAGCGCCCTCGAGCCCGAGGTCGCCTCTAACTACATAGCCCACACAAATGTAGGAGACCCTGAGGCCGATGCCCTGGTTGAGGAGCTCTCCCGGCTGGAGCCGGGACAGTCGGGGCGTTTCATACAGGCCGCCATGGACGGCGACGAGGAGACACTGGCCGATGCGCCACCGATTCTGCTGGACTTCTTCAGGAGCATCGAATCTCCGCCCGATTGGGTCCATTTTCCCTCCTTCATCCCGGGCATCAGGATGTTCCACAGGAATTCGAGGCTGGTCCTGGGGGCCTTCGTCGGCGGCGTCCTCGTCGAGGGCTTCTCGACCAATATCAGCAAGTCTTTCTTCACCACAGGCAGGCTTCGCGACCAGGGAGTCAGGCGCCTAAAGCAGAACAACCGCCACATGATTGAGATATTCATGCCAGGCGGGTTGAGGAGGGAGGCCGACGGATGGAAGCTGTCGGTCCGGATCCGGATCGTTCACGCTCAGGTCCGGCGCCTTCTAAATGGGTCCGGCGATTGGGACCACGAGGCGTGGGGCGTGCCGATAAGCGCGGCCCACGTTGGCTTTGCCATAACCGCCTTTTCGGCCAGGCTGCTGATGCACCTAAAGAGCCTCGGCGCGGTCTTCGACGATGAAGAGAGAGAGAGCTTCATGGCCATCTGGCGGTATTCGGGCTACCTGATGGGCATCCCGGAGACGATTCTCTATGAACATGAGGAGGACGCGCTGAAGCTGTTCGCAATAGGCAAGATGTGCGAACCGGCCGGTCAGATGGAGTCCGTTGCCATGGCCAACTCGCTGATCAACTCCGCACCACTGGTCGTCGGAATAGACGATCCGATCGAGCGCCGTACCCTGGCAAAGTACGTTTTCACCGTCTCCCGGGCATTAATCGGAAATCCCCTTGCCGACGAGCTCAACTATCCTTCCAGCCTGACGGTGGGTGTGCTGGCCTGGTTCCGCATGCAGGAGCGCTACCAGCGCACCCTGGGCAGGCTGCTCCCCAAGCTCTCCAGCAGCAACAACTTCACCCAGTTCACTTCCCTGCTCGAGGCATCTATGTTCGATGAGGCGGGCATCAGCTACAGGCTGCCCGATCACGTGTACGCAGAGGAATCCTCAAGGTGGTAGATCGAAAGGTCTATCCCGGAATTCTCGCCTGCGCCGAAGGAGCCAACTGACGGCACGCTGGGTTTCCGCCCTCCCCCCGGGCGCTTTGGGGGAGTCATCCGAGTGGCCTCGGGTGTGATGCCAGACCCGGGTTGACCAGGGCGACCCCGGAATCTCCCGGGGCCGGGGCACGGCGAGACGGACGGGTTTGCCGACCGCCTGTGAGGCGGGCTAGTGGGTGAGGATCTGGTCGAGGAACAGCCTGGTGCGGGGCTCTTTGGGATTGTTGAAGAACTCGTCCGGCGTGGCGACCTCAACTATCTCCCCCTCGTCCATGAAGATAACCCTGTCCGCCACGTTCCTGGCAAAGCCCATCTCGTGCGTGACGCATATCATCGTCATGCCATCCGCAGCCAGTTCGCCCATGACATTCAGGACCTCGTTGATCATCTCCGGATCGAGCGCCGAGGTCGGCTCGTCGAACATCATCACCTTGGGGTTCTTGGCCATAGAGCGCGCTATGGCGACGCGCTGCTGCTGGCCTCCCGAGAGCTGGCCGGGATACTTGTCGGCCTGCTCGGGTATCCCAACGCGTTCCAGGAGACGCAGCGCAAGCTCTTCCGCTTCCCTCTGCGGCATATGGCGCACCTTCTGCGGGGCGAGCGATATGTTGCGCAGGACGGTCAGGTGAGGGAACAGATTGAACTGCTGAAAGACCATCCCGGTCTCCGCCCTTATCGAGGCCAGGCTCCGTGCGTCGTCTGTGAGCTCAATACCGTCCACAACGATCCGTCCGGAATCGTGCCGCTCGAGCTGGTTTATCGTCCTGAGCATCGTGGACTTGCCGGATCCCGAGGGCCCGATGATGACCACAACCTCACCCTCAGAAATCGAAACGTCGACCCCGTTTAGCGCGGTGAAATCGCCGAACCGCTTGACCACCTTCTCGAGGCGGACGATCTCTTTAGCGTTCTGAACTTTCATGTGTCGATCCTTCCCGCTGCAGCGCCCGCTACCGCCTGCCTACGCCCAATCGGGCTTCCGCCGCGCCCCCGAGACGGGAGAGCACGTACGACACGATCCAGTATATGAGCGCTACGATGATGTATATCTCGAAGAAGGCGCCATCCGCTATGTCCGTCTGGCCTCCGAGTATCTTCTTGGCCTTTTCGAGCGTGTTGACCAGGGATATCGCAGCGAGCAGCGCGGTGTCCTTCCACAGGGCTATAAACCGACCGATGATGGCCGGGATGACGGCCTTGATCGCCTGCGGAAGGATGATGTAGACATACTTTTGAGTCGCCGACAGCCCTATGGCATCTGCCGCCTCATGCTGGCCCCGGGGTATGGACTGCAGGCCGCCTCGCACCACCTCGGCGATGTATGCCCCGCCGAACAGGGCGAAGACTATCATGACCCGGTAGGCCAGATCGATGCTGCTGAACACCTCCCCTACGGGCCCCAACTCGTCGTCCAGGAACGTGGCAAACAGCAGCCACACCAGAAGCGGGGCGGCGCGCACAACCTCTATGTAACCGACGGCGGAAAAGCGTATGGCCCTGAAAGGAGAGACCCTGCCCAGCGCGAGCCCGATGCCAATGAAGAAGGAGAAAAAGCCGCCTACCGTGAAGACCAGCAGATCGAGGAACGAGCTCTCCCAGTGGCCGCTTGAGACCCCGATCTGCAGAAGGAAAATGAAGGGGATCAGAAGCACCCAGGCGGCACCGATCGCCTGAAGCGTTATCGGATTGGTCTTCCACCTGGCCAGGAACCGCTTGGCCGCCCATGCGGCTGCCCCCAGAAACGCGAACAGCGCTGCCAGCAGTATCCACGAGGCGCCGAACGGCATAGCCAGCCCCAGCGAGAGAGCGTAGAGCCAGGACGGCGCCCAGCCACGGTCCGCTACCAGATCTCTCTCGATGCCGGTGATCACGGAGACCTCGCCGTCCGCAGACGTGATCTCCTCCGTGTAGTCTCGCTCGACAATCGAGTGCTCCGCCCCCAGGCCGAGGGTGAGGATCAGGACGGCCACTACCCCTATGACCACCAGGTACGGCCTCAGCCTCCCGACCCAGATGCCGTACGTCAGGGCGATCAGGGCCGCCGTGACATAGACAGAGATCCATATGCGGAAAGTGTCCGCTGCGGGGTAAGAGCCAATGAAAAACAGCTTGCGGTTGATCGCCACGAGGTCCCAGTTGGCCTGAAACAGGACGAACCTGACCAGCACGAACGCGATGGCGATTCCGATCACGATGGCCAGTAGGCTCAGGACGGAATTCCGCCACGAGTTGAACAGGTTCTCCCGCGCCCAGTCCACGCCCCTAGATATGGTTGTGTAGTATGCGGCGGACGCCATCATTTGATCTGGACGTTACGGTTGATCGTGTTCATGATCAGCGAGATCACGAGGTTGGTCACGATGAATACGAAGAAGATGAACAGGTAGGTCTGCAGCAGGTTGCCGGAATTGTTGACGATCCTGTTGGAGATCAGCACTATCTCGCCGTAGGCGATGGCGTGGGCCAGCGTGGAGTCCTTGTTGGCATTCTGGTACTCGTTGTTCAGAGATGGGATCATCGTGCGCAGGGCCTGAGGCAGGATGATCAGGGTGAACTGCTGGTAGGCAGTCAGCCCCATGGATGCAGCGGCCTCCGTCTGTCCCCGCGGAACAGACTGTATGGAACCGCGGACGATCTCAGCTATGAACGCGCTGAAGTACAGCGTGAGAGACACCAGGGCGCTCAGGTAGCCGAGACCGAGCAGATTGCCGCCGGTGTAACCGTAGAACCCGGACGCCGACTGCGTCACCTCCGGGAGGCTCACGCGCACCGGCGCCAGCAGCGCCGCGTAGGACCCGACCCCTATCAGCAGGAAGATCGCGACGGCCCACGTGTTCGGTCGCAGGCTCTCGCCGGTCAGGTCCTCCCTGCGCAGGCGGCCTCTCCGGACCAAGAGCGCAGCAACTGCGGCCACCGCCACCAGCACGAGCCACAGCCACCAAAAGGAGTGGGCCGTCTCAGGCCACGGAATGGCCATTCCACGGTTGCTGATGTGCAGGATTCCGCTCAATCCCGCTCTTTCCTCTATCTTCGGCAACTCCCTGAAGACAGCGAAGGCGAAGAAGAACATGATCAAGAGCAGCGGCAGGTTCCTGAACAGTTCGACGTAGACCCCACCCAGCCTGGTGATCATGGGATTCTTGGACAGGCGGGCCACGCCGACTGTCAGACCCAGCAGGGAGGAGAGAATTATGGCGAAGAACACGACCGAGATGGTGTTCCCGGCACCCTTGAGGATCCCCACCCATCTCGCGTCGCTTGCCTCGACGTCGAGCTGTACGAAGATGGAACTCCTGTCCGGGCTCCCGTAGGGCCCGAACAGAAAGTCGAAGTCGAATAGATTTACGGCTATTGAGTAGACTAAATAGCCAGCGATGATCCCAACCACCGCCCCAACGATCAGGTTGACCGCGAGACTACGGGAGCGAGTCCCAAACCAGATGTTCTCTAGGATCTGCTTCATCGCGGATCAACTGCGCGAGGCCCACAAGGCGCGGGCCCCGCAGGGGCGGGAGTTCGTCCCGCCCCTGCGTTTAGCCTCGCGATTCGTAAGGGGTGTCGTCTAGCGCATAGGCGGCGCGTAGATCAGACCGCCATCAAGGTAGGAGGCGTTCGGAGAACCCTCCCGGGTAAGCCCCACGCGAGCCAGCGTACGCTCGTACGTCTCGCCGTAGTTGCCGACCTGGCTGATTACATCCTGCATGAACGTGCTGGGTATCTTGCCGTGCCCGACCCCAAGGTTGCTCGGGGCTCCGCCATCGAAGCCAACACCCAGCAGACGCGCCACGGTGTTGTTCGGCGGGTTGGCCGCCATCTGACTTACGTTCGCCTGGGTCACGCCCTGCTCTTCGGCGATGATCATGCCGTTGACCACCCAGCGCACCACGTCTTCCCACTCCGAGTCGTAGTCCCTGACGCTAGGGCCAAGAGGCTCTTTGGATAGCGTCTCGGGCAGTACAACCGCGTCGATGCCGTCATCCGCCTTCAGGGTGAACTGGTGACCGCCGAGCTGCGACTTGTCCGAGGACCATGCGTCGCACTGGTCGGCTATAAACGCCGCACGAAGCTCGGGATTGGCCTGGAAGGTCAGCTCCTCGTACGTGAGTCCCTGCTCTGCAAAGAAGTCCGAGACCGCGCCCTGAGTGCTGGTGCCGTCCAGTATGCAGATCGTGGACCCTCCCAGGTCGGTGACGCTGCTGATCCCGGCTTCCGCCTTGACCATGATTCCGGCACCGTCATAGAAGGTCGTCGGCGCGAACGCCACATTCAGGTCTGCGTCGCGGCTGGCCGTCCAAGTCGTCGTGCGAATCAGCACATCGATCTCCTCGGCGGCTAGCAGCTCGAATCTGTTGGCCGACGTGGCTTCCTTGAATTCGACCTTGCCCCTATCCCCAAAGATCGCCGCTGCAAGGGCATGACAGAATTCAACGTCGTTGCCCTCGGCAGTGCCGTCCGGGTTCAGAACCCCGAAACCGGGTGTGTCGGCCTTAATGCCGCAGATCATGACCCCGCGATCAAGAATCACGTCCAGGGTGCTCTCCTGAGCTCCCTCATCGTCTCCGCCGCACGCAGCAACCGCCACTAGCGCGACTGCCGCCACCGCGATGACGGGGATCAAACGCCTCAAAAAATCCATACATACCTCCCTCAACAGGCCTGGGCGAGAACGCACCATCCCGTATGATGCCCTACATGATGCATCACTCGGGCCTAAAGTGCACATTTCCTCCTCTCTGCGCCTGTGGCACCTACCCGAGGCTTGGACCCGAAAATCTGCCTTCTACTGCCGAGTTGATCCCATAGGGAGGGCAATTGTTGATGGGCCGTTCTAGGTGCCAGCAAGAGCCACACAGACGATGAACTGGATGACCTGGAAAAACCCTGTCGTTCTGGTAGCCGCAAGAGGTCCAGGGTGAGTGTCGGAGAACTCGGCGAATTCGGCCTCATAGACAGGCTGAGTCGCGTGTTCGAGACCAATTACTCCCGCCGGGGGGAGCGCGATGACCCGTTCCGGCTGCTTGTCGAGAACGGGGACGATGCCGCGGCATGGGTTGGCCCTGCCGGCACAACCGTCCTTACCTGCGATGCGATGGTCGCCGGGACGCATTTTGATTTTGCCTACTCGAGTCCCGAGGACGTCGGTTGGAGGGCGATGGTCAGTTGTCAGAGCGACATCGCCGCGATGGGATTTGTCCCCGCGTATTCGACGGTTACGGTCGGGCTTACCGGCACCGAGGAGGCCGAGACGATAGAGCGCCTATACGTCGGCATGGCACAGGCGTGCTCGCGCTACGGAGGGAGAATCGTCGGGGGCGATGTGGTCAGGGCGGTCGGAATATTCCTCTCCGTCGCCATGGTAGGGGCCGACCCGTCCGCCGCCGCCGGGCGGCCGACGCGGCCCATGATGCGATCCGCGGCGCGGGAGGGCGACGTGATAGCGGTCACCGGCCCGGTGGGAGGCTCCGCCGGGGGGCTCAGGGTACTGAAGGACGGTATGGACCTGCGGGTGTCCGATGCGCAATCGCTTGTCCGGGCACACCTGCGGCCACGGCCGAGGGTCTCGACGGCCATTCGACTTGCGGCCGCCGGCGTGCGCTGCGCCGTGGACATAAGCGACGGACTGCTGGCCGACCTGACGCGGGTCTGCGGGTCCAGCGGGAAGGGCGCGCTGGTAAGGATGGCCGACCTGCCGGTCCAGCCGGAGCTCAAGGTGGTCTTCCCCGACGACTGGAGAGAGATGGCCATTTCCGGAGGGGAGGGCTACCAGCTGCTGTTTACCGCGCCAGAGGGGCTTATCGACACGGCGCGCGAGGTCGACCCGGATATAGTCTCGATCGGCGAGGTCCTGGACGGCCAGCTCGGGGTGAGCGTGGTGGATGAAGACGGCTCGAGGATTGAGGGCCGAAGCGGCTTCGATCATTTCGCGCCGTGAAGACCGTTGAGGTCAGCTTCGAGGGCGGCGACGAGTTCAGGCCCAGCGAGATAGTGGCCGACCTGCGCACCGCAGCCGAGACCCTCTATTTCCCGATGCGCCTGTGCGGCTTCTGGGACAGGACCAATGACCTTCACCTGTGCCCGCAGACCGAGCGAAGGCTGCCCTGCCCTCACCTGCTCGACCAAGACGACCCGGGCCGGGAGGAGTACTCGTATACCCTGCAGAGAGAGAGGCAGGCCGTTCTGGAAGTCTCGTTTGCCCACGCCGGGATCAGCATCTTCCTGGGCTAGGGGTCCGAAGTCCGCAGCGCGCCCCATGCCATCCTAGTCTGGTACGATCCGGGTCGGCGGCACCGGCGTCGCCGCAGCCACAGCGAGGGAAGAGAATATGGGGCAGCACTACGAACGAGCGTCGATACCAGCGGAGCTGAGACGCGACTACGACGTCTACGATCGCATAGACGAACTTGGGATCGATCTCGGGTCCTTCGAGGAGGATGTCATTTCGCTGGCGGGAGCCGGCATCGCCAAGGCGGTGATGCAGGAAAGCGGGCTGGTCTACCTGTCGGGCACGATCGGCGGCGACTACCCTATGAACGACGATGCGGACCGGCTCAGGCACGGCTACGAGGGCGGCCAGCTGGCCGCAGACGTTCACATTAGGGCCCTGCACTGGACGCTCAGCTGCGCCGGAGAGGGCGACCTCAACGACGTCCTGTATACGGTCAAGGCGCTGGGCATGGTCGTCTCGCCCGGGGGAGGGGCGTTCGCAGGCGCCCCGCAGGTAACCAATGGATACTCCTTCCGGTGGCAATCGGTTTTCGGAGGCGGCATGGGATCCTACGCAAGCGACGGTATCGACGACGGTGGCTTTGCCGGCGTGCACGCCAGGAGCGCGATGGGTGGATTCGACGGACGCTTTTCGATCGAGCCGGAGATGATAGTGGCCATACCCCGGTCGCTTGCGACCGAGATCATAGGCAACCGCGGATGGGTCTTCCCTCTGCCTCCTCCCATGCTCGATAAGGTAAGGGCGGCCCGCGGCTAGCACGCACACCAGGGGAAACCGACGGTTGCTCGTCGACCTGTACCAGCTGACCATGGCGCAGGCCTACTGGCGAAGCGGCCACACGTCACAGGCCACCTTCAGCCTCTACTTTCGGACGCTTCCGTCCTGCCGTGGATTCCAGATCTTTGCCGGCCTGGAGGATGTGCTCGATTTCCTCGATTGCTTCGCGGTGGAATCGGCCGACCTTGCCTACCTTGAGCGTCGCGGCGATTTCGATCCTGCCTTCCTAGAGTTCCTGAGCGAAACCGGTTTCACCGGCTCGGTCAGGGCTATGCCGGAGGGGACCCCGTGTTTTGCGCAGGAGCCGGTCCTTGAGGTGACCGGACCGGTCATCGAGTCTCAGCTCGTCGAGACCTACCTGCTGAACCAGGTCAACCTGCAGACGACCCTGGCCACGAAGGCATGGCGGGTGGTGGCCGCGGCGCACCCTGCCTCGGTGGTCGACTTCGGGGCCCGCAGGGCGCAGGGCAGGGACGCGGCGCTGAAGATGGCGCGGGCGGGCTACATGGCGGGCTTTTCCGGGACGAGCAACGTCGAGGCAGCCGATCGATACGGCATTCCGGCGGCGGGAACAATGGCCCACTCCTTCGTAACGACCTTTCAGGGAGATACCGAGGCCTTCAGGGCCTTCGTCCGGGCCTTTCCCCGGTCGGCCACCCTGCTGGTAGACACGTACGACACGCTCGAGGGAGTCGCTGCGGCGGTCAGGGTGGCGCGGGAGGCGGAGGAGTTCGGGGGCCGGATCGCAGCGATCCGGCTGGACTCCGGGGACCTTGATGCACTGGCCCACCGGTCGCGTCGAGTGCTCGACGACGCCGGGCTCAAGGACGTCAAGATCGTCGCGAGCGGCGGCCTGGACGAATACTCGATCGGTCGACTTGCCCGCGGTGGTGCCCCGATCGACGTGTACGGCGTCGGAACGAGGGTGGCCGTCTCGGCCGACGCACCATCCACGGACTTCGTTTACAAGATGGTCGAGTACGACGGCAGGCCGGTGATCAAGCTCAGCTCCGGGAAGAAAAATGCGCCAGGCCCAAAGCAGGTCTACCGTCTTGCCGAGGGCGGCGGCTACGTCCGCGACCGCATCCAGGGCCTCACCGAGGCCGCCCCGCCGGGCCAGTGGAGCGCCCTTCTCGGAGGGGTGATGCGCGGAGGGCGCCGGACGGAGAGCCCGGCCTCACTGTCGGATTTGAGACGGCGAGTATTTGAAGAGATGGAGCGAATGCCCCATGGCCTCAGGGAACTCGATGAGCCCGACACATACCCTGTGGAGACATCCGGGCATCTAGCGGCCACTGCCCAGGCCATTGAGGAGCGGCGAAGCGGTTCGGGCGGCACGGCCGGCTAATCCTCGCCGGACGGACGCCGCAAGGCCCTGTCAGGAGCGCCCAGCCCTTTGGCGCAAATGAGCTGGGGTACGCGCGTCTCAGGGTCAGAAGACTCTCTTGAGAGTGTACGTGGCTTCCGGCGGGAAAAGGAGACTTCCCTACCCACGGCAAGGGCGCGGCCATTGGCTGCGAGAGGTCCTTTTCAGGATGTACGATCAATAGAGGGGGTTTTGACTTGGCGAGAGTCCCATATGTGAAGCGAGAATGCATGCCGGCCGACAAGACCGGCATCTATGATCGGATCGCCGCAACGCGCGGGTCCGTGCAGAACGTCTTCGCCGCCCTGATGAACAGCCCCGATGCCGCGGAGGTCGTTACGGCCGTGGGTGAGTACCTGCGATACCGCTGTCCGCTCGACCCGGCGATCAGGGAAACTGCGATCCTTGCCACGGCCCGGGAGATGGGCAACCGCTACGAGTGGGCCCAGCACGAGCCGGTGGCAAGGCAGGTGGGCGTCCGAGACGATGTCATCGAGGCGGTGCGCTCCGGAAGGGCCCCCATGGGCCTGCCGCCGAAGGAGGGTGTGTTCGCTCAGGGAGCACGGGAACTCGTCCGGGACGGCGAGCTCTCCGGCAAGACGTTCGAGGCGATCGAGCACCTTCTGGGAACGCCCGGTACGGTAGACTTCGTGGTTCTGGTCGGCTATTACTCGATGGTGGCCAGGATCATATCCACCCTGAAGGTAGACTTCGACGATTGGCTCGAGGAAGAGACAGGCTTTTAGCGACGACGGAGAGTTGATGAGCGAACAAGCAAGCTACGTGATCGAGGCCGACGGCGTGCAGAAGGTCTACAGCACCGGGCGCGTGAGGGTAGAGGCCCTGAGGTCGGTCTCACTGAATGTGAGCCGGGGCGAGATGGTGGCCGTAATGGGCCCTAGCGGCTGCGGCAAGACTACGCTCCTTAACTGCCTTTCGGGCCTTGACGACCTGACGTCCGGAAGCGTGAAGATCAATGGTACCGAGCTGTCGGAGATGTCCGACAGGGTAAAGACCAGGTACAGGGCGCAGCGCATGGGGTACGTGTTCCAGGCCTTTAACCTTCTGCCGGTCCTTACCGCCAGGGAAAACGTCGAGATGCCGCTCCTTGTGTCCGGAACATCATCCAGACAGGCGCGTACCTCGGCCGAGGAAGCGCTCGGGCTGGTCGGGCTCGCGGACGCAGGCGAACAGTACCCGGCCGAACTTTCCGGAGGCCAGCAGCAGAGGGTTACGATCGCTCGATCGCTCGTGAACAAGCCAGAGATCGTCTGGGCCGACGAGCCCACGGGCAACCTGGACAGCGAGAACGCCGCCCAGATCATGGATCTGCTCACCGGCCTGAACTCGGCCAACGATCAGACCTTCGTCATCGTCACCCACTCTGACGATGTGGCCGCCATGACGCATCGAACGATCCGCATGAGAGACGGCCTGATCGAATCGGACGGCACCAGTCAAACGCCGGGCGATTCCGCCTAGCCAGGGCCTTAGATGGACGAACTCTTCGGACTGCCCGTAGCGGGCTACGCGCTCACCCTTGCGGTGATCTTTGCCATCCTTGCCGGGCTCCTCATATTCATCGCAGCGCGCAACACCATCCTCGTAAAGATGGCGCTGCGCAACGTGGTGCGCAGGCCCGCCCGGGGCGTACTCGTCGTCACCGGCCTGATGCTGGCGACGGCGATCATCTCGATTGCCTTTACGACCGGCGACTCCGTCACGTTCAGCATCAAGAACGAGGTCACCGAGGCGCTCGGGGAGCTCGACGAGTTCGTCGGCGTCGACGAGGACTCGGATGTCTGGGACGGCCAGGCCGTCCCGGACACCTTCCCGGAGAGCCTTTACGGGCAGATCGGGCCCGTCCTCGAGGCCGACCCGGACGTGGACGCAACGCTACCGGTCCACGTCGAGTCGGTCGCGGTGGCCAACCTCGTAGGCCAGCGCTTTGAGGTCAACGCCATGTTCCAGGGCCTCGGGGCCGACAGGGTGGCCGCCTTCGAGGCGCTCGCCGACACGGACGGCCGACCCGTAGACATCGCGAGCCTGGCTCCCGATGAGGTGTACATAGACGACGAGGGGGCCACGGCGCTCGGGGCCGTCGCCGGCGACGAGATTCAGGTGGTGCTCGGCGAGGGGCTGTTCGTTCCCTTCACGATCCGGGGAATCACGGACGGCTACTACTGGAAGGGTGACGACACCAGGGTCGTGGTGATGACCACGCTGGAGCGATCGCAGGAGCTGCTCGGGACCGAGGGGCAGCTCAGCGGCATCCTGGTGACCAACAGGGGCGGCCCGTTCGAGGGTGAGGAGTACTCGGACGCCATCCTGGAGCGTCTTGGCGACCTGCCCGCCATCACCGACAACGGCCTTGAGCTCTCGCCCATCAAGTCGGACCTGGTGGAGCTGGCAAACCAGGCGGGCAGCCTGTTCGTCTCCTTTTTCACCACATTCGGCCTATTCTCGATCGCCGTAGGGCTGCTACTGATATTCCTGATCTTTTCGATGCTGGCGGCAGAGCGAAAGAGCGAGATGGGCATAGCCCGGGCGGTTGGAATGCAGCGCCGGCACCTGACACGGATGTTCCTTACGGAGGGCGCGATATACGGCCTGGGCTCGGCCGTTGTCGGCACGCTGATCGGCGTTGGCCTTGGCTACCTGCTCATAGTGGCCGCGTCGGGCCTGTTCAGCTCCACCGGCAACGAGGATTTCGCCCTGACCGGGCACGCCTCGCCGCTGAGCGCGCTGACATCGTTCCTGCTCGGGGCAGTGATTACCCTGCTCACCATCTACTTCGCTTCCCGGCGGATCAGCGGGCTCAACATCGTGCGCGCTATCCGCGATATACCGGATCCTCCGGGGATCGGCAGGCGGCGGCGCAACCTCCTGTGGGGAATAGTGGTGACCGCGATCGGACTGCTCATAGCCGTCGTGGGCGCAGGCGGCGCACAGCTCCCCGCCATGCTGCTGGGGATAGCGCTGGTTCCGCTCGGCGCGTCGCTGATACTGCGCTGGGCCGGTGTGCCAAAGCACGTGTCGCTGTCTCTGGCGGGATTGCTGCTGGTCGTCGTGTTCGTGCTCCCCGCCTCCTTCTGGGATGTCATCCGGGACGACTGGAGCGATAACTTCGCGAGCTTTTTCATCACCGGTGCCTTCCTGGTGACCGGTGCCGTGATGCTGGTGATGAACAACTCGCGGTTAATCCTGGCGGCCATGGTCAACACGGTGGGCCTCTACCGACGCCTGACCCCGGTGGTCAAGTCGGCCGTAGCCTACCCGCTCCGGTTCGGATTCCGAACCGGCCTTTCGGTCGCCATGTTCGCGGTGGTCGTGTATTCGGTCGTTGTCATGTCGGTTCTGATCGAGGGCTTTAACGATCTGTTCGACAACCAGGAGCGGCTCGCGGGCGGCTATGACGTCTACGGGTTCGCACAGAGCGATCTCAATCCACTCGCCGACCTCAGCAGTGCGGTGCAGGATCGGCAGGACCTGTCATTCGTCTCCACAATCGACGGTCGGCCCCAGGTGGGTACGTTCCGAACGGTTTTCGCGGCTGAGGGGGTGCTGCCTGACCACGCGCCGAGCGTGGGAGAGGTCGGCTTTCAGCAGACCAATGTAACGGGCGTAGACCAGGACTTCATCGAGACCAACAGCTTTGGGATCGAGCTCGCGACGGCGGAATACCTGGCAGACGGAGAGTTCGACGCGCGAAGGCTGTGGGAGGACCTTGCGGCCAACCCGGGGCTCGCGGTCGTCGACGCCCAGATGATTCCGACGAGAAACAGCTTCCAGTTCGACCTGGCCTTCGAGCGCCTGATGCTGGAGGCGGAAGGACTCTACATAGAGAACGAGACGATGGACCCGATAAGGGTGACGGTCCGAGACCTGGAGAGCGGTTCGCAGTTCGATCTGACCGTCGTCGGGGTGCTGGACGCGCTGGCGTCGACGGGACCGGTGCCCCTGGGCCTGTACACCTCATCGGAGTTCCTGACCGGGGTGACCGGCCGAGATATCGATGCAACGCAGTTTTTCTTCAAGGTCGAGCCGGGTACCGACGATCCGGGCGGAAGGCTCGAGACCGCCCTGTTTGAGCACGGCGTGGAGACGCTGGACATCGCTGAGACCCTGCAGGAACTCCAGGGTTCGCAGCGCTCCTTCTTTGACCTGCTCCTGGCCTTCATGCTGCTCGGGCTGGTAGTGGGCATAGCGGCCCTGGGGGTGATCAGCGCACGCGCGGTGGTCGAGCGCCGGCATGCCATCGGAGTGATGCGCGCCGTGGGCTTTTCCCGGATGGCGGTGCTTCTGACTTTCCTGGCAGAATCATCGTTTATCGCCGTGCTCGGCATCGCTATCGGGCTTGTCCTCGGCATTCTCACAGGTGTCAACATCATCGCCGACGTGAGGACTCAGGAACCTGACATACAGCTGCTGGTCCCATGGTCCAGGCTCGTGCTTATAGTGGCATGCGCCTATGTTTTCTCGCTTCTGACGACCCTGCTTCCCGCAAGGCAGGCATCCCGGATTGCCCCCGCCGAAGCGCTGCGGTACGAATAGGCCTGGCGTTGGACTTGATGGGGCCCGTATGCCACGATTGACAGCAGGGGCGCTCATTCAAGGCGCCGCCTGACCGGATAGCGCAATGCCCAAGGCAAAGATTCTGGTGGTCGAGGACGAGGAGAACATCCTCGAGGCCGTCCGCTACAGCCTGGAAGGCCAGGGCTATGAGGCACTAACGGCGACCGACGGTGTAACGGGCCTCTCACTCGCCCGGGCCGAGCATCCCGATCTGGTCATACTCGACGTGATGCTGCCCGGCATGGACGGTCTCGAGGTCTGCCGGGCCATCAGGCGCGAGCAGGATATGCCCGTCCTCATGCTGACGGCCAGGGTCGAAGAGGTCGATCGGATCGTCGGGCTCGAGCTCGGAGCAGACGACTACATAACAAAGCCCTTCAGCATGCGCGAGTTGATGGCCAGGGTGAAGGCGCACATCAGGCGCTACCGCAAGATCGAGAGCGGTGCCGTAGCCGATACGGGAGACGGACTGCTGGTATCCGGAAACCTGCAGGTCGATACCGCCGGACACAGGGTTCGGCTCAACGGCCGTGAGCTCGAGCTGCGTCCGCGTGAATTCAGGCTGCTCACCCTGTTCATGCAGCGGATCGGTCGGGCGCTGACCCGGGACCAGGTCCTTGAGACCCTCTGGAGTCAGGACTACATCGGGGACGCCCGCACGGTAGACGTGCACGTACGGTGGCTCAGGGAAAAGATCGAGGATGATCCGGGGCGTCCCACCAGGATCGTGACCGTGCGCGGGGTGGGTTATCGGTTCGAAGGGTGAGGGTCCCTAGGTCTCTCCACTGGCGCATAGCCGCCGCCTACACCGCCCTGATCTTCGTGACCATGGGCGCGGTGAGCATATTCCTGATCAACTTCGTAGATGACCGGTTCGTGGAGGATCTGGAGAATCGTCTCCTGACGGAGGCGAACCTCATCGGCCAGACGCCGGGCATCTTCGATGCGGACGAGGCCACAGACTCCGCCGTCGACGGGTTTGGCCGCTCGATTGGAGGCCACGTGACCGTCTTCGACGCCGGGGGCGCCGTCGTGGCCGACTCGGCGGGTCCATCCGGGCCCGGCGTGGCCGTCCAGCCCGAGATCACCGAGGCGCTGAACGGACGGGCCACCAGCGTCGTAAGGAGCGCCGAGGCCTTTGGCGGGGATGAGCTGCGGTATGCGACGGTTCCCGTGGAGATCGATGGATCCCTGGCGGGCGTAGTCCGGGTTGGAGTGCCCACCTCAACGGTGACTGCCAGTGTCAACACGATCATCATCACCGTTGTTGTTGCCGCCGCCGCGGTTGCCCTGCTGTCTATCGCTCTGGGCTGGTATGTGGCAAGGAGGACCACGCGCTCGGTGCTGGCGGTAACCGCCGGCGCGAGACAGCTGGCGGCCGGGAACCTGGACCACAGGGTGCCCGCACTGGGGACCGACGAATCGCGGGATCTGGCGGTGGCGTTCAACCGTATGGCCCGCACCATCCGATCCACCGTGACCGCCCTTGAGGGCGAGCGATCAAAGCTCTCTGCGGTCCTGGATACCATGGACGACGGCGTGATAGTGGCCGATGCGGACGGCGAGGTTACCCTGGTCAACCCTGCGGCCGAGAGCCTGCTGGGCGAATCCGCGAAAGGAGCTGTCGGGAACCGGCTCTCCGGGGCCGTGTGGGACCACGACCTGATCCAGCTGGTTCGAGAGGCGACCCGGACCCACCAGCCCTGCTACGGAGAGGTGATCCTGTCTTTCGGCAAGCGGACGGTGAGCGCGGTCGCAACCCCGGTAAAGCAACGGGACTCCGACGGTGTGCTCCTGACCCTCCACGACCTGACAAGACGCAGGCTGGTAGACACGACGCGCCGGGAATTTGTCAGCAATGTATCCCATGAACTGCGCAGCCCGCTCGCCTCGGTCAAGGCGATGGTCGAGACCCTGCAGTCGGGCGCCAGCGGCGACGTCGACAAGTCCTCCGAGTTCCTGGGACGGATCAACGGCGAGATCGACAGGATGACTTCGCTCGTTACCGAACTCCTGGAGCTGTCACGGCTGGAGAGCGGACAGGTGGCCATGGAAGCCAGACCGTTCGAGCTCGGACCGGTCGTCTCGGAGGTTGTGGACAGGCTCCACCAGCGCGCCCGGGCGGGGCGAGTAAGGGTGGAAACCGGGATTCCTGCCGGCCTGCCAGACCTGGCCGGGGAGAGCGAGAAGATCTCCCAGGTCCTGTTCAACCTCGTCGACAACGCGCTCAGGTTCACACCCGAATCGGGAAGGGTCGAGATAGCCGCCGAGAGAGAGGACGGCTTCGTTGCCGTCAGGGTGACCGACACCGGGCCCGGGATTCAGCAGGAACATCTACCCCATGTGTTCGAGCGCTTCTACAAGGTCGACAGGTCAAGGCGGGAAGGTGGAATCGGGCTCGGGCTGGCCATTGTCAGACACATCGTCCTTGCGCACGGTGGCGAGGTGAGCGTGGACAGCGAGGTCGGGCGGGGCGCCTGCTTCAGGTTCACCGTACCCGTCGCCTGAG
Organism: uncultured Dehalococcoidia bacterium; assembly: GCA_964477845.1. Lineage (GTDB taxonomy): Bacteria > Chloroflexota > Dehalococcoidia > Lucifugimonadales > UBA2962 > CAUZIR01. The sequence goes on along the minus strand of CAYZES010000007.1, from coordinate 28,163 downwards.
AGGCTCGATCGGAAACAGCCCGTTAAACCCACGTTAACCGTCTCTTAACGGGCCGTTATCGGCGGCCGCGTACCCTTCCCCAGTGACCGAAACCTCCAGCGCCGTCGCCGGGCTCCCGACCGGAAGTGTCAGCGAACCGGCCCAAGCGCTACCGCCACGTGAGTCTTGGATCTCCCAATAAATCCCGATAGAGCCACGCTCCACGCTCGTGGCGCCAACGAGCGCACTCCGATGTTCAAGCGGAACCGCGACCGCGACGATGTCGCGGGCAAGGCGGTACGCTGGCTGCTACTGCTGTGCGCACTCCTGTCGATCGCGACTACCGTGGGAATAGTGGTCACGCTCCTGGTGCAGGCGTGGAGCTTTTTCTACGAGGTATCGCCCTGGGCCTTCGTAACCGGCACACGCTGGTCGCCCATACTGAAACCGACCTCGTTTGGCGTCCTGCCGCTGGTGGGCGGCACGATGCTCGTATCGCTCATCGCGGCGGCGGTGGCGGTACCCGTCGGCCTTGGCGCAGCGATATTTCTATCGGAATACGCCCCGGACAAGGTGCGCCGGGTCATAAAGCCCGTGCTCGAGGTTCTCGCAGGCGTGCCGACGGTCGTCTACGGCTATTTCGCGCTCACGTTCGTCACACCCCAGCTGCAGGGGATAATTCCCGATCTGCTCGTCTTCAACGCGCTCAGCGCAGGCCTGGTCATGGGAGTGATGATCATCCCGATGGTCTCCTCGCTCAGCGAGGACGCCATGGTGGCTGTGCCAAGATCCCTTCGAAACGGGGCCTACGCGCTGGGCGCCACCAAGTTCGAGGTTGCCCTTAAGGTGGTCGTACCTGCCGCCCTGTCAGGCATCGTCGCCTCATTCATACTGGGAATCTCAAGGGCGATAGGCGAGACGATGCTGGTGACCATCGCAGCGGGCGCAACACCCAACCTGACGTTCAATCCGATCGAGAGCATTCAGACGATGACCGCCTACATCGTTCAGCTCAGCCTGGGCGAGGCGCCGCACGGGTCGATCGAGTTCAACACCATCTTCGCAGTGGGTCTGCTCCTGTTCCTGATCACGCTGGTAATGAACCTGCTGGGGCACTGGGCAGTCAGCCGCTGGCGCCAGAAGTACGAATGATCGGCGATACGGCACATACAAAGGACTTTGATCCCAGGCTGCATTTCCGCAAGCAGGTCGGGGTCCTCATCTACTTCGCCCTACTGGCCGCCGTGCTGGTGGGAATCGTCGGGCTGATCATCCTGCTGGTGCAGGTCCTGGTCGAGGGCGTTCCCTGGCTCAGCTGGGGCTTCGTTGACAATTTCCCCTCCCGTCATCCGGAGCAGGCCGGGCTGCGGTCGGCGCTCTTCGGCACGATCTGGATAATCGGAATGACCGCGCTGTTCACCGTGCCGATCGGGGTGGGTGCTGCGGTCTACCTGGAGGAGTACGCGCCGAAGAACCGGCTGACCTCCCTTATCGAGATAAACATCTCCAACCTGGCGGGTGTCCCCTCGATCGTCTACGGACTGCTGGGCCTGGCCCTGTTCGTTCAGTGGATGGCCCTGGGCCGCAGCATCCTGGCGGGGGCGCTCACGATGACCTTGCTGGTGCTCCCGATCGTGATACTCGCGGCCCGCGAGGCGATTCGGGCCGTTCCCGACTCCTATCGGCAGGCCGCCTACGCCATGGGGTCCACTCAGTGGCAGGTTGAGAGGCTGGTGGTGCTGCCGGCGGCACTGCCGGGGATACTCACCGGCGTGATACTGGCCCTGTCCCGGGCCGTCGGAGAGGCCGCACCGATGATCGCCATCAGCGCGTTGGTCTTCCTGACGTTCTCACCAACCGACCCGCTGGACCGCTTCACGGTGATGCCCATACAGATCTTTAACTGGGTCTCCAGACCCCAGGAGGATTTCCGCGGGCTGGCCGCTGCCGGCATCATCATATTGCTGATCATCCTCCTGAGCATGAACTCGATAGCTGTCTATCTCCGCAACCGTTACCAGGTGAGGTCCGAGGAATAGGACTATGACCCAGACGACTGTCAGAACCGAGGTGGCCAAGGGCATGGCCCGGGCCGAGAGCAACGGCGAGGACCTGCTGCTGCAGGTCCGGAACCTCGATGTCTACTACAGCAAGTTCCGAGCCATTAAGGGCGTGTCAATGGACGTGGTGCTCAACAACGTCCAGGCAAAAAAAGTCCAGACGATCTGCGGCAAGTCCACCCTGCTAATGTTCATTAAACAAATGAACTAATTGATCACGGGCACGCGAATCACGGGAACAATAATAAACGACGGCCGCGATCTCTACGGGCCCAACACGGACTCCACGGAGATCCGCTCCCGCATCGGCATGGTGTTCCAGAAGCCGAATCCGTTCCCCAAGTCGATCTACGAGAACGTTGCGTTCGGCCTTAAGGTGAACGGCTATCGGGGGGACATCGCAGAGGCCGTCGAGCTCTCGCTGCGAAAGGCGGCGCTCTGGGACGAGGTCAAGGACCGCCTCAAGCAAAGCGCGCTGGCCCTGTCGGGCGGCCAGCAGCAGCGGCTGTGCATCGCCCGCGCTCTCGCGGTCGAGCCGGACGTGGTGCTGATGGACGAGCCCTGCTCTGCCCTCGACCCGATAGCCACGCTGGCCATAGAGGAATTGATCCGAGAGCTGGTCACCAACTACACGATCATCATAGTCACACACAACATGCAGCAGGCCGCCAGGGTTTCTGACGAGACGGCGTTCCTGATGGTGGACGAGGACCGGGCGGGATATCTGGTCGAGCTCGACAACACCCAGACGATCTTCACCAATCCAAAGAACGAGCGCACCGAGGCGTACATTACCGGCCGGTTCAGCTAGGCCGAGCCTGAATCGGATCGAGGGAACATAGTCGAACCGGGCGGCGTGGCCAACCGCCGCCTGCAAGCGAGGAGAGAAAGTGGCGCGAACCGATTTCGACAGAGACCTCAAGCTGCTCCAGGACGACCTGATGTATATGGGCAGCATGGTGGAAAAGTCCATTGACCGCTCCCTCCAGGCCCTCGAGAGACGTGACGTCGCCCTTTCAAAGCAGGTCATCGACGAGGACGACCTGATAGACGCCAAGGCCTCGGAAATCGAGGACAAGTGCATCGACCTGATCGCAACGCAGCAGCCGCTGGCGGGCGACCTCAGGATCCTTATCACGGTGCTCCAGGTCTCCGTTGAGCTTGAGCGTATGGGAGACTACGCCGAGGGCATCGGCAAGATCGGGGTGGCGATCGGCGACGATCCCCTCCTTAAGCCGCTGATCGACCTGCCCAGGATGGGCGAGCTCGCAGGACACATGCTCAGGCGCAGCCTCGAGGCCCTTATCAACCGGAACGTTGACGTGGCCCTCGACGTGATAAAGAGCGACGACGCGGTGGACCTCCTCTACGAGCAGGTCTACCGTGAGCTTCTGCTGTTCATGATCGAGGATCCGAGCACCGTAAAGCGGGCCACCTACCTTCTGTGGGTATCCCACGACCTCGAGAGGATCGCCGACAGGGCCACCAACGTCGCAGAGCGAGCCATATTCCTCGTCACCGGCAGCATGCCTGAGGAAGAGGCGTCCAACTACTAGCGGCTGCTCACCCGTCTAGCGAAAGCCGACTCGGGCGAGCAGGCGCCTGATCAGAGCGCCTATCCCCGCCCCGCCCCGGCTTTCAGCGACGGCCCGCCGTGACTCGGCGCACGTCACGCATGTGCATGCGGGCGGATGACCCCCGTAGTGCCAGTTGGCCCGCCCCACGCCGTCATAACCCCCTAGGCAAAGGGCCCGATCAACCGGGCCGCATCCCGATCGGCATGGACGCTACCGCGTGAGGTTGCGGGCCTAAGTCTGCGGGGCATCGGGGTGCCCCGAACTTGCCATCTGTCCGTAACGCTGGGCCTGGCCGACGATGTCCATGCCCACGCGCTCGGACCAGGCGGCCAGCAGCTGCTGGGTAATGGGACCGGGTCTGCCGTCCCCCACCGGCCGGCGGTCGACCGTCGTCATGGGCAGAACGCATGGCCCGGTGAACGCCAGGAAGGCCTCATCGGCCGTGTACAGGTCGTAGGGCTGAAGGTCCTCCTCCAGCACGGGTATCCCCAGCTGCTCGGCCAGGTCCCGGACGGTCCAGCGAGACAGGCTCTGGAGTATGGCGGTGTCGGTCGGGCACTTCAGGACGCCGCCGGAGACCAGGAACACCGAGTTGATCGTTCCTTCGGTGAGATTGCCGTCAAGGTCGAGCATGACCGGATAGGCGCCCTCGTCGATATCCCAGGCCTCCATCTCGGCCAGGTTCATGTTCATCCGGCTCTGATGCTTGATCTTGGCGTCCACCTGATCGCTCGTGAGGCTGCGCGCCTTGGGAATGGCCCCCTTAACGCCCTGGTCGAACCACTCAGCCCACCTGCCGAAATACAGCGGATAGGCCTCGCAGGCCACGGTCGGAGGTCCGGATGCCGGGGCGGGATGACCCATGCCCCTGGTGATGAACGGGTATATGTAAAAGTCGCCTGCGGCCGAAAGCAGGTGTTTGTTCCTGTCGACGGACTCGAGCATCACCGCTTCCCATTCGTCGGTGGTCAGTCCGGAATCGATGCGGGCGTACTTCAGGGACCGCATCAGCCTTTCGGCGTGCCTGCGCGAGTTGAAAATGGTCCCATCGAACGTGCGTGCCGTGTCGAACACGACGTCACCGGTTCGAAAGCCCCGGTCCTTGCGGTCAATCCTCAGTTCGTCTGAGTCGACCCACTCGCCATTCAAATAGGCCACATATTCGGACATCGGACCCTCCCTGGTATCGTTTTCGGTGCTCCGGGTCGCCAGAGACTAACCCCCCGGGCCGGGCGGCGGCAACCCGGCGGCAGGTCGCGGCCGCGGCTTGAGTACAATGTCCGTCATGTCAGCACCCGCGCCGCACGCCCGCGCGCGCATGTCGGGTCCCGCATGCGTTCTTACCGCGCTACTCCTGGCAGGTCTGGCCGCGGGCGCAGGCTGCTCTCCGGAGCCCGCACGCGAGCCATCGGCGGCGGCGGCCGCCGCCGAAGACGAGCCCGCGCAGGGGAATGGAGAGGTGTCCTTCGACGCCACCGGACCCATGGGAAACGACCGCCAGTACCACACCATGGTGACTCTCCCCGACGGCAGGGTGCTCACGGCGGGAGGCAGGGGTAAAGGGGTCGGCGGCCACCGCGCCCTTGTGCACACCTCCGCCGAGATTTACGACCCTTCAACCGGAGAATGGGCGTTCACCGGCGAACTTGCAGAGGGCCGCAGAAAGCACATGCTCGCCATCCTTCCGGGCGGTTCCGTGCTGGCCGCGGGAGGCACCGACCTCAGCGGTTTCGAGGCCATACGCTCCGCTGAGATATGGGACCCGGACTCGGGAACCTGGAGCGCCACCGGCTCGATAGATGTAGCACGGGAGAAGGCGGCGTGGGCGGCGCTCTCCGACGGACGCGTCGTGCTGACCGGGGGCGTAGACACCAAGCGCCTAAGGAGACTCAGCTCGGTGGAGATATACGATCCGGGGACCGGGGAGTGGGGGCCTGCGGCCCCCATGAGCGTGGAGCGCACCCTGCACACGGCCACAACATTGCTGGACGGGCGAATTCTCATATCGGGCGGTGGAAAGCTGGACGGTCCGCACCTTGACTCCGCCGAGGTGTACGACCCGGCGACCGACGAGTGGACCGACGCGGGAGACATGACAGATGGCAGGGTGCTTCACACGGCGACCCTGCTCAAGGACGGCAGGGTGCTGGTCGTCGGCGGCACAGGCAAAAAGACGTCGGCCGAGATCTGGGATCCGGCCAGCTCCTCGTGGACCCCGGCCGGCGAGACCGGGCAGCCGCGGGCTGAGCACGTAGCCATCCTGCTGGCCGACGGGCGAGTGCTGGTCACGGGCGGCCTGGGCGTGAAGAACTCTGCAGAGATCTTCGATCCGACCACGATGTCCTGGACGGAGGCTCCCGGCATGGTCGAGGCGAGATACCGTCACGCGGCAGCCCTGCTGCCCGACGGCAGGGTGCTGATTGCCGGCGGCAACGGAGAAGAAGAGGCGCTGTCGGACACCGAGCTATTCTCGCCCTGACCCGGAGGGCGGCACGAGCATTGGGCACTGTCGCCGCTGACGCCTCTCCAAAGCCACACCTGCGGTCGATACCGCGGAGCTGACCTCCCCCAGCCCAGAGGTCACACGCGACGCTTACGCTACAGCGCGGATGTCCCGTTGCTCCGATCATCTACCACAGGCCCAAATTTCGGTCAGCCGATTTCTTGGAATCTGGTCATACCCTGGTCAAATTAAACTTTGCTTAACAATTCCGTCATATACAGTTAATCTGCCGCTGCTAACGTGGTGGGATAGCCACAGCGAATCCGGGGGAAAAGACGCGAATCGATGACAATCAGGGCTGATCTTCATGTCCACTCCAAGGTGTGCAAGGACAGCGCCTTTAGCCACCGGCACTTCGAGTCAACAGTGGAGAGGGCAAGGCACATGGGCCTTTTCGGCTTTGCCCTGACCGAGCACATGCATGCACCGGGCTACTGGGACACCCTGGACGAGCTGGCCCGAAGGTACGGTTACGACGACGGACACTTCGCACTGGGGGATGGCTTTAACGTCCTTACCGGGGCCGAACTGACGGTCGCAGAGAGGGCGGATGTCATCCTGATCGGGGGCATCGACCAGCTCGGCCAGTTCGATCGATCATTCTTCCCCATGCCGAGCCAGGGCTACCTGCCACCGCTTAACGACGTGTTCGACCCGGCCAGGGAGGCGGGCCTTGTGGTGATCGCCGCCCACCCCACCCGACGGGGGAAGAGCACGGTCGCGGCCGGTCGGCAGCACCTCGGTCGCTTCGACGCCCTGGAGATAAACGGCAAGGATGTGGCCCTTCGCCGGGTCGAGCCGGAGATCCGGCGGCTCGCCGCTCAGTTCGATCTGCCCGTCGTGGGCGGGTCCGACGCCCATGTCTGGCCACAGGTCGGGGTGCAGAGCACCGTACTCTCGCTCGGCGAACTGACCCAGGAGGGGCTGAGACATTGCCTTGCGCGGCGCGAGGCGTCAACTGAGACGGCGCCCCGGATCGATTCCCTGGTCCGGATCAGCAAGGCCCACAAGTCGATCGTCAAGCAGCGCCTTGTCACTGCGGGCAGCGGGCGTGGTCCGCTCGTGGCCGCTCCCGCACCGGCCTAAGGGCGATGGCAGGTGCCAAGCTAAAGAGGATTCTGAGCCCGGAGAAGGCAGCAGAGAGCATCAGCGCCATCGCCCTGGGTCTCGCCACGGGCAAGATCAAGTTCGGGAAGGGCTTTTCGACCAGGCCAAAGAGGGCTGTGAAGCTCCAGGTAACAGGGAAGGAATCTACCGATGGCGGCGGTAAGGTCACCATCGAGGTCTCCTGGAAGGCGGACGCCGACGAGAACGGGGCGAGGCCGGTCTAGATCCCCTGTCAGCCGGCCCTAAGGACACCGGGCAGCAAAGAGGCCCCGGCCTCCCAGCGATCTCCCTTTAACCAGGTGACGAGGATGGCAGGGGCGCCTTCTGGTCGGAGGCGATGTTTGGCTAGGGGCGCGGTGGCACCCCCGGCGCGACTCGAACGCGCGACACCCGGTTTAGGAAACCGGTGCTCTATCCTCTGAGCTACGGGGGCTCCACCCGGCTATCTTACCTAACGCAGGCAGGGTCGGGCGAAACCATGAGGCTGGACCCGGCCTGCTCATAGCGCGCTTGCAGACCTTTGGAGGAGAGTACCCCCGGCGGGACTCGAACCCACGCACCTGGCTCCGGAGGCCAGTGCTCTATCCGCTGAGCTACGGGGGCGCGCAACCGGCAGCATAGCAGGGGCATCGCGACGCCTCAACAAGGTCAAATCGCATGGCCGCTCCCGGGTCCGCAGGCCGCATGCCCGTCTAGCCGATCTTCCTGATCTCCTCTTCGAACGAGTCCCTGAGGCCGGTGATCAGGTCCCTCAGGGTCTGACCGCCTGCGGTGGACGGAAGGCTCTCATAGAACGGCTGAAGGAAATCTGCGGCCCCCTCCGTAAGGGCGTCCAGGACCAGGGGCTCTACGGAGATCGTCTCGGAGTGGATGACGAGGCGGAAGTGGCTCTGTCCCACAGAGGACGCGCTCAGGCTGACCACCCCGTGGTCGGACCTGTAGTCATGTGAGGACTGGGCGCCGAGCCTGCCGCCCACGCTCAGGTGGGCGAAACCGATGCCCGTCATATACCTGTAGAAGGCCTTCTGGAACATCTGACGCCCGGCCGTGTCGACGATGACCTCGTAGGTGTCGCTCATTCGCTCATTCCCCTCGGCGACTCATCCGGGGCCCGCGAGTCGTGGGATTCACTCGACTGCGAGGCGGGGCGATACCCGCTCCTGCCCGACCTGAACGATCGGGCGAGGATGACGGGCGCTGCGATCGTGGTGATGATCATCATGATAATCGAAACGCCAAATAGATCGGGGCCGATGATCCCCTCGGCGACCGCAACTCCCCCCATGATGAGCGCAACCTCGCCCCGGGGCATCATGCCCACGCCTATGCGCCACGCCCCGATGCCGTTGAATCGCAGGCCGAGGGCAGGTCCTCCCGACCCGAGCACCTTGCCCACCACCGCGGCCGCGCTGATGACCAGGCCGAATTGCCAGACTCCGCCGAGCTGGGTGACGTCTACCATCATCCCCATGACGACGAAAAAGACCGGAACGAGGGCGTTGTAAACGCCCTGCAGGGGGTCTTCAAGTCGACGGGCAAGCTCCGTGCCGGAAAGCGCAAGGCCGATCGAAAAGGCCCCGACGATCATGGCCAGACCGAAGCTCTCGGCCAGGGCTGCGGCGAAAAAGGCCAGGGCCAGCGCAAGGACCAGCGCAGCGCCCGCCACACTGAACCTGTCAAAGAACCGTGAAATGTGCCTGGACAGGGCCACGCCGACGGCCGTAAGGACGAGCCAGAATCCTATCGTCTTGCCCGCCACCGCCGCGACGGAACCCGCGGAAAAGCCCCCCGTAACGTGAATTCCTATCACCACGGTGAGCACGAGGATGCCCAGGATGTCATCCAGGACGGCCGCCGCCAGGGTCGTGATGCCCTCCGGAGTATCGAGACGACGCAGGTCCCCCAGCACGCGCACGGTGATACCTATCGAGGTGGCCGTGAGGATCGCGCCCATGAACAGGGCCTTCGGGTCCGTATAGCCGTCGGCGAACCCGAACGCCACCGTTAGCCCCATCCCGGCGGCGAACGGAACCACCACGCCCCCGATTGCCACTATGGTCGCCGGACCTGCATAGCGCAGGAACTGGCGCAGATCGGTCTCAAGGCCTGCGACGAACAGCAATACGACCGAGCCAACCTGGGCTAGCGCCCACAGGCTGTCGGATACCGGAATGGCCGCCTCGCCCGCATGACCCAGGACCTCCGGGAACAGCGTCCACCCTGCGACCTCCATTCCACCCAGGGCGAAGGGGCCGATCAATATGCCGGCGGCCAGCTCGCCCAGCACCGAGGGAATCCGAAGGTACCTCTCGAATATCTCCCCGCCGACCTTCGCCGCCGCCAGGATGGCGGCGAGTTGGAACATCAGCCTTATGATTTCGTCGTGCATACGGGGAGGGTCTGGACGGCATAAACGCCGGTGGCACCGGCGCAGTGCCAAATTATATCATGGCGCCGCGGCTTTCCATTTCGTGTCCTGGCGACGTTCTGACGGGACCTAGGGCCGATGTATCCAGCGGCCAGTTCAGGTCTTAAAATGGTGGCCGTCCGCGCCGTGTTATCGGGTCTCCGAGGGCACTACTTTGATTTCCGTCCGGCGGCCCAAAAAGGGTTGACATCAATGGATGGCGATTACTATGATGAGGCCGCCGCGAGGCGTCTCCGAACGGTTAAACCGGCGGTGCGCAACGCAGCGGCAGGCCAGAAAAAGGCCGGTCCGGTTAGTCGTGTTGTCGAGACAACGCGGCTTTTGAATTGTCTGGAGTTTCTTGGGATCAGGGGGTCAAATGATAAAGCTGATTAGAGGGAAGGGCCGCGTTCTCGCCCTGATACTTTCTGTCTTGGCGCTCGCCGCCATTGTGGCCTGTGCCGGCCCAGAAGGTCCCGCAGGGCCAGCCGGTGCGGACGGCGCGGCCGGGCCCCCTGGACCCACCGGTCCCGCAGGGCCAGCCGGTGCAGACGGCGCTGATGGCGAACGAGGAGCCGTGGGCGGAACCGGCGCACAGGGCCCCGCTGGTGCTGATGGCGCCGACGGCGCGGACGGTGACGACGGCGCACGTGGCCCACGCGGTCCCGCAGGTGCCGACGGCGCTGACGGTGCCGATGGCGCGGACGGTGCGGACGGCGCGGATGCTGTCAACCCCGCTGCTGATCTGGAGTCAACAGCCACGGACGAAAATGGCTTCGCCACCGTCCTGGGTTCCGGCTTCGGCGCAGGCGAGACGGTATCGATCATGATCGCTTCCGACGTCGGGACGACCGCCATTGACACGGCGGAGGCCAACGAGGGCGGTGCATTCGTTAAGACCATTGAGGTCGACATGGATGATGGCATCTACAGCCTCTGGGCTGTCGGTGACCAGGGCACCGAGGCATCGACCCCGCTGCAGGTAGGCGAAATAAAGTAGCCGATCCTTCAATCCAGGGTATCTAGCCGAGAGGCCCCCGCCGGTTGCGGGGGCCTCTTCGTTTGCGGGATATCCGGGAAAAGGGCGCCCAAACTCCCCTTCTAATCCCCAGCCCGCCCCCTCTAGATTAGATTCTGGAGGTAAGTGGGATGGCGTCAGCACCCTGGTCCAGGTTCTTTCATTGGCCGCGTATTGCGGCAGTTGCCCTGATTGCGGCGGCGCTGATCGGCGCGGCCTGCTCAGGCCCGCCGGGAGAGCTGGGGCCTGCGGGTCCCCAGGGCGAACCCGGCCGCGAAGGACCTTCCGGTGCAAAGGGAGATACGGGCCCGGCGGGACCGACGGGCCAACGCGGCCCTAGCGGGGTCACCGGCCCTGCGGGAGAGGCAGGACCGCAGGGACCTGCGGCTCCCCAGCCACAGGCCAGGATTACGACAAGCCTGGCCACCGTGACACTGGACGAGGCTTTCGAGGTCTGGGGATCCGGATTTGCGGCCGGGGAGAACGTCATCATCTCCCTTTCGATCGACGAGTTCCTTCAGCAGGTCGTGGGCGACACGACCGCAAGTGACGCCGGATCGTTCCGCGTCTCGGTCAGCGGCATCGGCGGCGATGACAGGGTGCGCTCGCGGGTGAGCGAAGGTCAGATCTACACGCTGATCGCTCTGGGATCGGCTGGCACGCTTGCCAGCTCCCCGGTGAATGTGATCCTGGAGAGGCCTTCGCCTACGCCCACCCCAGTGCCCGAGCCGACTCCGCTCCCCTCCCCGGAACCGCTGGAACCGCCCGCTCCCGACGCATCCATCACCCTGGTGGCCGAGATAGCCATCTCGGGGGAGATAGCCACCTTCTGGGCGTCCGGCTTTGCACCTGGCGAGTCCGTCCTCTTGAGCATACTGGGCGGGCCCGAGATACTCGTTGCCAGGGACGCCAACGAGTCGGGTGCCGTGATGCTTGAGACCAGGATCGACCTTGATCCGGGGGTGTACACCGCGGTCGCGACCGGCGAGCTCGGCGGCTGGGCCACCTGGCCCCTGATCGTGGTCGAAGAGAAGTAGAGGTCCCTCTAGGGGGAGGACTCCCTGCGCGTAACGCGCAGACGCCTGAGGCGGCGGCCAGAGGTGGAGACGACCTGTATGCTGGCCCCGTCGTAGTCGACGGCGTCGCCGCGTCCCGGTATGCGGCCCAGGCGGTCCAGCACGAAGCCTCCCAGGGTGTCAAAGCCCTCTCCCCTTATCTCCAGGCCGGTCAATTCGGCGACCTGGTCAACGCCGATCCGCGCATCTATCAGCAGGTCGATCTGCGAGTCGCCCTCCCCTGCTCGGCTCAGGTCGACCACCTCGGGCTCGTCGATGTCGAACTCGTCCTCGATCTCCCCGACAATCTCCTCGAGCAGGTCCTCGACGGTGACGAGACCCGACACACCCCCGTATTCGTCGACCACGATGGCCATCTGGACCCTCTGGTCCTGGAACTCCCTGAGCAGGCCCTCGAGGGTCTTGGACTCGGGGATCAGCAGCGGGGGGCGCAGCAGGTCGCGCAGGGTGGCCGCTCCCATGTCGCCGGTGGCCAGGACCCGTATGAGATCCATCGAGTAGACGATCCCGGCTATGTGGTCGAGCGAGTCACGGTAGACGGGGAGCTTGCTGTGGCCGGCCTCGTTCATCTTCTCGGCCACCTGGGAGATCGGCGTCGAAATCTCAACGGCCGACATGTCGACCCTGGGAACCATGATCTCCCTTGAGACTGTCTTGTCCTGGCGCACGACGGCCCGGATCATGCGGACCTCGCGCTCGTCCAGGGGCTCTCCCTCAAAGCCCAGGGGCGCAGCGCCGTCATAGCGAAGGTCAGAGCCCGGTTCCTGCGACAGCCCGCGGGACGCCAGACGCACCATGATCGACCTTGCGATCAGGCGCTCGACGATGAGCCAGGGTGCAAAGAAAAAGGCGATCGAGCGAACCAGCACCGCGCCGTGCCGCTCGACAAGGCCCGACGACAGGTGCGTAAAGGCCCGCGCCGCGCTGCCCAGACCGGTCAGGACGCCGAGGGCAAGTGCCGATGCCAGGGCAATCCAGGGCCAGGACAGACCCGCCACCGAGGCCGCCACCGCCACGGCCGTCACGAGCGAGGCGGCGAACATGGCGGCTCTGAGCAGCCGCAGGGACTCCACCGAGGCGGAGATGCGCAGTCGCTCGGCATCGTCCGGCCTGCGGCCGGGCGACTCGGCGGATCCGACCAGCAGCTGGTTGTTGCGCCAGGCTACGAACCCGCCCTCGACGACGGACACGGCGAAGTAACCTGCCATTGAGACGGCGAGCAGGGCCACCGACAGGGTGCTATCCAGGCCCAATTCGCCCCCCGGCTCCCCACTCGCAACGCAGCGGGCCCACTATGGTAGACAACTCCCGATCTACTCCTCCTCCGTGTCCCTGTCCCGCCGCAGGGAGCGCGCCGGCGCTCCGACCACAAGGTCGCCGGCGGGGATGTCCCGGGTCACCACGCTTCCGGCTCCTATCGAGGCGCCGGGGCCTACCTCGACGGGGGCCACGAGCATCGTATCGGAGCCGATGAAAGCGCCGTCGCCTATCTTGGTCCGGCCCTTCCTCTTACCGTCGAAGTTGCAGGTTATCGTGCCGGCCCCGACGTTCACGTCCGAGCCCACGTCGGCATCGCCGATGTAGCTGAGGTGCAGGGCGCGGGTACCTGCCCCCAGGCGGCTCTGCTTGGTCTCGGTGAAGTTGCCCACCCTTGCGCCGGACTCCAGCACCGTTCCCTCCCTTACGTTGCTGAAGGGCCCGACTGATACCCCCTCGGACAGTCTGGAGCCGGAAACGAACGAGGAGACGACCTGGCAGCGGTCGGCGAGCACGCTGTCGGCAACGACCGAGTTCGGACCTATCCGGCAGCCGCGTCCCACCTTAGTCGGGCCGAGAACGTGGGAGTTGGGGAGGATCACGCTGTCCTCGCCCACCGATGCGGCGGCGTCTATGTACACGGTGCCGGGATCGGGGATCGTAACCCCGGCCAGCATCCAGCGCTCGCGGATGCGGGACCTAAGTGCGGTCTCCGCCCTGGCGAGCTGGACTTGATCGTTTACCCCTATAACCTCCTGCTCGCCGGAGGCGCTGACATCGAGCACCGGACCGCCGGCCAGGGCAGCGGCGGCCACAAGGTCCGTCAGGTAGAGCTCGCCGGATCCGGAAGGTGACAGGCCCGACAGGCCATCCCACAGCCACTGGGCGTCGAACAGGTATACCCCGGCGTTTATCTCATCGAGCGCCAGGGCCGACTCGTCGGCATCCGCCTCCTCCACCACCGCCGCAACGCCTCCATCCGGTCCCCTGACCACCCTGCCAAGACCCGAAGGAGCGCTGACCCTTGCCGTGAGAAGGGTCACCTTCGCCCCGGCCTGAGCGTGGGCGGTCTGCATCCGCGACAGCGACTCGGGGCGCACCAGCGGCACGTCACCGCAGAGTACGGCAACGGTCCCGGAGGCAGGAAGCGACGCGCGGGCGCTCAGCACCGCATCGGCCCCGCCGAGCGGGCTCTGCTGGACGGCATAGGCCACCGAGTCGCCCAGCACCTCCCTTATGGCGCCGGCGTCGGGCTGAACGACCGCTACGATCGACCCGAAACCGGCGTCGCGGGCCGCCGCCACGACGTGGGAGATCATGGGCTCACCGCACAGGGGGTGCATCACCTTCGGCAGGTGGGAGCGCATCCGGGTGCCCTTTCCGGCGGCGAGCACGACGGCGGCCGGCGGGGCGGTCAAAGTGGGGCTTGGTCGGGACTCTCGATCAACAAGAGCCCGTCACGCGAGTCGGGGGTTCGGGGGCTGTGCCAGGCGAGCTTTACGCGTGTACCCAATAGTCGCGCCATGCTAGCAATCGCATCGTTACGGTGTCAAGGCGGCATCCGCCGCCGTCTGGACAAGGGTCAGGGCCCACTCTATTCTAGTGCCCTGCGGGGCCTGTCAGAGCCGACGCATCCCCGCCCCATCCCCATCCAGAGGTCACCGATGCCCACCTACAGAGTCGTAACCGAGAAGCTGCCCGAAGGCGCGTTCGACGTCGCCGGCGGCACTTTCACCCTGGAGATGGAGGCCCTTGGGCCGGTCGGTGCGGAGATCGTCGAGACGGCGGCGGAATCGGAGGACGAGTTCATAGCCGCGGCCCGGGACGCCGACGCGATCATGGCACGGGGCCGGCAGATGACGGCGAAGATCATCGAATCGCTTGAGCGCTGCAGGGTTATCGCGCTGGGCAGCGTCGGGGCGGACTCGGTGGATGTGGACGCGGCGACGGCCAGGGGCATTCCCGTTACGAACGTCCCAGACGTGTTCATCGAGGAGGTGGCCGATCACGCGATGATGCTCATCCTGGCGACCTACCGAAGGGTGCTTGTGCAGGACCGGATGGCACGCGACGGCAGGTGGGGAGAGGGCCGGCCGGCCCTGTCCCAGATCCCCAGGCTGATGGGGCAGACCCTGGGCTTTGTCTCCTTCGGGCACGTGGCCAGGCTAACCGCCAGGAGGGCGGCCCCCTTCGGGGTGCGCATGCTCGCCTACGACCCCTACATAGAGGAACTGGTGATGTCCGACTATGGAGTGGAGCCGGTGGGCCTGACCGAGCTGCTGCAGCGCTCGGACATCGTATCCATGCATGCACCTTCGACCACCGAGGCCCACCACATGCTCAGCGAGGAGCACTTTCGGCTCATGAAGCCCGGTGCGCTGTTCGTCAACACGGGGCGGGGCCCGACGGTGGACGAGGCGGCGCTCATCCGGGCCCTTGAGGAGGGCTGGATCGGCGGGGCCGGCCTAGACGTCCTTGAGACCGAGCCGCCGGATCTTGAGAACCCGCTGCTGGCGATGGACAAGGTGATCTTAACCCCGCACGTTGCGTCCGCCTCCTCAAGGATGACGCCGGAGGCGCGGCGGAGGGTCGGCCAGGAGATCGCCCTGGTCCTGTCCGGGCGGTGGCCCAGGACGTGCGTTAACCCGGACGTGCTCGCCCGCACGGGCCTTCGGAGGTGGCAGCCCTATTCGATGGAGAGGGGCCCGGGCTCAGGTTGAGCGCAGAGGATCTCCCATCCGGCCGCCCGGAGCCGGAACGAGCGGGCGGCCCCCTGGCGGGCGTACGCGTTCTGGACCTTACGCAGGTGCAGGCAGGCCCTTCCTCCACCCAGCTCCTGGCCTGGCTCGGCGCCGACGTGATCAAGATCGAAGAGCCGGGAAGGGGCGACCGCACCCGCTGGGAAATGGCCGACAGGCCCGGGGTGGACAGCTACTACTACCTGGTCTTTAACGCCAACAAGCGGGCCATAACGATCAACCTTAAGTCCGATGAGGGCCTGGCGCTGTTCAAGCGACTTGCCGCCATCTCGGACGTTGTGGTCGAAAACTACGCCCCGGGCCGCATGGACTCGTTCGGGATAGCGCCGGACGACCTGTCGGCGGAGTTCAGACACCTTGTGGTCGCCTCGATCAAGGGCTATGGGTCCTACGGGCCGAACGCCGGGCTAAAGAGCTTTGAAAACGTCGCCCAGGCGGCGGCGGGGGCGATGAGCACCAACGGGTACTCGGACCGTCCTCCCCTGTTCGCCTCGGCCGGCATAGGCGACTCGGGCTCCGGGCTGCACTGCGCGATAGGCATACTCGCCGCCCTCAGGCAGCGCGACCGGACCGGGGCCGGGACCAGGGTCGAGGTGTCGATGCAGGACGCTGTCCTTAACCTTATGCGGGTCAGGTACGTTGAGACCTTCGCGACCGGGGACCCCGTGCCCCGCACGGGAAACCGCGTATGGGGGAGCCCGAGCATGGTCTTCCCCTGCGCTCCCGGCGGGCCGAACGACTACGTGACCATGGTGATCGGAGGCGATGCCTGGGACAGCCTTCTCGCGCTTGCCGGGCGCCCCGACCTGATCGGAGACGAGCGGTACTCAACAGAGGAGGAGAGGAATCAGAGACCGGACGATGTCGAGCGGATAATCTCGTCCTGGACGCAGACGCTGACAAAGGACGAGGTCACCGCGGTCCTGTCCGACCTGGGCATACCCTGCAGCCCCATACGGGACACCGCGGACCTGCTGTCCGACCCCCACCTTTCGGCAAGGGAGATGATGGTCCCGGTCACCGACAACGCCCGTGGGGACTTCACCGCGATAGGCTGTCCCATAAAGGTCAGCGGCAACGTAGTGAAGGTGACCGCGCCTCCGCTGCTCTCCGAGCACACAGAGCAGGTGCTTTCCGAGCTGCTCGGGATGGACGCAGAGCAGGTCGGCGACCTGCGGGACAGGGGGGTAGTCTAGCGCCGATCGGGCGCGCCTCCCGTGCCACAGGCGGGCACGTACGCGGCGGCGCGGGCGGCCGCCTTGTCCGGATTTCGGCGCGCCTGATAACATGCCTAGGTGTCCAACGGAAGCATAAACGTCGCCATCATCGGCGTGGGCAACTGCGCCTCCTCGCTGGTACAGGGCGTCGCCAAGTACGCAGAAGTGTCCACAGACGGCGATGTGCCGGGCCTCATGCACCCGGTCCTGGGCGAGTACGGCGTTGCGGACATAAACTTCGTCGCCGCCTTCGACGTTGACGCCAGCAAGGTCGGCCTCGACATAGCCGACGCCATACACGCCGAACCCAACAACACCATAAGGTTCGCCGACGTCCCCCCGACGGGCGTAACGGTCCAGCGGGGCATGACCCACGACGGCATCGGAAAGTACCTGTCCGATGTGGTCACCAAGGCCGAAGGGCCGACCGACGAGGTGGCAAGGACGCTCAAGGAGCGCGAGGTCGACGTGGTGATCAACTACCTGCCCGTCGGCTCCGAGCAGGCGACCAAGTGGTACGTCGAGCAGGTGCTCGCGGCGGGCTGCGCGTTCATCAACTGCGTGCCGGTGTTCATAGCCAGCGGCGCGGGCGACTACTGGCAGGACCGCTTCCGGGAGGCCGGGGTGCCCATAATCGGCGACGACATAAAGTCGCAGGTCGGGGCGACGATCGTACACAGGGTCCTGACCAGGCTGATGATGGACCGGGGCGTTCGGCTCAACGACTCCTACCAGCTCAACTTCGGTGGCAACACCGACTTTCTCAACATGCTCGAGCGTGAGCGGCTCACGTCCAAGAAGGTCTCAAAGACCCAGTCGGTCACCTCCCAGCTCGACCACGAGCTCGACCGCGACGACATCCACATCGGCCCGAGCGACCACGTGCCCTGGCTCAAGGACCGCAAGTGGTGCTACATCCGGATGGAGGGGAGCGGATTCGGGGACGCGCCGATAAACATCGAGCTAAAGCTCGAGGTCTGGGACAGCCCCAACTCCGCCGGGGTGGTGATAGACGCGGTCCGCTGCGCCAAGATCGCCCTGGACAGGGGGCTTTCAGGCCCGGTGATGGGCCCCTCGGCCTACTTCATGAAGTCGCCGCCCTCGCAATACACGGACACTGAGGCGCGCCAGATGGTCGAGGACTTCATCACGGGGACCGAGTAGGCTGCGGCCCCCCGCAGCGACCTTCGGATAGTGGCCGGTAAGCCTTCTCCCATAGACCCGGACCGCCCGATCAAGATCGGGCTGCTGTCGGCCTACGATCACGCCGCCCACGGCGGCGTCCGCGAGCACGTCGTCAACCTCGCGCGCCAGTTCCGGCTCCGCGGCCACAGCGTGCGCGTGATCGCACCGTGTTCCAACCGCGACGGTCTCGACGACCCGGACTTCATACCCATGGACCGGCCCATAGTCATACCCACGGGTGGATCGTGGGCCAGGGTGTCGATGTCGGTGTGGAACCGGCGCCGGACAAAGGCGATGCTCGATGCTCAGGGCTTTGACGTGCTCCACCTCCACGAGCCGTTCGCCGGCTTTCTGACGCTGGCCGCGCTCAGCCAGTCGGAGGCGCTGAACGTCGGGACGTTCCACACCTACGGCGGCCACAGGATCTACCAGATGGGACTCAGCTGGCTCGGCGTCCCCTACTTTCGCATGCTGCACGGGCGCATCGCTGTCTCAGAGCCCGCAAGGCGGTTCATCAGCCGGCACTACCCGGGCGACTACCGGATAATCCCGAACGGGGTAAAGGTCGATACGTTCGCAAGCGCGCGCCCCTTTGAGCGGCTGCGCGACGGCCGCATCAACCTGCTGTGGGTCGGAAGGATGGACAAGCGAAAGGGGCTGCGCTACCTGCTGGGGGCCTACGGACGTTTAAAGTGGGACTGGCCCCAGCTAAGGCTGATCGTGGTCGGGCCCGGGAGTCCGGACACCGACTCCTACAGGATCATGAGCGAGCGCAACCTGACAGACATAGAGTTCGTGGGCCCGGTGTCGGAGGCGGACAAGGCCCGGTACTACAAGTCCGCGGACATCTACTGCAGCCCGGCGACGGGCAGGGAGAGCTTCGGCATAGTGCTGCTGGAGGCTATGGCGGCCGGCCGGCCCGTGGTTGCAACCTCCATCGACGGCTACGCCAGCGTGATGACAGACGGGCGCGAGGGACTCCTGGTCCCGCCCAAGGACGATGAGGCGCTGGCGGACGCCCTGGCGCGCCTGCTCAGGGACCCCGCCCTGCGCCGCCGCCTGGCCGAGGGCGGCATAGAGACCGTACAGCAGTACCGCTGGGAGGTCGTCTCCGACCGGGTGCTTGAGTACTACGCCGAGTGCGCCGGGCTCGCCCGGGCGGGCGAGGGCGGCCCGGCGGTGCAGGCCTCCCCGGCGGTGCAGGCCTAGGGCCTACAGGGCAGGACCGCACCGGGCGATCAGTTGAACCGAGAGACGGCGCGAGCCGCCCTGGCCCGCTACTTCGAAACCCCCGCAGCGCGCATGCTCTGCGCCGCCGGCGTCTCGCCTAACATGCTCACGGCAGCGGGGCTTTTGGTCGCCGGGGCGGCGGCGTACCTGGTCACAGAGAAGATGCTGCTGGCCGCCGGCATCGTGCTCCTGGCCTCGGGCCTTTTCGACATGCTCGACGGGGCGGTGGCAAGGCTCAGCGGCCGCGAATCGCCCTTCGGGGCGCTTGTCGACTCGACCGCAGACAGGGTCGCCGAGATCGGGATGTTCGCAGCGCTTGCGATACTCTTTCAGCGGGAGGGAGAGGCGATTGGCGTAGCGCTCTGCTTTGCCGCCATGGGCGGCTCGATGACCGTCAGCTACCTTCGCGCCCGGGGAGAGGCGCTCGGCGTCAGCGCAAGGGGCGGGGTGATGACCCGGCCGGAGCGTGTGCTCAGCCTGGCCGGTGGGCTCATAGTGGCCCAGTGGTGGCTCCCCTTCGCGGTGATAGTCGCCGGGGTAATCGCCGGGCTGACCATCCTCACGTCGACCCAGCGGCTCATCCAGATCGGCCAGGGACTCAATGAGCGTGGCTAGGCAAGGTCCCCAGGTGCACATGAAACGAACACCCGCCCCGCTCTCCTCGGCCATACGCTGGCTTGCGGTCGCTGCTGCGGCGATCTCGGCGGCGCTGCTGTTTGCCGGTGGCGCTGCGGCCCAGGAGCCCGAGACCGGGCAGGTGGAGTGGCTCTCTACATCCGCGGTCAGCGAGTTCCCGACCGGCATGCGATTTCGGGCGACGTTGAGCACCGAGGCCGAGATCACCTCGATGGCGGTCAGGTTCCGCGTGGGGCTTCAGGAGCGGGGTGTCTACGAGTACCTCGACTACGTCCAGGGGGATGTGACGAGCGGAGAGCTTTTCTGGCGCACGGCCAGGGCGGGGGGATACATACCGCCCGAGACGATAATCACCTACGTGTTCGAGGTCGAGGACGCCGATGGGAACCTGTTTGCCACCGAGCCCGCCGAGCTGATCTTCGAGGACGTTCGCTTCACCTGGGAGCGCGTTTCAGAGGGCCCGGTATCCGTCGCCTACCACGGGCCGGTGATCACCCGGGCGGAGGCGGTCCTTGAGGCTATCCTTCAGACGCTTGAGAACATGGGCCCGGTCCTCGGGGCCGAAATCGACGACCCGATAAGGGTGATCCTCTACAACAACCAGAAGGAGATGCTCGAGGCACTGCCGCCCCGCAGCGCAGCGGTCGGCCGCGAGCTCGTAACCGAGGGCCAGGCGTTCAACGAGATCGGGACCCTGCTGATACTGGCCGGAGGCAGGCTCGCCCTTGGGACCGCATCACACGAGGTAACGCACATCCTCAATTACCGGGCCGGCCACAGCGTGTTCCGGCGGCTTCCCTCGTGGCTGCACGAGGGACTCGCAGAGTACGGCAACGTCGACCCCGGTTTTTCCTACGACGTGGCGCTCGAGTTCGCGGTGGCTACCGACAGGCTGCTGCCCCACCTTTACATGCAGACATTGCCGGGCGACCCGGAGGACGTGATCATCTTCTACGGTCAGTCAAAGAGCACCGTCAGGTTCATGATCGACCTTGAGGGCGAGGAGGGCATGAGGCGCCTCCTGTCGATACTCAAGGACGGCGTCGACATGGACACCGCCCTCACGGAGGTATACGGGCTCGACCGGCTGGGGCTGACCAACGCCTGGCGGGCCTCCGTCGAGGCCGAGCCCTACGTACCGCCCGAGATAGCAGAGGCCCGTCCGACCCCGGTGACCTATGCGACCGTTGAGGCGTTCACGCTGACCCCGCAGGCGGGCGGGCGGACCGTCGGCGACACGGCCGCGGAGGATCCGACGCCTGGGGCCGGCGCCGAGCCTACCGCACCGGCCGAAGAGCCGGAGCCCTCGCCCACCGCGGCGCCCTCCCCCACCCCCACCCCGGAACCGGTTGGGGGCGCGTGCGGGGCGGGAACGGGCGGAGCCGACGCCGGCATGGTGGCGATGGTCGTGCTCGTCGCGGGGCTGGGGGCCGGGGCCGCCTCCCGGAGGCGGCGCTAGCGGGTCCTGGGGTTGAGGACGTCGCTGAGGGCGTCGCCGAGCAGGTTCCAGGCAAGCACCATAAGGAAGGCCGCCGTACCCGGGGCGAGCAGCTGCCATGGAGTCTCCCTCAGCGTGCCTATGTTGCCGGCCGTAAGGAGCATGGTCCCGAGGCTGGGCCGGGGCGGCTGTATCCCGAGCCCGAGCCAGCTGAGCACTATCTCAGTGCCCGTCAGCGCCCCCATGCCCATCGTCACGGTGACGACGATGACGCTTATCGAGTTGGGCAGAAGGTGCACAAAGAGTATTCGCTTGGTGGATGCGCCGATCGCCATGGCCGCGGCGACGTGGTCGGTCTCCCGCAGCGAGAGGACCTGCGCGCGCACGAGCCGCGCCATGCCCACCCACCCGAAGGCGACGAGCGCCACCGAGACCACGAAGTAGTCGACGACGCCGGTCCGCACAAGGCCGTCGAGCGCCGAGTTGTCCTCGAGCCAGCGCACGGCCTCAAGGATCCTGGGCCTCAGGGTCGCCGCCAGGATGATGACCAGCAGTATGTCAGGGAACGAGGCGAACACCTCGCCGACGCGCATGATCACGGCATCGGCCCGACCGCCCAGGTAGCCTGAGATCAGCCCCAGGGTGACCCCGATCACGATGCCTCCGGTGCCCATGGCCACCACCGTGAGGATTACGGTGTTCTGGATGCCCCAGAGGGTGCGGGTGAGCACATCCCTTCCCGTCCTGTCGGTGCCAGCCCAGTGGTCAGCACTGGGTCCCTGGAGTATGACGGTGTAGTCCTGGTCATCGTACCCGTACGGGCTTATCCACTCGGCGAAGATGCCGCCGGTGTAGACGATGACGAGTATGGCGATGCAGGCGACGGCGATCTTCTTTCGAACGAGCCGCCTGAGCGCGCGCGAAAGGTGGCTTGAGCCGGCCGCGCTTACCTGCCTTTCCGGGTTCAGTTCCGCCGCGTCGGTTGCCAGGGCCGCCCTACCTGAACCTGATCCTGGGGTCGATGAAGGCATACGACAGGTCCGCAAGCAGGTTTGCCAGCACGAATGCCCCGGCCCCGACCAGGGTTATCGCCATGATCACCGGGTAGTCGCGGTCGAATATCGAGTCGACCGCAAAGCGCCC
Organism: uncultured Dehalococcoidia bacterium; assembly: GCA_964477845.1. Taxonomy (GTDB): domain Bacteria; phylum Chloroflexota; class Dehalococcoidia; order Lucifugimonadales; family UBA2962; genus CAUZIR01. Next base: position 5,571 of record CAYZES010000007.1, on the reverse strand, counting down.
GATTCCCGGGATCCCGAGGATCGTCTCGGTAATGAACGCGCCACCGATAAGGCCCGCGAGCGCGAAAGCAAGGATCGTTACTATCGGGAGCATCGCGTTCTGGAACACGTGGCGAGAGCTCACCGACCAGTCCGAGAGGCCCTTTGCGCGCGCGGTGCGGATGAAGTCCTGGCCCAGGACGTCAAGGGTGCTTGCGCGCATGAGCCTTGTCATGCCGGCTATCCCGGGAATGCCCAGGACGATCGCGGGCACGATGATGCGCGTGTCGAAAAAGCCCCCCCACCCGGAGCACGGCACCCAGCCTAGCTTAAGGCACCCGATCCACAGCAGGCCCGGTGCGGTCACCATAACGGGCACGGACATGACGAACAGCGATGCGGAGACCGCCGCCGGGTCGACCCAGTGGCCCTGGCGCGTGGCTATGAAGAAGCCGAGCGGAAGCCCCACCCCCACGCTTATGATCAGCGCCGCTATCGAAAGCTGGGCCGAAACCCACATCTTCGGGCCGATCAGCTCTCGTACCGGACGGCCCCTAAAGCGCAGGCTCTCGCCGAAGTCGCCCCTGACGAACCCCCACATATAGTCCCCGTACTGGACGACGACGTTGCGGTTGAGGCCGAGCTGCTCGCGGACGCGGTTTCCGGCCTCCTCGGTGTAGCGCGCACCGAGCATCACGACGACCGGGTCGCCCGGGCCGAAGCGGCCGAGCGCGAAGGTTACCGCGGATACGGCGAAAAGCAGGAACGGAAGCCAGGCCAGCCGGCGGGCTATGTAGATCCACATCGCTAGGTCAGGCCCGGCAAGCTTATGCGCGGGACACGCCCGGCGCAACGTGCCCCGGCCCTGGGGCCGGGGCGGTAGGCCACTATTCGATCCTCACCAACGTCAGCTTGGGAACGATCATGGGCGTGAGGCGGTAGTCCTTGACCTGGGGCTTTATGAGCACGTGGCGCTCTCCCTGGTACCAGAGCGGCACCCAGGCGGCGGCCTGCACTATCATCTCCTCCGCCTGCCGGTAGAGGGCGATCCGCCTGCTCGCGTCGGGCTCCACCCTCGCCTCCTCGAGCACCGCGTCTATCTCAAGGTCCGAGAACGCCCCGTGGTTAAGGCCGCTCTCGGTGTGGAAAAGGATGTCGAGAAAGTCCTGGGGATCAGGGTAGTCCGCTGACCAGCCGAGCCCCGCGTAGGCCTGGTACTTCTGCTTGTTAAGGTCCTCAAGGTAGGTGGCCCACTCGACCTGCTGGATCTCGACCTCGACGCCGAGCACCTGCTGCCACATCTGGAGTATGACCTCGAGATCAAGGCCGATCGTCCCGCCCCTGCCGGGCACGGTCACGACTATCCTGGGCCTTGTCGCCGGATCCGCGTAGTCCGACTCAGCCAGAAGCTGCTTTGCCAGCTCCGGATCGAAGGTGAGGCCCTGGAGCTCGGGGTTATAGCCCGGAAAGCCCGGGGGCAGGATGCCGTATGCGGGCGTCAGGAGCTCTGAGAGCACCTCCGTTGCGATCAGTTCCTTGTCGATCGCGTGGTTGAGCGCCTTCCTGAAGTTGGCGTCGTCAAAGGGGGCCATCTGGGCGTTAAAGCCGATGTAGGAGATGCTGAAATCCGGGGGCGCTACGACGAGCTCCCTGTTGAGGGGCTCTGAGGGATCGAGCACGCGCTCAAGATCGTAGAGGCCCACCCCCGTAAAGTCGATCTCGTCGTTTTCGTACATCGCCATGTTCTGGCCGCCGGCCAGGTTCATAAGGATGGTGCTTACGCCGGGCTGGCCCCGGGTATAGTTCTCGAAGCGCTCAAGGACGATGCGCTCACCTATCCTGTACTCCTTGAGCTTGAAGGGTCCTGTGCCGTTCGGCGTGTCGGTCCACGTCGAGCCCCCGGACTCGACGTTCTCGCGGTCGAGCACGTATGCGGTCGGATAGGTCAGCTTCGCCAAAAAGTACGCCTTCGGCGAGTCGATGGTGAACTGGATCGTGCGGTCGTCTATGACCTTTATGCCGCTTATCTCCATCGCGCGGCCCTCGAACACGTCCTCTACGCCGACGATGTCATTGAGGTAGATGTCGGCAACGGGCGATGCGGTCCGCGGGTCCGCCGCGCGCTCGATGGACCACTTAAAGTCGTGCGCTGTTACGGCCTTACCGTCGTGGAAGGTGGCGTCGGGCCGGATCGTAAAGGTGTAGACCGTGCCGTCGGGGCTGATCTCCCAGCTCTCGGCAAGGTCGGGAACGAGCCTAAGGTCGGTGTCCAGGGCGACAAGGCCGCTGAATACCTCAACAACCACCCCGGAAGAGGTGGTGTCGGTCACGAGGGCCGGGTCCAGGGTCGGGGGGTCGGACCACACCCTGCGGAACACACCGCCGGACGGGGCCTCCGTGATGCCGTCCTTTGCCACCTCGGGCTCCGACATCTCCGCCTGTCCGCCTGAGTCCTGCCCGGCCGCGGGATCCTCGGTCGGAGCCGCGGTCGGATCAGGTACGGCGACCGTCGGTCCGCCGCCGCAGGCTGCGGCTACCGCAAGTAGTGTCAGGAGCGTTGCTAGCGCGAGGGTTCTCATGGGATCTCCCAAGGCCGGCCGCTTGGGGCCCGGCCGATACTGGTTCTACGACTCTATGATGCTAAACGGACTCCGGCCTGTGAAGGTTTGCTCTGTTGACTAATTTGCCGCGCCTACCGTCGAGGTCAGGTACGAGCGGATGAAAGGGTCAAGGTCTCCGTCGAGCACGCCCTCGGCGTCCGAGGTCTCGTGCCCGGTCCGGTGGTCCTTGACCATCTTGTACGGGTGGAGGACATAGCTCCTTATCTGGTTGCCCCACTCTGCCGAGACGTGGTCGCCCTTAATCTCGGCCAGCTCCTTGTCTCTCTTCCTTCGCTCGACCTCTGCGAGGCGCGAGAGCAGGATGCGCATGGCGATCGTGCGGTTCTGGTACTGCGATCTCTCGTTCTGGCAAACGACCTTTATGCCTGTGGGAAGGTGGGTGATCCTCACCGCAGTAGAGTTTTTCTGCACGCTCTGTCCACCGTGTCCGCCCGCCCGAAAGGCCTCGATGTTGATGTCGTCGTCGCTCACGGTAACGTCCACCCCATCCTCCACCTCGGGCATCACCTCTACAAGTGCGAACGAGGTGTGTCGGGCGTGGTCGGCATCGAAGGGCGAGAGTCTGACCAGCCTGTGCACCCCGCGCTCCGACCTCAGGTATCCGTAGGCGTTGGCGCCCGTCACCTGCAGCGTCGCGCGTTTTACCCCGCCCTCGTCGCCCGGGGAGGCATCGAGCACTTCGGCCTTCATGCCGGAGGATTCCGCCCACCTGCTGTACATCCTGGTCAGCATGCCCGCCCAGTCCTGCGAATCGATGCCGCCCGCGCCCGCGTGGAGGGCGATGAAGGCACTGCGCCCGTCGTACTCGCCAGAAAGGGTCAGCCCGAGCTCGAGCCTCTCAAGTGTTTCGACTATCTCCGCTAATTCTGAAGCAGCGGAATCGGTGAGCGAATCGTCGCCCTCCTCTATGGCCAGTTCGACTATCTCGGCTAGGCCGGTGGACCGCTCGTCCAAACCGCGCCACTCCTCAAGCTGCCTTGTGAGACTCGAGAGGCGCTGCATCTTGCCCTGTGCGGAGCCGGGATCGTCCCAGAAGCCCTCTGCGGTCGCCTCTTTCTCAAGGTCGGCTATCTGTCGCTGCTTGGAAGCGAGGTCAAAGACGCACCATCAGGTCTGAGATGCGACCCCTGGTTTCCCTGAGCTTCTCGGCGATGTCCTGCACTTGTAGCCCCTCTGCGCGCCCTGGGCACCAATTCTGGTAAATGGGTCGGGCGCGGCGTGGTTAGTCTGTTGGGCGAAGGTTTGGAGCCCTTGGCCTCAAATCCGATTATAGCAATGGCCGTCCGTGCGGGGCTCCCGAAAGCTTGCTGTCCAAACGTCCAAGGTTGTGGGCCCTCAACTGTAGTGGGAAGTTGCAATACTCATCGTAGCTGATTTCAGTTGTTGAGATTTGCTCACGTGACCGATACCGTCAACCAAATGGGTTACACGTTGATAGGATCGATTTGCGACCCTCAGCAAGGAATGCTGTTGACCCGATCAAGGGTGAATTCCCCTTCGAATCCTCTTAGATAGGGAAGGGAGTACCGAACTGCGCACTTTCCTCTGAGAGATCCTCAAATGGAAAGGTGCTCATCCGACTCAGAGTGAACCGGAAGTGTAAGACACAAGGACCTTGGCCAGCCGAAAACGTAGATCATCTGTCACCTACCAGTCTGATGATGACTGAATCGGGCTTCTTGCGGACTTTCGCTGTCTCAACGATTCCCTCTGCCTCAAGCCACCTTAACAAGCTGCCGTAAGGATTGCGCCTGCTGAATCCCACGTCATCCGGGTATACTTCGTCTTCCTCTAGTCGACTCTTACACTGGTTGCCAAACTCTGCCCTGCCTATTGGCGTTCCCTGGAGTTCCCTTATCGCCTGAATACACTTGGTGATCACGAAGGGCGCATCCCACGGAACGAAGCCTCCGTTCCTAACCGCATTGCGGAGCCGTTCACTACATTCGTCGGTTCCTAGGACATAGGTGTCGACTCCCGCCTGTTTCAGCTTGACTAGGAGTTCACTGAAGTTGCCATCATCGGTTACAAGAA
>CAYZES010000007.1:0-788 GCA_964477845.1 uncultured Dehalococcoidia bacterium | reverse complement strand
TTACAAGAAAAAAGACAGTCTTGGAGGGTTGGTCCTGGCACGCGATTCGCACGTCACTAATGATCTGAGAGTCGGCATCAAACAGCCCCTCAAACGCTTCGAACCCCTGTCGCTCTAGCTCCTGAGCAGCTAGACGCTGATGCAGTGACGTATAGGCCCTTCGACAAAGGTTGGAACAAGCTTTAGGGAAACGCAGTTTCAAGTATCTATGGATGTAGCTCCATTCTTCCTCGATTGCATAGGCATCGATTCCACGGTTTTGAAAGTCCCACACAAAGACAAGTTTGGTTCGCTGATTATTGGGCTGCTTCAAATTGCCCCTCCTTTTGAAGAAATGGGGAGTGGCGCCGCTAGCTTTAGCTATTGAGAATACGGCTGCCAGAGCTCTGGCATCGGGGGTGGTAGCACCGGTTTCCCAACGAGAAACTGTATTGACGGGAACGTCGAGTTGCTCAGCAAGGGCTGCCTGTGTTAGTCCAAGCCGCCTGCGGAGGACCCGAAGCGAGGCTGGATCGAAAGCAAAGTCATAGTGGTCCGGCCGTATTGGTGCCATGGAGGCTATAGTCTCGCCTTAAAAGAATGCTCTGGTGTCCACAGATATGATGATATCAGAAAGCTTACAGGCAGGGACCGTCTTGCGATCTGGGTCGAGCGGCGCATCAAGTCCTTGCACCTATACGAGTTGCTGGTGGATCCGATGTGGTTTGCGGCGTAATAAGGGGTATCCGCTCAGCCTAGCAGTTCGTCTGAGTAACGGTTAGGAGGCGAAGTGGATGTCGCCGGAGATC
>CAYZES010000006.1:35592-112720 GCA_964477845.1 uncultured Dehalococcoidia bacterium | reverse complement strand
CCACCGCGACAATGGACTGCGGCAGGTAGTAGCCCATGTAGGCCTCAAGGGCTTCCACGCCGTCAACGAGGGTGGACTGCACCGTTCCCGTCCGCGTCCGTTCCATGTACCCGGGGCCAAGGGCAAGGAGCACGCGGTAGAGCCGCTGGCGAAGGGCCATCTTCACCTCGGCGGCGGTGAGCATGGAACTCATCTCCCGCCACCGGAGAAGCATCGCGCGAAGCGCCGCCAGCAGAGCGACAACGCCTACGAGGGCGAGCACCCCCGTCCACGGCTCTCCGGCCATTATGCGGCTGACCACAAGGGCCACGATCACGCCCTGCGCGACGAATGTGCCGGAGATCGCTAGGCCCAGCGCCACGGTGAAGGCGATTCGACCACGCGCGCCCTCCGTCAGCGCGAGCATCCTGCGGTGGACCATCATCGCCGGCGTCGTCTTCCCGTGGGTTTACTCTGGCTCATCTATCGGACGCTTCTATGGTTCCGGGAATGCGTAAGCCACGAGAACCCGGCGGTGCTACCAGAGCCTGGTCCCATCACATGGACTCTCTGAAACTCAGTATCAGTAATGGATTGATTGTCAGTTGGTCTACTTGTGTCCGAAACGACAACAATCGGTGTCTGGAAAAGCGGCTAGACGGGCCTGGACCGACGGCTACCCGTCTTCGATACGGCTGCGTCAAGAGCCGCTGAATTCGGCCGGTGGTCGTTCATTGATCAGTGGGTATTGGGACAACATATCATTGCGTCGCCCAGTGTAAGCAACCGGGGATGAGATTCCAAGACGGAAGATGAACCGCCGGCGACCGGACCGGGGCGGGAGGGAGGCCTCCGGGCGCAACCGGGGGCGACGGGCCTGATGGAAGTTCGCATTATTGGCCGTCCCCGGCCGTCCCCGGCCGTCACCGGGGGAAAGTCCCTGCCGAGACGGCAGGTGCCCAGAAACCTCGTCCCCCGTGGGGTCGGCACCGCGACCGGTTACCTCGCTTAAGTGGACCCGATTGCGGGAGTTCGCGATTTCGCCGGGTCTGGCCGGCCATTGGTGACCTCGGGCGGGACTTTTTCGCACCTGGTCTCAGTCCAGGCGATGATTCTAGGGTCCAGCCTCAAGCGTGATCTGCTCGTCCAGGGCCTTTTGAGAACCCCGCGGCTGGCGTCGGATCCAGCCCAGGACCCCGGGTTCGTCGGTCGTGTCGATCTGTTCGCCAGACCCAGCGTCAACTCTGGGGCACGTCTCGATTACCATCGCCGCATGAGCGCCCACCGCGCCGATGATTCGCCCCCGCTCCTCATTTGGATGCGGGTTCTTCAGAGCCTCAGGGAGGGGGTCGTCAAACGCGAAGGCTGCGGCCCCGGGCCCGGGTGGTCAGGGTTGCCCTGCGCCGTCCTCCACCTACACGGGGCTCCCCGCCGCGTCTGCGAGAGCGAGGCCTTCCGCCCGCCGGGCTATGGCCTCAGTCAGTCCCTTGAAGATCCAGGCATGGAAGGGGTACAGCGCGTACCAGTAGATCAGGCCGGCAAGGCCCCGGGGCTGGAACGCCGCCGTCTGGACCAGATGGACCGCGCCGTCTTCGGACTCCTCTATTTCGAACTGGAGCCACGCGCTACCGGGCAGCTTCATCTCCGCTCTCAGGCGGACGAGGCGGTTGGTCTCCAGCGCTTCCACCCGCCAGAAATCCACTGCGTCGCCCACGCGAAGGTCATCGGGATGGCGCCGCCCCCTGCGAAGACCCACACCCCCGAGGAGCCTGTCCAGCATGCCGCGCAGCCTCCAGGACCAGTTCGCAAAGTACCATCCGCGGCCTCCGCCTATGCCCGCCAGCACCCGGTAGACGTCCGGCGGGGCAGCGCCGACCGTACGCTGGCGCCGCTCGATGATCATCCCCTCGCGGGCATCCACTCGAACCGGCTCTGGAGGCGACCCGGCGCTGCGCGCGGCATCGCTCCAGGACGTGTCTGTCCGTCCCCGCGCAAGGTCTGTCATGACTGCGCCGATGGCCGAGGCGTAGTCCGTAGGCCTTATGCCGGGGAAGAGCGCATGGGCGAGATTGCCGGTCACGGTGACCTCGCTACGAAGCCCTTCGACGAGAGGCGCAGCGATCCCGGCGGGGATGGGCGTCACCCAATGGACCCAGTAGGAAGATAGGCGGGGGGTGAGGACGGGGACCGGGATCATCAGGCGCCGAAGGCCCCTGGCCGCAGCATAGCCGAGCATCAGCCCGCGGTAGGTGGTGATCTCGCTTCCCCCGATCTCGATGACTCGGCCGCTGCTTGCGGGCGTATCGAGAGCGGAGACCAGGTAATCCAGAAGGTCGTCGACTGCGATTGGCTGGATGCGGGAGTATATCCACCGTGGGCAGACCATCACCGGAAGGCGCTCGACGAGGTGCCGGATCATCTCGAAGGAGATGCTGCCGGATCCGACGATCACGGCGGCCCGGAACTCGGTTACGGAAACGCCGCCCTCCTTCAGAGCCCGTCCTGACTCCTGTCTCGAGCGTAGATGAGGGGAGAGTTCTGAGCCCGGGTCGCCGAGCCCTCCTAGGTATATGATCCGCCGGACGCCGGCCCGGCGGGCGGCCCTTCCGAAGGCTCGAGCGAGCCGGATGTCCATTTCGCGGAACCCGGCGCCTGCGGACATGCTGTGTATCAGGTAGTAGGCGATGCCGACGCCACTCAGCGCCGCCGAAAGGGTCTCCGGGTCCTGGGCATCGCCAACGATCACGTCAACGTTACCCGACCACCGGCGTGAGAGCGCCCGGGAGCGGCTGCGGACCAGGACGCGGACTCGACGCCCGTCGTCGATCAGCCTGGGCACCAGCCGCCCGCCGATGTACCCGGTGGCCCCTGTGACCAGGATCATCTCGGGCTCGGACAGTCGATCGCCCTCATTGTGAGGCGGGGCTGGCCCGTTGGGGTGCACAGCCTGACCGCTCATCTCAAAGACCTCCACCTTGCCTCAAGTAACGCTCTCAGATCACGGTCGGTCAGGCAGATGCCCGGGCAGCATTTGAATGACGGACTGGCCCTCGATGGAGCGGATCACGTTCGAGAGCGCGAGATTATCGTGCGGCGGCGCAGCCTGTTTTCACAGGCGCGTACCGGTCCCGGGTAGGCGGAGCTGTCCTGGCCCCGGACTCGCTTTAGCGACAGTTTGCGAGTGGCCGTCGTCCGTTGAGCCTAGGACGGACGGCGGCAAGTCCTGGATCCTAGACTCAGTCTATCGCCACAGGTCGGGATCGGGTCGGTTCATCAGCCCGAAGCCCAGATATCCATACCAGATAACCAGCAGCACGTAGAATCCCCGGGCCAGAGAGATGAAGGTGTCGCGGCCGCCGTTGTCGAGTATGGCTACGATGAAAAAGACCATTACCGCTAGGCTGATTAGTGCAGCCAGCAGGGAGATTATCCGGTTAAAGTCGTCTCTCGTGGATAGGCCCAAAGCGAAAATGAAGCCGCCAAACCCAAGCGTAATCCCGCCGGCGTAGAGGAGGGCGGAGCCCGCGTAGTAGACGGGAACGCTTCCCATAATCTCGTCACTCGTCTGGGCGTCGGCCAGTATGAAGTCCATGCCGCCGGCTAGAATCCAACCGGCCAGTCCGACGAAGATCATGAAAAAGCCCATCTGAGCAAACGCCTTGCCGTTGCCCTGCAGGGTTACGTTCCGCATCAGCGCATAGAGGCCCGAGAGGATTACGACTAGGCCGAGGATTATCCCGATGTTGGTTACATTGGTCAGCGCGGCGTTGGAACCCTTGGCCGTTATGGAGCCAACAGCATCTGACACGTCGGCGCTGTCTATTAGCAGCCCGCCCGGCTCAATGAGGAAGAAGACGAAGGCGATTACCGGGCCGAAAATGAGGGACAGACCTGCTAGCCGGTTCACGGATATCGTGCCCATGTTTGAACCCCCTATAAGTGATGTCCTCAGAAGGATACATCGGGTTCAATCCCTCCTCGCATACATCCCTTACATCCTGACGCCAGCGCTGTGGCATCGCAATAGGCAGGTGAACTTTCCCCTACGGCTGAACCACGCTTTTTTCTCGTCACCAGGCCCGTCCTCTCCTTGACCGCCGTAATCCTCCCTCTTTGGGCCATTGCGTTTGTCCTTAAGGGACGAGGAGGCGGCCTCCATCTATGCGGTGCCCTCTAATGCACCGCGTCACTGGAAGTTTCCCCGCGAGGCCGTCATGACCGATGTGGGTTCGCAGGCGAGGTGCCGGCGTCTATCCGAGCACCGTCGGGAGGAATGCTCCGTCTGGCTCGGTGTACGGGCCGAGGGTCATAAGGTTCGTCGGGTGCACGATTCGAAAGCCCTTGGCCAGGCACCAGACCATCATCTCGTCGCTTCTTGTGGGAACCAGGAAGCCGGGCCGACCGATGGTGGCTGAGCCAGCGATAAGGTCCTTCACATCGATCCAGCTCTTTCCCACGGTGTGCCCCTCGTATCCTATGCCCGTGGTGTAACCGGTGAGCTGGCCCTCTCGCTCGACCACCCTGGCTATGCCCTTTGAGACGGCCTCGCGGATCTCCGCGCTCCGATCGTAGTCGAGCACTTTCCTGCACAGCGCTACGCACGCGTCGACGTCGGCGTCGGTGCCCGGCCGCCCCGTCTCCCCGCAAAGAGGTGGTCCGCCCATAACGACCAGGGGCTCCCTCACGACAAAGCCCATCTTCGCGTAAAGGGCCAGCGACACGACGTTGTAGCCGTCCTGGACCAGCCGGATGCCCAGGGCGCCCTCTTCCATCGCATGCGTGAGCGCCACCTTCATGAGTCTTGTGCCCAGCCCGCGATTCTGGCTGGCCGGACTGATCGCCACAGGCCCGAGGCCGTAAAGCTTCGTTCGCTCGTCGAGGAAATTGCACCCGACCAGCTTCCCTCCACCTTCTTTGGCCATCCAGGAACTGAAGGAAGGGTGGCCGAGGATCTCGGCGACCCACGACGCAGCTTCCTGCGCCGATCCGAATTCGCGCTCAAAACCATGGGTGTCTGAGAGATGGCCGAACGTCTCGTAGAGGAGTTGGCCGCAGGCGGCCGCATCATCAGGTATTCCCTGCCGTATCTCTACCTTTGAATCAGTCATCAAATCGCGTCAGCCTTGCTCACCGGGAAATGTAGTCTATTCTCGACCGCGAAACCGTCCGAATCGGTGAGGCACTCAAGTGACTCACCACCCTTGGCGCTCAGGGCGTCGGGACGCCCACCCGACATCCGGATCCGATGATGCGGAAGCCGGTCTCTGCGGTCCGCCAGCCTCCTTTCCCACCGCCGATCTCGCAGATGCAAATATGCCTCGTATCTAGGCTCTGCGAATACCACATGGACATCGGGACGCAGGATGCGCAGGCGCGGACCGACCGCACTGGCGCTGCATCCCCGTCCCTATGAGCCGTTCTCCGGCTCTCCCGACGGGACATCGACTAAGTGCCGGACGCCCTCTAGGGCGACAGGTTCTGGCGAGCCAGCGGCAAAAGGTGAGCCCGTAACTCGTTTTGAGAAGCCCATGGACCCCGGTGGCCCGGCGCTGGCGTCGCTACCGATAGCCATGGTTCGTTACCCGTCTTGGGTGGAGCGGGAGACCGGGATCGAACCGGCGACAGCCTGCTTGGAAGGCAGGGACTCTACCACTGAGCTACTCCCGCTTGGTACCTATCTTATCCCACCCCCATGTGGCTGCAGGGCGCTGGTGTATTCGGGCCCGTCGGGCCTGACGAGCACTTCCCGGCCAGGGTCGGTCACTCAACGGCTGCAGCAACGACGTCTCCCACCTGTGCGGTGGTAGCGCTTCCACCGAGATCGGGCGTGAGGGTTGTCCCGTCTGAGAGGACGCTAAGCGCGGCCGACTCGACTGCGCCCGCAGCCGAGTCCTCGCCGAGGTGCCGCAGCATCATCGCACCCGAGAGGATAGCCGCGATAGGGTTGGCAATGCCCTTGCCGGCGATGTCGGGCGCGCTGCCGTGCACGGGCTCGAACATCGATGGGAAGCGGCTCTCAGGGTCGATGTTGCCGCTCGCCGAAAGGCCAATGCTGCCGGTGATGGCACCCGCTATGTCCGTGAGGATGTCCCCGAAGAGGTTGGACCCGACGACCACGTCGAAGCTCTCCGGCCGGCGAATGAACTCCATGCACGCAGCGTCGATGAGCAGCGACTCTGTCTCGATGCCGGGGTACCCGGCGGCGACTGCCTCGAACGCATCGTCCCATACGACCATGCCGTAGCCCTGGGCGTTGGATTTGGTGATCGAGGTCACCCGCTTCCTGCCGTTTCTCCGCTCGGCCAGTTCGAAGGCATAGCGAATGACACGCTCACAGCCCTGCCTTGTGAACACCGCGGTCTGGATGCCGACCTCCTCAGGAAACCCCCGGTACTGAAAGCCTCCAACGTTGGCATATTCGCCCTCCGTGTTTTCGCGTATGACGATCATGTCGATGTCACCCGGAGCATATCCGGCGAGGGGCGAGGTGGTGCCGGGATGAAGGACTGCCGGACGCAGACACACGTACTGGTCAAAGGCCCGGCGTATGGGAAGCAGCAGGCCGTTGAGCGTGATGTGGTCCTGAAGGTCTGGGTGACCGACTGCCCCCAGGTAGATCGCATCGAAGTCGGCTAGGGTGGCAAGAGCATCGTCCGGCATCATAGCGCCGTTGCGAAAATACCAATCGCTTCCCCAGGGAAGCTCCGTGTAAGACAGCCTGGCCCCGTGACTCCTGCTCGCGGCGTCAAGAACCTTGATCCCCTCCTCCACCACGTCGACCCCGATGCCGTCGCCGGGGATGACGGCGATCCTGTGCGTTTCCAACTGCGCGACCTCCGTGCCCTCTGTTCGCTCTATGATGACTCGCCGTCCCGCGCTTCGCCATGCCCCGGCCCACAAGCGGGGCCCCCAATCAGGCCGAAAGCCCCCGTGGTGGGGAAGACATGGCGACGAGACGCCTCTACCTTCTGGCCAGCCGGTAGACCTTCTCGTCGAAGGACAGGATATAAAGCTCGCCCGACTCGTCGAGCCCAAAGGAGGATATTCGCAGCTCGGAGTCGACGATCTCAATGTGCTCGGTGACGGCAGACCCGTCAAAACGCAGCGCCCAGATCCGCCCGCTGCAAAAGTCACCGTACACGTAGGCGCCTCTTAGGGAGGGCAGGCGAGAGCCCCCGTAGACGTATCCGCCCGTGATCGAACAGCCGCCCTCGCGCCCGTACTGGGTCACCGGCCGTTTAAGCCCCTCCGCGCTGCATCCGGTGCGGGGCGAAAAGCAGGAATCTCCCTCCATGACGTTCCAGCCGTAGTTGCCTCCCGGCTGGATCAGGTCGACCTCCTCATACTGGTTTTGGCCCACGTCCGCGGCCCAAAGGTCCCCGGTCTCAGGGTCGAATGAAAAGCGCCACGGGTTGCGCAGCCCGTATGCCCAAATCTCCGGCCGCGACCCGTCCCCTGCCGCCCGGAAGGGATTGTCGGGGGGAATCACGTATCCCCCGGTCTCGTCGACGGTCCCAACGTCTATGCGCAGGATCGAACCGAGAAGGGTCGACCTGTCCTGCCCGTTTCCGAATGGGTCGCCGGCCCTTCCGCCGTCGCCGACCCCGACGTAGAGGTAACCGTCGGGGCCGAAGGCGATCTGGCCCCCGTTGTGGTTGCTGAAGGGCTGGGCTATCTCGAGCAGCACCAGCTCGCTTGCAGGGTCAGCGGCATCCGAGTCGGGCGGGACCGAAAAGCGCGAGAGCACCGATCTTCGGGGAGTCGCGGCCGAATAGTAGACGTACAGGAATCCGTTCTCAGTGAACCTGGGATCGAAGGCGAGCCCCAGCAACCCCTCCTCGTTACCCTTGTCACTGACGCTGTCGTGTATGTCCAGGAAAGTGTCGGCGGTGGCCGGGTCGGGATCCTTGGGAAAGACCATGATCACACCCGGCTGAAGCGTGACAAACAGCCTGCCACTGCCGTCGCCGGCGTGCGTGAGGTTGGTCATGCGTGGAAAGGTGAGAGAGGGGAAGACACGCTCCACCCCCATCACCTCCAGGGACTGGACGGTCGGTGGTTCGACCGTTGTCTCGGGGAAGGGTGGGGCGGTGGTGGGTTCGGCGGGCGGCTCGCCCGCGCATGCCGCCGCGGTCAAAAGCGCAATGAGGCAGACAGCGAGCCCCACCGCGGAAGCGCGCAGGGCGACCGGGGCCGTCACGGTATCTCCAAGTGTCCCGGGACGCGTCCGGGCCAAGGGTTGGCACCATGTGGCATCGTCAACTGGAGCATGCTAGCTTGTGTGCGTTCATCTGGCCGGGCACGCGGAGAGTTTATAGGCATGTGGCGGCCGGGTGGCTGAAGGCACGAGGCAATGGATAGGGCAATCAAGCTCAAGCGGAGGTAACAGATGAAGGCAGCAGCACTGCACGAGTACGGACAGCCCATGACGGTCGAGGAGATCGAACTGGACGATCCGAATGACACCGAGGTGATGGTAAGGGTCGCTGCATCCGGCGTCTGCCACTCCGACTACGTCTTCGTCGCCGGTAAGCCATTCTTCGAGTCGCCGCGGCCCATCGTCCTCGGGCACGAGGGTGCCGGGACCGTCGAGAAGGTCGGAGAGAAGGTCACCGCGGTCGAGCCCGGGGACCAGGTGGTGCTGTCGTGGATATACGCGTGCGGGGCGTGCCGCTACTGCGTAGTCGGCCGCCCGAATATTTGTGACTTCGGACGCGGGCCCGTCATCGGCCAGGGGTATCTCTCGGACGGCACCACTCGCATGCGAAAGGGCGACACGACCTACCATCACTTCCTGGGCATCTCGACCATGGCCGAGTACACGGTTTGCGATGAAAAGAGCGTGGTCAAGGTGCCCGGCGAGGTACCCCTCGACAAGGCCGCGCTGGTCGGCTGCGCGGTGATGACCGGCGTGGGCGCGGTGATCAACACGGCCAAGCCTTCCCCCGGGGAGAGCGTTGCGGTGTTCGGCGCCGGGGGCGTCGGCATAAGCGTCATCCAGGGAGCGGTGCTGTCGGGCGCAAATCCGATCATCGCCGTCGACAACCGCAAAGAAAAGCTCGAGGGCGCACTAAAGTTCGGTGCCACCCACACGGTGGACGCCTCCGAGGTCGATCCCATCGAGGCGATTCAGGACATCACCTGCATTGGAGCGGACTACACGTTCGAGGCGATCGGGAATGTCGACGTGATGCGCCAGGCCTGGGACGCGACGGCCAAGGGGGGCACCGAGGTCGTCATAGGCGGGGCGGGCATGGGTGACGAGGTTTCGCTGCCTGCTCTCGACTTCCCGTTCACCGAGAAGGTGATCAGGGGAACCGGGTACGGCGGAGCGCGCATGAGCGTGGACATCCCTAGGCTCCTGGAACTCTACATGGCGGGACGGCTGAACCTGGACGACATGGTGACGTCCACCTATAGCCTCGATGGCGTAAACGATGCCTTCTCAGACCTTCGGGCCGGCAAGAACCTGCGCGGCGTCCTGATCATGTAGCCCGCGGTCGCATGACCGCCTGTGACGACCCGAGCACCTAGACGGTATGGCAAGGGGCACTTTCCGCCGGGCCATCTTCCGGTTGCCAGACCCGGCGTCGCATCGCACTGTATCCCCATCAGTGCCTTGCATCCGCTGGAGTCCAGTGAGCTAAGCCCTGAGCCGGCAAAGGAGCCTGGACTCCGGCGAAGATGCCGGCGGGCCTGGGCTGGCGCTTCAATCCGGCGTTTCCAAAGAGCACGTTACGCAGTTCTGGGGACTCACCAACCCGTTCGCCTCTTGCCACTATGCGTGAGCGTCCGGTGCGGCAACCAGCACGTCGGCGTGTCGTCCCCGGATTCTCCGGTGAGGTGGCGGCTATACGCGGCAATTACGACCTCCCGGATGGATCTCGGTCGCCTAGAGCTCGAAGCTTGCCCGGGCCTGATCGACGATGTAGCGGCTGATCGTGAGCGAGGAGGTGGCGCCTGGCGAGGGTGCGCTCAGGACATGTATGGCACGCGGTCCCCTGACTATCGAGAAATCCTGGAGCAGCCGGCCCGAGTGGTCGACCGCCTGGGCCCTTACACCCGAGCCCGGCTCTGTCAGGTCGTCCATCTCGATGTCCGGAACGAGCCGCTGAAGCGACCTGAGGAACACGGATTTTAGGAGCGAGCGGTACTGCTCTGAGACGCCCGTCTTCCAGTGGGTCGCCGACATGCGCCAAAAGCCCGCAAACCCCAGCGTCCCCAGCGCATCTCTCACGTTGAACGAGAGCTTCGAGTAGCCCTCCCGGGACAGGGCGAGCACGGCGTTCGGTCCGGCCTCCACACCGCCCCCGATCCGGCGGGTGAAGTGGACCCCCAGGAACGGCATCGCAGGGTCCGGAACTGGGTAAATGAGCCCCCTCACAAGATCCTGCCGGTCCGCCCGCAGGGAGAAGTACTCACCTCTGAAGGGCACTATGCGCACCCCTGCATCGGTGGACATGAGCCCTGCAACCCTGTCTGCGTGTAGACCCGCGCAGTTGATCACGTGCCTTGCGCTGATGTCGCCCTTGCTCGTGAGCAGCCTTACCGATCCGTTGTCGAAGGCCGCGCCGGTCACGGCGGCCCCGAGCGCGATTTCTCCCCCCGCTGCTGCGTAGTCATCTGCGTAGGCCTGCGACACCTGCGAAAAGTCGATTATGCCGGTGTTAGGAGAGAAGATCGCGTTGACCCCCGCCGCGTGCGGCTCTATCTCCCTTAGCCGCTCCGGGCCGACCAGTTCCAGGCCCTCTGCACCGTTGGCGGTGCCGCGGCGGTGAAGCTCACCGAGGCGCGGCACCTCGGTCTCGTCTACGGCAACGACCAGCTTTCCACACATGCTGTAGGGGATGCTGCGCTCATCGCAGTAGCGCCTGAGCTCGTGCCCTCCCGCGGCACAGAAATTGGCCTTCTGGGAGCCGGGCGCGTAGTAGATCCCCGCGTGGATCACGCCGCTGTTGTGGCCGGTCTGGTGAAGGGCGATAGACGTCTCCTTCTCGAGCACGACCGTTCGAAGCTTCGGCATGTCGGCGGCCAGTCGCATCGCCGAGGCAAGTCCGATTATTCCGGCGCCGATTACTGCAATGTCGTAGCTGTCCCTTTCCATCCTTGTGCGTATCTCCTTGCTTGCAGGTCATTATGCTAACCTCCGTCCGCCATGGCTGACAGGTACGATGCGGTCATAGTGGGTGCGGGCCATAACGGCCTGGTAACGGCCGGGTATCTCGCCGGCGCCGGGCTCTCGGTGCTAGTGCTTGAGCGAAGGGACGTGGTCGGCGGGGCGTGCGTCACCGAGGAGCTCTTCCCGGGATTCCGGGTCTCTTCGTGCTCGTACATATGCCACCTGCTCCAGAGGAAGGTGGTCGACGACCTGGAACTCTCGGACCACGGCCTTCGCATCCACACCGTCGACCCATATCGCTTTCAGCCGTTTCCCGATGGCCGGTACATGCTCACCTGGCAGGACCCGGCGCGCACGAGGGAGGAGGTCAGCCGCATCGACCGCGCGGACGGGAGGGCCTATCCGACCTTCTACGAGTTCTGGCGCCGGGCCGCTGGCATAATCCACCGGCACTTCCTGTCGCCCCCCCCGACGCTGGAGGAGCTGATCGCTGAATGCGAGGGGACCAGAGACGAGCCCGTGCTGGGCCGGATGCTCACGGGCAACCTGGTCGACCTTGTCACCGAGCACTTCCGCTCCGACCTTGTGAGGGCGACATTCCTGGATGCAGAGGATGCCGGGAACCCGAGGGCGCCCGGGAGCGTCCTCGCCCAGGCCTACAACATGGTCGACCTACTCACCGAGCCCGACCTTCTCGGTATACCGCACGGGGGCATGGGTGGCATAACGCAGGCTATGGCGGCGTCCGCCGAGGCGCGCGGCGCGGAGATCCGGACCGGGGTTGAGGTCGACAGGATCGTCGTAGGGGACGGGCGGGCCGCCGGGGTGGCCCTCGGGGACGGGACGGTGATCGAGTGCGGGCTGGTCATCTCTAACGCCGATCCCAAGCGAACCTTCGGGATCCTGGTTGATCGGCACGATGGTCTTGAGGACTACGGACGTTCACTCAGCGCAATGTCGACCCGCGCCGGTTACCTCAAGTTTCACTGTGCGCTATCCGCACTGCCGGACTTTTCCCGCTACATCGGCGGCCGGCCTGACCTTGGCGATACGGCGCTCGCCCAGGTCAGGCTCAGCCCGTCGATCGAGAGCTTCGAGCTGTCCTGGAAGAAGGCCCGCTCGGGTGTGCCCGCCGACGAACCCGTGATGCACATACAGATACCCTCCGTTTACGACGCATCGCTCGTTGCGGAAAGGGGACGGCACGTGATGTCTGTGTGGGCCCTGTATGCGCCCGTGCGGCCGAACCAAGGCACCTGGGACGAGCTGCGCGAGCCGGTGGGCGAGAGCATGATCGACGTGATAGGTCGCTATGCCCCGGGTTTTAGGGACCTGGTGATCGACTGGAGCCTGTTTACGCCCTCGGATCTGGAGGAGCGAATGTACCTCACCGACGGGAACATCCGTCACCTTGACATGGTCGCCGGGCAGATGTTCTCAGACAGGCTCGGTTACGAGACCCCGATCGAGGGTCTTTACCTGTGCGGGGCCGGAACGCACCCGGGCGGTGAGGTAACGGGCGCACCGGGACACAACGCTGCCGCGGCGGTGCTTGCCGCCCTTGATGGGGCGGGCCCGGCCTGAGTGACCCGGCCCTGTCGGGCGGAGGCTAGTCGCCCGAGGCGAAGCCGAGCAGGTTGAGGATAATCAGGAACGTGTTCAGCACGTTCAGGTAGAGGCCGATGCTGCCCATCACGGCCACCTGGGAGGCGGCCCGCTCGTCACCCTGCATCGCCGCCTGCTGGGCCAGTTGCTTCATCTGCCTTGTCTCCCACACCGTGAGCGCAAGGAACAGCGGGAGCAGGAGCAGGTTGATCAGCAGGAACAGCCCGCTCGACTGGATGAGCAGGACGTTTACAAGGCTGATCACGATCATGCCGATCAGGCCGAACATCAGCATCGGCCCCAGGCGCGATAGATCCCTCTTGGTTGTGAGGCCGATAAGGCTCATGGCAACGAAGAGTCCGCCGGTCAGCAGGAAGGCTACGCCGATCGACTTGGCTGTAAAGGCGATTAGGATCGGCGAGAGAAACAGGCCCTCAAACGCGGTGAAGGCCAGGTACAGAACGGTTCCAAGGGCCAGGTTGCCGCTCTGTACGGCCCTGCTCGCACCGATGAGCGTCCCGAATATGACGGCGATGGAGGCGATCATGCCGATCCAGCCGAACCCGAAGATGACCTCGCCAATGCCGACAAGGTCGCCTATCCAAATGGCCGCTGCGGTCGTTACGACCCCTAGCGCGACCAGCCCGAACATCCGGGTGATCGCGTCGGTGTAGATTGCGTTTGCCCGGTCCCTGCCGTAAGAGATGGTGTACTGCTGGGTCGCCATCTAGGTGTCTCTCCTGTGTTCTGCGTGCATCCCTATCAGTTTAAGTTAAGCAAAAGTCCGCGGCAAAATGCACCCCTCGCCCGGGCGATCTGCCGCAATCGCCGACGCAGTGGCGGCCGCGCTCGGGACGAGCCTGCGATGGTTGGCGGGCGAGATAGGCGGTTACAATGCGCACCCTGCGAATCCTCGCATCCCGAAATCCTTGAGGATTGATGATACGTAGATGGGAAACTCTGAGTCGATGACAGGCGGAGCGGGCCCTTGACCGAAATCGTTGCGCACGCCGATGCATACCTGCGGGAACTCGATTCGGTGGTCCAGGCGGTTCGGGCGGGGGGCGTAGTCCTTGACCGGACGGTATTCTACCCGGGCGGCGGGGGCCAGCCCCCGGATACGGGCGTCCTCACCTCGGGCGATTCGGAATACCGGGTGGAGGGCATCCGGCGCATCGACGGGGCGCTGGTCCACCTGATCGAAGGGGAGGGCCCGGTAGCGGGTCAGACCGTACGCGGCGCGGTCGACTGGGTGCGGCGCTACGAGCTGATGCGCACGCATACGGCCCTTCACATCCTGTGTGGGGTGATCTGGCGGGACTTCGGCGTGCAGGTGACCGGCGGAAACATGACGCCGCTCAAGGCGCGCATGGACTTTGAGCTGCCGCAGATGTCGTCGGACTTTGCGGCCCGGGTCGAGGAGTCGATCAACGAGGAGGTCACCGCAGGGCGCGACATCGAGATCGGGCAGCTTCCCCGTGAGGAGGCGATGCGGGTTCCGGACCTTATTCGGACCAAGATCAACCTTCTTCCGCCCCAGATAGAGGTGGTGCGGACGGTAGAGATCGTCGGCTTGGACATCCAGGCAGATGGTGGCACCCACGTGGCCAACACCCGCGAGGTGGGCCGCATAACGGTGGTCGGACACGAGAGCAAGGGCAGGGGTAACAAGCGGCTGCGAATTGCCCTTGACCCCTAGCGCCGGCCGATAGGAGAGCGGACCTTGAGCGATCTGGACTTTGAGCGACTGCTGGTGAGCGACGCGCCCCCATCCCGTCCCCGGGATGAAACGCCAAGGGGCAAATACGACTTCGCCATCGCATACCCGGACCCCGGCTCTCTGCCGCTTTCCGGCCTGCTGGACTCCCTGCGCGACGCGCTTGAGGAGGAGGGCGCGGGGCTGGCGCTGTACCCGGACGTACAGGGCTATGAGCCGCTTCGACAATATGTCGCCGAAAAGCTGGGGCGCGATCGCGGCATGACGGTAGACCCGGAGGACATCGTTCTCGGGGACGGCTCTAGCCAGCACATCAGCCAGGTCATCGGCATGCTCGTTTCCCCCGGCGACGTGGTCGTAGCGGAGGACTTTTTCTATACCGGGACGCTTACGACGATGAGGATGAACGGGGCGGATGTCCGCGGCGTCGCGTGCGACGGCGGCGGGATGCTCCCGGGGGCCCTGGACGAGGTGCTAACGCGGGCCGGCGACGAGGGCCGCAGGGCCAAGCTCATCTACACCATCCCGACGTTCCAGAACCCGCAGGGTTGGACGATGCCGATCGAGCGGCGCAGGGCGCTCCTGGAAGTCTCGCGGGCGCACGGCGTCCCGGTCTTTGAGGATGACTGCTATGTCGATCTGCGCTTCGAAGGCGAGAATGTTCCGGCGATCCACTCCCTCGATCCAACCGGCCAGGTCATGTACGTTGCCTCGTTCTCCAAGACGATCGCGCCTGGAGTGCGTATGGGCTACTTCGTCGGTCCCGAGGAGATCGTAGGGCGCATGAGGATGCTTCGCAAGACGGGTGGGAGCGGCGTCAACCAGCTTGCCGCCCTCGCAATCGAGCGCTACGCCCGCCGCGGCCTTGACGCGCACATCGAGGAGATCAACTCGATTCAGCGAAAGAGGCGCGACGCGATGATCGCGGCGCTTGGCGAGAACTTCGGGGACCGCGCCGAATGGAGCAGTCCCGCCGGCGGCCTGTACCTCTGGCTGAGGATGCCGGAGGGATCGAACATAGCATCGCTCGGCGGCCAAGCTCTGGCCGCCGGCGTCGGCTACCAGGCGGGCCCGATGTTCGCCCCCGACGGCATCTCCGGCAAGAACTGCGCGAGGCTATGCTTCGGTTACAACACGCCGGAGGAGATCCATGAGGGAATTGCACGCATGGCGAAGGTCTTTGCCGCTGGAGGTTGCCTGCCCGACTAGCGGCTCGGTCCCGGCGCCTCTAGTTGGCGCTGAACCGGCCCCTGAGCTCGGTCGAGACCCTGGACTTGAGGGCGTCGATCTGCGTTTCCAGGAAGTCGGCCTCGGCGCTGAGGCGTTCGCTGGTCGTCCGCGCCTCCAGCAGGGCTTGCTTTCCCGCAAGGTCGATCCGCAGCAGCTTGGGAACGTAGTAGGACAGGCGCTCGGGGGTGTCGGGCAGCGTACGGCGTCCGGCCCATCCGCCCCCCAGGCCCATGACCAGGTTGAGGAACTCGCTCGCCCTCTCCCCGACCGTACCGGCCAGCGTCCCCAGGTCGCCGTCCCCGGGCTCATCCTTGATCGGCTCCACCTCCCCGCTCGGGTAGGGGTCGTCCTCGTGCCTTGCGACTAGCCGGAAGCGTTGCTCTCCCCGGGCAGAGACGAAAAAGCGGCCCTGGCCGATCTCGTTAACCTGTATGATTCTGGCGACTGTCCCCACCGCGTGTGTTAGGGCCCTGCCCCCGACCTCGGCACCGGCCTTGATCAGCACCACTCCGAACAGGCGGTCGCCGTCCATGCAGTCCCTCAGCATGCGCTGGTAGCGCGGCTCGAAGATCTGAAGGGGCATGGCGTTTCCCGGGAACAGGACGGTGTTTAGGGGAAAGAGCGGGAGCTGTCTGTGTGTGGCCATGGGGCTAGTGACGGGGAGAAGGGTTACCCTACAAGTTTAGCGTGCCCCGATCAGTGGCCCCCGGGTCGATTGACACTCCGGATCGGCCGTTGCTAGGATCGTGTGGGTCGCGGGCCAGTCTACGCCCGCGATTTATCATGTTAGCGGCCCTTGAAAGACGCGTTCGTTGCCATTCGTAGATTCCCTGTTCTGTAGAGAGTGCGGTCGCCACTACCCGGTTGAGCCCGAGCACGTGTGCGAGTTTTGCTTCGGGCCGCTGGAGGTCGGGTACGACTACGAGGCGATCGCCGGGGTCATCTCAAGGGATCGCATCGAGGCCGGGCCCCTATCTATCTGGCGATACCAGGACCTTCTTCCCACCTCGCGCGAGTCCGGCATAGACATGGGCACGGGCTTTACCCCGCTCACCAGGGCCGACAACCTGGGCCGGGCCCTCGGCCTGAGTAACCTATACATAAAAAACGACAGCACCAACCCCACCTTCTCATTCAAGGACCGGGTGGTGTCGGTCGCTACCAACAAGGCGCTCGAGTTCGAGTTCGAGACGCTTGCCTGCGCCTCCACCGGCAACCTGGCCGGGGCGGTCTCGGCCCACGGCGCAAAGTCGGGCATGGACACCATGGTGTTCTTCCCCTCCGACCTTGAGAAGGGAAAGATCCTCGGGGCCGCCATCTACGGGGCGACCCTGGTCGCTGTCGACGGGACGTACGACCAGGTCAACCGGCTGTGCAGCGAACTTGCCGACAACCACAGGTGGGCGTTCGTCAACGTAAACATGCGCCCCTTCTACTCTGAGGGGAGCAAGACCCTGGGCTACGAGGTCGCAGAGCAGCTCGGCTGGCGAGCGCCCGACCGCTGCATAGTGCCGGCGGCCTCCGGCTCGCTGTTCACCAAGATCTGGAAGGGCCTTAAGGAACTGTCCGATCTCGGCCTGATAGGCAAGGTGAACACCAGGATGCACCTTGCCCAGGCCGAGGGGTGCGCACCGATAGTCGACGCCTACGAGCAGGACAGCTTTCACGTAAAGCCGGTCCGGCCCGACACGGTTGCAAAGTCCCTGGCCATAGGCAACCCGGCAGACGGCTACTACTCGCTAAGGACCGTCGCCGACTCCGCGGGCTCTGCGGTGATGGCCCCGGAGGAGGAGATCGTCGAGTCGATACAGCTCCTTGCAGAGACCGAGGGCATCTTCACCGAGACCGCGGGCGGCGTCGTCGTCTCCGGGCTAAGGACCGTCGCCCGCGCAGGTATAATCGATCCGGACGAGGTGGTTGTCGCGTTCATTACCGGGAACGGCCTTAAGACCCAGGAGGCGGTGGAGCGGGTTGTGGACCCCGTCTGCACCGAGCCGGACTATGAGGCCTTCCAGACGGCGCTGGCCGCCAGGGAGTCGAGGTCCTGAAATGGGGATGACACGGGTCAAGTTCACCTACGAGCAGGAGATGATCAAGCGGCCGATCATCTATGATCTGGGCCGAAGGTTCGAGATCGTCACCAACATCCGCCGCGCCGACGTGCGCGAGGACATGGGATGGGTGGTACTCGAGCTGGAGGGCGACGAAGAGGAGATAAGGAAGGGCCTTGAGTGGGTCGTTGGCAGCGGCGTCCGGGTGGACCCGATCGCAGGCGACGTGGTCGAGGGCTGAGAGAGAGGAAGCTAGACGATGAGCGTGGACGTACGAATACCCGCACCGCTGCGGCGGGTTACCAACGGTGTCGACAAGGTCTCGGTGGAGGGAAACAGCGTGGCCTCGGTCATCGATGCGCTCGATGCCGAGTTCCCGGGGATTAAGGGCCGCCTCTGTGACGATTCCGGTCAGCTGCGAAACTTCGTTAACGTCTACGTGAATGGTGAGGACGTGCGCTTTGAGGATGGCCTAGACACGGCGACCAAGGCGGGCGACGAGGTATCCATAGTGCCCGCGGTGGCCGGGGGAAGCTGATCGGGTTTCCCCTCCTCAGGAATCATCAGGAGTTCCGAACCCGGCCCATCCCTACCGGGCCCGACCCTGGGATGCTCGCCAGCGCTCCTTCTGATCGCGCCTTACGCGCTCGTCGGTGGGCACGTAGCGCGCCATGAACTCATCCCGGAAGAGGGCAGCGTCGCCCCTGACGATCGCCGCCCGCATGTCCTCCATCAGCCGCAGCACGAAGCGGAGGTTGTGGATCGATGCGAGCCGAAGGCCCAGTAGCTCCCTTGCGCGGATCAGGTGGCTAAGGTATGCGGCCGTGAAGTTACAGCAGGTGTAGCAGTCGCAGTCGGCCTGGAGCGGGGCCGCCATGGACCGGTAGCGCTGCCCCTCGATGTTCACCCTACCCTTGGGCGTGTAGAGCGAGCCGTTTCGGGCGACCCGCGTCGGCAGCACGCAGTCGAACATGTCGATGCCGCGGATGACGCACTCGACAAGATCCTCGGGTGAGCCGACGCCCATCAGGTACCTCGGCCGGCCTGCCGGAAGGTGCGTGGCGGTCACCTCCGTTGCGCGGTACATGTCCGCCTTGGGCTCCCCGACGCTCAGGCCGCCGATGGCGTATCCATCAAAGCCGATTTCCCTGATTTCCGCTGCGCTGCGGCGGCGAAGATCCGGGTCGGTCCCGCCCTGGACGATGCCGAACAGCGCCTGATCGGATTTCGTCCTCGAGCGGGCCGAGCGGGCGGCCCAGAGGGTGGTCCGCTCGACGGCCTCTGAGAGGGTGTCGCGGTCTGCCGGAAGGGCGGCGCACCAGTCAAGGACCATGGCGACGTCCGATCCCAGCCTCTCCTGATGCCGTACGACTCCCTCCGGCGTGAAGGTGTGGAGCGAACCGTCGATGTGCGAGGTGAAAACGATGCCGTCCTCGGTGATCCTTCGCAGCCGCTCGAGGCTGAAGCCTTGAAAGCCTCCCGAATCGGTGAGGATGGGCCCGTCCCAGGCCATCAGGCCGTGGAGACCCCCGTGCTCCTCGACGACCTCCAGGCCGGGTCTGAGGTAGAGATGGTAGGTGTTGCCCAGGATGACGCCGGCCCCGGCCGCCTTAAGGTCTGCGGGGTCCAGCGCCTTGACGGTTCCCTGCGTGCCGACCGGCATGAAGGCCGGGGTTGTTACCTCCCCGTGCGGGGTGATCAGGCGTCCTGCCCTGGCGGGTCCATCGGTCGCCTCGACGGCGAAACTTGCAGGGCCTTCCCGCAATGCCCTATGGCGAGGTGACGGCGCGTATGGCGTCGTCAATGCAGGTGTCGGCTACGTCTGTTCGGACCATGGCCCTGCCGATCCCGTTAAGCAGCACCCAGCGGACCCGGCCGTGTCTGACCTTCTTGTCGGACAGCATCGCAGACCTGAGGGCGCCGGCGTCGACGCCCGGGGCGGTAGTGGGAAGCCCGTATGACGTAAGCAGCCTGCGCTGGCGTTCCAGGTCTCCCGGGGGAAGCATGCCCAGGTCGGCAGCTATGTGGCCGGCCGCCATCATGCCGACGCTCACCGCCTCTCCGTGCAGGAACCGACCGTAGCCGGTGACCGACTCGAGGGCGTGGCCCAGGGTGTGACCGTAGTTAAGCAGGATGCGCTCCCCGAGCGTCTCGTGCTCGTCGCGAGAGACGACGTTGGCCTTTATCGCAACGCTCTCCCTTATCGCATCGGTCGCCCGCTCCGGCTCCAGCTCCAGCAGGGCCGAAGAGTGAGTCTCAAGGTCTGTAAGGAGGCGACCCTCGAAGGCAAGGGCGTGCTTTATGATCTCCGCCCATCCCTCGGTGCGCGTTCGCTCCGGAAGGGTCCTGAGGGTCGCGACATCGGACAGGACGAAGCGGGGCTGGTGAAATGCCCCGACCAGGTTCTTTCCCTGGGGGAGATCGACTCCGGTCTTTCCGCCGACGGAGGCGTCCACCATCGCCAGCAGCGTGGTGGGTACCTGGGCGAATGGCAGGCCGCGCAGGTAGGTGGCCGCAACGTATCCCGCAAGATCACCGACGACCCCGCCCCCCACGGCGACGATCAGGTGCCTTCGCTCAGCGCGCCTGCCCGCAAGCCAGCGGTAGACCAGCTCGACGGTCTTGAGGGACTTGTGGGCCTCGCCCATCTGGAACGTGAATATGTGCGCGGCGATCCCGGAGGACTCAAGCGATGCCTGCACGCGCCGCGCGTGGCGGCTCGAACCCTCGTCGGCGATCACGTAGGCGACGTCTGATCCCACGATCCGGCCGGCGATCTCACCGATGGAGGCGAGCATGTCCCAGCCCACCCACACCGGGTAGATGCCGGACGACGTGCGCACCACCGCGGCCAGATCGGAATCGTACTCTCCCACGGGCAGGTCGGCCCCGGAGCTGAGCATCCGGAACGCCCTAACCACCTCGTCAGCGACGGCCTGGGGGGTGAGGCTATCGGTATGCACGGTCCAGTCCGAGAGGGCGTAGAGCGGCTGGCGCTCTGCCTTGAGGGCGCTCACGGCGTGACCTCTGTGCCCGGAGTCGATCATGGGCCGGACAGGACCTTCGTCCTGGGATGAGACCCTTCTGCCTATGGTTTCGGGCCTTGCCTCAAGGCAGACGACGATCCCCGAGTCCGACATGAGCCGTCGGTTTCGCTCGGCCGTTACGATGCCCCCGCCGGTGGAAACCACCTGTCGCTCGCCGCCGGCCACCTGGGTAAGCGCTGCGTGCTCTGCGTCGCGGAAGCCCTCCTCACCGGACCCGGCGAAGATGGATTCGATCGCAGCGCCCGCGTTACTCACGATCACCTCGTCGGTGTCGATGAAGGTCCAGCCCAGCGCGCGCGCTGCGAGCCTGCCTACCGTGCTCTTCCCGGAGCCGGAAAAGCCGACCAGGTAGAGGTTGCGCTTCAACGGTGCACCGCCAGCGCGCGCGCGCCTGCCGCAAGCATCACCTCGACCGGCGGCTCTCGGCCGGTCCACAGCTCAAAGGCGGCAGCCCCCTGGTAGATGAGCATCGGAAGCCCCCCCAGCACGCGGGCCCCGCGTGCCCGCCCGGCCCGCATGAGCGGGGTCTCGGGCGGGCTGTAGACGATGTCGTTTACCAGCGCCCCGGCGGGGATGAGGTCGGGTGGAATCGGGCAGTCGCCCGCCCGATCGCCGCTGCTCATCCCGACGGAGGTCGAGTTGACAATCAGGTCGGCTCCTGCCGCCGCAACCGCAATTTCAGATGGGTCCAGCGAGGCGGCGACGGCGCACCCCGAAAGATCGGCTGCGAGAGACTCCGCCCTGGCCCGGGTGCGGTTGGCAATGGTGAGCGAAGACACGCCTTCATTAAGCAGTGCATGGCCTATGGCCTTGGCCGCCCCGCCGGCCCCTATGAGAAGGACGCTGCGTCCCGTTGCGGTAAAGCCAGCGCACTTTTTCAGGGCGGTGATGAAGCCGCCGCCGTCGGTGTTGTGACCGACGAGCCTCCCGCCGGCGCCTGCGATGCAGTTGACCGCCCCGATCGCCGTGGCCGCCGGGGTCAGCTCGTCCATCATCGGGGCCACCGACTCCTTGTGGGGGATGGTCACAGATGCGCCCATGAACTCGGGGTTACGCATGCGTTCGAGAAGCCCGGTCAGGTCGGACGGTAGCGTCTCCCAGACCTCGTACCGGGCGTCGATGCCCAGGTGGTCTAGGGCCGCCTGGTGAACGGGCGGAGATATCGAGTGCGAGAGGGGGTATCCGATCACCCCTAGCCTTCGTGTCACGCTCCGAGTCTACAGGTTTGGGGTACCCGTCGGCTTTCGGAAGCGATGCCGCCTGGAATTCAGCCTGTCTAGGAAGCGCTGGAGGATGATCGCAGCTGCCGCCGAGTCGACGGCCGCCTTGTCCCTCGATGGCCTTTTCCCGGCCGCGCGGAGCATCGCCTCTGCCTCGACGGAGGACATTCGCTCATCCTGCGTGCGCACCGGCACGTGCGCCTGGACCGAGAGCGAGCTCACGAAGTCGGCGGTGCGCTGCGCCTGCGGGCCGGCCTTCCCGGACATGGACGTGGGCATGCCTACCACTATCTCGAGCGCCCCGGACTCGGAGGCGAACCTCAGGATGGAGTCGACGTCCTCCGAGTGGCCCTTCCGCCTGAGCGTCTTTGCCGGGGAGGCAAGCAGTCCCAGGGGATCGCTCTTCGCCAGCCCGATCCTCTTTTCTCCCAGATCGACCCCAACGTATATGCGGCTGACCGTGGCCATGGGAGCCTGACGCCGGCCCTAGCCCGACAGGGCCGTGCGGACCAGTCCCACGACCTCGGCGAGGGCATCGTCGAGCCTGTCCGCCAGCTTGCCGCCGGCCTGGGCCACGTCCGGCCTGCCGCCTCCGCCTCCCTGCATCACCCTGGCCGCGCCCTTTGCTACGGTCGAGGCGTCAACACCCCGTTCCACAAGGTCCGCGGTGACCATGGCGACCAGCTGGGGCCGGTCCTTTACCACAGCGCCGAGTACGACGACCCCGCTGCCGAGCTTGCCCCGCAGCCAGTCACCGACCTCGCGCAGCCCGTCCATGTCCGCTGCGTTTACCCGCGCGGCTATGACCGCGACTCCATCGACGTCCGCACGTTCATCGAGCAGGCTCTCTGCCGCCTGGAGGGCGCTGCGGCGCTCGGCCGCCTCGGCCTGGCGGCGCAGCCGCTCGTTCTCCTCCATCAGCCTGCGCACGCGCTCCTCGATCTCGCCCGCCCCGACCTGCAGGGCGTGGGCGAGCCTGTCCTCGCGGCCGAATCGGTCCCATACGGTGCGCTCTGCGGCCCTGCCGGTGACGGCCTCGAGCCTGCGGATCCCCGAGCCGATGCTCTGCTCGGACAGGACGTAGACGGTCCCTATCTCGCCGGTCGCCTTAACGTGCGTGCCGCCGCACACCTCGAAGCTGAAGGTCGCCCCGTTGGCGATCTCGACCAGGCGCACCTTCTGTTCGTACTTGTCGCCGAAAAACGCGAGCGCGCCCCGTTCGATCGCATGCGTGTAATCGTCCTCGCTGGACTGGACGCGGGCGTTGGACCTGACCTTCTCGTTGACCAGCCGCTGGACCAGCTCCATCTCATCGCGGTCGACCGCCTTGGGGTGTGTAAAGTCAAAGCGCAGCCGGTCCGGGGCAACCAGCGAGCCGGCCTGGCGCACGTGGGTGCCGAGGACCTGCCTGAGGGCGGCATGGACCAGGTGCGTTGCGGTATGGTTGCGGGCGGTGTCCTCCCGGCGAACCGGGTGAACGTAGGCGCTGACCGTCTGTCCTAGCGAGACGGTGCCCTCGGTGACCTCTCCGAAGTGGACGATGAGCCCGGGCATCACGGTCTGCGTATCGTGTATCCGCAGTTCCCCGTCTGGTCCGGAGACCTCGCCGGCGTCGCCTATCTGGCCGCCACCCTCCGGATAGAACGGGGTCTCACGAAGGACGACCTCGATCTGCTGGCCCTTCTGGACGGTGGCTGCGGCATCGTCCTCTGCGATCAGCCCGACCACCACGGTCTCAGCGGCCAGCTGTCTGTAGCCCAGGAAGTCCGTCGATCCGACGGCGAGGCTCTCGTACAGCCTGATCCTGGACCTGTCACCTCCGAACTTGCCCGCGGCCCGGCCCCGCTCCCGCTGCGCCTCCATCTCCGCCTCGAAACCGTCAAGGTCCACCTCTGCCCCCCTCTCGCGCGCTATCTCGGATGTTATCTCCAGGGGAAAGCCGTAGGTGTCCCACAGCTTGAAGGCGAGCTCGCCCGGAAGGAGCGCCCCGCTCTCCTGGAGGCCGTCGTGCAGGATCGCATAGCCCTGCTGGAATACCTGTTGGAAGCGTTCCTCCTCGAGGCCCAGCACGGTCTTGATAAAGTTCTCGTGCAGGTTGAGCTCGGGGTACGCCGGGCCCATCTTGTGAATCACGACATCGGCGATCTCACCCAGGAAGCTCTGGTCGAGTCCGAGCCGGCGACCGAACCTGATCGCCCTGCGAACGATCCTTCTCAGCACGTAGCCGCGTCCCTCGTTGCCTGGCACGACGCCGTCGGCTATCAGGAACGTCGCGCTGCGGGCGTGCTCTGCGACGATCCGCATCGCCACATCGTTCCGGGAGGGGCCGTCGCCGGGCGCACCGTATCGAAGGCCCGACAGCTCCTCGACCCTCTCAATCAGCGGCCTGAACAGGTCGGTATCGTAGATGTCCCTCGCCCCTTGCAGGACGACCGTCAGACGCTCAAGGCCCATGCCGGTGTCCACGCTGGGGGCGGGCAGGGGAGTGCGGCTTCCGTCCAGGTGGTGGTAGAACTGCATGAACACCAGGTTCCACAGTTCCACATATCGGGTGCATGTCTCGCCCGTCTCGGCCACATTGTTGGTGCAATTGGGCCCGCAATCAGCCTGGAGGCACCCGGCCTGCGGTCCGGAATCGTAGTGAAGCTCGCTGCACGGCCCGCACGGCCCCTCGTCGCCGGCGGGTCCCCACCAGTTGTCCTGGTCGCCGAAGCGGTAGATCCTCTCGCGGGGTATGCCGGCGGCAACCCACAGCTCTTCCGCCTCGTCGTCGGTCGTGTGGATGGTGATGGCGAACCTTCCCTTGGGCAGGCCCATCTTCGTATCCAGGCACTCGAGCCCGAACTCTATTGCGCCCTCCTTGAAGTAGTCGCCGATGCTGAAGTTTCCGAGCATCTCGAACAGCGTCAGGTGAGTTGAGTCGCCCACCTCGTCCACGTCGACGGCCCGGAAGGACTTCTGTGACGATGCCAGGCGCCTGTTCGGGGGCTCAGTCTCACCCGCGAAGTAGGGCTTGAACTGGACCATGCCGGCGGTGGTCAACAGCAGCGTCGGGTCACCGACCGGTATCAGGGACGAACTGGCCACGCGAAGGTGACCGTTTTCTTCAAAGTAAGAGAGAAACGACTCCCGTATCTCTTCGCTGGTGGGTCTGCTCACTGTCGATTCCATGGACTCGAATCTCACCATTTTACGGTCGAACCCGCCGGGACGCGGAGGTCGGGCATCGATTTGCACGTCGAAAGTACGATGGGTCCTCTGGCTCCGGCCGCGCCAGGTCGATCCAACAAGGCGCGACCCGTGCGGGCCCCCGGGTCCTCGGCGGCGCGAAGGTTAAGCGCTCTTCCAACCGGCCTCGTACGCGGCGAAATGTACGGGTGACTAGACTAAGCTAAGTCCGGCGAGTGCGGATCGTCAACGTGGCTAACGCGCGTCTCGGGGCGAAGTGCGGGCCAACCGGCGGCGGCCAGTCCGCAGGTCGAACCCCTCAGGCTGCTCCAGGCCGTCGGGTAGTGACCATCCGTTTGCAGCCTGCGGGGTAAGCCTCTGCCCCCTGGACTGACGCGTCTTCTAAGGTCCCTGACGGCCGTCCGCCTCGGCGGCCGCCGGGTCCGGGAATTCCGTCGCTTTCCCTGGGAGGAAGGGGTCTAGACCGGGAAGCTAGACTTCCACGCGTTTCCCGCTATCCATCCATTCTTTGTAGGAGCCATCGTAGAGGCGGACGTTGTACCCGGCCTGCTGCATGGACAGGTAGGCAAGTGAGGCCCGGACTCCGCTTCTGCAGTAGGCTACCACCGGATCGCCGGGAGAGATACCGGCCGCCGTCAGCCGCCGGCCCAGCAGATCTGCATCAATGAGCATCCTACCATCGGCGCCGGCCAATTCCGCGTGGGGAAGATTCACGGCACCGGGAATGTGCCCGGGGCGATGGTCCATTTCCGTCCGACCGCGAAACTCCTCCGGAGAGCGGGCATCCAGGAGTCTCGCGGCACCGGGACTCGCCACATCGTTGATGGTGGCCCGTACGGATGGGTCGAGCCCCACCGTAAAGTGTCTCGGCTCGGTTTGAACGGGCCGGTACACAACCTCCCGGCCCTGCTCCTTCCAGGCGTCCAGGAGCAGGTCCATCAGGTGAACGTCGCCGCGGCCAAGGTATTCCAGGACCCAGGCCGCCATGGCGGCGCTTCGGCCATCGCGATGGTCGTATAGAACGGGGGTTACGTCATCACCCAGCCCCGCCTGGCCTAAGGCGGCCGCAAGCTGCTCCGGCTGGCCTAAACGTCCGTCCGGGGTCTGCAGCTTCTTAAGGGGAACGCTGACCGCCCCCCTTAGGTGGCCCATCAAGTATTGCATGGCCGACCGCGGATCGATAATCAGGTACCCCGGCCGGCCGATATGCTCGGAGACCCAGTCCGCCGAAACGAATTTGGCCATCAACCGACCATTTCAAAGTCGGTCTCCACCGACGTCGGGTTGGCCACCGATTGTGTGACCGGGGACCCCTCCACCGCCAGACGCCAGATACCCCGCAGGGTTTCCTCGTCGGCGTCGGCGCGCACGAAGCACTTGGCTGAGATCCTGCCGTAACCCGGGTTTCCCTCGTCCTCAACCCCGGCCCACTTGCGGATGTTGTCGAAGTACCCTTCGACGGCCACCTCAAGGTCATGGACACGGACTCCCTGCCTGGTGGCGTTGACAACGAAGCCCACGGTCATGCAGCTTCCGATGGCCGAAAGCAACTGCTCGTGCGCGCTTGCGGCGACGTCGGTGGCGGTCAGGTCGCCCGGCTCGTCCATGTCGACCTGGTGGTTTCGCATGTAGGCGCGCGCCCGCATCCCGTCCTGCCAGACCACCCGCGATTTCCAGGGCCCGGTTACAGCGCTGAAGACCTCCGGGTCCCGGAATGAATCCAGGACCTCGACGAGTTTCTCCCTGGGCAATCCGTTAAGGTCTCTTTCTTCTGCCATTTCAGCTCCTTAGATGTCGATTGGCCTTATCCGGTGCAGTCGCGAACTGTACCGTTAACGATATTCCGCCCTGAGCTGTTCGGCTGCGCGGGCGATCGCCCTCATTTTCCTTGAGGCGATCTCGTGGGTGTTTACGTTTCTTTCGGCGAAGGTTCCGAAGCCGCAGTCGGGGTTTAGGTAGATCTTATCCGGGGTGAAGTACTGGATGAGTTCCCTGACCCGGGCGACTATCTGCCCCTGCGGTTCGATGTCGTCGGTCCGGGGATTGACCACTCCGAAGCCGATCTCCTGCTCGTTGTCGTACTCCTTGAAGACCTCCATCTCCCCGGCCCTGGACGTGGCACATTCCAGCACCAGCTGGTCGATGTTCATCTGGGTTAGGTAGGGCAGCATCGGACCGTAGTTGCCGGCGAGAAGCACGTCTTCCCGCCGACTCCAGTTGCCCCGGCAGACGTGGACCCCGGTCTTGATTCCGCTTATTCCTTCCGTGGTCTGGTTCATCAGGCGCACCGCCAGCTCCAGTTCGTCGGTCGGATCGCGGCGGTTGGGCAGGGCGGCGCACATGAAGGTCTCGGTGTTCTCCTCGCCGAATACCACCTGGCTGAGGATGGGCTCATCCAGCTGAACGAAGTCGCAGCCCCCGTCCCGCAGGGCGATTATTTCCTCTCTGAGAATGGCTACCACGTCGGCGGCCAGGTCTTCGGGACTTGGGTACACCCGGTCGGAGAGACCTTCGAACCAGCTGGAGCGGGTCAGCATATAGGGGCCGGGAAGGGGAATCTTGATCTGCCGGTCCGTGTGATCCCGCATGAAGGCCAATTCATCTAGAGCCAGGCCCTCCCGTTTCCCAATGCGGTCAACCACGATGGGGCTCTTGATGGCAAACGACGGCACGTCCAGGGCCCGTAGCATCTCTTCCATCCGGGCCCGGTCCCGGGAATAGTCCAGCAGCTCCGAAACCTTCATGAGCCGCATACCTGTCAGCTTGTCAACGGCGAAGGAGTAGAAGTTGTCCCGGCGCTGCTCCCCGTCGCTGATGATGTCCACCCCGGCCTCTTCCTGTGCCCGGATGCAGGCCAACACCTCGCCGTCGGCTACGGTGTTGAAACCATCCAGTGAGATTTCGCCGGCTTCTTTGCGACGCAGGGCCCGGACCAGCTCGGTGGAGCGGGGCCAGCTTCCAACGACCGTAACGGGGAACAAGGGATTTTCCGCCATTCGACTTCCTCCCGGATCTGGGCTTGTTGGAGGTTTGCGGCCTGCCTAGGCAGGCTGCCGCAGTGTATCCCACGCTGCAGGATGCGAGGTGTCGCGACCCACTGCCTGTGGGGCAACAAGAAACGGGGTCGACATCGTGGTCGCTCCCCCGAAATGGGGTCTAGCTAGAGCAGATCGGGTGCGTCCCGAGTGCTCGATATCACCTCGTCCTCCCATCCCTCTCAATTGCCGACCTCCAGATCGTATGGGGCCCGCGTGAGCGCCGCCGTCATCCCGGCCTGAGACGCGCCAGTCAGCTCTCTGTCGCTGCCGTCCCCGGTATTTTTGCAGTGCTCGGGTGCTTCGAGAATCTCCAGTCAGAAACAGACCGAATCGGCTGGGGAATCCACTCCGAGATTCAGCTCCGGGAGTGGGAACAGCTCTGGCAGTTGGGCCTCATCAACCACTGGGCAGGCCGTTCTTCAGAGTAAGGTGTCTCGAGCCGTGACTGCAGGCGTTCCCTAGAAATACTTGTCGATGCCGCCATAGCCGATCTGCTTGCCATTCTCGGTGGCCCTCAGGAAGTTCATCAGCCGGCCTTCATACACCTCCGGGCGTTTCCTGGCGACATCGATGTATGCCACTCGGATACGCTGGTAGGCCGGGGAGAAACCCTGAAAGTTCTTCCATGCCTGTTCGTTCTCCTGGATGGCGTTCAGGATATCTCGAGGGAACACGAACTCCTCGTCCAGGATGTCGTTTACGGACTCCCTGACCGTCGGGTGCAAGAGTCCCTCGTCAGCCAGCCAGCGAAGTCTCTCCTTGTTCTGCTGCGAGTAGCCGCTCCTCGGGTTTCTCGGGGTGAAGCGCTGGACAGCATGCAGGATATCGAGGTTCTTGATGATGCTGTCTATCCAGCCGAAGCACAGGGCCTCTTCCACGGCATCGTTGTAGAGGATGCGAGGTTTGTCGGACGCCTTATTGGGGTATACCAGCCAGATCTCTTTGGCCGTTTCGAAGTTGGCCTCCAGCCACTGGCGCCATGGCTCTCTCTGGTAGACGTAGAGGGTCTCTCCGATCTCTATGGGAACCTCCCTGTTCCTGTGTCTTTATCCGGAGACACAGATTACCCAATTCTGCCGGCAAAGCTGTTCGGTGGGATTCCCCATTTCGCCGACGGCGCTAGCTACCAGCTGCGCGCCACTGATGGACTTTGGTAGGTTGCGGGCGTGGGGATTACCGTCCGGCCCGGACATGTCCATTCGACGCCCGGGCGGCGTGATTGTTGCAGTGAGAGATCCTCTGCTACGGCTGCGAAGCGTAGTCGGGTGCTTTACGCGAATGCCCTCTCTCTTCCGCGGAGTCGTGAGTTTCGACATCTGTTCTTCGACTGCTCGTTCAACGCTCCGGCGTGTTGTCTCCCCGGCTGGATCAGAAACTGGAGGCAGACCGCCGCTGATAGGGAAGCAGGTCGATCGCGGTATGACACAAACTCAAAAGACGTCTCCCTTGACAGCTATTGCCGCATCGCCTCCCGGGACAGGTCCTGGCAGATCAGGCGGGCTATGGCGGTCGCCGTCCCGTCGTCCTCAAAGATGCTGAGGGACTGATCAATCATCTCCAGCGACGGCCGTTCCCCCACAATCTCCTCGTGCTCCTCATAGCAGGCCACCAGCGTTGCAACCGCATCGGACCGTTCGGCGGAGGGAGATCCGATTTCTCTAGGCTCCACTCCTGCCGTTCCGCAGGCCATATAGGTCATCATCACCAATTCGGCATCGTTCTCCGTGCGCTCCGCGTTGAGCCGGTAGTTCTCAAGAATCAATTCCTGCATCTGCTCCGGCATGCCCTGATCCCTTAAGCCCAGGCAGTTGATTCCGGCTTCAACGACTGTCCTCTGTTCTGGGCTGGCGCCCTCCACCGCGAAGCGCGGCTCGATTTGCAGAAGCCTTTCTCGTTCCATGCCCACTTCCTGCATGATCTGCTCGTCCGTGGGCCTTGAGCCGACCGAATTGCTGCCGCCGGACACTGTGGTGATCAGGGACGCCACAAGGGAGCGAGCCTCCGCATTCAATTCCTCATTTGCTTCGCTCTCGGCCTTAAGGCGGTCCAGCGCCTCCTCCAGCTCGGCCAGTCGTCCGGCAGTATCCGCTCGCTCGGCCGCGGCGGTCTCCCGGAGCTCTAGCTCCTGCGCCTCGGCGCGGCTGATGCGTTCCTCCAGGGCGGTGATCCGACCATCATCGCTGCTGCTGCAGGCTGCCAGCACCACGGCGGCAATGGCCAGTAGAACTGTCGCCAGGATTTTCACCGGATTGTTCATTTCTGCTTCCTTTTGCTAACTGTGTTTCGGCGGATGCCAATACCCATTATCCGCGCCTCAGGGTGATAGGGGCAGAGGGTACGCGGCCTGAGCCCCGCTGAGCCCCCTGGCTAATCTCACCAAAATGCTCGGGCCGCGTGCATCTGAGCCAGCGGGTCCACCAGATAGATCTTGATCGAGAACCCCGGTGTTGAGGGCCAGGAGGGCCCATCGAGCGCCTGTCCGCCGTAGCCTGTATCATGCGGGCTCACTTCGTGGACTGAGCCGGCGGAGGCATACGAGATGCCTGTCGATACGCTTCCGAGACACGCCAGAGCCGTCGTCATCGGCGCGGGGATCGTCGGTTGCAGCGTGGCGTACCATCTGGCGGAGCTTGGCTGGGGCGACGTCGTGGTCATCGAGCAGGGCGACCTGTATGAAACCGGCGGCTCAACGTCGCACGCGCCGGGCCTCGTATTCCAGGTCAACCCCTCCAGGACCATGACGAGGTTTGCACGTTACACCGTGGACCTGTTTTCGCGACTGGAGCTAGACGGTGCACCATGTGCCAAACCCGTGGGCAGCATGGAGGTGGCATGGACGCCCGAGCGGCTCGCCGATCTGAAGAGGAAGGCCGGGCTCGGCCTCAGCTGGGGCGTTGAGGCCCGTGTCCTCGATGTCAACGAGACCCGCGACCTGTTCCCCATGCTCTCCGAGCGCGTACTGGGTTCCCTCTACGTCCCCTCGGATGTCCACACGAAGGCGGTTAGGCCGGCCGAGGCGATGGCGCGCGGCGCCGAGCGAGGCGGCGCCAGGTTCTACGGCAACGTCGAGGTCACCGGCTTCGGGGTGGCAAACGGGCGCATCACCACGCTTCGCACAACCGCCGGTGATATAGAAACGGACCTTGTCGTATCCGCCGCCGGCATCTGGGCACCCAGGCTGTGCGCCCTGGCCGGTGTTCCCATTCCCCTGGCGCCGATGCAGCACATCTACGCCGTGACCACTCCCCTCGCCGAGCTGTCGAGTGCGCCCGGGGAGATATCCAAGCCGTTCCTTAGGCACCAGGACAGGTCCATGTATTTTCGACAGGAGGGCGATGCCATCGGCATAGGCTCATACCGCCACGAACCCCTGCTCGTTGAGTCCGAGGAGATCCCCGCACATGGACAGGGCTCCGGCCCTCCGGCCGAGATGCCATTTACGCCTGGTCACTTCGAAAACGCGATGAGGTCGGCGCGGGAGGTGATCCCCGGCCTCTGCGGTGCCGGGCTGACACGCAGGTTCAATGGCCTGTTCTCCTTCACCGTCGACGGCTTTCCAGTGCTTGGTGAATCGCCCCGGGTGCGAGGGTTCTGGTCGGCGCAGGCCGTGTGGATAACGCACGCCGGAGGGGTCGGCAGGGCCGTCGCCGAGTGGATTGTGGGGGGCGAGCCAACCGTAGATCTTCGCGAGTGCGACATCGCGCGTTTCTACCCGCACGCCCTGAGCCGACCGTATGTCCGTGCCCGCGCCTCCCAGCAATACCGCGAGGTATACGACATCGTCCACCCCCGCCAGCAGACGGGTGAGCCGCGGAACATAAGGCTCACGCCCTTCTTTCCCAGGGAGCAAGAGCTTGGCGCCGACTTCTTCGAGGATGCGGGCTGGGAGCGTCCCCGCTGGTACGAGGTGAATAGGTCGCTCCTCGATTCCGTCGGCGTCACCGGAGCATCTCGCTCGGGCTGGGCGGCCCGTGAGTGGTCACCGACGGTCGCCGCAGAGCACGTCGCCACCCGGGAGTGTGTTGCCCTCTTCGACCTGACTCCATTCGCCAAGTTCGAGGTGACCGGCCCCGGCGCGCTCGGCTCGCTGCAGTACCTGGCCTCCAACCAGATTGATAGGCCCGTCGGGTCGATCACGTACACCTCGATGCTCACGCCAGGGGGCGGAATAAAGTGCGACCTGACGGTAACCCGGCTGGCCCCGGAGCGATTCATGGTGGTCACCGGCGGGGCGATGGGTCTGCACGACCTCGAGTGGATAAGGTCGCACCTGCCGAAGGATCATTCGGTAAGGCTGGTCGATGTGTCTTCCGAGTACTGCTGCCTGGGCCTGTGGGGGCCGAGGGCCCGTGAACTGCTCAGTAGCGTCTGCGAAGACGACCTGAGCAACGGTGGAATCCCGTATCTGACTGCAGGAGCCATAACCGTGGGAGAGGTTCCGGCGCTGGCTCTTCGCATCTCCTATGTCGGAGAGCTGGGGTGGGAGATCTACGCGCCGGCAGAGCAGGGGCTGCGCCTCTGGGATACGCTCTGGGAGGCGGGCAGGCCCCTTGGGCTCATCGCCGCCGGCAGCGGCGCCTTCGACTCGCTGCGCCTGGAGAAGGGATACCGGCTGTGGGGAAGTGACATCCACACCGAGTACGACCCGTTTGAGGCGGGCATAGGATTCGCGGTGAAGCTGGGGAAGGGCGACTTCATCGGCAGGGACGCCCTGGGCGAATCGCTCAAGCGGGGCCTTGCGCGCAGGCTGCGGTGCATGACCTTTGACGATCAGCGCTCGGTCATCGTCGGCAGCGAGCCCATCCTGGACGGCGACCGGGTGCTCGGCTACGTGACCAGCGCCGGCTACGGACACTCCGTAGGACGCGGCATCGCCTATGGCTATCTGCCGCCGGACAGGGCGGAGCCGGGAACGAAGGTCGAGATCCTCTACTTTGGCGATCGCCTTCGGGCCACGGTGGCTAATGAACCCCTGTATGACCCGGAGGGCACGCGGATGAGGGCCTAAACAGCCTCGCTTTGACCCTCCGGCACGGTGCGGAATCGGTTTTGCAAGCCCATTCGACAGGAGGTACCAGGATGGCGGCCAGCCTGACAATCGACGGACTCAAAGAACGCAGGGTTCCAATCAATCTCCGGCAGAGCGGGGGCAGCGATGCCCGGATGCTGATATCCGCCCGCATCAGGAAGTCCCCGTGGTGGCACCTGTCGAAGGAGGCAGGATGCTGGGCGTACACGACCTACAACCACATGTACCACCCTCGCGCCTACTTCAGCCCGGAGGATGGAGGACTGCTCGGCGAGTACAGCTACCTCACCGAACACGTCAGCATGTGGGACGTCGCGGTAGAGCGCCAGATACAGATCAAGGGTCCGGATGCCGCCGATTTCGTAAACCTGCTCATCACCCGTGACGTCCACACCCTTGTACCGACGATGCAGGCGCGCTACGTGATCCTCTGCAATCAGGACGGAGGCGTCGTCAACGATCCGGTGCTGCTGCGCGTCGCCGACGACGAGTTCTGGCTGAGCATCTCCGATTCAGACGTTCTCTTCTGGGCGCAGGGGGTCAACTCCTTTGCCCGGTACAACGTCGAGATCAACGAGATCGATGTCTCGCCCCTGCAGATTCAGGGACCCAGGTCGGCATCGCTGATGGAGAAGATGTTCGGCCCCCATTTGAGGAAGATCCCATACTACGGCCTGGTCCATGAGAACCTGAACGGGCGCGCTGTGACGATCTCACGCACGGGGTTCTCGGCCGAGGTCGGCTTCGAGATCTACCTGCACGATGCCACGCTCTACGCTGACGACATCTGGCCGTACATCCTCGAGCAGGGCGGCGAATTCGGCCTAAGGGTGATCGCCCCCAGCCACATCCGTCGACTGGAAGCCGGCATCCTCTCCTACGGGCAGGACATGGACATTGAGAACAACCCCTACGAGGTCAGGCTCGGTTGGCAAGTCGACCTAGGCAAGCGCAGCTTCATCGGCAAAGACGCGCTGGCCAGGATCAAGGCGGCGGGAGTGGGGCAGCGCCTCGTTGGCCTGAGGATGGGAGGAGACCCGATTCTCTGGTACAACGAGGGCTTTTACCCGGTCAGCGACGACCAAACCGGCGAGGATGTCGGCTACGTCACCAGCGCATTCTGGTCACCAAACATGGAATCGAATATCGCCTTCGCGGTCATGCCCCGTTCTCACTGGAGTCGGGGCACGCGGGCCAAGGTGCTGCTGCCGGCAGACGGAGTCGTCGAGGCCGAAGTGGTCCGTGTCCCATTCGTCGATCCGTCCAAGGAGCGACCCAAGACGATACTCTGAAGTAATCCACTTCGGCCTCAGAGCGTTCGGCGCTGGAGCAGGCGATCATGGCGCAAAGGTCCTCCGCCCGATGGCCTGCGGAATTCGCGATGCACGCAACGCACTCCTTGCGGGTCATAGATACTGTCGCCAGGACGAACGACACTCGGATAATCTTCGGTGGCAGATTAGAAGTCGGCACACCTTTGGGGAGGATGCGATTGCATGGCTAGAGCAGGCGGGGCGCTACTGAAGATACGGCGCTACCGCGAATCTGACCAGGAGGACGTCGTAGCCTTATGGAATGAGTGTGGACTGGTGGTGCCCTGGAACGATCCGGTCAAGGACATCATCCGAAAGCTGCATGTCCAGCGAGACTTGTTTCTCGTTGGATCGCTGCATTCCAGGCTGGTTGCGACCGTGATGGCCGGCTACGAGGGCCATCGTGGTTGGGTCAACTATCTGGCGGTCGCCACCGAATATCGAAAGAGAGGCTTCGCTCGCCGTATGCTGGACGAAGCGGAAGGACTCTTGAAGGATAGAGGCTGTCCCAAGATCAATCTGCAGGTCAGAAGCTCGAACGTCGACGTGGTTAACTTCTACGAGCGCGTTGGATACTCGGTGGATGATGTCGTGAGCATGGGGAAGCGTCTCAGGCAAGACTGAAAACGTGCCGGTGGATGGGCCTGATTCAGCCGCAATAGGCCGTTGCCGAAGCAGCTTTGAGAGAAAGATCAATCCAGGTATCGGCTATGACTTCCGGACTCAATGACTCTGCCAGATCAGACATTCGAGGCACCTGTTGACCACAAGAAGATAGCCGCGCTCGAGGGTGGCCGGTGTAAGGTCGCCGCAGGGCTATGAGTAACGGTCTTTCCCCGGAGGGTTGATAGCAATAGCAATGACTTCTGCCGACATGATCATCTCGTCGAGGAGGGGAATCACGTTCATGTATCGCGTCGGCGGCGTCGCAGTGCATGAGGATCGCCTGCTCGTCGAGAAGAATCTCGATCACGGATTCTGCTTCGTTCCCGGCGGTCGCGTGGAATACGGTGAGAACGCCCTCGAGACGCTGGTAAGGGAGGTCCGGGAAGAACTCGGCGAAGAGGTGACGGTCGGACGCCTCGTCGTCGCCGCGGACAACATGTTCGAGCTGGACGGCGAACGGTACCAGGAGGTCGGCCTGTACTTCCTGATCGAATTCGCCCCGGGCGCGGAGGTGCTGCACCGGCAGGGTCCATTCTTGGGGAAGGAGCCCGATACAACTTTCCAGTGGATACATCTGGATGAGATAGAGCGGGCCAGCCTCTTTCCGGTCTTTCTTCGGGAGCGAGTGAGGGCGATCCCCGAGATTCCGGAGTACGTCGCCTACGCCGGGGCTGAATTTGACCGGGAGCCGGAGCTGGATCCTGCGATCCGCATCGTCGCGTACGATGCGACATGGCCGCGTCTCTTCTCATCGGAGGCGGCGAAGATCCAGGGTGCCCTGGGTGACGTCGCGATCGACCTTCACCATGTCGGATCTACCGCTGTGCCGGGACTTCGGTCCAAGCCCATCGTGGACATCCTCGTCACC
Organism: uncultured Dehalococcoidia bacterium; assembly: GCA_964477845.1. Lineage (GTDB taxonomy): Bacteria > Chloroflexota > Dehalococcoidia > Lucifugimonadales > UBA2962 > CAUZIR01. The sequence goes on along the minus strand of CAYZES010000006.1, from coordinate 76,649 downwards.
GTCGGGGACATAGCCGCCCTATCTACATACCGGATACCCCTTGAGCGGATCGGTTATGCATTCACGCACGATGTGGAGTATCCCGACTTTCACTTCTTCGGCAGGCCACGGCAGCGACCGCGTCGTTACCACGTGCACGTGTGTGAGGCGGGCAGCGTTCACGAGCGGCGCCACCTGGCCGTGCGTGACTACCTGGCAGCCCACCCGGAGGAAGCCCGCCAGTATGGATCGATCAAGGCTGAGGCGGCGGCGTCATTCCCGGGAGACCGAATTGCGTACATGGACGCAAAGGGCCCCTGGGTGAATGACCTGGAGAGGCGGGCTATAACCTGGTGTGACGAACAGGGCTGACCCCGGTCCCGACCGGCGATTAGGTCGGGCCAGACCTATCCATTAACCGAGAAATGAAGTCGGGCAGCCAGGATGTAGCCGGACGGAAGGATGCGACGGCTAGGGCAGAGGCGGCCTAAAGCAGTCGCGATCGGGCGCCGGAAGCCCTGGCGGACCTGCCGCAGTGGCGCCTTCCCTGAGGTACCTGCCGGACCGCAGCCACGCAATCAGGCTCAGGCTAGTTGGCGTAGGCGATGGCGGACTCGCCGCCGTCGAGTACGATGACCTGACCGGTCATCCAATCGGAGGCGGGGCTCGCCAGGTAGAGCGCCAGCAGGCCCAGGTCACGTACGTCGGTAAGCCGTCCCAGTGGCAGTGATGCCACGCGTGACTCGGCGATCACAGGGTCCCTGAATCCCGGTTCGGTCATCTCGGTCCTGAACCAGCCAGGGCTGATGGCGTTGACGTTAACGTTGTAGGGCCCCCACTCCAGGGCCAGAACCTTGGTCAGCATCTGCACAGCCGCCTTGCTGGGCCCGTAGGCGGCCTCGTAGGGAAAGGCAAGATTGGCGCTGGTGCTGGCGACGTTGATCACCTTGCCCGCCCTGCGCTCGATCATCTGCGGGGCCACCGCGCGGGCCATGTAGAACGAGCCCTCCAGGTTCGTATTGATGATGCGGCGAAAGTCGGAGTCGCTCATGCGCTCGTCCGGTGACCAGCGCCAGTCGACGTTCTCCGGGGGATCGGGGACGGGCACGACCGGGCCCACGGTGACTTCACCGGCGTTGTTTACGAGTACGTCGATCTTACCCAGGCGGTCCGTCGCCTCCATGACGGTGCCGTCTACCTGAGCGGAATCGGCGACGTCGCAGACCAGGGCAAGCGCGGTACCGCCGCCGGTCTCGATCTCGGCGGCGACGGCCTCTACCTGGTGCGCGGACCTGGCTGTGACGACGACGTTGGCCCCGGCCTCGGCGAAAACGAGCGCTATGGCGCGGCCGATGCCCCTTCCGCCTCCGGTTACGAGGGCCGTCTTTCCAGCCAGACTGAATTCGGGAAGCATTTTCCTTGGTGTGAGAGGGCGAACGGACGACCGGCGGTCCGCGACTACAGGCCCGAGTCCTTCCTGCCGAGTCTGGACCAGCGAGATCTTACTGAACGGTTCGACGGGATAGATGCGTCTATCGGCTCGCCGACCGGGATATTCTCGATCATGGGCAGAAAGTTTACAGTGCCCCGGTCTCATTGCGTCGTGGCACTTTGCGGAGTCGATCTGGATGCTTACCGGTCGACGGGGCGGGACAGGGTGGAATTTCGAGCGCATCGAACGCGACGCGCCGGCCGGCACCGGCGCTTGTGTTTAGCGATGAACTTTCAAAGACTGTCATGGACCGATGGCTCCATCCATCGGCATAGGGGAAAGGAAGGCCGGAAATGCGCATTACACACGCCAGTGTGTTCGTGAGCGATCAGGATAGGGCTCTCAGTTTCTATACGGAGATCCTCGGCTTTTCAAAAAAGCATGACGTTCCCATCGGGAAATTCAGGTGGATTACCGTTGTCTCACGTGAAGATCCAGGCGGGACCGAACTTGTGCTTGAGCCAGACGACAATCCCGTATCGCAGGAGTATCAGAGGGGGATCTATGGTCAGAGCATCCCTGCGGCGTTATTCGGCGTGGCGGACATCCATGCCGAATATGAGCGGCTCAAGTCGCTCGGCGTGGCATTTTCGATGGAGCCGACAGAAGCCGGCGACGTGACCGTGGCCGTCTTTGACGACACCTGCGGCAACCTGATTCAGATGGTGCAGATCTAGCTGGAGCCGACCAGCACAGGCCGGGCCGCTGAAGTGATTCCAAGGCAGGTGCGGCACCGCAGCGCAGCGGCCCGGTAAGAATCAGACGCGACCCGCGAAGCGGACCCTGGATGCGCCGCCGCACCTGCGGGGGATTGACCGGGAGCGAGATCGAATGCTCCCTGAAACGCAGCGCTACCGGCGAGGTCTCCCCTGTAGTCCTGAACCCTGCCGAGGCGGTTCGCCGCGCAGATCCGCCAATACGGGAGCTTCAAAGCAATTGCTAGATGAGGGAGGCGGCGGGCCATACTGTCGATCAACGGATTGGCGGGTCGGTGCGGTGAGCTCCTACGGCGGGAAGCAGCGCTCCGTAGTCCGAATCCCCACCCTCACGGTAAATCCGTCATGAGGTGCTGGATATGACGCTCAATAGCATTCGTAATTCCCTTGGAGGGCATATCCGCAGGTCCCTTGTCAGCGGGCTGTTGCTCCTTCTCCCGGTCGCTCTGACTTATCTGATCATCCGCTTCGTGTTCGACCTGACGGACGGGGTGCTCCGTCCCTGGATCGAGTGGGTTGTAAGTCAATTCGGCGTCGACCTGACGCTGCCGGGGCCCGGAATCGTCGCGGCGGTGATCGTGGTGTACGTGATCGGAGCCCTTGTTTCGTTCAGGCTGGGCAGGATAGCGGTGGACCGGACCCGCGCGTACCTTTTGCGGATACCATTTGTCGGAACGGTCTATTCGGCGAACCGCCAGCTGGTCGAGTCCTTTTCCGGAACCAGCGTAACCGGCTTTAAGAGAGTGGTGCTGGTCCAGTTCCCCAGGGCCGACTCGTGGAGTCTGGGATTTCTCACGGGGATCACCGACGCCGATGGTGTCGACAGGCTGATCATGACCTACGTCCCCACCGCTCCGCTCCCGAACTCGGGGTTCGTCGTGCTCATGCCCCCTAAGGACGTCCTGGACACGGACCTGACGGTCCCGGACGCAATGCAGCTCATATTCTCAGGAGGCATCGTCTCGCCCAGGACGATCAGGACCAAGAAGATAGACGTCGCGGAGGTCGAAAGGCAGATGCGGCAGGCGGATCAGCCTGCGAAGGCCGTAACGGCAGCGGTTGGCAAGAGCGTCTCGGCCGCCGCGATAGGCGCTACCAGGTTCTCCATCGCAAGGCTGAGGAGAACCTCGGCCAAGGCACTACGAGATGCGGAACACCGCTCCGGATCGGTCGCGCGCGATGCCATGATAGGCGCCATGCAGGCTGTAAACGAAGCTGGACAGCATTCGACGGACCGGGTGAGGGATGCGACAAAAGGCGTGGTCCTGGGAGTGGGAGAAGCCACCGGGATGACCACCAGGGTTCTTCACGATGCGTTTGCAGGAGCGATACAGGCCGGGAGAGGCGGGGACACACAGAGTGCGACGCTGCAGGGCGCTGCGGAGGGCACAATGGAGGTCGCAGCCTCCGTGGGCATTCCAGCCGGCCAGGCGGTGACCGAGATCTCCAGGGCGACCGTGGATGCCTTAAGGGACAGCGAGGAGGAGCTCATCGAAGCCGGCAGAGCGACCATAAGGGGCGTTGCTGCAGGTGCTGGAACCGCCGGGGAGGATGTACTTGCCACGGCCCGGCGGAGCGCCTATGAGCTGGTCGCCAATGCCGCCAGGACGGGGTTTAGAGACCTCGGATCTCTGGCCACGGGGCTGGCCGAGGCGGCGCTAGATGCCCGTGTGGAGTCATCTATAGATCCCGTGAGACTGCAAAAGGCTGTTGCCAGGGGCGCCATGGATGCGGCGGCGCAGGCAGGTGAGAGCGCAGATGATGCGGTCCGGTCCGCCATGGTCGGCAGGTTTGGGGGCGAACACGGAGGTTCAGACATTGAGCGCGTCAGTTCCGGGTGAACGGTCTGGAGGGGCGCGTCCCGTCCTGATTTGGCGAGGTGGCCTGACCCCGGGTCGAACCGTTGCCTGGCGCGGGCCGGGTGTGCCCATTGACTGAGAAAAGGGAATCGACGCATGAACGGGTGACCGGGCAGCCACCGCCGGACCGTGGCGTGAGGCTTGACTGGGCGGATGTTCCCGGGCATGTCTGCGACGAAATCGAACGGTGGCTTGGTGGAGCAGTAGTCAGCGCTATTTCGCAGCCCACGGGCTTTTCGCCCGGCGTCGCGGCACGGCTGACGGCACATGACGGCCGGCGTTTCTTCGTAAAGGCAGTGGGGCCTGAGCCCAATGCCGACTCGCCCGCGATGCATCGGCGAGAGTCCATGATAGTGCCGGCCCTTCCAGATGTCGCACCGGTCCCGCAACTCATTTGGTCCTACGACGAGGGTGAGGGCGGCTGGGTTGCGATGATCTTTGAGGACGTGGACGGGCGCCACCCTGTGCGACCATGGCGCACGGACGAGCTCCACCGTGTAGTCGCAGCCATGGAAGACCTGAGCCGGCTCCTTTCGCCCTCGCCAGTGCCGGTCGCCAGCGCCGGCAGGGCGAGCAACGTGTTCGAGACGGAGTTTCGTGGCTGGCGCCGCCTACGCGACGAACAGCCATCCCGCCTCGTCCGGGTGGATGGGTGGTCCCGCCGGCACTTGGAGACCCTGGTGTCGATCGAGGACACCGCCAGCGGGATGTTGGAGGGCGACACACTCCTGAACCTCGACATCCGGGCGGACAATGTTCTGCTCACGCCCGAGCGGGTCTGGTTCGTCGACTGGCCGCATGCCTGTATCGGCCCTGCGTGGCTCGACGTTGTAGCATTCGCTCCAAGTGTGACGATGCAGGGAGGCCCGCCGCCCGAGGACGTGATCTCCAGGCACCCAGCGTGTCTTGCCGCCGATGATGCAGCCATAACAGCGGCCGTGGTAGCACTGGCCGGCTACTTTACGCAAAAGGCCGTTCAGCCACCTCCCCCTGGCTTGCCCACGGTGCGGGCATTCCAGGGCGCGCAGGGTCTCGTAGCACGGGAATGGGCCGCCCGGCGTATGGAACTATCGTGACAGGAGGACCTCTCTACAGTCGGGTCAGGAGCGTGTTCAGAAGGAAGCCTTTGTGAGTGGATACGCGACGCCAGGGTAGACCCGAATTCAGGTCAAATTGCACTAGGGTCGATGCGAGGGCAGTTCGCGCGATAGCCGGTGCTGGCCGTGGAAAAGTTAGCCACCTGCGATCTGCGCATCAAACGCAGTTCACTTGGCCTTGGATAAGCTCACCTCACGCTAGTACGCGATGGACACCCCGCCCTCCTCACAGTAGCTTGCCCGATGCGGTCCGGAGGGCATGCGGCGTAAGCTGTGGGCTTAAGGCGACCCACCAAGAACCCCGGAACGGAGGCAACGCAAATCCATGGAAACGATAGTGATCACCGGCAGCTCAGGCACGATCGGCAGCGTGCTTGGGCCAGCGCTGGCCGACCGACACCGCGTTCGGGGAGTGGATGCTCGCCCCTCTGAAGCGGTGGAGACGACGCTCGCTGACATGGTTGACCTCAAGGCGGTGACCGCGGCCTTTGCGGGGGCGGATGTGGTGATCGATCTTGCGGCCAACGCAGACCAGTTCGCCAGCTGGGAGGACGCATACCGTAACAATTTTGCCGCTACCAGGAATGCGCTGGAAGCGGCCCACAGGGTCGGCGCACGCCGGCTCATCTTCGCTAGTTCGAATCATGCCGTGGGCAACTTCGAACTGGATACTCCCTACCGTCAGATAGTGGCGGGTAACTACGAGGGTCTCTCGCCCGGCCGGTTCCCCCTAGTGGGGACCGACGTACCGATCCGTCCGGATGGTCCCTACGGCATCGGCAAGGCGCTCGGTGAGGCGGTCGGGCGCTACTACTCGGATGTGCACGGCCTTTCAGTACTCTGCCTTCGGATCGGCACGGTCAATAGCCAGGACCGCCCCCTTACGGTGAGGAACCTGGCCACGTTCCTGTTCCACAAGGACCTCGTCCAGCTGGTGGAACGCTGTATTGATGCCCCCGCCGGGGTGGCCTTCGGCATCTACTACGGCGTGTCGAAGAACACCTGGCGCTTCTGGGATCTTGCTGGCGGGGAGCGGGAGATCGGCTACCGGCCCACAGAGGACGCCGAGCGATACAGGACCGACTTTACCTGAAGGCGAGCGCCCTAGCGGGCATCCAGGGCCTTGATCTTGTTGAGGCGCCGAACGTACTTCTCCTCAGGTATGAAGCGAGCAGCAAGGAACGCCGCGACGATCTCGCGCGCTATTTCGCCGCCGACGATCCGGGCGCCAAGGCAAAGCACGTTCATCTCGTCGTGCTCCACCCCCTGGTGGGCCGAGTAGGTGTCGTGGCACACCGACGCCCGTATACCCCTTAACTTGTTGGCGGTTATCGCGGCTCCCACGCCGCTGCCGCAGATCATTACGCCCCGCTCGGCCCTGCCCGCGGCGACATGCTGGGCGACGGCCTCGGCAAAGTCCGGGTAATCGTCCAGGGGGTCCAGGCTGTGGGCGCCTACGTCTATGAGCTCGTGGCCGAGCCCCTCGATGTGGGCAGCTAGCTCGGCCTTGAGGGGATAGCCCCCGTGGTCGGCACCGATCGTCACTCGCATCGTCCGAGTGTATCGGTGACCCCCCATCCGGGCAAACCCCGATCCCGGCCGGGAACCTTCGCCTCCCCGGCCACTATGATGTGTCCATGCTCAAGGTCGTCGGCCGTTCCCGGAGGGACCGGCACCACATATTCCGTCTCATCGATGAGATGAGCGATTCCGGAAGGTACACCGGCTCGCTCTACCTGACATCCGATACCTGCGGGGCAGTCCTGGACGACGACCATCCCGCCCAGCGGCCGACGGCCCGGCAAGACCTGGTCGAAATCCTCCGAGCATCGCGTCCCGGGGAAACCGGCCTTTGCCTTTTTTCCGGGCCGGGGTCCGCGCTCGCGGTCCTGCCGCCCTTCCCGGTTGAACGGGACCAGGAACATGGCTTTTTTGCGCCGGGACCGCTGCTGGAGATGCTGGACCATGACCGCACCGTGCTCGTCATCCTCATACGGCTTGGCCACTACTCGGTCGGCGTGCTCAAGGGGGACCGCGTCGTCGCCTCAAAGTCCGGGACCCGGTACGTAAAGAGCCGGCATCGGGCCGGCGGGTCTTCACAGCGCCGCTTTGAGCGAAGCAGGCAGAGACTGGTGCGAGAGTTCTACGACCACGTTTGCAATGCCGCCGGCGACCTTATCGACAGGACCGGTTCGGCGGGGGACATCGAGTTCGTCATGTACGGCGGGGAGAAGGGCACCGTTCGCGGGTTCCGGGACAGATGCGATCTTCCCGGACTGGCCGGGCCGCAGCCCCTGTCCCGGCTTCTCGAAGTCAACAGGCCTGGTCACAAGGCGATGCAGTCGATCGGCAGGCAGGTCTACTCCAGCGTTCTGCTGTTTCTGGAGAGTGCGAGCCGATAGGCCTGCCTCCTGGCCTCTACTGGGCGGTGTAGCCGCCGTCGACTATGAGGGGCGCGCCGGTGACGAACGTTGACTCGTCGCTGGCCAGGAAAAGGGCGCAGCTGGCGATCTCCTCGGGCCTTGCGAGCCGGCCGATGGGATGGAGATCGATCAGTGCTGAAAGGACCTCCGGGTCCGAGGTGAGCTTTTCGGTGAACGGGGTGTCGACAAAGCCCGGATTGATGCAGTTCACCCGGATTCCCCTGGGCGCAAGCTCGACCGCGAGGTTCCTGGTCAACTGAAGAACACCGCCCTTGGACGGGTTGTACGGCGACAGGCCGGCGCCGACGCCCCGGGCGTATCCCACGAGGCCCATGACGGACGACAGGTTGACTATCGATCCGCCCCCGCGCCTCTCCATGGCCGCGATAGCGTGGCGACACGCAAGGTAGGTGCCCTTGAGGTTCACCTCTATGACCGCGTCCCAGACCTCCTCGTCCGACTTTCCGGCAAGGGAGCCTATCCGAGGGTTCAGCCCGGCGCTGTTGACCAGGATGTCGAGACCGCCGAAGCGCTCCTCGGCGAACTGAACCGCGGCGGCCACGGCGTCCGAGGAGGTGACGTCCACGGAAAGCCCCTCGGCCCGACCTCCCTGGGCCCTTACCTCCTCGGCCGTGCGGGCAGCATCATCCAGGTCCAGGTCGGCTACGAGGACGCTGGCTCCGTGCCGGCCGAACAGGAGGCCGGTGGCCCGGCCGATGCCGGAGGCCCCGCCGGTGATGATCGCGGTCTTTCCGCTGAGCCTTTTTTCCATCGGCCAGAACTCCCGTCGGGCGGGCGCCAATAGCGCCGATCTGCGGGTCGTCTGAAGCTCGCCCTCGGCGGGCTGTCCATGCGGCCGCGGCCCGGTAAACGGGGTTATGATATCCCAAAATTCATTGAACTCTTTCTTAGACAAGTTAGAAAATTTTTGGACGGTCAGATCGCAGGTCAGAAAGGATCCAAGCCATAGGCGCCTCTGAGCAACTCACACTCATCCGCGACTTCGCGATCATAATGGCAGTCGCCGGTGGTGCCGTTGTCGTCTTCAAGCGCCTTCGACAGCCCTCGATCCTCGGTTACCTGCTTGCCGGGATCCTTGTCGGCCCCTTCACCTTCCCCAACCCCCCCGTCACCAACATTGAGATCGTCAGGCTCCTTGCCGATCTCGGCCTCGTGCTGCTGCTGTTCGCGGTCGGCATGGAGTTCGGCTGGCGGAGGATCCGCCGTGTCGGCTTGGGGGTACTGCTGATCGGCAGCATCGAGATGCTTGTGATGGTCTCGATCGGCTACCAGCTCGGCCGGCTGCTGGGCTGGACCCCGGTGGAGGCGATCTACCTGGGCTCTGCGATGGCGATCTCGAGTTCGGCGATACTGATCAAGGTCCTCCGCGACTCCGGCAAGCTGACGACCCGGGCCGGCAAGCTTATCGTCGGGCTGTTGGTCGTTGAGGACTTTGTCGCAGTCATCCTTCTCACCCTGCTCTCGGGCCTTGCGACGTCGGACGCAACAGGTTTCGGCGACGTCGGTCCTCTGGTGCTGAAGCTGGTGCTGTTCACCGTGGCCTCGGTGGCTCTCGGCGCGGTCTTCGTGCCGCGCCTGCTCTCGTACATCCACAGGTTCGAGTCCCCAGAAACCCTGGTCCTGGCCGCCCTGGCCCTCTGCTTTGCCCTGGCCCTCATCGGGGAGGAACTCGGCCTATCGGCGGCGGCCGGTGCGTTCCTGATCGGCGCTGTGATAGGTGACACCCCTCAGGCAGAGCAGATGACGCGCACGATCTCGCCCATAAGGGACATGTTCGGGGCCCTGTTCTTCGTGTCGATAGGCATGTTGATCAACGTTCATGTGATTGGCGACCACATCGTGCCGGCGATCGTGATCGCCGGCGTATTCATCGTCGGGAAGGTCGCCGTCAACACGTTCGGGGCGTTCATCGCGGGCCAGCCCGACAGGGTGCCGATCCAGTTTGGAATGCGGACCCCTCAGGTCGGTGAGTTCTCGCTCGCTATGGTCAAGGTAGGAGTGGAGAGCCAGACGATAGGTGCCTTCATGTACCAGGTGCTGGCGGCTGTTACCGCAATAACCTCACTGTTTTACCCGTACATAGTCAGGTCGGCCGACCGCGTGGCGGACCTGCTGCGGAGCCGGTCCCCGGAGTCGCTTCGCAGATCCCTGTCCGGATATACGATCGGCGCCATGGGCCTTGGTGGCACCCTGAACCCCGACCTTAGGCAGAGGGTCAGGGGACCCGCCCTGTCGGTGCTGGTCAACTTCCTGATCGTCGTGGTACTCATGGCGCTGGGCGCCCTGGTTGTCGGCCTGTCACCCGATATCGCCCGCCCGCTGGGCATCTCCGAGGGAGTGGTGGCCAAGACCGTCGCTTTCGCGGCTCTGGCTCTCAGCTTCCCGTCGTCCGTTGCGATCTGGCGCGGCCTTGAGCGGCTCACCGAGCAGGCCGCTACGTACCTGATCCTCCGCGACAGGCCTCCCAGGATGCGTATTCAGGCCGTCGCAAAGAACCTGGTTCGTGACTCTGTGATGATCCTGGTCATCTTCGCTGTTGGCATCTGGGTGATCCCCTTAGTCGCACGCCTTCTCTCACTGGGCCCCCTGGAGGTTCCGCTGCCCTTCATGGTCGTGGCCGCGATGGTCTACGTCGCGATCCGTTTCCTGCGTCAGGTGCATCGCCACCTTGTCGAGTCCTTCAGTAAGACCTTCCTCGGTGGACATCTTCCCGGCGGCGAGACCGCCCAGGGCGGCGTTGGCAGGGGGGGCGAGCGCTCCGACAGCCTCCTTCCGGCCGTTACCGTACGCTCCGAGTACGCCCCGACCGTCCCGCCTGAAGCGGAGCCCGCGCTCGCCGGTGATCCTCCCGCCTCCGCCAAGGTGGTGACGATCGCGGACGCCGAGATAAGCGCCCTTACGGTCGTAGAGAACGACCCTTCGCCGTATGCCTCGCGTCTGGCTGGGGCGCCCATTGTCTGGGAGTTCAAGAAGGCCGCGGAGGTCGACGGATACTTCCTGATAACGCTTCGATTCCGCAAGGCCTCCGCCCCCTCGTGGGACCACGGTGAAGAGGACATATACGTGGACACCAGAGGACGGGTGAGGGTCCGCCAGATAAGGTCCTGGCCAAAGAGCGTGAGGTCCGGATTCTCACCGCACATGTTCTACGGGGGAGCCGCGGTACTGTTCGCCGTTGTGCTGGCGGCGGGCGCGCTTTACCTTTTGCGCTAGGTGACGGCAATTGTGAATACCCTCGGGAAAAGAGCGCCCTCCATAGTCATTGTGGGTGGCGGCGTGATGGGGTGTTCTACCCTCTACCACCTGGCCGAGCTCGGCGTCACCGATACGCTCCTAGTCGAGCGGGACTCCCTGGCGTCTGGGTCGACCTCGCGCACGCAGGGCGTGCTCCGCATGCACTACTCAAACGAGGTCACGGCCCTGATGGCGTGGGAGAGCCTTGCGGCATATCGGCAGTTTGACCAGAGCGTTGGCTCGCCGTCGGGTTATGTGCAGACCGGGTATCTCCTCGCGGTGCCGGCCGAGTACGGTGGGGCCCTTCGCCGCAACCTTGCGATGCAGACGGCCCTGGGGATCGAAACTGCCGAGGTCGATGCCGACCGCCTGTCCGACCTTGCGCCCTCGGTAAGGACCAGGGACGGCGAGGCCTATGCCTTTGAGCCTCTTTCCGGCTATGCGGACGCCCACCTGATTACGAGCGGGTACGCCCGGCGCGCAGAGGAGCTCGGTGCGACCGTCCGGGTGGGGGCCCGGGTGGATGGGGTGATCGTCGAAGGCTCAAGGGTCGTCGGCGTCCGGGTCGACGGCGAGGTCATCCCGACCGGGTCCGCCCTCGTTGCGGCGGGTCCCTGGTCCGGGCAGCTGCTCGCCAGCCTGGGCGTGAGCATAAACCTGTCGACCGTCCGGCACCAGGTGCTGGCGGTCACGCGGGACAGGGACCTTATCCATCCCGCCATCGGTGACGTGGTGGGGGACTTTTCGGGGCGTATGGACGCGCCCGGTCTCTCGCTGGTCGCACTGGGAGAAGAGCAGGATCTCGCAGGTCCCGACCGCTACAACCGCGGCGTCGACCAGCCCTGCATCGAGGCCGGCCTGAGGGCCATGGCGGAAAGGGTTGCCGGCATGGAAGGTGCTGGCTACGTGCGGGGCTGGTCGGGTCTGTTCACGGTTACCGAAGACTGGCATCCGGTCATCGACCGGGTGGAAGGGATCGATGGCCTGTACTGTGCGGTGGGCTTTTCCGGGCACGGTTTCAAGATGGCGCCCGCGGTCGGGCGCGCCATGGCCGAGATCATCGCCGGAAGGGGACAGACCATAGATGTTCGCCGCCTCAGGCTCGGTCGATTCGCAGAGGGCGACCTGCTCGGCTCCAGCTATCCCCTGAGGGTGCTGGCCTAGCCGCGGGTCCTGCCCGGCGGTATCCTGTCCGCCGTTACGGAAATCTCCAACCCGCGACAGCGGAGTAGGGGCGGGGCATACCTTTAGGGAAGCGAGTTAAGGGCAGCGCTATGGCAGATCTAGTGATGTTGGGCGGGCGAATCCTGACGATGGACCCCTCCGGAAGCAGGGCTGAGGCCCTGGCCGTTAGCGGCGGTAAGATCTCGGCGGTGGGCTCAAGCGAGGAGATAGCCCGCATGGCCGGCGAAGGCACAAGGGTCGTCCGGCTGAGCGGCAGGGCAGTCACGCCGGGATTCATAGACCCCCACAACCACTTTTCCATGACGACGTTCGAGCCGGTGTCCTGCGATCTCCGCACCCCGCCGCTGCGCTCAAAGAGCGAGGCGCTCGGGGCCATCGAGGCCACGGCCGCAACGACGCCCACCGGCCAGTGGATCTGGGGACAGGCCTACAACGCTCGGAGCCTGGAGGGCACCGGTCCCCTGACGAGGTACGAGCTCGATGAGGCGGGAGGTGATCATCCCGTGTGTGTCATGGACGATTCCTACCACGCCCTGTACGCGAACTCGGCCGCCCTGGCCTTGGCGGGCATCAATCGTGACACGCCGGACCCCGCCGGGGGCGTGATCGTCCGGGACGAGTCGGGCGAGCCCACGGGTTTTCTCCAGGAGCGCGCGATGGATATCGTGCACCGCACCACGATGCGCTCGTTCATCGAGGTGTACGGGGAGGACGCCGTCGGCGACCTGGTCCGGCACAACGCCCGGCGCCACCTGTCCCACGGGGTCACCAGCCTGGGCGACGCCCAGACGATGCCCGAGAGCGCGCAGATGTACCGGCTCGCCGACGCCCAGGGAAAGCTCCCCATCTGCGTCCGCCAGATCAGGGGAGGGGACACCTTCTTCGGCGCGCCGAGCAGGCCGGCCGCCGGCGAGTTCATGGAGGACAACGTATCGGACCGACTGCGCGGAGGAGCGGTGAAGCTGTTCATGGATCCGGTCTATCCCAACTTCGGGTTCTTCCGGTGCCACTCGGACGGGGCGGTCACTCCAGAGGGTGAGGTGTACTACGATCAGGAGGAGGCCGACGAGCTGGTCCTTTCGGCCGTGCGCAACGGTCTGCAGGTGGCCATCCACTGTATAGCCAACAGGGCCATCGAGCAGGGACTCAAATCGTTCGAGCGGGCCATCAGGGAGGTGCCCGGCGCGGAGGATCTTCGCCTGAGGATCGACCACTTCATGTTTCCCACGATGGACCAGATCAAGAGGGCGGCAGACATGCCCATCGTAATCTCCCAGCAGCCGGCCTTCCTCTACAACATAGGCCACATGTTTGAGGAAGGGGTGCGCGAGTACAACATCGACGCCGAGGCCGAGCCCATAGCCGCCATGGTCGATGCGGGCGCGACGATAGCCGCCGGATCGGACTTTCCGTGCGCATCGATCGCGCCGCTGGACGGGATTGCCGCGGCGGTGAGCCGCAGGCACGTCACCGGACGGCAGATCGCCCCGGACCAGGCGATCTCAGCCGAAGAGTGCATAAGGCACTACACCAACGGGTCGTCATACGCGATATTCCGCGATAGCGAGGTGGGATCGCTAGAAGTGGGTAAGCGCGCCGACATGGTGGTGCTCAGCCACGATCCTACGGGCTCTCATCCAGACCACATTAGGGACATATCGGTTGAGCAGACCTACGTCGACGGGGCGCTCGCGTACGAGGCCTAGAGCTTGGGAGTCAACGGGAATAGACCGGAGGGCTAATGTCCGAATTGATGGTGTACATAAACGGCGAGTACGTGCCGGAGTCGCGGGCGGGGGTGTCCATATACGACCGCGGCTACATGTTTGCAGACCTTGTCACCGAGTCGACCCGGACGTTCGGCATGCGTCCGTTCAAGCTCTCAGAGCACCTGGACCGGCTCTACTACTCGATGAAGGCCACCGAGATCGACGCGGGCATGAGCAAGTCCGAGATGGAAGAGGCAACCCTCCAGATGCTCGAATTGAACCGCGCCATGTTCGGCCCGGGGGAGGACGCGTGGATCGTTCACAACATATCGCGAGGCGTGTACAGCTACCGCAGTTCGCCGGGGTCGAGGCCCGGTCCCGCCACGGTCGTCATTCACTGTTTCCCCATAGACTTCCCGTCGTTTGCGCGCTTTTACACCGAGGGGGTGCACGCGATCACGCCTTCGGCGAGGCAGATACCGCCGGAGTCTCTCGACCCCAAGATAAAGCACCGCAGTCGAATGGCCGGCCAGCTGGCGGACCTTGAGGTGGCGCGTACGGACCCCGACGCGATGGCGGTGCTCTTGGACCGCGACGGAAACCTGACCGAGAACACGGGCGGGAACTTCTTCCTGGTCAGGGACGGCAGCGTGATGACCCCCACCGATCGCAGCATCCTGGAAGGGGTGAGCAGGGCAACCGTGCTTGAGCTGTGCGCCCGGCTGGGCATACCCCACAGCCAGGAGGTGCTCCAGCCCTACCATGTGCTGGTCGCCGACGAGGCGTTCCTGACCAGCACCCCCTACAGCATGCTCCCGGTCACCCGCTTTAACGGCAGGGCCGTCGGTTCGGGGCGCCCGGGGCCCGTTACGGCCCGGCTGCTCGGCGCGTGGAGCGAGCTGGTGGGCGTTGACATCGTGGACCAGGCACTCGGGGCGGCCCTATGAAAACGGCATCGCACGCAAGGCCGCCTCAGAACAGGTAGGTGGATAACTCAGGCTTTCCGGGTGATTCCGGGCGCTCTGGCTTCGTAGAGCGTCTGGCGACAGAGCTCCGCCACTGGGAGAGAGAGGGACTGATCACCGGGGAGCAGGCCCTTGATATAGCCTCAAGGTACGAGCTCTCCGGCCCTGCACGTCGATCGCAACGCGCCCAGGCCCGGCTCGTGGCCATCCTCGCGATTTTCGGGGCCATCCTGGTCGGTCTGGGGATAGTCCTGTTCTTCGCCGCAAATTGGGACCAGATATCCAGGGAGGCCCGGCTGGCGATGATCACCCTCATCGTTCCGGCCGTCTATGCCCTCTCGTACTGGATCCGTTACGAGAGGCAGTACAGGAGGGTGGGAACCGCCCTGCTCTTGCTGGGCTGCATCACCTATGGCGCTGCCATACATCTGGTGGCCCAGGTCTACAACTTCCCCGTCAATCATCCCCTGCTGTTTACTCTCTTCTTCCTTGGGGTTATCCCCATGGCCTACCTGACCGGATCGCTATCTGTGATGGTGCTCTCAATCGGCGTCTTCCTTGCGATGGTCGGATTCTGGCTTGGCGACATCTTTTCCCGGGCCCCCTACGCCGACGGCCAGATGATCTTCTCCCTGATCCTCTACGCGGTGGTGGGGTTGGCCCTGTATGGCCTGGGCAGGATCAAGATGACATCCGCCATTACCCTGTCATACGCCACGGCCTTTCAGCAGGCCGGCGTGGTTACCACACTGGCTGCCATTTACCTGCTGGGCTTCAGGTCCCCTTACGAGGGCTTTGAGCCGGGCGTGTTGATCGATCCGGTGGGATCGATCGGCCTTTGGATAGCCCTATTCGCAGCCATGGCACTTGCCGTGGTCTCCATGGCTGGAGCCCTGGCGCGCCAGCGGCCCTGGGCAAGGCCATTGGACTTGATCTCACTTGAGGCGGCGGCAGTCGTGCTGGTTCTGGCCGCGATGGGCATGTCAATGCTCATCTCTAGCCATCACGACATAGTGTTTCCCGTGGTATTCAATGCAGTGCTCTTGCTGTCGATAATCGGGCTGGCTTACCTGGGCTACCGGCGACGCGAACAGGCCTTTGTGAACGTCGCGCTGGCATTCTTCGGCATTGGAGTCATAAGCCGGTACTTTGAGGTTAGCTGGGGGCTCGCAAACAGCGCCGCCATCTTTGTAGGGGCGGGGCTCCTGCTGCTCGCGGGGGGCTATCTTCTGGAGAGAACCCGCCGCAGAGTACTTCAGCGCATGACAACGCAGACGGATGGGCCCTAGCGAGATGAGCCCTAGGTTTCGCCTGGTCTTTGCGGCCATCGCCCTAGCCCAGCTGTTCGTCGTACTGGGCTTTATCGCCGACCGGGAATACGATCTGAGGTCGGGCAGGGAAGTGGTGCTCCAAGCCCTGCCTGTGGATCCACGCTCGGTCTTCCAGGGAGACTACGCCATCCTGACGTACGAGATATCGCGTCCCCCGTCTGGAATGAAGATAGAGCCCGGCAGTACCGTGTTCGTGCGTCTGGAGGAGGGGCCAGAGGTGTGGAGAGCGGTCGCATATGAAACCTCGCGGCCCCGGGACGGGACGTTCATCAGGGGCGTGCTCAAGAGCGGCCGGGAAGTTGACTTCGGACTTGGCACGTTCTTTGTGCCGGAGGGCACTGGCCACGTAGTCGAGCGGGCACGTGATCTCAAGGTCGTCGTCTCCCTGGAAGAGGGCGGAAACGCCATAATCAAGGATGTGCTGGTCGACGGCAGACCCTTCGACGAGGCGAGAAGGGGTGCGGACGCCCGCCGCTAGGCGGATGTATCAATCAGGCTCTCACTCCTCGACCTCTAGGATCACCTCTATCTCGACGGGTATGTTGCCCGGCAGGTTCGCCATGCCGACAGCCGATCGCGCGTGGCGTCCCCTGTCCCCGAACACCTCCACCATCAAGTCGGAACAGCCGTTGGCGACCTGGGGATGCTCGGTGAAATCGCCCGTCGAGTTGACCATCGAAAGGAGCTTAATGACCCGCTTTACGCGGTCAAGGTCACCGTCCACGGCCTGCTTCATGCGCGCGAGCATGTTGATACCCACCAGGCGGGCAGCCTTGTAGCCCTCCTCCGTCCCCAGGTCCTGCCCCAGCTTGCCGTTGGGTGTGCTGCCGTCTTCGGCCGCTGCGGGGCCCAGCCCGGACAGGTATATCAGGTTGCCGGTGCGCACGCTGGGTACGTAGTTGGCCACCGGCGCCTGAGGGTCGGGCAGGGTGATCCCGAGTTCTGCTATACGGTCGTCTATCTTTCCCAATTGGGGACCTCCGGTTGTGTCGTTCCTATCTGGATGGCGTTAACGGTGTCTGCTCGGTCACTCGAAGGCCAGTATGGCCGCTGGATTGCCGGTCGTTATATCCGCGACCTCCTCGGCCGAAAAGCCTCTCTGCTTCATACGCGGGACGATGTTCTCGAGAATGTGCTGGTAGCCGTGGCCGCCGTACCTTACCAGCCTGTGCTTGGTGCATATGTCCTGGGCCACCAGCAGCTTCCTTCCGAAGCCGTTCTCGACCAGCAGCTGGAGCTTGTCCATCCGCTGGACGTCGTTCGGCATGTAGGCGCCGGGCAAGGGATAGTGTGAGGACTCGCTGCCGAACAGGTCGTACTCCATGTAGCAGCCGCTCTTGGCAAGTTCGAGCGTCTCGGCATCGTCGAACACCGTGCGGTCAAGGTGACCCATGATGACCCGCTCTATGTCCCCTCCCGCCTCGGCGAGAACATCGAGAATCTCCCGGGGCGCCGAGGGGTCGCGGCCTGGATGTATGAGGACGGGGGCCCCGGTCTCCTGCTGGGCGGTTGCCGCGGCGCGGAGCACCTTTCTCTCGTTGTCTGTAAGGGGCCACGAACAGCCGATCTCACCTATGATGCCGGCCCGGACGCCCGTGTCGCCCACCCCATCGGTCAATTCGGTCACCATCTGGTCGGCCAGATCTGACTCGGTCCGTTCGCCCATCTCCTCGGGGTGGACCTTGTCGATGTACCAGCCGGCACCCATCACAACGTTCAGGTCGGTCGCCCGGGAGATGCGAGCAAGGGCCAGCGGGTCCCGTCCTATCCCCAGGGTCGTGGCATCCACGATGGTGCCTCCCCCCTCGAGCCGGTAGTACATCGCCTCTTCCACCGCGGCCTTCTCGTCGATCAGCAGCAGGTTGTCGTAGTTGGAGGTCCAGTTGTATCGGACCCATCCGAGGTTCTCCAGGGAGAGCTTCTGGTGCGCAAGGAACTTTCGCGAGGCCTCCTCGGGCTCAACGAACATCGTCGTGAACTCGATGAGCAGATGCTCATGGGTCATCGTTGGGCCTAGGGTCGCCGGGTCCACGGCCCCGGTCACCGTCTGGACCAGGCCTGAGATCTCGGATTTGGCCAATGGATATCCTCCTCGTCTACTCCCCGGCCGCGTTCAGGGGCGGGGCCGGCGCGCCAAGGCTAGCAATCGCCAAATCCGAGCGTCAAGACGCGCCCGGGCGTCGGACGGGTCGATAGAGGCCGCGCTCTGGCCGATCGGACGACGCCTGCGCTAAGGCACCCCGCCATTCCACGCCGCGGCGGCCCTGCCCAGTCGATTCGCCTGGTCCACGATGTCTAGGCCGACCTGCTCGGACCAGGCGGCAAGGAGCCGCGAGGTCACCGGCCCCGGCACGTCGCCACCCGCTATGTCGCGGTTATCGACGCTGCCGACGGGAAGCAGGCAAAACGGCGTCGAGCACAGGAAGGCCTCGTCGGCGGTGTACACGTCGTAGGGCTGAAGGTCCTCCTCGATGACGGGTATGTCGAGGGTCGCGGCGAGCTCTCCGATCGCGAGCCTGGACACGCCCTGAAGGATCGCCGTGTCTCGTGGGGTGCGGATCGCTCCGCCGCTTACGATGGCGAAATTGGACCCTACGCTCTCCGTTACGTTGCCGTCCATGTCGAGCATGATGGGAAAGGCCTGCGGATCGACGTCGGAGGCCTCTAGGTCGGCCATGACGTAGCTGAGGCGGGAAAAGTGCTTTACCTTCGGATCCAACTGCTGGGGTGAAAGACTGCGCGACCGGGTGATCACGCCGCGCGCTCCGCGCGAGTACATGGGCCCGTAGGAGGTGAAGTCGATGGGGTCTATGAAGACCGAGACGCTGGGATCGCCGGCGTCCTTGATCCTGTATCCGGTCCCGCGGGTGACGATCGGTGAGATCATATAGTCGTCGCCGAACTCGCGCCTCACCGGCTCGTTGCGATCGACGACCTCCTGTATGAGCCTTCCGAGGCTCGTCATCGAAAGGCCCGGATCTATACGCACGTACCTGAGCGTCCGCTCGAAGCGCTCTAGGTGCTCGCTCAGCTTGTAGAGGCGCCCGTCGAACGTCCTGAGGGTGTCGTAGACGACGTCTCCGAGCTTGAATCCCCGATCGAGCATCGATATCTGCGCCCGGTCGCGGGGGTAGTACTCTCCGTTAAGCCAGATCTCGTAGGCCGGGCCCATAGGGTCTTTCGCCAGGCTCCTATCCGTCGACTACTATCGCGTCCCCCGGACGCACCTCACCGTCGGCGACGACCCTCCCGAGCACGCCCCGCCGGCCCGCGATCTCATCGCGGAGCCCGGGCTTCGCCTCGTCCATCTGCGAGCAGGGGTCGCAGTCCCCGGTGATCTCGACCACCGCAGACTCGCCCAGCCGAACTCGCATGCCCCGCCGCAGGGTCGACAGGTCAAGTCCGGTGGTCGTCACGTTCTCCCGGGTAACGGCGGGGCCGATCCCGAACTCGCTCTGGGTCTCAGAGTCCATGATCAGAACCTGCCGGGTGCCCGTTCGGCCCGCGTGGCGGTCGCCATCTATGCCGTGCCCGGCCCGGAACTGCGCCCGATCGAGCACGGCCATCGGCTGACGCCTGACCGGGGAGACCTGCACCTGAGAGACGGTACCGCTTGAATCGACCATTCCTGCACCTCCGCGGGCGACTATAGACGGCTGAGCCGCTAGATTACGGCACCGCCGGCGTCGCCACAAGCGCCGGCCCTCCCAAAGCGGCCCGCCTGCGCTTATCATTAGCCCGATCCTCGTAGGGGGCGTGCCATGACTACCGCGGTTAAGCTGGGACAGGGAGCACATACGTACCTGAACGACACCGAGTGGGCGAGGCCTCCGGCCGGCGTCGGGTGGAGGGAGATCGCCGGCGTTGCCATCGGCGCTGACGGGCGCGTCTACGTGTTTGCCAGGGGCGACCACCCGGTCATCGTTTTCGAGAGCGACGGCACCTTCGTCACGAGCTGGGGTCAGGGACTGTTCGCCAATCCCCATGCGATCACCACGGGTCCAGACAACACCTTCTACACGACCGACCACTTCGGGCACGCAATCAGGCAGGTGACCGCCGACGGAGAGGTGCTGATGACCATAGGCGAGCCCGGCGCCGCTTCGGCCCCGCACTCCGGGACGCCCTTTAACATGCCGACCGATGTCGCCGTGGACCCCGAGACGGGTGACCTGCTCATAAGTGACGGCTACAAGAACTCGGCCGTCCACCGCTTTTCGGCCGAGGGAGAGCACATCCTGAGTTGGGGCGGTCCGGGCGTGGACCCGGGCGAGTTCTCTATCCCGCACAACATCGCCGTGGACGAGGACGGATATGTATACGTCGCCGACCGCGAGAACCACCGGATACAGGTGTTCGACGGGCGGGGCAACTTCCAGATCCAGTACAACAACGTCCACCGCCCATGCACCATTCGGATAGGCAGCGACGGCCTTTTGTACGTCGGCGAGCTGGGCTTCGGGATGACCGTAAACCGTGAGGTGCCGAACATAGGCCCGCGCATGAGCGTGCTTACGAGGTCCGGAGAGAGGGTCGCAAAGGTCGGTCACCTTGGATTCGGCCTGGATCCCGGCCAGATGACCGCGCCTCACGCCCTTGCGGTCGACGGGCGCGGCGATGTCTACCTGGGCGAGGTGGCCGCAACGGCGAGCAGGGGCTGGATAGATGAGGGCACGGAGATCCTCAGCCTGCGAAAGCTGGTGCGGGCGGCGGACTGAGGCGGGCCGGCGCGCCCGGACCTCCAGGAGGAGCTGACGCAATGACCATGGCGGAAAAGACCCGCATAAGGGCGCCCGAGACGATCTCTGAAATGGCGGACGCGGCGACAGCCTTCCTGGCGACGCTGGATCCCGCCAGGCGCGAGCGCGCCGTCTACGCGTTCAGCGCCGATGAGCGCGGGAACTGGCACTACATCCCCAAGGCCCGAAACGGCCTGCCCAGGCGCGAGATGGACGGGGCGCAGGTGGAGGCCTCGGAGGCCCTGATAAGGGCGAGCGCAAGCGAGTCGGGTGCGGCAAAGGCGCTGGCGATAATGGAGAACGAGGCCGTTCTCGGCGAGATAGAGTCCTCGGTCGGACAGCTCTGGCACGATCGCGACCCTGGTCTGTACTTTTTCACGGTGTTCGGGGACCCGGCAGGAGATGGTCCCTGGGGATGGCGGGTGGAGGGCCACCACGTTTCCCTCAACTACTCGGTCTTCGGCGATGAGCTTATCGCCGTTACGCCTTCTTTCCTGGGCTGCAATCGCGCCGAGGTGCTGCACGGGCCGCACAAAGGGCAGCGCATCCTCCCGGACGAGGAGGAGATGGGAAGGGCGCTCCTTGTCTCGCTCGACGAGCGGCAGCGCCAGAGCGCCGTCATATACCCGGTTACGCCCAGGGAATTTTTCACCCGGGCCAGCCGCAGGGTGGAGATTGCCACGCCTCTGGGCGTGCCCGCCTCGCTGATGACCGCCGACCAGCGAGACCGGCTGATGCGTCTGGTCCGCGTCTACACCGAGCGAAAGCCGCCCGATATAGCCGCCCAGGCGCTCAGAAAGATCGAGTCAGAGGGCATTGAGAACATAGTGTTCGGGTGGGCCGGAAGCGTCTTTCGATTCCAGCCCCACTATTACCGCCTGCAGGGGCCGGCATTCTTCGTCGAGTACGACAACACCCAGGACAATGCGAACCACATCCACTCGGTGTGGCGAGACATCGAGGGGGACTTCGGCCAGGACCTCCTGGCCGAGCACTACGCCGACTCGCACTAGGACCGAAGGTCCCGGCGCTAAGGGGTGGCGGGCAGGGCCTCCTCGGGGATCAGGTAGCTGTCCAGCGGGAGCATGAAGCTGTCGACGACCGGCCCTTCCATGATGAACACGTCGGCGCGCGCGGTGTTCTTGGCGTAGTAGTTGCCGTCCTCACGGCGGATAAACAGGATCCGCTGGGTCGGTATCTGGGAGCCCTCCTTGGCCTTGACGAGCAGCGATGCGTCCGGGACGTCGAAGTTGAGCCCCTCGGCCTCCTCATCGGATGCGAATCCTGTGGCCACCAGCACCTGAAGGGCCCTGACGAGCGCCTCGGCAGTGAACGGGTTCGCCGGCTGGGGTCCCTCGGGCAGCAGCACCACGGGGAACTGGCCCGAGGTATCGATCTCGAAGAAGTCGTCGCCCTCCCTGGGGAACCGTATCGTCACGCGGTCGAGAGCCTCTAGCGCGACGCTGATGATCACCGGATTCCTCCACCCGTCCGGGTCCGGGTCGAACAGGTCCTCGAACTGGCAGTTCACCGCGTAAACAAGGTCCCCGTCGCCCCTCCGGAGGAAGCACTGGCGAACGTCCGGCGACCAGCGGCCGATCGTGAATTTCTCCTGCACCGCCTGCCCAAGGAAGAAGATGATCTCGGTGCCCTGCTGCGGGTCTACGCCCATGCGCTCGTGGTTGGCCGGATTGCTCGAGACCAACTGGGCACCCTCGAATTCGTCGACGACGCTCCACATCTGGTCGAGCTTGGGCTCAAAGGCCGGGTGGGTCCCGACGGTCCACGCATCGCCCCTCCTGACCAGGATCGCCTCGGATGTGGTGGTCCGGATCGTCACCCGGTCGATCACGTCCCGCTGCACCGGTAAGAGGCCCGAGAGGGTCTCATCTCCACCGACACCCGAGACCAGGCGCACTATGACGCCCGCTACGGCCAGGGCGATTAGCGCCAGCAGAACGTAGCCGACCTGCCCGCTTTTCACTCCGAATCGCCCCCTTCCTCGTAGCGTCTCTGGGTCAGCTGGCGCCTGCGCAGGAACAGCACCGCTCCCACCAGCACCAGAAGGACCGGCACGCCGGCGATATTCACGTACTGGACGGCGTTCTTGTGGGCGCTGGAGGTAAACAGGAGGTCGCGCGAGGTGACCACCTTGGAGCGGATGCTCGCGAGCGATTCCTCCTGGGCGAGCCAGTCGACCCAGTTAAGGGCGAGCACGATGTTCTCGGGGGTCCTGCCTGCGATCGAGTCGGTGATCCAGTCCGAGTCGCCGACCACAACCATGCGGAAATTGCTCTCGCCCGCCGCCGGTCTGCTCGCAGTGCCCGTCAGGCCTACGGCGAGCAGATGCTTACCGAACTCGTCGCTCTCGACCCCGTAGCCCGACGGGTCGGGCTGGGGGTTGATGTCCTGGTACTGCCAGCGGAGGACGCCGAACTCGGTCGTCTCAACCAGGTGGATGAAGCGGTCGACCTCACGTATCTCCGGTCTATCGACGAGCTCTACCGAGGCCGCCCACGGAAGCAGTACGGTCTCGGTGTTGCCGGAGATCTTCGACTCGACGGAGGGAGCCTTTATCCAGAACGGGTACTGCAGCAGCACGTTGCCCACCTGGGTCGTAAACGAGAGTGTCTCGTTGGATTCAAGGTCCAAGACTATGTTCTCGTGCACGAACACGCCGTACCTGAGGATGAAGTCGTTGAGGTTGTCGGGGTTGGGCAGGGCGATGAAGCGGTTGGGATCCGCTACGGTGGTGTCGACCAGGAAGAGCGCCTTGCCGCCCCGCGTAAAGAACTCGTCCAGCTGGTCCCGCTCCGCCTGGGGGATCGGATCGGTTGGGCCGGCCACGACGAGCACGTCGACCTCCGCAAGGTCCAGCATGCCCTCGGCATCCGCCCGGACATCGACGACATCGTACTGCTCGACGAGTTGGGCGTTCAGGAAGCGCAGCTCGGCGTCGCGCGCCTTCTCCCCGTGCCCGGTGAGGAAGCCAACCGTCTTCTTGTCACGGCGCACCATCTTGTTGGCCAGCGTGGCCACCCTGTACTCGAGGCCGTCCACTGAGTCGACGAACCGGATGACCTCGCGCCTGTCCGTGTAGCTAAGGGTCATGCCCAGAAAGCCGACCTTGACCTGAAGCTCGTCCTGTCCCTGGATGTTGAACTGCACCGGAGGCACCCCGGCGGTGCGCGCCTCCGCCTCCGATTCGTCGTCCTTGTCCGGCGTGTGCCTTACCACCCTGACCAGGTCCGACTGGCGGTCCAGGTCCCCCAGGAACCCCTCGATGTCGCGGCTCGCGCCTGCGAGCTGCACCGGCGGATCGCTGGAGGCATAGAGGTTGATGGTCAGCAGGTCGTCCAGGCCCTCGACGAGCTCTTTGGTCGCCGGGCTGAGGGTGAACAGCTTGTCGTCGGTAAGGTCCCAGCGACCGCCTATCGACGCCCCGAACCAGCCGGCGAGGATGCAGCCCAGGATGAGGCCGGCCACGCCCAGCCGGAGGTTCTTGTAGAGCTGGGTCTGGTGGCTGAGCGTGCGGCCCCTGAGCATCAGGTAGCTGCATGACAAAAACAGCACCGTCAGGGCCACGAAATAGATGATGTCCCGCAGGTCGATCACGCCGCGGGCGATGTTTCCGAAGTGGGTTATCGGGCTCAGGTCCTGCAGCAGCACCGCCGCCGAGGAGGGCAGGGTGAGCGTCACGAACGAAAGGCCGATGACGATCAGCACGACGTTTATGAAAAGGGCGACTATGAACGCGACGATCTGGTTGCGCGTCAGGCTTGATGTGAAAAGGCCTATGGCGACCAGCGCCGCCGAGAAGAATATGGCGCCTATGTACTGCGCCGCCGCCGCCCCGCCGTCTAGGTCTCCTGCGGTCTCGACCAGGATTGGAATGCCGATGGTAAGGACGATGCCGACCGTAACGAACGCCAGGCCCGCCGTGAACTTTGCGCCAAGCACCGTCCATGTGCGAAGCGGCTGGGTCAGCAGAAGCTCTAGCGTCCCGTCCCGCAGCTCCTCCGCCAGCAGCCTCATGGTCGCCGCCGGTACGAATACCGCAAGGACGAAGGGCATCACGTCGAAGAGGCCCCTCAGGGACGCCTCGCCGCTTGAGAACGCCGCGCGGAAGTGGAACCACGAAACGACTGCAACGAAGATCACCAGCAGCACGTAGCCGGTGGGCTGGTCGAAGTACCCCTTAAGGTCCTTTCGGATAAGGGCCGTAAAGGTCCTGGTGTAGTCGCGCAAAAAGGCGATGGCGGCCGTCATTCGCCCTTTGAGGCTCCGTCCCGCTCACCACCGGGGCCGTCCCCGTCCTCCTCGCGGCCCTTGGTCAGGGCGTGGAACACGTCCTGCAGCTTGGCCTCCGATTCCCTCAGCTCCCACAGCACCCAGTCGCGGCGCTTGGCAAGCCTGAAGACCTCCGGCCTGGGGTCGTCCTCCCCGGTAAACGAGAGGCTGAAGCGCTTTCGCTCACCGATGTCCTCCTCGCGCTCGAGGTCCGCGAGCTCCGGGAGCCGCTCGAGGTGCCGCTGAACGTCCCTGCCCTGGACCTCGACGACGATCGCCCAAGTGCCTCGCACGCGCTGGGAAATGGATGCGACCGGGTCGTCGGCGATGAGCTTTCCGCGGTCTATCACCAGAAGCCGGTCGCAGGTGCCCTCGATCTCGCCGAGCACGTGCGTGCTCAGGAGCACGGTTCTTTCCGTTCCCAGTGAGCGGATCAGCTCGCGCATGGACAGGCGCTGGTTGGGGTCCAGACCCTCGGTGGGCTCGTCCATGATCAGGATCTCCGGGCGGTGGAGGATGGCGGCGGCAAGACCCGTGCGCTGGCGGTAGCCCTTCGAAAGGAAGCTGACCGGCAGGTAGTAGACCTCCTTGAGGCCCACCTCGTCGACCGTGGTATCTATGTTCCGGCCGCGCTCTTCCGCCGAGAGGCCGCGCAGGTCGGCGACGAAGTTCAGGTACTCGTGCACCAGGAGGTCGCCGTAGAGCGGGTTGTTCTCCGGCAGATAGCCGATCCGCTTGCGTGTCTCTATGTCGGAATCCTGGGTATCGACGCCCGTGATCCGCACGGTGCCCACGTCCGGGGTGTAGTAGGAGGCGAGCATCCGCATGGTCGTCGTCTTCCCGGCGCCGTTGGGCCCCAGGAATCCCACCACCTCGCCGCGCCCTATCTGGAAGGACACGTCGTCGACAGCCTTTCGGTTGCCGAATATCTTGGTGGCGTGCTCGACCTCGATCGTCGGGTTGTCGCCGGCCTTGCCGGTTCGCTTTCTAGTGGCCATATCCTGTCATGCGTGCCCCGGACGCCGGCGGCTCAGGTCCCTGTGGGCCTGTCCTCGGCGGATGGGCTAGTGGAACTGCGAATGCCGCTGCCCGGGGCGCTCAGAAGCCCATCCCGCCCATGTCGGCCCCCGGCGGCATCCCGCCGGGCATGCCTCCCGGCATCCCACCCGGCATGCCTCCGGGCATCCCCGGGGGGGCCGGCGCCTTGGGCTCTGGCAGGTCTGAGATCAGGGACTCGGTCGTAAGGATCATTGAGGCAACGCTGGCCCCGTTCTCAAGGGCCGTCTTGGTGACCTTGACCGGGTCCACGATCCCCATCTCGATGAGGTCTCCGAAGGTGTTGGTCTCGGCGTCGAACCCGTAGTTCCCCTCGCCGTCTTTGATGGCCGCCAGGATCACCTCGCCGGAGAGCCCGGCATTGTCCGCTATGAGCGTGACTGGCCTCTCCACGGCCCGTGCGACCACCTTCACGCCGGTCAGCTCGTCCCCGGTGGCGTCCGTCGAGCCCAGGACGCCGTCCGCCAGGCGGATCAGGGTCGCGCCTCCGCCGGCGACGATCCCCTCCTCGCTGGCCGCCCTGGTCGCGGCGAGCGCATCCTCCATGCGCTGCTTGCGTTCCTTGAGCTCGACCTCGGTGGAGGCGCCCACGTTGATCACGGCGACCCCGCCGCTTAGCTTGGCAGCGCGCTCCTGAAGCTTTTCGCGGTCGTAGTCCGAGGTGGTCTCCTCGGCCTGCCTTTTTATCTGCTCGATCCGGCCCCGGATCGCCGCCGGATCGCCCGCGCCCTCGACGAATGTGGTGTCTTCCTTGACCGCCACCGCCCTGCGGGCGCGGCCCAGGTCTTCAACAGTGGCCGACTGGATCTCGCGGCCGCTCTCCTTGCTTATGAGCGTGGCCCCGAACAGTATCGAAAGATCCTCGAGTATGGCCTTTCGCCTGTCTCCGAAAGCCGGGGCCTTTACCGCAAGGCAGTTAAGGTTGCCCCTGAGCTTGTTTACCACCATGGTCGCAAGGGCCTCCTTGTCTACGTCCTCGGCGATTACGACCAGGTTCTTGCTGACCGGGGCGAGCTTTTCCAGCAGGGGGATCAGCTCGGCCGCGGTCGAGATCTTCTCGGTGGTGAGGAGTATGTAGGGACTTGCGATCTCGGCCCGCATTCCCTCGGCGTCCGTGACGAAGTAAGGGGAGATGTAGCCGCGGTCCACACGCATACCCTCAACGTGCTCGACCTCGTAGCCGACGCCCTTTCCCTCCTCAACGGTGATGATACCGTCCTCGCCGACCTCGTCGACCACGTCCGCGAGCAGCGATCCCATCTCCTCCTCGTGCGCCGACAGGGTGGCGATCTGCGCGATCTGATCACGTCCCCTGACCGGGGTGGCCACCTCGTCCAGCCTCCTCTTGATCTCGGTCACCGCCCGGTCCATCCCGCGCTTGATGGCCATGGGATCGGCTCCCGCGGCCACGTTCCGAAAGCCCTCGTGGACCATCGCCTGCGCCAGCACGGTCGCGGTGGTCGTACCGTCCCCCGCCACGTCATTGGTCTTACGTGCCGCGTCCTGTAGGAGCCTTGCCCCCATGTTCTCGAACGCGTCGGGCAACTCTATCTCCCTTGCGATAGACACCCCGTCGCTGTAGACGCGGGGCGCGCCGAATCCCCGGTCAAGGACGACGTTTCGCCCCGCCGGTCCCAGGGTGACACCGACCGTTTTAGCAAGCGTGTCGATTCCCTTCACAAGGTGCTCGCGGGCATCCTCACGGAATTGAAACTGCTTCGCCGCCATTGACTAATCCTCCAAGATACTGCTAACAGCCAATACTATCCTTGCTCAGATCGATCGGGCACTAGGCTTCGTCCAGTGCTTTAACGATATTCCCGGGTGACATGGGTAGCACAGGCACCCTGACGCCCACCGCGTCGAATATGGCGTTTGAGATGGCGGGCAGGGGAGGAACTATGGACGCCTCCCCGACGCCTCTCGCCCCGTACGGATGGCCGGGGTTCGGAACCTCCACTATCACCGTGTCTATCATCGGCACATCCCAGGACGTGGGCATGCGGTAGTCCAGCAGGGAGGGGTTCTGCAGCCTGCCGTCGTCGCCGTAGACGTACTCCTCGTGGAGCGCCCATCCGACTCCCTGGACTGTACCGCCCTGCATCTGCCCCTCGACGTAGCTCGGGTGGATGGCTTTGCCGGCGTCCTGGACGACGGTGTACCTGAGGATTTCCGTCTTGCCGGTCTCCTCGTCAACCTCCAGGTCCACCAGGTTCGCGGTGAACGAGCCCGCCCAGCCCCCGGGGTGTATGTTGCCCCTGCCGGTGATCGGACCTCCGGTGGAGTTGAGCATCGCCGAGAGCTCCTGCAGCGACATCCTTAGCTCGGTGTCCGTCCTGTGAAAGGCCGCACCGTCCTGAAAATCGACCTCGGACTCGGGAACGCCCCATATGCGGGCGGCCCTGTCGATCAGTTGGCGCCTAACGTCAAGGCCCGCCTCGTGCGCCGCCCAGCCGCTCTTGTGCGAGGCGCTGCTGCCTGCGCTGGGTCCCGTGTACCCCGCCGTGTCGGTGTCCGCGACGATCGGGTTTATCACGTCCAGGCCTATGCCCAGGACCTCCCCGAACTGCTGGGCGATCGATGCCCGGGTCCCGCCGATGTCTACCGATCCGGTAACGAGCTTTACCTTCCCGTCCGCCGCCAGGCTCGCGAGCACCGTCGCCTCTCCAGAGATGTTTCCGCTGTATCCCATGGCAAAGCCCCTTCCGACCCTTCGATGGGGGGCTGAGGGCGACGGAAGGGGGGACCTGTAGTGGTCGTGGTCCCTGAGCGCCTCTGCGACCTCGACCATGCCGATCGCCGGGTAGGCGGTCCCGTCGGGGCGCCGCGTGCCCTCGCGGGCGGCGTTAAGCAGCCGCAGCTCGACGGGGTCGATCCCGAGCTCCCTTGCAAGGTCGTCTATCGCGGTCTCTGCCGCGAGCGCGGCGTTCGGGGTGCCCGGGGCGCGATAGGCGCCGGTCTTGGGCTTGTTGTCGACGACGTCGTAGCCGTCGATCAGGAAGTTCTCGATGTCATAGGAGGCAAAGACAGTGTTGCAGGCGTTCTCAACGAATGAGCCTGGGTACGCGCCGGCCTCGAACGCCAGGTACACGTGGCCGGCGGTGATCCTGCCATCCCTGGTCGCACCCACCCTGGCCCGAACGATCCCCCCGCAGGTCGGCCCGGTCGCCTCCAGCACCTCGGCGCGATCCAGCGTCATCTTCACAGGCCTGTCCGTCTTTCGCGAGAGGACCGCCGCGATAGGCTCAAGGTGGGCGGTTATCTTGCCGCCAAATCCGCCCCCTATCTCCATGGGAACGACCGTCACGTCCGAGACGGACAGGCCCGTAAGCTCGGCGACGTCATGCCTTACTCCGAAGTGGCCCTGGTTGCTGCACCAAATCGTAAGGTGCCCGTCCTCCGACCAGATCGCGGTCACGTTCTGGGGCTCGATGTAGCCCTGGTGCACGGTCTGGGTGCGGTACTCGCGCTCGATGATCACTTCGGCCGCGGCGAATCCCTCCTCGATGTCGCCGTGGGCGAAGTGGGTGTGGGAAACGATGTTGGTGCCGGCGAACTCACCGTCCCGCTCTACCGGGGTGACGGGCCGCTCATGGAGGACGGGCGCGCCGTCCGCAAGGGCCGCGTCGATGTCCATCACGGGATCGAGCACCTCGTACTCCACTCCAATCAGGGAGAGGGCCTCCTGCGCGGCGTGCGGGCTGGTGGCCGCGAGAGCTGCGACCGGGTGGCCGACGTAGAGGACCTTCTCGCCCGCCAGCACGTTATTGCTCAGGTATCCGAAGTTGCTCTGGATGCCGTCGACGTCCGCCCGTATCCGGTTCTCGGCCGGTGCCAGATCGGAACTTACGGCCACGGCCCTGACCTCGGGGTGAGCCTCGGCCCGGGACGTATCGATAGACAGTACGCGGGCGTGCGGGTGAGGACTGCGCAGTATTTTCCCGTGGAGCATACCGCCCATCATGACGTCCGCCCCGTAGCGGG
Organism: uncultured Dehalococcoidia bacterium; assembly: GCA_964477845.1. GTDB lineage: Bacteria > Chloroflexota > Dehalococcoidia > Lucifugimonadales > UBA2962 > CAUZIR01. The sequence goes on along the minus strand of CAYZES010000006.1, from coordinate 46,569 downwards.
CCCGCCCGGTCACCTTGTCCGTACCGTCGGGTCTGACCGGCCGTTTGCCCACAATTTTGAATTCTCTTGTGGACAGCACGATGTTGCTCTTGGACGTCATGTTACTGGCCTCGGTGCGTGATCTATGCGGACCTGAAGGCGATCACCAGCATTATTGCGACCGCCGGTATTACGATCATCCAGAGGATCCGCCTAGGATTGAGCTTCATAGCGGGAGCCATCATTATATGCAAGGTGCCGGGCCAACGCCGCTTACGGCCGAGGTCGGTGTTCCATGACATTCAAGCTGATAGCGCTCGACATAGACGGAACGATCAGGGGACCCGATCACCCGATCGCTGAAAGGACCACCCGGGTGCTGGGCCGCGTGCGCGAGCTGGGCGCCGTGGTCACGATCGCGACCGGCCGCTCGTTCCGCTCGGCGGTCGAGGCCACGAACGAGCTGGATCTCGAGGCCCCGATCGCGTCGTTTCAGGGAGCGCATCTGGCCGACCCCAGGACGGGCCGCGTGCTCTGGCACCGCCCGCTGACGGAAGGGCTAACGATGCGCGCGCTCGACAGCCTTGACGGATGGGACGGGGGCGTGATGGCCTTCATCGGCGAGGAGGTGTATGTGAGCCGTCTCACCGACTGGTCCGCGTCCTACGGCGACAGGCAGGATGTCCGCGTCCGCGAGGTGGGAAGCCTTGAGCGAGTGGCCGACATGTGCCCGACGCGCCTGGTGGTCGTCGGCGACGAAGACCGAATTGAGCGCCTGGAATCGGACCTTATTGGCCGGTTCCGGGAGGAGCTTCACGTAACACGCTCGCTGCCATATTTCTGCGAGATACTCCACCCTGCCGGGGGCAAGCACCGCGCCCTGGAGGCGCTCTGCTCCAGGCTGGGAGTGGCGCGGGAGGATACGCTGGCCTTCGGCAACGGGTACAACGACGTGCACATGCTCAGGTGGGCGGGCCTCGGGGTCGCGGTCAAGGGAGCGGTCGCGCCGGCGGCCCGGGCGGCCGACATGATCTGTCCCCCGGTCGAGCAGCAGGGCCCCGCCCAGGTACTGGAAGACCTGATGTCGGACGACCTGATCGGGTGATGCCCTCCAGGGCTCCCTGACGGCGGCTGGCCCATGCCGGAGCAATCCTCGGCAAACATACTGGTGCTCGGCGGCATCAATATCGACCTGATCGCCACCGCAGACAGGATCCCGCTGCCCGGCGAGACGGTGACGGGAGACCTGTTCTACACGACGCCCGGCGGCAAGGGCGCCAACCAGGCCGTGGCTGCTGCGCGCATGGGGGCGAGGGTTCAGATGGTCGGCAGGGTTGGCAGGGACTCCTTCGGTCCCGGCCTCATCGAGGATCTGCGGACGGAGGGCATCGACGTTTCGGCCGTTGCTGAGCAGGCCGATGCGGCCTCTGGGGTTGCCGTGATCCTGCTTGACGGGGAGCGCCAGAACTACATCGTCCAGGTGAGGGGCGCAAACCTGATGGCCGGGGAGCCGGAGGTGACGGCGGTCGCAGATGCCCTGAGATCGGCCGACGCCCTGATGCTGCAGCTGGAGCTTCCGTTCGATGTGTCGCTCGGCGCCGCGCGCGCCGCGCGCAGGGAAGGCGTGCAGGTCTTCTGGGATCCTGCGCCGCCGAGCGCTGACGTCGACCAGGCGATCGGCTCGGTGGACGTGATAACGCCCAACCAGAACGAGGCGCAGTTCATTACGGGGATCGAGGTAACCGGGCCGGAGTCGGCTGAGGATGCGGCCCGGATTCTACTTGACCGCGGGGTGCCGGCGGTGGTGATCAAGATGGCTGAGATGGGCGCCTTCTATGCGACGGGGGCCGAGTCCGGTCTCGTGCCGGCGCCTCAGGTCGAGGTCGTCGACTCTGTTGCGGCGGGTGATGCCTTCGGCGGGGCGCTCGCGGTATCGCTCGTCGAGGGGCGCACCCTGCGCCAGTCCGTTCAGCGTGGATGTGCCGCGGGCGCCCTTGCGGTGACCCGGTCGGGGGCTCAGGCCGCCATGCCCTGCCGCGATGAAGTGGAGCGGCTAGCGTCCACCCTGGGAAGCTAGGAGCCGTCCACCGACGTCACCCCTTCGGGGGTCCGAACTAGGCTTCCGCGCTGCGCTCGGCCTCCAGCGTCTCGATCTGGCGGTCGATCGTTCCCATCTCGGCGAACGCCTCCCGAACGAGATGGAAAGAGCGCTGAAGGTACAGGTCGGCCAGTCGGGCGCCGCGATCGTCTGCCGCCTTCACCGCCGCCACCATCTTCGGCACATGCAGATCGCCCGGCAGATGGCGCGAGAGCAGGTCGATCTCGTCCTCGGTCTCGCGGACCAGGCTCTCCTCGTTACCGTCAACGGCGTACCTGAGCCGGCCGATCAGCTTGGTAAGCTCCCCGAGCCTGTCGCTCTCGCTCATCAGGCCGTATAGGACCTCGTTGATGCCGACATCCGCCGCTCGTCCCCCGTCATGCCCTTCAGCCTCGGCGCCGGCCGAGCTCGACTCCGAGTACACCTGCGCGTAGCTCTGCAGCAGGTCGTTCACCGTGAACATCGCCGCGGAGACATCATCTGCGCCAACGGGCCCACCGAAGAGGACGTCGTCGTCGCGCTGGTCCGCCAGCTGATCGAGGAAGCGCCGGTCCGGGATCTTCTCGGGCGACGGGGGAAAAGCGAATGCTGACAGGTCCTTGGGACCGAGTTCGCCCATCTGGTTCATCAGGAAGGGAGGGACGTACTTGGTCACATCCACCTTGATCGGAAGGACTATGAGGTAGGTTGCCCAGACCTCTTCGGCAGCGCCCGAGGAGGTGAAGTAAACGAGGGCGTGTCCCTTGGGGTTGGCGACGTCGCCCCTCTCGAAGATAAGGTCCATGTAAGGCTCCACGTATAAGTAGGCCACGGCGGGCCCCGGTTCGCAAGGCGCGGCGGACTGCTGGCCTATAATCGGACGGATGCTTTACCGTGCGCTCGCACGGCCGTTACTGTTCGCGCTGCCGGCCGAAACGGCTCACGCGGTAGTCGAGACCGCCCTGGGGGCCACACCTGTGTGGCGCATGGCCGCGCCCGTGCTCAGCCGGGACTCCCCGCGACTTCGCACCGCGCTCTGCGGCCTTGTGCTGTCGTCTCCCATAGGCCTTGCGGCGGGTTTCGATAAGAACTTCTCGTCTTCGGCGTCGCTGGCCCACCTGGGGTTCGGGTACCTTTCCGCCGGCACGGTCACCCTCGAGCCGCGCGATGGCAACCCCGGGCCCAGGCTCGTCCGGGACCCGGGTAGCAGGGCGCTTATCAACTCGATGGGCTTCCCCAACCCCGGGGCCGAGCGGGCCGTCCGGCGGCTAAGGAGGTACGCCGCGCCGCCGCCGCTGGTCGCCAGCGTTTCCGGCACCGCGATAGAGGATGTCGTTACCTGTCACCGCATGGTCGCACCGCACGCCGCGGCGGTCGAGATAAACATCAGCTCGCCGAACACCGCCGGCCTTCGGGTGTTCCACGATCCCGCAGCGCTCGCCGAACTCCTCTCGGCGCTCGGGGGAGGCAGGGATAGGCCCCTGTTCGTAAAGCTGCCGCCCTATCCGGACTCTGCGGAAGGCCGCCGTGCAGCAATGGCATTGGCCGTCGCCTGCGCGGATGCCGGGGTCGAAGGGCTTACCCTGGCGAACTCAAGGCCGGTAAGGGACGAGCGGCTCGCCTTGGGGTCGGGGGGCCTTAGCGGCGGGCCACTTATAGCCGACACACTCCGCATGGTAGGGGAGGTGCGGTCCGAGATCGGGGCCAGCATTGCGATCAACGCGTGCGGCGGGATATTCGACGGCGGTCACGTCGTCCAGGCACTCATGTTGGGAGCGAGCACAGTTCAGATATACACGGCCCTTGTTTACCGTGGCCCGGCCGCGGTCGGGGCGATCAAACGGGAGATGCTGGCGGCGATGGATGCGGCCGGCGTCGAGGACGTTGCCTCCCTTTCCGAGCGGCCGTAGAGCCGCCTGAAAATAGGGGGCCCGCTAGTTTCGGGACAGGGCGCGGCGAAGGTGCTCGAGCGAGAGGTTGCCTCCGCTCTGAACGAGCACGACGGTCTTTCCGGCTAGGCCATCCTTGATGCTGATCGCCCCGGCGAGGGCCGCCGCGCCGGCGTGTTCGGCCAGGTTTCGGGTGTGCTCGATCCACAGAACGACGGCGCGCTCGATCTCATCGTCACTGACCAGCACGAAGTCGTCCAGCAGGTCGCGCATGATCTCAACCGTGTACTCAAAGCCGACGCCGGTGGCCAGTCCCTCCGCGATCGTTCCCATCTCCAGCGTCGCCATCTCGCCCGTGCGCCAGGACTCGTGGGCCGCCCGGGCACCGGAGGACTGTACGCCGATTACCCTGACGTCGGGGTTTATGGACTTTGCCGCGATGGCCGTTCCGCAGACCCCGCTGCCCGCTCCGACGGGCACCAGGATCGCATCGACGCCGGGCAGATCGTCCATGATCTCCAGGCCATAGGTGCCGACGCCCTCCACAAGGTCCGGCTCGTTCGCCGAGTGGATGTACAGGAAGCCCTCCTCGCTGGACAGGCGCTCCACCTCCTCTCGCGAACCGTCGAAGTCGCGTCCGTGGAAGCGAACGTCTCCTCCCAGAGCCCTCATCGAGGCCACCTTGCCCGGATTCGCACCTTCCGGTACGACGATTACGGCGTGGACGCCTAGCAGGCCGGCCGCATACGCGATCGACTGGCCGTGATTACCGGTCGAGGCCGTCACCACTCCGCGGAGGCGCTGCTCGGCGGGCAGCTTGAGCATGAAGTTGACCCCGCCCCTCATTTTGAACGCGCCAAGGCGCTGGTGATTCTCGTGCTTTACGTACACCTCGGCCCCGCCCACCAGATCCTCCAGGGCCAGGTATCTGTGCAGTGGAGTGCGTGTGATGTAGGGAAGGATGCGCTCGTGCGCGTCGCGGATGTCCGCAAGAGTAGGTCTTCTGAGCAAGGTAACGCCGCCAGTCAGGAGGGTTTGCCGCAGCGGAACCGCGCCCGGCGCGGGGTATGCCGCAGTGTCCACTGAGTATAATCCAAGGCCCATGCCGATCCGTGTCCTCAGGCCCGACGTCGCAGCCAAGATCGCGGCCGGCGAGGTCATCGAGCGGCCGGCCTCCGCGGTTAAGGAGCTGATCGAGAACTCCCTTGACGCCGGGGCAGGGCGGATCTCCGTGGATATTGCCGGGGGTGGGGCGGAGACCATCCGCGTGCTCGACGACGGGTGCGGCATACGTGGGGACGAGGTAGAGCTTGCGTTCCGCCGCTTCGCAACCAGCAAGGTGACGATCCTGGCGGACCTTGAGGCGATACGGTCCCTGGGATTCAGGGGCGAGGCCCTGGCCTCCATAGCCGCCGTCTCGCGGGTTGAGTTGGTCACCAAGATGGGCGCAGAGAAGGCCGCCACCGTGATCGAGGTTTCAGAGGGCGAGATCACTAAGGTAGCGCCGATGGGGGCGGCCGACGGGACCTCGGTGACGGTCAGGGGCCTGTTCGAGAGCTTTCCGGCAAGGCGAAAGTTCCTGTCGTCGGCCTCGGCGGAGTCAGCCCGCGTAAGGACGCTGGTGCAGCGCTACGCCCTGGCCTACCCGGGTGTAGCTTTCGAGCTTAGGGTCGACGGCAGGAGGGTCGTTTCCACCTCCGGGTCGGGCGCCCTGCTTGACGCGGTGGCGGAGGTCTACAGCCCCGGCGTTGCCGCCGAGATGATACAGGTCGACGGGGTCCGTCCCGGCGTCGTCTCCGTCGCCGGTCTGGCCGGGGCGCCTACCGTTAGCCGCTCAACCCGGGGGCACATCAACCTCTTTGTAAACGGCCGATGGATAAATCCGGGCAGTCTCGGACATGCGGTAGAGCAGGCCTATCACGGCTTCATGGGCGACCGGCGTCATCCCGTGGCAGTGCTGGGTATCGAGGTCGACCCCTCGGACCTTGACGTGAATGTCCACCCCGCCAAGGTAGAGGTGAGATTTCGCCGCGCGAGAGACATCTACGGCGAGGTTCAGCGAGCGGTGCGAGAGGCCCTGACGCGTCATGCGCCCGTGCCCCACATGGGGGGTGCCGGGGGCTCCGCCCCGGCGATCAGGGAGCGCTCCGGAGCTATGTGGACCTCCACCCTTGCCACGACCGGGAGACCGTCCGATCACGCGGCTCTGGCCGCCGCGACCGGGGCCCGGGAGCCCGCGCCCGATGCGCCGATGGCCTCGGTCCTGCCGGCGATGCGCGTGCTGGGCCAGTCGCAGCAGACGTACATCGTCGCCGAGGGGCCTGACGGGCTGTACCTGTTCGACCAGCACGCCGCGCACGAGCGCGTGCTCTACGAGAGGATAGGCGCCCAGTCCGGAGCAGGGGCCTCCCAGGCCCTGCTGGTGCCGGTAGAGATCGACCTCTCGGACCTTGAGCCCGAGGTCGGGGACGCACTCTCATCGGGCCGGGATATCCTGGCCGAGACGGGGTTCGAAATCGAGCCGTTCGGCCCCATGGCCTTCCGGCTGATGGCCCTGCCGGCTGCCATGGGGGTCGCCGATCCGGCAGGCGGGCTCATCGAGGCGCTGCGGGATATGGGGCGGTCGGTGGACGCGGCCGACCGGCGAGAGAGCCTCGTGCGCCGCGTCGCCTGCCACGGGGCCGTCAGGGCGGGTATGAAGATGGCAAAGGAGGAGATGGAGGAGCTTATCCGCATGCTGGAGGCGTGCGCCAATCCCCACTCCTGCCCGCACGGGCGGCCGACCACTATACATCTCAGCGAGGCCAGGCTGGAGCGCGAATTCGGCCGTTCCTAGAGGGTGTGCCCGGTCCTGTCCGGACGGGCGGCGCAGGCCGCTGGGCTAGTAGTAGCGCAGCCAGACGTACAGGCCGGAGATTATCAGGGTCACTATCCCGATCACGATCCCGTACCGCAGGAACCGGAAAAAGCTGATCGGGTGACCGAGCGTGCGCGCCATCGTCACCACGACGACGTTTGCGGACGCGCCCACGATGGTAAGGTTCCCCCCCAGATCGGCGCCCAGGGTGAGGGCCCACCACAGGGGACTTACCTCCCCCGTCGAGCTGTCTCCCACTATCTGCCCCACCACGTGGATCATTGTGGCGGTGAACGGAATGTTGTCGATGATGGCCGACACCCCGCCACCGATGTACAGCATCAGGAGCGACAGGGTGCGCTCCTCTCCTCCCGCAAGCTCGACCATCCACTCCTGGAGCGTATCTATGACCCCGGCCTCCACCATTCCCCCCACCAGGATGAAAAGCCCGGTGAAGAAGGCGAAGGTGTTCCACTCGACATCCCTCAGGATCTCTCCCGGCTCGAGTCCGGAGATCATCAGCAGGAGGCCCGCTCCGGCGAGGGCCACGAAGGCCGGGCTCACCCCTATCAGCTCATGGGTGAAGAAGGCAAGCACCGTGAGCCCGAACACGCCCAGGCTCTTTACCAGCAGGGTCCTGTCCGTGATCGCCCCGTTGGACGATGCTGCCATCACCTCCATCCTCTTTTCGTCGGGCACGCGCAGGTCATTTCTGAAGAACAGGTAAAGCAGTGCGATCAGCGCCACCATCGACAGAGCCGACACAGGGATCATGTTCAGCGTGAACTCAAGAAAGCCTATGTCTGCGGCGCTTGCGACGATGATGTTCGGGGGATCGCCCACTATGGTGGCAGTGCCCCCTATGTTGGATGCGAACACCTCGCCGAGCAGGAAGGGCACAGGATCGAGGTCAAGGCTGCGGCACAGGTTCATGGTGATGGGCACCATGATCACGACCGTCGTCACGTTGTCCAGGAGCGCCGACCCCACTGCGGTGATCATGACCAGCAGCACCATCAGGCCGAATCCGTTGCAGTTGACCAGCTGGGCGCCACGTCTCGCCGCCCAGTCAAAGCTGCCCGTCCGGGAGATGATGCTGGCCAGGACCATCATCCCGGCCAGAAGGACGATCACCTCCAGATCGATGTGATGGAACGCCTGCTCGGGTGTAAGGACCCGGGCGAAGACCATCACCGCGGCGCCGACCACCGCGATGACGGCGTGGGGGACTCTACCGACCGCGATAGCTAGATAGGCGAGCCCGAAGATTACCGCGGCCGTTATCATCAAGCAGGGTATTCTACAGCCCCGGCGGCCACAGTTGGGCGCCGTCGCTGATATAATTTCCCTTGCTTGGCTGGAGCCGCATGCGACGGACCAGCCCGGGGAGGTCGATTGGCCGCCCCTCCATACTCAAGCACATGTAAAGGCCCGCAGTGGCTGTCCTTCCCATCATCAAGTTCCCGGACAAGACCCTCCGTCAGCGCGCGCGCAAGGTCAAGACGATCGACCGCTCCATAGTTCGGCTCGCCAGTGACATGGTCGAGACCATGGACGATGCCGACGGTGTCGGCCTTGCCGCCAACCAGGTCGGGGTGCTCAGGCGTGTCATCGTTGTCAGGCTTCCGGAGGATGAGGAGGCCCGGGTCTACGTAAACCCGGAGATCGTCCACCGGGAGGGGGAGAGGCTGGTGGAAGAGGGATGCCTGAGCGTACCGGGCCTGGTAGGGACCGTGACTCGGGCCATCTGGATCAGGTTCCGCGGGCTCGACCTGGACTCAAAACTGGTGCGCCTCAGGGCCGATACACTTCTCGCCCAGGTGCTCGAGCACGAGGTGGATCACCTCAACGGCATTCTCTACATGGACCACCTGGCGGCCCACGAGACCCTCAGGCCCATCGAGGAGGCGGCGGAAGATGCCGAGCCGGCCGGCCAGCTTGTGCACCAGGCCTCCGGAACTCTTCGAGTCTCCCAAGGGGCCGCTCGCGAGGTGCTGGCGGCTGACTAACGGCTTGATGACACCCATCGCATCCTCGGATTGCGACCCGGCTGAGGCAGGGCCTCGCGGCAGCGGCGGTCGCGGGGCCACACCGGGGCAGGGCTCGCCGGTTACGCTCGAGCGGTTCGATCCCCGGCTGGAGCTGATCGCGACACACCTGTGTGCCCGCGGAGTAGAGGCCTACGTTTTCGGCGGAGCCGTGCGCGACGCCCTGGCTGACAGGGACACCTGCGACCTTGACGTGTCGGTGTCCGCTCCGGCTGATCGGGTCGGCAGGGAGCTGGCCGATCTGCTCGGCGGTAGCTACTTCGATCTCGATCCGGTTCGCGGGATCGGACGGGTGACCGTCGCCAGACCCGAGGCACTTACCGTCGACCTGACCGGGGGCCTGACGTCGGAAGAGATCGAACGGCACCTGAGAACAAGGGACTACACCATCGATGCGATGGCAGTCCGCCTCGACGAATTGGCACTTGGAAGGGCCGCCGTGATCGACCCCGTCGGCGGTATGTTGGATCTGCGGTCAGGGCTCGTGCGGGCCCTCTCGCCCTCGGCACTTGAAGATGATCCGATAAGGCTGCTGCGGGGGCCGCGCCTTGCGGCGACCGGGGGACTTGCCCTGGACTTGAGCACGTCCGAGTGGATACGCGATCGAGCTGGCTTGCTGTCGCGGGTCGCACCTGAAAGGGTGCGCGATGAGTTCCTCAAGCTGCTTTCCGCCCCCGGCGTTACGGACTCGCTTCGGAGCCTCGATGATCTGGGTCTGCTTACGGCCGTATTACCCGAGCTGGAGCAGGCAAGGGGGGTCAGCCAGCCCCCGGAGCACCACTTCGACGTCCTCGATCACTGTATCGAGACCCCCGGAGCACTTGAGCTCATCCTCGATGGGCCGCGCGACGGAGCAGTCGCCGGCCGCGTCCCTAGATTTGCGCGCATGGGGGACTATTTCGGACGTCAGTTTGCCGACGGTGCGGACAGGGCGACGATTCTGCGGCTGACATGCCTTCTGCACGATATCGCCAAGGCGGCCACCAGGACCGTCGAGTCGAGCGGCCGAATCCGGTTTCTCGGCCACGGACCTCAGGGAGCCGCTATCTGCAGGAACCTGATGGAGCGCCTGAGATTCAGCCGCAGGTCGATTAGGTATGTGACCACAGCGGTCGAGCACCACCTGCGGCCGGGCCAGGTCGCCCCGCCCGGGGAGCTGCCCTCGGCGAAGGCGATATACCGCTACCGCCGCGACCTAGGTGACCTTGCGGTGGACGCGCTCTATCTGAACATGGCCGACTACATCGCCGCCAAGGGGCCGCCGATGCTGGCGCCGGGCTACGATCTCTCTGACTGGGAACGGCACTGCGGGGTGGTCACGTCCCTGCTCGAGGGAGACGATGGCCAGAGGTCAGGGGGCCGGTCGGGCACCGCGCTATTGGACGGTAACGATATCATGGCCGAGCTTTCACTCGAGCCCGGACCCATAGTCGGGGAGCTGCTCGAGATGGTTGAGGAGGCGAGGGCCACCGGCGGGATCGATAGCCGGGAGGATGCCCTCAGCCTGGTACGCAGCGCCCTAGAGTCGAGGCGCGGCGGCCGGAATAGATCGCGTCGTTAGGCACTGGCGGAGAGATAGTTGCGCAGGTATTCAAAAACCCTCCTGGTGATCGCGGTCCTGGTGCTGATCGCCGGGCTGACCCTGGGATTCCAGACGATAGAGATACGGGGTTTTCAGCGCACCGGCGACAATCCGCTGGGCCTGAAGCTAGGACTCGACCTTCAGGGCGGTAGCCATCTCGTATACGAGGCGGCGCTCACCAATGCGGCCGGGGAACGCATCCAGCCGACCGCCGAGCAGATGAGCTCCCTCAGGCAGATCATCGAGCGGAGGGTGAACCAGACCGGCCTGGGTGAACCGGTCATCCAGACGCTCGGCGATGACCGCCTTCTCGTGCAACTGCCGGGCGTGGGTGATCCCGCAAGGGCCAAGGCGATCATTGGGGAGACGGCGCGACTGGAGTTCAAGCACCGGCAGCTCGACGTACCGGTTCCGGTGGAGCTCGACGAACAGAGCATCGTCTCGGTGACCGTCGACGCATACCCCGAGCCCGCCGGGGCCGAGGAGACCGGTGAGATCGCCGATTCAGGTGAGGCCGAGGCGATGGCCGGGACCGAGGAGACCGG
>CAYZES010000006.1:0-35492 GCA_964477845.1 uncultured Dehalococcoidia bacterium | reverse complement strand
GCGAGATCGCCGATTCAGGTGAAGCCGAGGCGATGGCCGGGACCGAGGAGACCGGTGAGGTCGCCGAATCCGGCGAGGCCGAGGAAGGGGACGTAACCCCAGAATCTGCATTCCTGCTGGTCGAGTTCACCGACGCGGGAGCCGAGGTCTTCGATCAGATAGTCGAGCGCATGCTGCAGTCGGCCATCACCTTCTTCTCGGGCGGAGGGGCGCAGCCGAACCGGATCCAGGTCGATATAGACGGAGACGAGTTCCGAACGCTCACCCTCCAGGCCGGTGCCGTCACCAGGATCGAGGAAACGAACGTCTTTGCGTTCGCGCTGCTCAATACGACCGGCCAGCCGCTGGCACCCACGATCGAGGAGAGCAGGGCCATCTTCGGCGAGAGCCCGCGGGTAAGCTTCGTCGAGGTCTATGGGGCGTTCGACGAGGACATCGGGCTGACAGGGGACGACCTTGCCAGGGCCTATGCGGGAACCCACCAGACGACCGGCCAGCCCATCGTTAACATTGAGTTCAACGCACGCGGTGCCCGCAGCTTTGGCGAGCTGACACAGCTGATAATCAACACCGACGACCGCATCGCCATATTCCTGGACGACGAGGAACTGATCGCCCCGGCGGTGGACCAGGTGATCACCGGTGGCGCGGCCTTCATCCGGGGCGACTTCACGCCCGAGAGAGCGCAGGACATAGCGCAGCTTCTCGAGGCGGGACGTCTGCCCATTCCCATCGAGCTAGTGCAGGAGCGCGACGTTGACGCGATACTTGGGGCCGACTCGCTCAGAAAGAGCGTGGTCGCAGGACTTGTCGGCCTCGCTCTGGTGCTGGGCTTCATGGCCGCCTACTACAGGGTGCCCGGCCTCGTGGCCGCGGTGGCCCTGATCATCTACGGTGCGATCGTGCTCGCCGTGTTCAAGCTGATCCCGGTCACCTTGACCCTGTCCGGCGTCGCGGCGGCGATCCTCTCGGTGGGTATGGCGGTGGACGCGAACATACTGATATTCGAACGCATGAAGGATGAGCTGCGCGCCGGGCGGACGCTGCTCACTTCCATAAACATAGGCTTTAACCGCGCCTGGCCTGCGATCCGAGACGGCAACGTATCAACGCTCATCACCTGCGCAATCCTGTTCTGGTTCGCCGACACGCTGGGCGCCTCGGTGGTTCAGGGATTCGCCGCCACGCTGGCCATCGGGGTGCTGATAAGCATGTTCTCGGCGATAGTCGTCAGTAGGACACTGCTGCGCCTGCTTGCGACCACCGGCATATCGGATCGGGCGAGCTGGTTTACACCGGTGGGTAAGAGGTTCCTGCCCGAGGGAAGCCGCTAGGGACGAGGGGTCATCTTGGATATCGTTGGCAAAAGGGGCTGGCTCTTTCTCATATCGGCGATACTGCTCGTCCCGGGGATAGTATTTCTGATCATCGCCCCGGGGCTGCGGCCGGGCATCGACTTTACGGGCGGCAGCACGATCACCATAGAGTTCGTCGATCCGGTCGAGCAGCAGGAGGTGCGCGACGCGCTTTCCGACCTCGAGGTCGACGACGCCACGGTCCAGAACTTTGGCGACAACGTCTACTTCATCCGCACCAAGGAGCTCTCGGAGCAGGAGAAGGAGGAGCTGACCGGCAGCCTTGAGGCCGCGATCTCACCGGGTGGCTCGAACGTCCTGGCGTTCGACCTGGTCTCTCCGGTCGTTGCCCAGGAGACCGTGATAGCGGCTTTCTGGGCGGTGTTCGCTGCGGCGATCGGCATATTTCTCTACGTCTGGTGGGCCTTCCGCAACGTCCCGAGCCCGTTCCGGTACGGCGCCGCGGCGATCGTGGCCCTCATCCACGACGCGGGCGTGATACTGGGCATATTCGCCATCCTTGGCGTCGTCGCCGATGTCGAGGTGAACACGATGTTCCTGATCGCGCTGCTAACGGTGATCGGGTTCAGCGTAAACGACACCATCGTTGTGTTCGACAGGCTCAGGGAGAACATAGTCGCCGCACCGACCAGGAGCCTTACGGCCAGCATCAACCTGTCCATCTCAGAAACCCTTGGGCGGTCCGTCAACACGAGCCTGACGCTACTGTTCACGCTGCTGGCGCTGATGCTCTTCGGCGGGCCCACCCTGCGGGCCTTCCTGCTGGTTCTGCTTATCGGCGTCCTGGTCGGTACCTACAGCTCAATAGCCGTCGCCACGCAGACGCTGGCGGTCTGGGAGCAAAGGGACATCCCGAGGCTATACAGGCGCCTTCGGGGTCGCGCCTAGCAGTCCTCCAGCAGGGCGGCGATGCCCTCAACCGTAGTCCTCAGGTCCCTGGAGTCGTCGAGTGTCTCCGGGGTCTCGTCCGCAAAGGCGCTATGCCCGACCAGCCTGTACACGTCCGCCGCCGCGTCGTGAAAGCCGGGCGGCAGGGCCACCGACTCGAAGGTCGATGCTATCTCCTCCATCTCCCCGACCCAACGCCGGGCCTTGACCGGCAGGCCCGGTATCTCACGGCGCATTCGCTCAAGCCCGGCCGCCTGGCTCTCGGACAGCTCCCGGTCCAGCTGGTCGGCCACCCCCAGTCGAGCGGCCATCACCAGCACGCCGACCGATAGCGCGCTGGTTCCCTTGGTGAATCCCGCATAGCACATCTTGATCGCCGAGGCGGTCCCCGTGGGCGCGCCCATGTTCCTTACGACTATCCCCTGGCCGTTAAGCTCATCCATGACGTGGGCGAAGGGGCCGCAGGTGTAAATGCGCGGGGGTGAGCCCTTGCCGGGCGGAGGCCCGATTATCGAGGCGTCGATGTACCGGCTCCCCGCTCCCGTGATTGCCGACTCGATCCTGCCGCTGGTGGCCGGGGCCACCGCATTGCAGTCGGCGAACGTTAGCTCTGTGCCGGCGCCGAGAGCGGCCGCCGCGACCCTGCCGGCAAGCGCCTCGGCCTCCGATGGCACCAGGATCGACATCACCAGATCGGCCTGGTCCGCAAGGTCCGAGAGGCTGGCGACCTCGGTGATGCCCGCCGACTCGCTCAGCCGACGGGTCCGCTCGCTGCGACCGGAAAGACAGGTTATGACCCGGTGTCCCGCCGCGCCAAGCTCTCTTCCCACCGCGTGGCCCATGTCTCCCGGGCTGAGAATCGCTATGGTCTGCGGCACCGCCGGCCTCCTTCGTGTTCTGACGTCTTTCTGGGCCTAGATTAGCCTGCATGTACGTATAATCAAAGCCGTGCCAATGAAGATAGGGGCGCACGTCTCCGCTGCGGGAGGGGCCGACAAGGCTATCGACAAAGCGCTGGAGATTGGCGCAGAGAGCATACAGATATTCGCGTCGTCGCCCCGGACCTGGTCCTTCAGGGCCCAGAAACCGAATGCGGTCGCAGCGTTCAAGGAAAAGGCGCGGCAGACGGGAGTCGCCCCCGCGTTCCTGCACGGTAGCTACCTGGTCAACCTTGGCGGTAATCCCGAGCTGGCCGAAAAGTCGGTCGCGTCCCTGACCAGCCATATGAACGCCGCCACAGGTCTTGGAGCCAGGGGCGTGATCTTTCATGCCGGCAGCCACAAGGGCAGGGGATTCGACAATATCCTGGACCAGGCGGTCCAGTGCCTTTCCCGCGTCCTCGGTGACACGGCCGATGAGACCTGGCTGATCATCGAGAACAGCGCGGGAGCTGGTAACCATATCGGAGCTACCTTCGGTGAGATCGGCCGGATGATAGAGGCGATCGGCAGCGATCGCCTAAAGGTATGCCTTGACACCCAGCACGCGTTCGCCGCCGGCTACCGAATCACCGAGGGGGGCGGTCTCAGCGAGGCGCTTGACGAGTTCGACGGGGCGGTGGGCCTAGACAGGCTGGTGGCGGTCCATGCCAACGACTCCAAGACCGAGCTGGGCTCGGGCGTGGACCGTCACGAGAACATCGGACACGGCCACATCGGCGAGCAGGGTTTTGCCAACATCATGTCCCACCCGGCCTTCGCGGGCGTCCCCTTCCTGCTCGAGGTGCCCGGTATCGAGGGAGGCGGCCCCGACAGGATCAATGTGGATGCCCTAAAGTCCATAAGGGACAGGGCGCAGGGCTGATGCCGCGTGCACGGGAGCTGTACCTCAAGGCGGGCCGGGCCCGAGGTACGAGTTCCACGCCGCCTGCGGCCCGACTTCCGTCGCCGGGGGCGATGACCGCACAATCGCCGCCCGGCCAGCTCGAGCGGATCTGTCGATGAGCCGGGAAAGCGCCGATCGCCCGGCGGCCGTCCCGCCGGCGAGCACCCAGGACGGCGGCGTCATACGCGCGGCGGTTCTCGGAGCCAACGACGGACTGGTGTCCAACTTCAGCCTGGTCATGGGGGTTGCCGGGGGTGTCGACAACGCAGACTTCGTGGTCATCGCCGGGGTGGCCGGCCTGCTCGCGGGCGCCTTTTCGATGGCCGCCGGCGAGTACGTGTCGATGCGCTCTCAGCGGGAGATCTACGAGAACAAGATCCGCCTGGCAGAGCGCAGGCTTAATGAGCAACCGGGCGAAAACGCCGAGGAGATAACCCTCATATACGAGGCGAAGGGCCTGCCCCGCGCCGACGCCAGGACAGTGGCCGGACATTTGATGGGAAACACGCGGCTGGCCCTCGATACCATCGCGCGAGAACAGCTCGGCCTGAATCCGGACGACCTGGGCTCACCCTGGGGAGCGGCCGCCAGCTCCTTCGTCTCGTTCGCCGCCGGGGCAGTGCTGCCCATCCTCCCGTACCTGGCAGGGGCCGGCGGCCTGGCATTCATCCTTAGCGCCATCGTCAGCGCCGTGGGCCTGCTCTTCGTTGGGGCTGCGGTGGCCGTGGCCTCTGACCGGGGCGTTGTGTGGGGCGGGCTTAGAATGCTGCTGATCGGGGGCGCGGCGGCGGCTGTGACTTTTGGCATAGGGAAGCTGATAGGGGTGGGGGTGTTCGGTTGACACACTCAAGGCTCGGACTACCGGTGGTCGAGGACATGGAACAGTGGGCGGAGCGCTTCGAGGGCGGCTGGCTCGACCATGTGAGACGAGAGGTGCTCGGGACCCCGGGCGCCGAACCGGACTGGTCTCTTTATGAGGGCCCGCGCAACCGCACCGCGCCCGGCGGGCGCGCTGTGCGTCTGTCCGAGTCCCGGTTGATCCTGATCTCATCCGCCGGAGCCTCTCTCAGGTCGCGCAGCGAGCCTTTCGATGCCGCCAACGTGCTCGGCGATCCGACCCTGCGCCTCATCCCGACGGAGACGCCCCTATCCGATGTCAGGTTCGACCACACTCACTATGACCACAGTCCGGTGTCGGTGGACCCCCAGGTTCAGCTCCCGCTCCGGCACCTGGAGGAGATGGCCGCCGATGGAGAGATTGGCGAACTGGCCGAAAAGGTGGTGAGTTTCAGCGGCTACCAGCCGGACGTGAGGGCAGTTGCCGACCTGATCGCGCCCGGGGTGCTGGCTGCTGCCAGGGAAGAAAAGGCGGATGCCGCCCTGCTGGTTCCCGCCTGACCGATCTGTTGTCAGTCCGTCGGGCTGATCGCAAGGCTCCTCGAGCAGAAAGGGATCGCAACGACCCTGACGAGCGCAGTCCCGGGCATGACCCGGCGCACGTCTGCCCCACGCGCCACCTTTACGCGTCTCAAGACGGGAAGCATGCTCGGCGCGCCCAACGATCGGTCCCAGCAGATGCGCGTTCTGCGGGCCACGCTCTCCCTGCTGGAGCAGGACGCACCACTGCCTCCGGTCAAGCTGGAGGAGACGTGCTGACCGGCCTGGTCCTCTACCACGGGATCGACTCGGGTGCAGAGCTTGCCGGATATGCCCGGACGGCCGAGCGGGCGGGATTCGATTCGATCTGGGTAACGGAGCGATACTTCCACGAAGAGACGTTCTCCCTGCTCGGACACCTCGCCGCATCAACCGATCGGATGGCGCTGGGCGTGGGCGTCGTCAACCCCTTTACCCGCCATCCGGCGCTCCTTGCCATGGCCGCGGCCACCGTCGACCGGCTCAGCGGAGGGCGCATGGTGCTTGGCCTTGGTCGCAGCGATGAATGGCTTATAAAGGACCGGCTCGGGCTTACCTACGAGAGATCCATGGGCTCTTTGGAGAGGGCGGCACGGACGGTAAGGGCATTGCTGTCGGGACAGTCGGTCCGGCTCAGCGAAGGTGCCGACCCGGTACGGCTGGCGGTGCCGCCGGTACAGCGCCCTCCGAGGATATACCTGGCCGCCATAGGGCCAAGGGCTCTGCGCCTGGCCGGGGCCGTAGCCGATGGGGTGATCCTGAACGCCTACAGCCCGGTGGGGTACGTAGAGTGGGCCGTCCGCGAGATCCGCCTGGCCGCCGAGCGGGCGGGCCGAGATCCGGACGAATTGGAAATCGCCTGCATGATCGTCATGCGACTCACCGACGACCCGGACCGGCTCATGCCCGGGCTCAGGCAGCGGGTTGCAAGGCTGCTGGCAGAGCCGGGGATGGCCAAGCTGCTGCTGGGGCCCGCCGGCCTCAATACCGGGATCGCCGATTCGATAGCCGAACTGGATTCCGCCGGCGAATCATCGCAGGCGGCCGCCCTGGTCCCGGACGAGCTGGTCGGCCGAATGTACGCCATCGGGAGCGCCGACGAGTGCCGAAGGCGGCTCGACGAGTACAGGCGAGCCGGAGTGACCCACCCTCTCCTGCTTCCCCGCCTGGAGGATCTTGGTCGGGTGACCCGAGAGCTCGGACCGGAGGCGGCCTAGCCGGCTACGGTCCCGCCTTGCCCCTCCTCAGCGCCCGCCCGGGGTGGGCGCCCGTGTGATTGCCGTGATCGACCACTACCTCGCCGTTGACTATCACGTAGTCGACTCCAAGGGAGAACTGCTTCGGATCGAAGCGCGTCGCAGGGGCCGATATGCCCTCATAGTCGAATACCACGATGTCCGCCCTGAAGCCGTCGCGCAGCAGGCCCCGGTCGGGGATGTCCAGCCTCTGGGCCGCATATGAGCTCATCTTGCGGATCGCTTCTGGCAAGGAGATGCGGCCCTCCTGGCGCACGTACTTGGCGATGATGACGGGGAACGTCCCGTAGGCCATGGCCGGGGGATAGTCTCCCAGAAGCAGTGCGTCGCTCCCGATCATCTGAAGAGGGTGCTGCACGAACTGAGGCAGCGTCTCAGCGTCAATTGCCTCCGCGTGGAAGGAGACCTGCAGGTCCTCGTCCAGGCACAGGTCGAAAAGCGCCTCTATCGGATCGGTTCCCATCATCTCGCCGGCCTGGGTGAGCGTCTTGCCCTCAAAGCGTTGGTTGTGCGGCTTCTTGAAGTAGGTGATCATCAGCGAATCCCAGCCGCCACGATGCCTTGCAAACCCGGAGTGCATCTCCCGCTTCATCAGCGCCCGTGTCTCCGGATCGCGCAGTGCCTCCATTATCTTCTCCGGCCCCCCGTCTGCGGCCCACTGGGGCAAAAAGTAGATCAGCCGGGTGCCCCCGTGCGAGTAGGGAAAGCAGTCAAACGTGACATCCATCCCCTCCTTGTATCTGGCGTTCTCGACAAGGTCCAGGATCGGTCGACCACCCTTGAAGTCGCCCTGTCCGGCCGGCAGCAGATGCGTGATGTGGACCGGCGAACCGCTGCGCCGGCCGATCTCCAGAGCCTCCCGTTTCGGGTCCAGGTAGCCGTCGCCGAGCGGGAAACGCTCATGCGTGTGATAGAACCCGCCCATATCGGCGACGATCTTAGAGAGCTCGACCAGTTCTTCCGTGTCCGCGTAGCTGCCCGGCGGGTAGTCAAGTCCGGTCGACATGCCAAAGGCGCCCTCTTCCATGCTTTCTCTGAGCAGGCCCTTTTGGCGGTCCATCTCACCGGCGCTCGGTCTGCGGTTCCCCCAGCCCATCGCACCGACTCGCAGGGGCGAGTTGCCCACGATGTAGGCCACGTTTACCGAGACCTTTCGGTCGTACATGTCCAGGTACTCGGGTATTGTCGACCAGTAGCCCGGCAGATCGGGCGATCCCTCGAGGCCGGAATTGATCTGGATCATGCGCTTTAGATCCTCGAAGTCTGCGAACGGGGCATAGGAGTTGCCGTCTATCCCCAGCAGCTCGGTGGTGACTCCCTGGTGCACCTTGGGCAGGTGATCAGGGTCCGCCAGGATCATCAGGGCGGAGTGGGCGTGAACGTCGATGAAGCCGGGGCTCACGACTCGCCCGGTCGCATCGATCCTCTTGCTCGCAGCCACCTGCGATACGTCGCCGCGCAGCACCGAGACGGTGTTGTCCTTGACACCTATAGCGCCGAAAAAACCCGCGCTGCCGGTGCCGTCCACGATCATTCCATTCTCGATTAGCAGGTCTAGCATGGGTATCGGCTCCCTCCTCGCTAAGGGCTGCTGCCCTGGTCGTCCGACGCACGCACCGCCGGGCTCTGGCCAAGGTTACTACGACTTGCGGTATCGGGCCGGGATCCCTCCGCCGGTCATCTGCTCTTCAGAGAAGCGCTCCATGCCCTCTGTGACCTCGGATACGGTCTCTCCTCGAAAGAGCACCTGGATCTGCCTCACGCCTGCCTCCTCGAATCGACCGATATCGGAGGCAACGGAGTCGGCGCTGCCGGTGAACATCTGGCGCGAGCCGTCGGCCGCCGCCACCTCACGGCCCGGGTCGAACATCATCTCGGCGTCCAGGATCACGTCCATGCCGCCCGGACCGCGCCCCTCGGCCTCCATGAGGTCGTGCAGGCGCGAGAGCGACTTGCTGAGAGCCTCGACCGATCCGATCGCCGGGGGCCTGCGGTGGGCGAACGGGTACCAGCCGTCGGCCAGCCTCGCGGTGCGTCGCAGGGCGGGACCGCTCTCGCCACCCATCCAGATGGGTGGGTGAGGTCTCTGGACCGGCTTCGGGCGAAAGGAGATGCCGGAGAAACTGACCCAGTTCCCGGCGAACTCGGGATGGTCCTTGGTCCAGAGCTCGACGAATGCGCGGAGGTATTCCTCGGTAACCGCCCCGCGCCGCTCGAACGAAGGCGCGCTGAGCGCCTCGAACTCCTCTCTCATCCAGCCCGCCCCGGCTCCCAGTATCAGCCGCCCCCCGGACAGGACGTCTATGGAGGCCAGGGCCTTCGCCGTGTGCACCGCGGGACGGTACGGCACCACCATGACCGAGGTGAGCAGCCTGATGGTCCGGGTGTGGGCGGCGACGAACGCCATCACAGTGAGCTGGTCAAGGTATTCAACGGCCGTCGAGCCGAACAGCGTCCCCGGGTAGCGCCCCTTGTCGTTGTACGGATAGTCCGACGTGATCGACCTCGGTATGACCACGTGGTCGCTGACGGAGACGAACTCGAATCCGAGCGCCTCTCCCCGGCAGGCGATCATCGCCATGGGCTCCGGTCTGGCCAGTGGACCGCGCGTAGGCAGGGGGAAGCCGTATTTCACCTGCGTTCCATCCTCGGGATGTCCGGTCGCCCGGGGGCGCTGACCCTTCCGGCCCCTACCGGCTGGTCGTGCCGAACTTCTTCGGCTCGGGGTCCCAGGGGTTCCATGTCCCCACCATGGGAGCGATCACCTCGCCCGAGACGTTGCGCTGGTACGCCTCGTCGGAGATCGCATTCACCTCATCCAGGATGTCGCCGGGAAGATCGTCGTTCGCCGACCGCGCCGCCGCCTCAACTTCGGCCGCCGTGCGAAATCCCACCAGCGCCGTCGTCACCTCCGGCCGGCTCAGCACCCAGCCCACCGCAAGGTCCGGCAGCGTCATGCCAGCCCCGGCCGCGGTCTCGGCCAGCCTCCGCGCGGTCCGAACGTTGTCCTCGAAGTAGCCGGCCGTGAACAGCGGCATTCCGAACGCGTTCTGGGAGGCGCGCCAGTCCCAGTCCTGGAAGGCCGTCTCCTCTGTCATTGTCCCGGTCAGCAGACCGTGCGCCAGGGAACCGTAGGCCATCAGGCCGATGCCGTGGTCGCTGCAAAACTCGAGCACGTCGCGCTCTATGCGCCGCTCGAATATCGAGTAGCCGGCCTGGTCGGCAACGATGTCAAGGTGGTTCAGGCATTCGCTCATCATCGCCGGCATGAAGTTGGAGACGCCTGCGTAACGGATCTTGCCCTGGTCTCGCAGCTCGGAGAGGGCCTCCATGGTCTCTGAGAACGGAGTCTCGGGATCGGGCCAGTGAACCAGCATCAGGTCGATGTAGTCCGTGCCCAGCCTGCGCAGGCTCTCCTCGCATCCGGTCACGACTGCCTCCCGGCTGCCGTCGCGATACAGCCTCTTTTCGACCGGGTCCCAACTCAGGCCGCATTTTGTGACGATGACTACATCCTGGCGGTAAGGAGCCAGGGCCTCTCCCATCAGCTCCTCAGAGCGCCCGAGGCCGTATCCGGCCGCGTTGTCAAAGCACGTGATCCCCAGATCGACCGCCCTCTCCACGGCGCGTACGGTCTCCGAGTCAACGGTGGTGCCGTACTGGGTACCTCCCATCGGCCAGCCGCCGAATCCCAGCGCAGACACGCGCAGATCCGATTTTCCAAAATTCCGATACCTCAAGTTGTCCACCGATCCTTTCTGCTATTCGCTTGCCCGCCGTGCGCGGTCCCCCGGGGATCAGCCCGCGGCCACTATTCTCCCACCAGGGGCCGGACATCCTCCGCAAAGCGCTGCATCTGCTCGAGGGTGGCGTTCGGCGAGTCCCTGTCGACCTCGAAGCCGAACATTACGCATTTCACCCCGCACTCCTTGTAGGCCCGGATGTCAGAGGCAATCTGCTCTGAGTTGCCGGTGAATACCCGTCTTCCGCCGTCCCTTCCCACGTGCTCATTTGAGTCGTCGTAGATGTTGATGGCGAATGCGACCTCGATGGTGTCCGGGTCGCGACCCTCGCACTCTGCGACCTGCCTCATCTGGTTCACTCCGCCTGCGAAACGTTCTGCGGTATCGAGCGGATTGCGGGGGTTGTCGATTATGGGGAACCAGGCGTCGCCGACCCTCGCCGTCCTGCGCAGTGCGGGAAGGCTCTCGCCGCCCACCCAGATTGGAGGGTGAGGGCTCTGGAGCGGCTTGGGCTCGAACGCGATATCCGAGTAGGACGCATATCGTCCGGCATAGGAGGGCTGATCCTCCGTCCACAGGTTCTTAAAGATGCGGATGTACTCCTCGGTAACCGAGCCCCTCTGCTCGTACGGCGGCCTGCCCAGCGCCTCAAACTCCTCGCGCATCCATCCGGCCCCGCAGCCCACTATCACGCGGCCCTCTGAGAGAACGTCCGCGGTTGCCAGTACCTTCGCGGTGTGTACGGGTTCGCGGTAGGGTACGACCATCACCGAGGTGAGCAGCTTCACGGTGGAAGTCCGGGCTGCAAGGAAGCTGAGCACGGTCAGCTGCTCCAGGTATTCGCCCGTGTCCCCGAATTCGTTGAATTGGCCCGTGTCGGTATAGGGATATTGCGAATCTATGGAAAGGGGCATTACGACGTGGTCGTTCACCCACATCACCTCAAACCCCAGCTTCTCTCCTGTTGTCGCAAGTAGGGACAGGTTCTGAGGGTTCGCGAATATTCCCTGCGCCAGCGCGCCGAAAGCGTACTGCATGTTTTCTCCATTCCACCCTGACCGGGTGACTTTGGCCCCCTAGTAACTGCGGAACCACTCCAGGGTCTCCCTGATGGCCGCCGCGTGCGGTGTCGTTGTGGCCCCGAACGCAGCCTCGTACATGGAATGGTCCGATATAAACGGACGCTGGAACTGGTACAGCTTCTCGCGGCGGGCCCGACGAACCTGCCCGCTCAGGATCCCCATGAGCCGAAGGGACGTCGACCCCAGAGCCCTCAATCTCAGGTCGTGACCTGCCTCGCCGTA
This sequence comes from uncultured Dehalococcoidia bacterium, assembly GCA_964477845.1. Lineage (GTDB taxonomy): Bacteria > Chloroflexota > Dehalococcoidia > Lucifugimonadales > UBA2962 > CAUZIR01. The sequence continues at coordinate 23,685 of CAYZES010000006.1, read as the reverse complement.
GGCCATCGACAGAAACTCCCTGGTCGTGATCGTCTCAGCACTGGGAACGTGCCACGCCTTCCCGTCCGCATCATCGCTATCGCCGAGAGTCGCAAGCGCGCGGGCGAAGTCCCTGCTGAACGTATAGGTGTGCGGCATGTCAGGGTCTCCCAAGACGGTGGCCGGTCGCCCTTCCAGTGCCGCCCGAAACACCGTTGAGCCCATCACCGAGACGATCACCCATGGGCCGAACACGTCCGACGACCTGCCGATCGTAGCGCGGACCTCGCCCTTTCGGTGTGCGGCGATCAGCCGCTGCTCCAACTCGGCTCTCGTGCGCCCGGACTCTCGGTTTGAAAATTCGTAGCGCGTCCTCTCGGACATGGGCCCCGATGAGCACTCGTACATTGCCAGGCTGTCGGCCAGGACAAGCTTTGCGCCCTCGCTCGCGCAGGCGGACGTCACCGCGTGGTTGGTAGGTGGGAATACGCAGTTGTAGACCACCGAAGCCCCGGCACAGGCTACGGTCGCGCCCGCCGAGACCGACACGTCGGCGATGACCACCTCAATGCCCTCGGGAGGGTCGTGGAACTGCGTTCTGGTGACCGCACGCACGCGCCATTCGCGCCTGAGTAGCTCTTCGATGAGGGCTCGGCCGACCGATCCGCTGCCCCCCAGGACGACATGAAGTTGCTCGCTCACAAGTCCTCTGCTCGGGCGCAGCCGACTCGTTCGGCCCTCCCTGAACTCTCCTTACCGGCGCTGGAGCGTATCCTAGCAAACTGTGTCTTGCGGAACCCGAAAGATCTCCGAGCTCAAACGCCTGGACGTAGGGGGCGGAATAGTGCTTCGGGCGGTCAGGCTCTATCACGGCGAGGAGATCTATGAAGCCGTAGTGGACAGCCGGGACTCGCTGGCCCGGTGGCTGCCCTGGGTGGATGGGGTGAGGGGCCTGTCCGATACCCGGGACTTCATACGCAGGTCGATAGAGGAGCAGGACAGCGGGGTCGCCGTGCAGCTGGGCATTTGGACGGACACCAGCTTCGTCGGCATGGTTGGCCTGCATGGCGTCGACTGGGCGAACCGCCGTACATCGATAGGCTACTGGCTAGCCGAACGCGTGCGGGGCAGGGGAGTGATGACCGCCAGCGCCCGGACGCTGGTCGACTTTGCGATCGACGACCTTGAGCTTAACCGTGTTGAGATCAGGTGCGGGGTCGACAACGTCTCCAGCCGGGCGATCGCCGAGCGGCTCGGCTTTAGGCTGGAGGGTACGGCGCGACAGGACATGCTCCTTAGCGGACGCTACGTCGATCTTGTAATCTATGCGGTGCTCGCCTGCGAGTGGCGGCGCGGATAGGTCCAGGAGGAAGCGCTTTGGGGCGAGATGGAGGCTATCGTGAGGCGTCTATTTATCCTGGCCGCACTCCTTGGGCTCGCCGCTTTGCTGGTCAGCTGCGCCGGGGATGAACCCGCCGCACCGGCCGCCCCGGCTGAGGAGGCCGCAGCGGCACCGTCCGGTGATGATTCCCCCGCCGAGGCCGCCGAAGAGCCCGAGCCCTCAGCTTCCGTAGGCTCGTTCACCGAGGCCGGCCGCATGACCGACGCCCGCATGGACCACGTCACCGTTCTTCTCGGTGACGGGCGCGTTCTTACGGCCGGCGGCCGCGGGCGCGGTGCGACGATCCGACCCCCTAGGCTGGAGAGGGCCGAGGTCTATGATCCGGCGACGGGCGAGTGGACAGCGGTGGGTGAGATGTCCGCCAAGCGAGAGGTGTTCTGCGGGGTCGCACTCAGCGACGGCCGGGCGATGATTTTCGGGGGCGCGGACGAACGCAGGGAGGCGCTCAAGACCACCGAGATTCTCGATCCGGCGACGGGCGAGTGGACGCTCGGGCCCAAGATGAACAAGAAGAGATGGAAGCACTCGTGCCTGCTGCTCAGCGACGGTCGGGTCATGATCGCCTCGGGAAGCGACATCGGCTTCCAGGAGGAGGTGGACATCTACGATCCTTCCACCGGGGAGATCGAGGCCACCGGCGACATGGCCGAGGGACGCGCGCGGTTTACGCTGACCGAGCTTCCGGACGGCCGCGTGCTCGCCGCCGGGGGCGGCAAGGACGAGGGCCCGTACATTGCCAGCGTCGAGATCTGGGACCCGGAGACCGGGGAATGGTCGGCGGCGGCACCCATGAGCGAGGAACGCGCCTCCCATTCCGCCACGCTCCTGAACGACGGCACGGTGCTCGTGGTGGGAGGCAGGGGCCGGCTCGCAACAGCCGAGATCTACGATCCGGAGGCCGACACGTGGACCGCCACCGCCGGACTGACGGAGGGTCGCACCGATCACACCGCCAGCCTGCTTCCCGATGGCCGCGTACTTATCGCGGGCGGGGTCAGCTCGATAGCCCTGTCCGAGATCTACGATCCCGCCTCCGGGCAGTGGACCGACGGTCCCACGATGATTCAGGGTCGCCACCAGCACACCGCAACCACCATGGCCGACGGTCGAGTGATGATGGTGGGCGGTCAGGCACAGGACGGCGACCGCCGCGAGCTCAGCAACCTGCCGGAGATATACGGCCCCTAGGGACTTGGTGGTATCAGCGGAAGGATGAGCCGCGACGGGCGTGCGCCGTCGTGGTAGACGGTCTGGTGCGCGGCCCTCAGCTCCGCGTCGAGGCCGAACGGATTTCCCGTGTTCGGGTTTCGGTCAAAACGCGGGAAGTTTGAGCTGGAAACTTCGAGCCGGATGCGGTGACCCGCCTGAAACACGTTGCTGGTCACCCACAGGTCCACGGTGAACTCGTATACCTGGCCCGGCACCAGAAGATCCTGGCGATCGGTCCCATTGCGGTACCGCCCGCGCAGGATGCCGTCTGTCAGGTTGATCGCGCGTCCGTCGGGGAACACGTCGACTAGCTTGGCCGTAAAATCGGTGTCACGGCAGTCCGTTGAGGCAAACAGCGTTAGGACCACCGGTCCGGTCACCTCCAGATCGTGCTCTAGGGGATCGGTGGTATAGACGAGCACGTCTGATCTGGCCTCAATCTCCCGCTGGTCATAGGCACCCCACGGCACCAGGTGCGGGTCGCAGCAGTTTCCGCCACCTCGGGTCGGCACCGGGAACATTGGGTCATAGGTGAACGAATCGGAAGGCGCTCCCTGTATCGAGTCGCGATCGCTCCCGTTTTCCGCCGGGCCAAGGCGGGAGAGCAGTCCGTCCCCTGCGGCTGAGTTCGCGCCGCCGCCGCTGTGCAGGTAGAAGGGCGTGTACTCCGTTCGCTCCAGGGGCCAGCGGTCCTCATCCCGCCAGCGGTTTATCCCCATCACGAAGATCTTGAGCGGACCCTCCCGGTCCGCACCGTTTTCGATTCCCTTGAGCCAGCGGTCGAACCACGCCAGCTCTACCTCGCGCAGGTCCAGCTGGGAGGCGGTGCCGAAATCGACGTCTCCGGCCACCGTCATATTGCTGGCCGAGTGAATCCACGGCCCCATGATGGCCCGCTGGTTTGAACGCGCCTCCTGGGAACCTCCCCGGTCGCGCATCCCGTTAAACAGGTTCAGCGTGCCGGCCGGATAGAGGTCGTACCAGCCTCCTACCTGCAGGGCTGGAACCTTAACCCCCTCCAGCCTGTGCAGTACGTTACGGTCGGCCCAGTATTCCCCGAAGTCGGGGTTGTCCACCCAGTCTGTGAAATCCGATATGACCTTGCCGGCCGCAGCGGGAATGTCCCTCACCGGCAGGGTGTGCAGCAGCCGTTCCCAGTCGTAGTCATCTATCCCCTGCATCGTGCGCGCGTCGGTGCGGAACGACCAGGTTGAGTTGACGCCCAGCTGGAATGCGCCCCCCTGGTAGTGGGGCGCCTCGTGCAGATCGCCTCCCATGACCTTGGGTACGATGCACTTCAGATATCGGCTCCCCATGGATGCGGCCTGCCACTGGACGTATCCCAGGTAGGATGGGCCGGCCATGCCCACGTTGCCGTCGCACCAGGGCTGGGAACCGACCCACTCGACCGTCGCGTGGCCGTCATCGAACTCGTTTACCCATCGCCTGAACTCGCCCTGCGAGTCGTACCTCCCACGCACGTCCTGACACACGACCGCGTAGCCGTTCTGGGCGAAGAAATTTGCCCGTTCGACAAGGTATTCCATCTGGCCGTTGTACGGTGTCCGGTACAGGACGGCGGGGTAGGGACCCTCCACCTCCGTCGGGAGGTATATGTCGGCCGAAAGCCTCACGCCATCGTCCATGGGCACCGCCACGTCGTAGAGGACGCTTACGCCCGCACGCCTGTGGGCGCCTCCATCGGGTAGACCCTGCTTGCCGTTCATTGAAATCCTCCTTGCGCCAGCGACCTTTCCGATCATCTTCGCCGTCACCCGCCGGCGCTGCTTGATTGCCTCTCCATCTCGGCGGTGAGGGACTCGACCGCACCGCCCGAATCTTCTGGGAGCCTTATATGAACAAGGCGCCGTCCCAGCTGCCGCAGGGCGCCGAGGTCACCGAGCGCATCGGCGTCGGTGATCTCCCCCAGGGTGTATGGCTCTCCCGGGATGGCCTTGTCCTCCTGGTGGGGAGCCGTGAGGAGGAGGAATACACCGCTCGCCGGACCGCCCTTGTGCAACTGGCCCGTGGAATGCAGGTACCCTGGTCCGTGGCCGAGCGTCGTAGCGAGTCGATACCGGCGGACCACCTTCTCCCTTAGCTTTCGCAGGGCGTCCCGTACGCCCCCGTCGGTGGGAAGGAAGGCCAGTATGCCCAGGTAGTCGCCATTGCGACTGGAACCCAGCAGCCGGGCCAGCGTCCTTGCGCCCTCCTTTATCGAAAGCGCGTCCGCCGTAAGGTCCAGGTCGCCGCGCGGGTCTCCCAGCATGTCCCCCGTGCGGTCCTTGGACATCTGAACGTCCGGCTGGTCGAAGGGGTTCACGCCGATCACGGCCGCGGCGATCACCACCGCCAGCTCCCACCTGAAGAACTCGGCCCCCAACTCCCTCCTGTTCTGCAGCCGCAGGATGATCACCGGATGGCCCCTATCGCTCACGTCGCCGAGGGCCCCATCGGTCGATGCGTTATCATCCCCCTCCAGGCGAAGGTAGACGAATATCCGGTCGTCGCCGTAAAGGTCCGCATCGACCGGCGGCTCGCCCGCGACGGGAATTACGCCCCCTCCGTCCTTGCCAAGGCTCTCGGCCACCAGCTGCACCACCCAGAGGCCGAAGCCGAACATCCCTGGTGAGGTTACCAGCGTAAGTTTGTCCCTCCCCATGAGAGACATCGCGCCGATCGCGGCGCCCAGGCTCGCGGCCGGATTGGCGTCCGGCGGCAGGCCCGGTCCGCAGAGCCGGCGCATCCTTGCGCCCTCTTCGACCAGCGACTCCACATCCTGGCCCAGCAGTGCCGCGGGCACGAGCCCAAAGTGCGTGAGTGCGGAGAACCTCCCGCCGATCGTCGGATCGCCGGTGAACACCCTGCCGAAACCCTCGTCCCGGGCAAGGTCGATCAGGGGCGTGCCCGGATCCGTGATGGCCGCGAATCGGCTGCCGGCAGAGCCGGCTCCCAGGGCGGCGTCCATCGCCTTCCTGAGCACTCTGTAGATCATCAGGGGCTCGATCGTCGTGCCCGACTTTGACGAGAGGATCACCAGGGACCTAGCAGGATCGATCTGGTCCATGATCGGGAGGACCACCGCCGGCAGCGTGGATTCCACCGGGATCATGCTCGGGTAGCCTGGGCGGGCCGGGAGAGTCCTTTGGATCGCCCTTGCGGCCCGGCTCGAGCCGCCCATACCCAGAAGCACGACGTGCTCGATACCCTCGGCGGTCACGTCGCCGGCGAACTGTTCCACCTCGGCCAGCCTGGGTCTCATCCACTGGTCCGCCAACAGCCAGCCGAGTCTGTCGGCGATGTCCCCGGGGTCAGGGTTCCAGACGGTGTGATCCCGCCGCCAGATGCGCTCGAGCGTGCGCTCGCCCGCCAGGGCGGCAAGAGTCCGGTCGACGGAGGCCTGTCCGGCCACTGGCTTCGGAGAGATAACCGGGGCGACGTCCCTATCCGTCCGCTCCGACCACGGCTAGGACAGTCCGAGCTGCCTGTTCATCGAGGACAGGTCGAAGTAGGTGTGATCATCGACGATCTTGCCGCCGTCGTTTAGGACCAGCATCGAAAGCCCCTTGATTTCGAACCGTCGTCCGGTCGGGGCGACCTCGTTTTCACCCTCTCCGATCGGCCCGGTATTGGTGCCCGTCATGATCCAGTGGTGGGCGTTACAGTAGCCCTCGGAAAAATCGTGCAGGAACTCGAGGTGGACATCCGGAAAGGACCTGAACAGCGACCTGTACCTGTCCGGAATCTCATCGCCGTCCGTGACCGGATCGTCAGGGCCCGGACCGGTCCAGTTGATCCGGTCGGCGTAGTAACGCCTCAGCGCGTCCGCGTCGTGGCGGTTAAAGTCCGTGCGATATGCCTCGTTAAAGTCCCGAATCTCGTCTGGGGAGAGCATGATTCCTCCTTCGCTGGACGCCCGCCCGGGGTCTTCGAAATCCGACCGGTCGGGCGCCAGTATTCTATGGGGATCACGGTGTGCGGGAAAGCGAGCCGCGGGCGGGCTAGGCGGGAAGGGGGCAACCCGTCCCCCTGCGGGCTGCGCCGGATCAAGTGTCCGCCGCCGCTAGCTGGCACAATTGTCTGGCCAGCGCCGGTCCGTCCGGACACGCTATCAGGCTGGGAATCGATGGCTGAACGTATAACGGACCGTGACATGCGCCCGTTATACGTAAGAGCCACGCGAAAAGGATCCGACATATGGAAGGAAAGATCGAATGGCGTCACGTCAGTCGTGACGCAACCGGCAACGCGATGAGCCGCACGGAGATCCAGGAGCTGAATCTCAGGGTCGAGCAGGAGGGACTGTTCCTCAGGGACCTGATGGCCGAGGTGGGCAAGCAGGTGGTGGGACAGACGGAGATGGTCGAAAGGGTGCTCGTTGCCCTCCTTACGGGAGGACACATTCTCCTTGAGGGTGTTCCCGGCCTGGCCAAAACGCTAATGGTAAAGACACTCGCCGAAGCCATAAGCGCGGGATTCTCCCGGATCCAGTTCACGCCGGACCTTCTGCCGGCCGACCTGCTCGGCACCCAGATCTACAGCCCGAAGACGAGCGAATTCAGCATTCACCGCGGCCCGATCTTTGCCAACATAGTGCTGGCCGACGAGGTCAACCGAGCACCGGCGAAGGTCCAGAGCGCACTTCTTGAGGCCATGCAGGAGCGCCAGGTGACGATAGCCGACCAGACCTTCCCTCTGGACGATCCTTTCCTGGTCCTGGCCACCCAGAATCCCATCGAGCACGAGGGTACATACCCGCTTCCGGAGGCCCAGGTCGACCGATTCATGCTCAAGGTGATCGTCGACTATCCGTCCCGTGCCGAGGAGAGGAGGATAGTGGACCTGATGGCGGTCGGCGAGCCCGAGAAGGTGAGCCCGGCCGTGGATGCAGACGCCATAATTCGGGCGCGAGAGGCGGTCCGCCGCATTTACGTCGACGAGCGCATCACCGAGTACGTGCTCGACCTGGTCCTGGCCACACGCGACCCGGAGGGCCACGGGATCTCGGATATGCGCGGACTGATCGCCTATGGAGCCTCGCCTCGGGCCAGCATTTACCTGGTGACCGCCGCCCGGGCGTATGCCTTCCTGCGCGGCAGGGGATACGTGATCCCGGACGACGTCAAGCAGATCGCCCTCGACGTGCTCAGGCACCGGGTAATCACCACCTACGAGGCCGAGGCCACCGACGTGGACGGAACGAGTATCGTCAGGCGCATCCTCGACACCGTCGAGGTGCCCTAGCCGGCAGATGCTGCCCGCAGACCTGGTAAAGACGGCCCGCCGGATCGAGGTGCGAACGCGGAGGCTCGTCGATGAGTCTTTCGCCGGCCACTACCAGTCCACCTTCCGGGGCCAGGGCATCGAGTTCAGCGAGGTGCGTCCCTACCAGTCGGGAGATGACGTTCGGACCATCGACTGGAACGTGACCGCGCGGATGGGCAGTCCCTACGTAAAGCGTTTCGTCGAGGAGCGGGAACTGACCGTGATCATAGCCGTCGACGCCAGCGGCTCGGGTGATATAGGCACGGTCGATCGCCTGAAGCGCGAGCTGGCCGTTGAGCTGGCGGCCGTGATCTCGTTTGCGGCAACGACCAGCAACGACCGCGTGGGTCTGGCGCTGTTCACCGACGAGATAGAGCAGTTCGTGCCGCCCCGAAAGGGCAGAAAGCACGTCATGCGGCTGGTCGCCGACCTGCTGTCGTTTACCCCGGCCGGTTCGGAGACCGATGTCGGCAGAGCCCTGGACTTCCTGACCGCCGTCAGCAAGCGGCGCAGCGTCATCTTCCTGGTCTCCGACTTCCTAGTGCCGGTCGACAACTACGCGAGTCAGCTCAAGATAGCCTCGCGCAAGCACGACGTGGTTGCGGTCGATCTGCACGACCCGCTCGAGAGTGCGCTGCCGCCGATCGGTCTTGTGATGCTCGAGGATGCAGAGACCGGGGAGACCGCACTTGTGAACACATCAGATCCCCGTTGGCGGCGAGAGCTGGGAGGCAGACTCGAGGCCGCCGGTGACCGGCGGCGTAGTGCCTTCAGGTCCGCAGGCGTGGACCACATCTCCGCCACCACCGGCAGCGACTACATTCCCGGTCTGATCGATTTCTTCGTCAGAAGGGCCCGCCGCGCCGGCCGCACACGCCGCACCGCAGGGTCCCCTGTAGCGGCGCCGCGGTGAGCGACTCTTCGGTGGGCCGCCTTTACCGGGCAGTTCCCCTCAGGGTGCTGGGGGTCGGACTGCTCGCGACCCTCGCGCTTATAACCTTCGGCCCAGGCGTCGCCGCGGCGCAGGGACCCGTCGAGGCCCAGCTGGCCGTCTCGCCGGACGAGCTGGTGATCGGTGATGTCCTCACGGTAACGGCGTCGGTGAACCACCCCACCGGCCACACCGTCGGCCCCCTCGAGCTCGAGGACACCTGGGGTCCGTTCGAGGTGAGGTCCCTGCGGGCCCCGGTAACCGTCGCCAATAGCGACGGCTCGGAGACCACATCCGTCACCTTCGAGGCGCAGGTCTTTGCGCTCGGCCAGCTCACCACCCCCGGCCTCAGCTTCACCGTCGAGTCGCCCACAGGCGCCCGAAGCGTTGCCGTGGCGGCTCCGGTGACCGTTGAGGTCGTCTCCGTGCTCCGCGATGACGAGCTTCGCGACATCAGGCCACAGGTGGACCTGCCCGGGCCGAGGACCGGCCTGATCGCCGGACTTGCGATCGGCGGCCTCGCGATAGTGGCGATCACGTTCCTTGCCTACACTAGGGCGGGCAGGCGCCGCGGCCCGCTCGTGTTCGGCCGCGCCGGACAGTCGCGGTCGCCGTACGAGTGGGCCATTTCAGAGCTTTCGGGCATGAGTCACCTCGACCTTGAGCAGCCGGAAGACCTTAAGGACTATTACACGAGGGTCTCAGAGGTGCTGCGCCGCTTCGTCGATGCCGAGTTCGGGCTCGAAACCATCGAGAGTACGACGGCGGAGGTTTCCCGACAGGTAAGAAGGAGCGGGCTCGAGTGGAAGCTCGGTCACCGGGTGCTCTCCATTCTCCTGGTGGCCGACCTGGTCAAGTTCGCCCGTTACCGGCCGTCCCCGGTCGAGGTGGAGACCCTGGTGCCGGACACGATAGAGGTCGTAAACGACCTGCACCGTGAATCCGCCAAATCTCCGCCAGAGAGGGGCTCGGCAGAGGTGGACGTCAGGTGACCTTCTCATTCGCGTCCCCGGAGGTCCTGATAGCGCTGCTTGCACTACCCCTGCTGGTCGCCGCGAGCTGGGTGTATGGGAGCCGGCTGCGCAAACCGGCCGTCCGATACCCCAGTCTCGGCCTTGCGCCCCCGGCGGGTAGCCGGTCCTGGCGCGTCTACTCCGGCCACATCCTGCTGGCGCTGCGGCTGGCCGCGCTGGCCCTGCTGATCGTAGCCCTTGCCCGCCCGCAGACCGGCAGCGCCCGGGAGATCGTGAGGGGGGAGGGCGTGGACATTGCCCTGGCACTGGACATCTCCGGCAGCATGGGCTCGCGCGACCTGGGTGTGGGAGGCCGCATTGAGGCCGCCAAGTCCGCCATCGGCGACTTCGTCGGCGAGCGCGAGCACGACCGCATCGGCCTGGTTGTCTTTGCGGAGGAGGCCTTCCTGCAGGCGCCGCCCACCCTGGACCACGGGGTGTTATTGAGCCTTACCGAGCGCGTGGGTCTGGCTAAGTCCGTGGGTGTGAGGGACGGTACCGCCATAGGCATGGGGCTGGCAACGGCCGCGACCATGCTCAAGGACTCGGACGTTGAGAGCAAGGTGATAGTCCTGCTGACCGACGGGGTAAACAACGCCGGGGCGATTGACCCGCTGACGGCCGCAGCCGCCGCAGAGGCGCTGGACATCAGGGTATACACGATCGGCGTCGGGCGGCCCACCGCATCCGATTTCGGGGGGCTTGGCGCCAGCGCCGACCTCGATGAGGAGACCCTGCGCGAGATCGCCGGACTCACCGGAGGCCGGTACTACAGGGCGGTGGATCCGGAGGGGCTGGGCCGCATATACGATGAAATCAACCAGCTAGAAAAGTCGGAGATCGAGACCCTGACCTTCAGCAACAGGCGAGAGTGGGCCGGCTGGATCATGATCCCGGCGCTGTTGCTCCTCGTCGGAGAACTCGGGCTGCGTAGGACCGCGTTGAGGACCCTGCCTTAGCCATGTCGTTCGGCCATCCTCTCCTGCTGACTGCATTGCTTGTGGTTCCGGCCGCGGCGGTTCTGGTCGCCTGGGCGACCGCACGCCGTCGCCGCGCGCTGGGCATGCTGGCCGAGCCACACCTGATCGACGGCCTGCTCGCCGGCGTAAGCGGAGCCGGTAGGCGCTGGCGCCTGGGCCTGTGGGTGGTGGCAGTCGCTTTCCTGGTGCTCGCGATGGCCAGACCACAGTGGGGTGAGCGCGAGGTGCTGGTCGAGCAGGAAGGCGTGCAGATCATGGTGGCGATGGACGTGTCGGCCAGCATGCTCGCCCAGGATGTCAGACCGGACCGCCTTTCCCGGGCAAAGCTGGAGTTGATCGATCTGATGGATCGGTTGGATGGTGACGAGGTCGGACTTGTGCTGTTCTCCGGTGCGGCGTTCGTCCAGCTTCCCCTAACGTCGGACTACCTGACAGCACGACGTTTTCTGGACGCGGCCAACACCGAGTCCATATCACGTCCCGGCACCGTCATAGGGCTGGCCATCGAGATGGCGTCGACGGCTTTCGATCCGGAGCGCGAAGGCGCTAAGGTGATCCTCCTGATGACCGATGGCGAGGACTCCGAAACCGATCCGGTGGCGGCCGCCCGAGAGGCAGCAAACCAGGGCGTAACGATCTTCGCCGTCGGCTTCGGCTCACCGGACGGCCATCCGGTGCCCGAACTGGACAGGTACGGCAATGTGGTCGGTCTAAAGACCGATAGTCGCGGCAATCAGGTCATGTCACGCCTGGACGAGGCGACCCTCAGGGAAGTCGCCGAGGCCGGCGGGGGTAGCTATCTCGGTCCTGGCGGGGCAGCGCCGACGATAGCGGCCGAGATCGACGCCCTGCAGGCAGCAAGGCTCGAGAGCCGGGTGGAGACACAGCACATCGAGAGATTCCAGATCTTCCTTGCAATCGCGGTTCTCGCGTTGATCGCCGCGGAGCTGATACCCGAATCGACACTCGGCGGAACGCCCCGAGCGGTGAGAAATTGGCTCAGGCGCTGAATACCACATCGGCCGATCGCAGGCTCGAGGCCGGTCTACGGAGGGCGTGCGCAGCGCCGGCCGGACCGCAGGTGACCTTGCCCGTCGCCAGGGCCCTGCGGGGAATGTTGGCGATAGCAGTCGGGGCAGGTGCGGCCCTTTCGGTCCTCTCGGCTGTGGCCTGCGGATCGTCCCAGAGCGACCTGGTTGGCCAGGGCAACAGGGCGTTTGAGGAGGGTGATTTTGATGCTGCGACGCAGAGGTACCAGCGGGCGGAGGTCGAGGCGCCTGACCTGTCTGAGCCGTACTACAACGCGGGGAATTCGCTACTGCGCCAGGACAAGGCTGAGGATGCCGTAAGACACCTTGAGCAGGCCCTCAGGACGGCCGACCCTGAGCTCGGCGCCGATGCTGCGTTTAACCTTGGGAACGCCTACTTTGAGTCCGGAGACTATGACGCCGCGGCCCAGGCCTATGCCGACAGTCTCAGGCGCGCGCCCGAGGAGCTAGATGCCAAGCATAACCTCGAGCTCGCCCTGCAGAGGATGCAGCAGGATCAGCTCGAACCCGAGGAGAGCCCGGAGCCCGAGGAGCAGGGTGAGGGCGAGGATGAGGATCAACCGGACCCGCAGGAGCAGCGGGAGGAGGATCAGGCCGGTGACGAGACCGATGCCTCGCCGACCGAGCAGCAGGAAGTGCTCACCGAAGAGCAGGCACACCGGTTGCTGGAGGCCCTGTCCCAGGACGCAGATACCCTGGAGCAGCGCCTGCAGTTCGGTACCGGCCAGTCGCTCGATCCGGCGCAGGACTGGTAGCGTGAGAACCCTGGCGGCAGTGGCCGCACTGGTGGCGACCCTGGCAGCCGTTGCGCCGCTCGCCGCACAGGCGCCCTCGGTCACCGCTGAAGTCGACAGGAGCAGCGTTACGACCGACGACGTCATCACCCTGTCGATCATGGTCGAGGGTGGCAATCAGGCCTCTCAGCCACGGCTTCCGCTGCTGGACGGGCTCGTGGTACTGGGCACCAGCTCCGTATCACAGGTGTCTATCACCAACGGCAAGATGGTCTCCAACTTTCTGTTCGAGTACCGACTTGCGGCCACCCGGACCGGCAGGATAACGATCGAGTCGATCTCCATCGGCGTGGACGGCGTTGAGCATCTGACCAGGCCTATAGAGATCGACGTCTCTCAGGGCACCGGCAGCCTGGCAGTACCCACCCCCGCTCCCGATTTCGACTTCGGTAGCGGCGCAGGTTCTACCACCCTGACCGGCCAGGATCACTTCCTGGAGGCGGGTGTGGACGATCCGGCTCCCTACCTGGGCGAGCAGGTTACGTACTTTCGCAAGTACTATCGGGCCCATGATGGCGTGGGCGTTCCTCGCCTGATTCGCCGTTCCTACGAACCACCTTCCTTCGACGGATTCTGGCACCTTGATCTGAGTGACGAGGGCCGATACGAGACCAGCGCGGCCGGAAGGCGCTACGAGGTCTTTGAAGAGCGCACGGTGCTGTTTCCGTCCCTTGTAGGGGAGTTGACTATCGACCCGGCCGCCATGAGGGTCTCAGAGGGTCTGGGCAGATCCCAGCAGGTGCTGGTCACCGAGCCCGTAGTGGTGAACGCCCGACCACTGCCCCCTGGAGCCCCCGCCGGGTTCGACGGCGCGGTCGGCGACTACAGCATTGAGGCCACGGTCGACTCCGACAGGCTGTCAGGCGGTGAACCAGCCGCGCTGACGATCACCATCAGGGGAGCCGGCAATATAGATGCCCTTCCGGGTCCGAATGTTCCGGACTCAGACGACTGGCGCGTCTTCAGCCAGGGCTCGGACTCCAGCTCACAGGTTTTCCGCGGGGTGCTCAGGGGCAGCAAGACGTTCGATTATGTCCTCCTGCCGAACAGCGACGGAGCGCTTCAGATTCCATCCTTCGAGTATGTCTATTTCGACCCCGACAAGGAGACTTACGTCACCCTGTTAACTGACCCCATCCGGGTCGAGATAGAGCCCGGGTCCGTGGACAGGGCGATCGTGGACAGGGCTCTGGTCGATGCGGGGGGCGAGCAGGTTCAAGATGCTGCACCGCCCGCCGAGAGATGGAACCTCAAGCCGCTCGATGGTCCCATATCGAGGCAGGGCAGGGGGTTTGTCGATACGGCATGGTACTTGACCTTGTTCGGTCTGCCGGCCCTGTTGATCCTCGTTATCGAGACAGTTCGTCGTCGCGGCGCTCTGTCCGCCGCCTTGCGCACCGTGATGGGAAGGAGCGAGTCGCCGGCGATCGGGTCCTTCGACCACACCCTGTCCCCGGATCGGCGGCTGGCCGATTTCTTGTCGACGAAGTTGGGCCAGCCCGTAGCCGGTTGGAGGAGCGACCGCCTCGCCCGCGAGCTCGTCGCCAGGGGCGTGGATCCTGGCCTGATATCCAAGGTGTTTGAGGTGATCGAGGTCAGCAACGCCGCCAGATTCGCACCTCCGCCCATGCGCTCGGAGGGAGCGGGCAGCGATCCGGGTGTCGATGACATCATATCGCGGCTGGACAGGGTGCTTTGATGATCGGTCGTCTCCTTGCGGTCGTCGTTGCCGTCGCCGCGGCGAGCCTGCTAGTCACCGGCGGCACATCGGCGCAGGATGCCGACCTCAGCGACCTTGCGCGGGCCGGCATCGAACTCTATGAGATAGAGGATTACGACGGTGCCGTACAGGTGTTCGAGCAGGCGGTCGTTATGGGCGCGAGAGACCCCGTTCTCTACTACGATCTCGCCGTTGCGTATATGAGGACGGAGCGCCCCGCACTGGCCGTCCTGAACTTTCGCAGATCGCTTGCGCTGGACCCGACCGATCCTGATGCGGCGGCGGGGCTCAAGGAGGCCCGGTCGGCCCTTGAAGGTGTCCGGCCACCCCCTGATCCGATTCTCGGCCGCGCGTCCGCCTCGGTGATGGGAGCGGTGCCGGCCCCGCTTGTCGCCGCAGCCGCAGTGGCCTCCTCGGTCCTGGTGGCGTTGCTCTGGGGCGTCTTCAGGATGGCCCGCAGCCGGCACCTGAGGGTGGGAGCCGTCTGCGCAGCCGTCGTATTCGTCCTGATCGCCGCCTTCGCGGCAACCATGGTCGCCTCGCATGCGGGCCGGGACGGCGGGGATGCGGTCCTGCCCAGGGTGACCGCGCTCTACAGCGGCCCCGGCCCCGGCTATGTTGAGCTGCTCACCGTGCCGGCGGGTGCCGAGGTCAGGGTGGTGGACGAGCGTGAGGACTGGGTTCGCCTGAGGCTCCCGCCGGGTGACTACGGAGACGACGCGGAGGGATGGGCCAGGGCGTTGGCGGTCGAGCTGGTCCTGAACTAACGCCCGCGCACAGGACCCTGCATGCGCGCGTGCCGAAAGCGCAGCGGCCGTGGCCTCACGGCGCCAGCAGTACCTTTATGTCCGTAGACGGGTTCATCAGCCGCTCGAAGGTCGCCTGCAGTTCGTCCAGGCCTATGATGGCTCCATCGGCCATCAGGGGCTCGATACTCACAAGGCCCCTGGCCACCAGATCGAGCCCTATCCTCCAGTCGTCGGGCTCGTAGATGAAGCTGGTCGTGAAGTTGATCTCCCTGGCTATCCAGTCGACCGGGTTCAGCGCCGTCGCCTCCCATGCCAGCGATACCAAGGTCACGTTCCCGCCCCTGCGCACCGTGCGGAGGGCATCGTCCAGGGTTCCGCGGGCCGCCGCGCACTCGAGTGCAACGTCAGGACCCCTCCCGTCGGTCAGGTCGGCAAAGGCCTCCTCGACATCGGTCTCGGTGGGATCTATGACGGCATCCGCCCCGAGGGAGCGAGCCGCTGCAGAGCGCGCCGGGGCGGGCTCTGCGACCAACACCTTCGACGCTCCTGCCGCGCGGGCCACCTGCATTGTGAACAGCCCTATGGGGCCCGCACCCAGGACCGCAACCGAGTCACCGACCTTCAGAGACGACCGTCGCACCGCATGGACTGCGGTCGCTAGGGGCTCGGCCATTGCGGCCGCCTCGTCGGACACCCCCTCCGGTATCGGGATAGGCCTCCATGCCTCCATCTCCACGTATTCCGCATAGCCCCTGGCCCACATGGGCTCTCGACCGGGTCCCATTGTGCGGTAGTTGAATCTCGGGTCGTCTGCGAAGGGGTCTACGTAGTCCCTGGGTGGCACACCGCCGCCGCCGATGACGCTGTCACCCACATTCCATGCCTCCACCCCCTCTCCCAGGGCCGCGATCGTCCCGCAGTACTCGTGTCCCATCTGCGAACCTGCGGGGGTTACGTCGTACATGAAGGTGTGTACGTCAGTGCCGCAAATGCCGCAGTATTTGACCCTGACCAGAACGTTACCCGGTCCGGGTTCGGGGACCGTGATCTCCCTGATCTCGAATCGCCTGCCGCCCATGTAGATCGCCGCTCTCATGTACTCACCTCTCCGGGTGCGGATCACCACCGCCGTTCAGAAACTCTGGCTTCGTTGTAGACGTAACGGGGTCCCGTCCCAGCGAACTGAACTGCCGCGCCACCTGGCAACGTGAGGACCTTGAGAGACGCCAGCGTCAGGTCACACTCTGCGATAGATGGCACCTCTCTTTCTGACCGGCTCCAGCAGCGAGAGGTCGCCCCGGTTGATTGCATGTCCGGAGGGCTGTGGGGGCCTTACGTCGTCGCCGAGCAGGCCCAGTATCTTGCGATCGGTGTAGTAACCGCCGTAGGTATGTTTGATCAGCGCCGAGAAAAACCCGGGGTCAGCGGCCTCGACCTCGCCGAGCACCTCATCCCTTGAGGTGCTGGGAAGGTCGGTAAACTCGGCGCCCCGGTCCAGCGAACCGGAACTGATCTGCATAAGGCCCCTGGCGAACAGCTCAGCCAGATCAATGTCCCTTGCGAGCTGCCTCCGGACGAATTCGGCAACGCCGGCCTCGCCCGCGCCAGGCATGATGCCGGATCTAGGGATGATGCGGTCGAGCACCGCCTCTAGCAATGCGAAACTCGTCGCGTCCATGGCTTCACCCTGTCGTGCCGGGTCAGATTCGCTTGCCATAAGCTGCGGAGTCCGGTAGGCGGGAATGATATCAGGGGAATCAGCCGCGGGGCTCGGCGACAGCTTGCTCGCCCTTGGGTGCCTTGGAGTCACCCGCGCCCGGCCGCTTGATCGACGCCAGGACGGCGCCGAACAGCAGCAGGAAGACGACCATCAGCGTGGCAGTCCTGAAGCCGCCCAGATAGGCGCTGCGTACCTCTGCCTCTGACAGCAGGCCGAGGGCGGCGGGCAGGGCCAGCGCCAGTACACCTGCGGCGGCAGTCGCCCCAATCGCATGACCCAGCTCCCTGGTGGTTTCGAGCATCCCGGAGGCTGCCCCCCGATGCTTGGTAGGTAGTGCGTTCATGATCGTGGCGTTGTTGATGGGATTGAACATATTCGTGCCCAGGGCGATCGGCAGCATCAGCAGGGGCAGCGCCCAGAATCCTACGTGGGGAGATACCATCCCCAGCGCCAGAAAGCCGGCCGCGATCGAGGCCATCGTCGCCGGCCGAATCCACCTGGGACGGTACTTGTCATATAACCACCCGGCGAGCATCGGCATGAACAGGCCCAGGGTCTGGCTTGGCAAGAGAACCACTGTCACCCAGAGAGGCTCCCTGCCGAATCCCTCCTCGACCAGAATCGGCACGAGGGTGAAGGTGGCCAGCATGGATGCATGGTAGGTGACATTCGTCGTCAGGCTGAGGGTGAACGCTCCGACCCTGAAGTGGCGCATGTCCACGACGGGGTTGCGAACCGAGCGCTCGACGAAGACGAAGGTGACAAGGATGAGGATTGCGGCGATGTGCATGGGCAGGTGGTAGGTCAGTCCGTCTTCGGATATGAAGGACTGCTCTCCCCCGTGGAGGTGACTTCCCGAGAGGATCAGCACGATCGCACCCGCCGCAAGGAGCGTTCCGCCGATCCAGTCAATCCCGCCCTTGGCCGCCTCCTTCGATGGTGCTACGGGAGATTCCCTTCGGGCCCGCGACAATAGGGGGATAGTCAGCAAGAGGGCCGCCAGCCCGAGCGGTACGAAGGTCAGGAACACCGGACGCCATCCCACGAACTGGAGCATCAACCCGAAGATCGCCAGACCCGTCAGGGTGCCAAGACGCGCACCAATGATGGGCACAGCGAAGGCCCGACCTCTCTTTCCAGGCGGGAACGCCCCCGCGAGGATGGCGTTGGCATTACCCATGATCATCGCAGAGCCCAGTCCGGCGATTGCGCGGAATGCCAGCACCTGCCACAGGTCGTTGGAGATCGCGACCAGCCCCGAGGCGGCCGCGAGTGCCACTACGCCGAAGAAGAAGACCGGCTCATGGCCGATGCGGTCGCCCAATCGCGCAGCGATCATCACGAAGCTGCCCAGCATCAGCAGGTAGACGACCACCATCAGGGCGACGTCGTCGATGCTCGCACCGAACTGCTCGGACAGGGTCGGGAGCGCGATCGCCACCGGCAGGCTCGAGATCTGCACCAGCAGGTAGCCGGCAGTGACGGCCACCAGCACTTCGCGGTGTCGCCGGGTCACGAGAAGTGGTCTTAGGACGCTGAGAATGGAGAGGACCTTTCGGCGGTCATTTTAAGGGTAGAATGGGTGCTTGGGAGAGGTGGCAGAGTGGTCGAATGCGCTCCCCTGCTAAGGGAGTAGCCGGTGATGAGCTGGCTCGCGGGTTCGAATCCCGCCCTCTCCGCCACCTATCTAAGTCGGCCATTCACCATCGTTGCCGACGGACGCCGTCTGGTCCTCGGGCGCCCGAGAGGTGATTGCGGCCGCTCACAGGCGGGTAGGAGGCTAGCAGTCCGTGTCGTTTGTCTCGCCTTTGGGCATAATGGTGTTGCAGAAGATGGCACCATCGAAGTTGGCGCCCCTTACATCGGCGAAAGTGAGGTTGGCGTCGGTCAGGTCGGCGCCCTGCAGCGAAGCATCTTTAAGGCTGGCGCTCCTGAGCTGCGCACCTGTCAGGTCTGCACCGGTAAGGTCGGCTCCCTCTAGGGAACCTTGGAACATGCTCACGCCGCTCAGGTCGGCGTTGCGCAGGTTGGCATTCGAC
This sequence comes from uncultured Dehalococcoidia bacterium, assembly GCA_964477845.1. Taxonomy (GTDB): domain Bacteria; phylum Chloroflexota; class Dehalococcoidia; order Lucifugimonadales; family UBA2962; genus CAUZIR01. Next base: position 4,835 of record CAYZES010000006.1, on the reverse strand, counting down.
AGGTCGACCGGGTCGAAGTTCTGCCAGCCGGCGTCCCCGGGGTCAAGGTCAGCTCCCCCGAGATCGGCTCCCTCACACTGGGCACCGGGACCGATCTCGCAGTTTCCGGCCACGGTCTTGCGCAGGGCCTCGGCGGTCGCGGCCGAGGTAACGCTGTCGATTCCGGATCCAGACTGTTTGACCGCGGTAGGTGACTCCGCAGCCTCCGGCTCCGGCACAGTCCCGGGGCGATCTTCTCCCCCGCACGCAGAGAGCGCGAAGATCAACACCGCCTGAATGACGACGCACGCCAGTCTCATCCGACTCAGAACAGCGTCTTTGGTTCGAGTCCCAGGTAGAAGGCACCGGCGGTATCGTAATGTGTCATGCGCCCCTGGACCTGCTGAGTGATGACCTGGACGTCCTGCAGACGCCGCTGGATCGGGTTGCTCTCGAAGATACCGTCCGAGCCGGCGACATCGTAGGCGACTGCGGCAACCTGCGCCCCGGTGCGGATGGCGTGGGTGGCGGCCAGCCTCAGTCGAAGCCGCTCCTCGCCGTCCAGACAGTCGCGAGAGGTAGCGCTATCCCACACCGCGGCAACCGCCTCCACAAGGAAGGCCCTGGCGGATCTCCAGATCGCCTCAGCCTGTCCGATCTGTCGCTGCGTAGTCGATGTGTGCATCAGGACAGAGGTACGCATTACCGGTGTCTTGGCCCGCGCGATGTCCATGGCCGCATCCAGAGCCGATCGAGCAGTCCCGAGAGCGACCGTGGCGAACCCGGCCGCGAACATCAGCACTGTCGGTATCACGTATAGAGAGCCGCCGCGAAGCGGCGCGCCGTCCACCTGGTACGATCTTCCGGCCGAAACGAACAGGTCCTTCGCCTGGAAGCTAAAGCTCCCGGTGCCCCTGAGCCCGTTCACCTTCCAACGGTCGACGACTTCGACCTGGCCCTTCGGTATCAGCAGTATGATGCCGCGCTCATAGTCGATAGCGGGCCTACCATGCTCGCTCGATTCGCTCAGGGGGGCAAGGGCGGCAACCCAGGTTGAGTGTCGAATTCCGCTGCTGAAGTTCCATCTTCCGGTGACGTGGTATCCGCCCTGCACCGGCACTGCGCGCGTTGAGGCAACGGGCGGGCCGTTGCTCACCACGGCAAGCGGGTCAGCCCAGATCTCAAGGGCCGCCTCCTCAGGCATCCGCACTGCGTTGGTGGCGAATACGTTGTTCTGGTTCACGCACCATGCGGTGCTGGCGTCGGCCCTGGCGAATAACTCCACGATCTTCAGGTAGCCCGGAAAGTCCAGTTCGGGTCCCCCGATAGATCGGGGCACCAGAAGCCTGAACAGGCCTTCTCGGGCCATGTCCGCCGCCAACTGAACCGGCAGGCGGCGTTCCCTGTCTATTTCGTCTGAGGCGTCCCCGGCGCGGCGCGCCAATTGCTGAGCAACGCCGAGGTAGTGACTGATGTCCAGTTCCGATATCGCCATTGGTGGGCCTCCCGCGGTTGCCAGTCGCCCGTGGCCAACTACCTTACCCTAATCGTGACCGTTCTCTTAGTCAGGGAGAATGACCGTGTCCTCCTAGGGGCACGGGCGGGCGATCAAGCGCTTCAAATTCCCCCTGGCCCTCCACTATCCGGATGTGTGAGTCCAGTGGCACCCCGGTAAAGCTCTCGACCTGCCCGGTGGCTGGCCACCTGACGCTCAGTCTGGCCACCCTGATCGATTTTCCCAGTCCGATCTCCTGCTGAAGGCTTGAGGCTCCAAAGCTACCTCCCGATCCGACGAGCGAGTGGATCACGCGCATCGCGCCATCTTCCATCTCCACCTCGACCGCGATCCGGGCCCCGATGGCCGATCTCGCCGACCGCGTCCCCTGGAGCGTGACGGTAAGCCATCTATTGCCCTGACCGGGATTGCGGTACAGGGAATCGGAGAAGGCGTCACCCGGGTAGAAGCCCCCGGTCTGCACGTAGATGTCCTGGTCGCCATCTCGGTCCAGATCGCCGAAGGCGACCCCGTGGCCCTTCTGCAGATGCCCCAGCCCGGCGGCAAAGCTAATGTCGATGAATCTCTCCCCGCCGTCGTTCAGCAACGCTACGTTCGTGGTGACCGCCTCGAAATCGATCGAGCCGGTTCCGAGCAGGATGTCGGGGAAACCGTCGCCATTCAGGTCGCCATAGTTGGCGCCCATGGCCAGGACCGGCGCGTCAAGACCTGTCTCGGCGGTCACGTCGACAAAGCCGCCGATGCCGTTGTTTCTGTACAGTCGCGGATTGGCCCGCTCACCGTAACTGCCGCCGAAGAAGCGGGAGGAATAGACTCGTATGTCCTCGTCGAATCCGGCTACGTAGATATCCAGGTCGCCGTCATTGTCGTAGTCCCACCACCAGGCCGCAAAGCTGTTCAGCGGTCCTTCCACCCCCAGTTCGGGCCCGGCGTCTACAAATGTGCCATCGCCCACCGCCCTGTACAGCCGATTCGGCTGCTCGTAATTGGAGACGTACAGGTCGGCGTGACCGTCCCCGTCGAAGTCTCCCCAGGCCGCTCCCTTGCAGTAGCGGTCGTTGGTGACACCGGCCCGCCTTGCCACATCCTCAAACGTGCCGTCTCCGCGGTTGCGGAACAGCTGGCTGTGCGATGGGCCCCAGATGACCTCACGATCATCATCGATGTCGTAGGTAGAAGGTTCGTTGCAAAGGAACAGATCGAGGTGACCATCATTGTCATAATCACCCCAGGCTCCCACCTGTCCCGGTCGCGCCGGCTCAGCCATACCGGCCGCGTGCGTCACATCGGTGAAGTTGCCGCCCCGGTTGCGGAGCAGGGATATCCTCATCTCTCCGTCCGAGATAAGCCATCCTCCGCGGAGCACCAGCAGGTCGACCCAGCCGTCGTTGTCATAGTCGGCCTGGACGAGGTTCAGCCCTCCGAGTTGTCCCGAAAGGCCCGAAGAATTCGTGGCGTCGATGAATCTACCCTCGCCACCGTTGAGGTAGAGTCGAAGGCCAACGCAGGGGTGCCACGAAGAGGCGACAATGTCCAAAAGACCGTCCCCGTCAAAGTCCTCGATAACAGCGCCTCCGGCCAGCGTGAGATCGTAAATCCCCGCCGCCGGCGCAACCTCTTCGAACCGTACCTCCCCGCCGTAGGAAGACGGCGCAGAAAGGTCCGCGAGCAACGGCTCAGGAACGCCGTCAGGGTATGAGCCAAGCGTCATGTGGGCCACGTTGACCAGCCATTTTGCGGCCGTGTCGGCGGGTCTTAAGTCCAGAAACAGGCGGAGCGTCTCCAGCGCAGCCTCAGAGCCTGTCCTGTCCAGGTGCGAGGTCCGGCCGTCTACCGGCAGGATACAGGTGTACCTACCTTCTTCAGAGTTACAGTTCGCCTGCTCACCCAGCTTGAGATAGGCAACGGACAATGCCCAGAGAAGCGAGGTCGCCTCGCCGCTCAGCGGGTCGGTCTGAGCAGCAAGGGCGTCCCGGAGAAGACGGGTTGCTGACGAGGGATCGCCGGCCTGAAGGTGCTCTGAAGACAGAATTAGTGCCAGTTCCGCGAGTAGATCAGGGTCCGACGGATGGGAACGCTCTGCGACCTCGGTGAGGCGGGACCGGAGCTCGGTCCCAAGGTATGGATTGTCGCCACCGGTCAGTTCGTCACAGTAGCCCTGCAGCTCTGCGAGCGCGTCCTCTTCCGATGCCTTGGCGCCCTCGAGGAGGGATGGTTCTTGCTCGGTCGCCCGGCCGCATGCGAGAGTCAGCAGCCCGACGGTCAGCGACAAGGTGGCAACCAGCAGAATGCGCGCCACCTGATTCGGCGTGGGTTGCGAACAGAGAGCCAAGGCTCGACGGTCCCCTCGAGCTCACCAGAGCATGAAGGGATCTTAAGTCATCCCGACGAAGAACTGCTCGATTGCGAGGGCGCGCCCATACGACAAGGGATCGGGTGGCAGGGGCGGGCTATCAGCCCCTGGCAATTCTTGCCACTCTAGGCCGTAGCCGCGATTTCCCGGTGGGCCTCCGATCCATCAGCCGACGCCTCGCCATCCGGGGAAACGAGGCCGATGACCTGAGCAACTATCCCCTCGGCGTCCAGCTGCAGCTTGCGTCTCTGGTCGGCCGCCGTTCCCTGTTCGATGAATGAGTCCGGCATGCCGATGCGGTGAACCGATACATCGTGCATCCCGGTCTCCGCCAACGCCTCGAGAACGCCTGAGCCAAAACCCCCGGCCAGAACATTCTCTTCAACGGTTACGATCCTGCGAGACTTGCGGGCCGCATCGACCAAGAGATCTACATCGAGAGGCTTGGCAAACAGGGCGTTGACCACCGCGCATTCCACGCCTCGCTGCGAGAGCATTTCTGCCGCCTCCAGGGCTGCGGCTACGGACCTGCCCAGACCAAAGATGGCTACATCGCCACCCTCCCTAAGCACCGACCCCTTGCCAATCGGTAGTTCCTTGAGATCCTCGTCGAGTGGAGTGCCGACCGCGGCGCCCCTGGCGATTCGAATGGCGAAGGGTCCATCGTGCTTGTATGCGGTAAAGACGAGATGCTGCAGTTCGTTCTCGTCCAACGGAGCAGCGACCACGGCATTAGGGAGGCAGCGCAGGTACGAAATGTCAAATGCGCCGTGGTGGGTCTTGCCGTCCTCGCCGACGATGCCCGCACGATCCGCGATCAACGTCACCGGCAGGTTCTGCAGGCAGACGTCGTGCACGACCTGATCAAACGCCCGCTGAAGGAACGTCGAGTAGATCGACACGACGGGATTCAATCCGGCGGAGGCCATGCCCGCCGCCATGCTGACGGCATGCTGCTCGGCGATGCCAACGTCAAAGACCCTGTCC
>CAYZES010000005.1:77410-127424 GCA_964477845.1 uncultured Dehalococcoidia bacterium | reverse complement strand
TATAGTTCTTGGCGATCTGTCCTTCTACTGGTACATAGTTCCTGAAAATCGACAGCCGAGGGGTGGGTCAAAACTAAATTACTGATGGTGGGTCAAAACTAAGTTACTGTTGACACAATTCGAGGGCAGGCGCGAGTCTCCCCGGTATAGAAGGCGGCAGGCTGGTGGGCCTCATAGACTAAGAAACTCCACGCGCCAACGGTACGGCGTTCTTGACTAATGGATAACCATCATTTGGCGTCATTCGCAGGGTGAGAATTCCTACGGTCGGTCCACCAACAAAAACACCGAAGGTAGCCCAGGTGTGGGCGCTCAGTGAAGATTTGCCGCCAAAAGGCCAGATGGTAGATAGCATTAGCGTTGGTGCCGCCGTGACCAAAGCCCGTTGGATTGTCCGAGACGATCGCCGCTTTGACTGGGAGACTTAAGACACCTTCAGGGAAGCCAGGGGCGACCGCTGGCGCGTCGAAGGTATCCCGCCCGTTGCTTTGCCACAGTTTGTCAGCTAGCTGGGGATAGGGAATCCTATAGGCCCTTTGACCTGCTCTAGCAGGTCGTCCACCCCCTGGCTATCTACCTGTATGCGAGCTATGTGCTTGGTCCTATAGACGACAAATGGGTATTCGAGAAGCAAGTATTTTCTTTTGCCTGCGAGCGACACTTGTATCCGGTCAAAGAAGGGAAACTCTGGTATCAACTCTCCTTCCATCTTGCTGGACGGAACGTATCGGTGAACTGTAGTAGCGCCATCGACAGTGGTGACGCTCACCAAAGCTAAACGTTGCTGTTCAGTCTCTTGCATCTGCTACTCCTGCAATCAACATGGGCGGTAGCTTAAACCTTGCTTGTCCCTCAACGGCTATGGGGTCGCGTAGGCTGCCGACCTGGCACATAGCTCCCGACTGCGCTCAAACAGGTCATTGCCCTAGTAGGCCCCCCTTCGACACCTTGCACCACATGGGCCGGTGGGGCTTCTGCTATCTCGCGGTCAACACCGTTACCTGCGGCACAACTATGAATGCTGGAGCGGAATCCGTGTGATGCTGTGTTGACCCCTGCAACCTTGAATAGGCAGGTCAAGGTCGCGACGGCCCTTGCTCGATCTCACTGACCAAATTGGAATATGAGCGCCCCACCGTCAGAAAGCTCGCGAGCTCGGGCCAGCACCATAAGGGGCACTGCACTCAGGGGTGCGCGGTGGTCACGGCCCGTCTCTGTGCGATCGTCTGGAATTGCCGCCTATAAACGAAAACTAACGACTTCTTAGCACGGGACAAGTTTGCTCCCCAGCGGCTGTCCTTCTCAAATTCAGCAGCATTGAACGCCTCAAAGTCCCCGGGGTGCCTTCCGGCCACCCTCTTCTAGGTTGCGGTATGCGGCCTCGTCCAACGGCAATCTGCCTCCCTCTTTCGAGCCTAGACGATCTCTATGGCGTTCGTCAGGGCAGCATCTGGATTGTTCTTCCCGGACCTCCTCAGTCACCAGCGGGTTTTCGAGCTACAGTTCCCATCACAGGCAATAGCGAGCGCGTACATAGCTCAGCCAGTCGCTCCACATCCCCTCAGTGTCGTGCCTTTGAACCCATCCAATCCATTCCTGATGGGTGAACATGGCGAACCGCGCTCGACCCTTGAAGAGCCGTGTCCACTGCCTCAGCCCATCGATTCCGCTGGGCCTGAGGGCAGCATCCAAGTCGCCGTTGCGTTCGTCAACCGCCACCGCTGACACCATGGGGTTGTAGCGTCCCGACTGCGCCATACCTTCGGCCAGAGCTTGCTGTCGGAACAACTGATAGCCGTCCGTCATCGCTGGGCAGTGCCTTAGGGCAGCAAGGGAACTTTCGTCAATCACCGGCGCCAAATGGTCCCAATACCTCCTCCCTCTTTCGGACAGGCGGCATTGGGTGGCGTGGTCGCTTACATTTGACACCGGTTGATTGCAAGGATCTGAGTGGGTGCCTTTGCTTGGCCTTTCAGGACACTTGGAGAAGTTCTTTTCCGTGAGCTTGTTCTCCACGAGTACCAGCCCTCGCCCCCCGTTCACCAACAGGCCAAGGTCCGGCGAGGTCTGGTAGGCACCTCTAGTGCCCCCTGCTTCCCCGAGCAGGGGTGAGGGATGCAGCGGACTATCCTCATGCTCGGCATATTCCAACTCGATTGCTCCCAACGATTCGATCTTGGAATTGACACGGAACTTGAGAAAGGAAGCGAACAAGGCCCGGCTCTCAGCAGACTCCCGAAACGGAAAGTACAGGTTGGCGCATTGAACCCACGAACTCTTGAGATTGTGCACGCCCTCATGTTTCTGCACGCCGGTTCTCTCGAGGTATGCTGGCAGCGAGTTCCCAGACCCCGTGCGTATGCCCGGCCACAGCCCTTCTTCCCACAGGCCTTCGGGCAGTATCCACGGATACTCACAACCTCGCCATCGGCCGCACCGCGGGTCGCTCACATTAGCTTTGCGCCACCTGACCTGGTGGTCCTGCATGCACTTATCGAACGACTCCATGGTCATCCCCTTGCGCCGAAGCGGCTATCCCGTCCGTACTCTGCGCGATGTGATCGATGCGTCGAATAAGTGGGAAGTGTAGAGGAGGCTTGACCATGTAGGGCATCCCCGCATTTTAAAGACCTGTAGGCATTAGGATGAGATTAGCGACAGGGCTAGCCCGGAGTCATTTGATGTCACTAGGGACACCTCCGCGAGCAAACCAATTCACCTCAGCCTCAAGCCTTCCAAAGAAGCCCTGTATCCTGCGGCCGCGCAATCGACTCTTGAAGAGGGAACCGAATGAGACAGACCTATGGAGACCTAGTACGCGTCGACCCCGACGCGCATCGCGAACCAGAAGTCCTAAGGCGCGTGCCGCTGGGGTCCAACGTGACCTCCGGCGGTGTTGACGAAGCGACGCTTCAGAACCTTGCGTTCAGTTTTCCTCAGACGCTTCCCATCTCTGATATCGATCCCGCATACGCCGGGGCCGTGCCGATCTGCAAGGAATTGAGCCTCCCAGCAGGCTATGCGGATGCTCTGTACTGCAACCAACTGGGCCGGCTCACGCTGAGCGAATTCAAGCTATGGCGAAATCCGCAGGCCCGGCGTGAAGTGATTGGTCAAATCCTCGACTACGCCAAGGACTTGGCGGGATGGGGATACGACGATTTGCAGAGACAAGTATCTCTGGCCACCCGAAAGAGTGGCAACGTGCTCTACGACTCGGTGAGGAAGCACCACCCCGAAGTGGAGGAGGCGGAGTTCGTCGACAACGTGGTACGCCACTTGAGGCGAGGCGAATTTCTGCTATTGATCGTCGGCGACGGGATTAGGGAGGATGCGGCAGACATCGTAGATTTCGTCCAGCGCTACAGCGGCCTGCACTTCAACCTTGCCATGGTGGAGGCCGCGCTTTATCGGGATTCGGCGAACGCTCTTTTCGTTCAACCTCGCATACTGGCTCGCACCGAAATCGTGCAGCGCTTCGTCATTGATGGAGACCTCGTTGGTGAAATCGCTGCGGGCAGCTTGCGCGATCAGGAGGAGACCCTGTCGGATCAGGATCAACAGAACCTCCGATTCTGGAGCGCGGTGGTTAGCGATTTCTCCTTTGCGGACACCAGCGTGGAGGTTCCTGCCGCCACCACTGACTCGACTCTTTACATCCTAGTACAAGGCTCTGGATTCGGAGGATATGCCCTATGCTTCGACGGATATTTGCACCGTAAGGCAGGGCAGATTGGCTGTTTCTTAACGGCACGAAAGGATTACCCCCGCGAGGTTCGCATCTTCGAGTCGATAGTTGACTCCCTAGACAAGCTGCGGGAAGAAGCGGCAGGCGAGTTGGAGCATTGGGAAAACGCCTCTGGGCGTCCCAGAATAGGTTTCCGCCGACAGATCGACCTGGCTTTCTTGGCGGAGGGTGAAGAAAGCGAGAATTTCGGAGACGCGGCTGTGTGGATGCGGGATCACCTCAACCTTTTGGTCAGCACGCTGAATCCACGTCTGCAGTCGTTGCTAGCGTATGAAAGCTAGGACCAATCTAGCCACATGGTGGGGGGGCAGGTCTCTCGTAGGGTGCGGCGAACATGCACTAAGGGGTGGCGGACTCGGGGACTTTGGGACTAACGTCCAAGACCGAGTCATCCAGCCAGCGGTGTTTGAAAAAACACGAACATGGCGAAGTCTCACCGTTTGCGAGACTCACGGAACCTAAGAGGCAAGGCAGGTTCCGAAGAACGGGGCAGGCACTCCATGTATGTGAGAACCTCGGACTCTCTCCACCGCACGCATCTCGCCGAAAACCTGACTTGAGGAGGAAGCAACCCGGCTGCAACCATCCTGTAGACGCTGGCGCGGCTGAGCCCGGTCATCTTCTGGACTTCGGCGATCTTTAAGAGTCTATCCATATGTCATCCTCCCCCTTCTTTGCCCCATGGGAGCTTTCGGGCAAGCGCCACTGGGCGTGCCGACAGACCCCAAATGGCATCGGCACTTCCCTCTAGTAACTGTTTCCGTTGCCTCGTTTCCCAGATTCGTGCATGTCGCTGTTTCTTTCTCTCCCAGTTATGCGTGACGCTAAAGCAGGAGCCTTGCGATCCGAATGCCATCTCTGAAGACCAGTTTGAGTGTTCAGAATGGCTCCAGATAAGCCCTCGTAGGGGAGTTCATGAGTGAACCCCCCTGCCTGAGACCGCGGTCCGCATCTGCGCCCGGTCGTCGGAGAGTTGTGTGGCGGTCTCCTGGACGCATTCGAGTCTCGCAGTTGCAGGAGCGCTCGGTAATGCCCCGAGGGTGGGGCAGTGCAGCCCCTGTCTTTCGTGGCACGGGAAACTGAAGGTCTTCGGCGATGTCATAGACGTGTACAGGACTTTGGAGTTGGAACAGAGGGTTGCATCCGGGGCGGGAGCGGCGTGGTACAGGTGGTGCCGGCACTCTACAGGACGGATGCTGTTAGCATTTCGATGACAGGTCGTATTCCAGAGCCGTGGTACAAAAGCCCCGGCGAAAATGGCATTTTGTACCCCTGCTGATCTGGAGGCCCTGAACAAAAGCCCCCCTGAAAGTGACAATTTGCACCCCTTAGATGTTGAGGTTGCCAACGCCCCAGCTGACCCCGATGAACAGGGCAGTAGGGGAAATTCCCCGGATTCCACGTGGGTCAATGGTTCCGCTCGCGGTCTGCCTGGGAGGGACGTCCGGAGTGTGTCCCGGCTTTGCCGTGAACCGACCGGCTGGCAGTCGGACTGGCGTGACGTGTCATTTGACAATTTGGTGCGTCATCGGCTTCGGTAACTCGCCACTGCCCTGCGTTGCCGGTCGTGCGGGTCTTCGTCGGGGTCGACATCGTGGACCGGCGCTCCCCGGGCGGCCTGAGAGCTCCGTTTCGAGTTTGCAACTGCATTTCGCCTCCTCCATGGCCGCAACCTTTCGTCGCGGCTGGCCTCAAGTCTCTCGGCCTGCGCCGGACTTGCTAACGTCCCAAAGAGGGGGATCGCGTGAGGACCCCTCTTTCAGGGCATCGGCTTTGGAGGTCCGCAAATGGTGTGCTATCCGTGTACAGCAATTCGAAGATGAGAAGGAAGGGCGATAAGAGGCCGCGGGCGGCGTTTCACAGGGGCGGCCTGACCTCCTACAGGACTGATGCAGCGAACACTTTTGTCGCCCAACGCTTCCAGAGCCATGAGACAGAAACCCCGGGAAGTGGGACACATTGGGACATGGCATCCGGATAGGGTCGGACGGAGCGACGGGACTGGCCATTGAGGTTGGCGGCGAGGCTGAAGGACACGTTGGCAGTGCGGCATTTGCTGATCTGTCGACCCTGTGGTCATCACCCGTGGCCAGACGGGTCGCCACCGAATGAGAGAAGAACTCCACCGGTCCGGGCATCGACAGGGTGAGCGCCGGCATCTCTCAGCGCCTTTGGGAAGGGCGGATTCATGGGATCGAATGCGGGGTTTACCAGCGGGTCTGGAATGCTCTCCTCGACCTGTCGGCGTAGTCGCCTCCCTGCCGTCGGCCCTCCATTTGGGACCGTTTCACTGTCGGGGGGCTGTACAGGGATTGGGAACCTGATTCCCACTTGTACTCTTGCCTGCGGGCGGCGGTATACAGGCGGACAAATAGGAAATGGCCCCCGGATCGGCGAACGAGTTTTCGGAACCCCCCGTTCCAGTCCAAAGTTCCCACAAGTTCCCTAAAGGGAATTCAGCCAGGCCCCCAATCTCGCGGTCCTGATGACCCTATCGGATGGTGTAATCGACGTGTGCTGAGCGAGGTCTGCCGTGCGTGTCAGGTTGCAGTAGGGGGGGACGATTCAAGGCGGTCACCGAACGATGTTCCGGTCGCGAACTGCACTGGTGCGAGGGTAGGGCAATTCCAGCCGGACGTTGACGCGTCATGTCGGAACGTCGTGCGGGAGCGAAATGAGGCTCTTCGAAGGGGCAGGTTTCAAGCATCACGATCGGAATGACCACGAGAGAGGATCGAGGAGAGGGACAGGTCAGCGATACCGCGGCAATCAATGTCCGTGCTCCGTCAGGGTTGCCTCTGAGCCATCCGTGAGGCCGGTCCGGGTGTCAATTAGATGGCATACCCGTGTACATGAAAAGGCACCAGTTGTAGAAAGGGAACTTTCGGCCCGGGAGCAGGATGAAACAGGCAAACGAAGGGGAAGTCGGCGACTGCGCTGTAAGCAGTTTCGGGGATGGGCTGGTTCCACTCGGACTTGTAGAAGGGGAAGTCGAAGAATCGGTCCTCAGCCCAGGGACGAAGCCGCTTTGGAGCTGAATGGGAGCTGGGAGATGGAGATCGGGAGGCCGGGACCCGGGTCACGGTCCGATCCTGGCCGAAGTGGGTATCTGACCGCCGATCGACCGACGACTGCCGCAAGAGGGTGTAGGTCGCCCCTCGCGTACCGGCGATGTTCCGTACCAGGGCAATGTGTGGGCATTCACTGATGAAGGGTAGGCCTTTTGCATGCCGGAGGGGTGTACATGAATCCCGTACCTACGCAGAAGGCGAACGACGGACCGGGAAGGCGGCCCTACAGGACTGCAGCGCCCGGACGTGACCCCGGTGTGGCGACGAACTTCCTTAAGGTCCGGCTGCGGAGCGACGTTCCAAAAACCCCGGCATTTGTTCCAGTTGGAACACGGCAAATCTCCCGGCGATGTTCCAAAAACCCCCCAAAATGTTCCACTTGGAACATCCACATTGGGGAGGCGCGTTCACGGAAATTGCTGGGGTAGAGGTGGTCCTGCGCCATGTGCGGCTGATGTCGCTGGCCGATGATCTGATGCGCAGGGTGCAGGTGCTGACGGGCAGCGAACCCGGGCGACCAATCCTGACTGATGGGGCTGGCGGACGTTGATGCCGGGTTGCCGGCGCCGCCATGCTGGGAACATTGTTTGACCTCCCGGGTGGTCGGTCTGTCGCAGACATGAACCCGGGGAGAGGATGCCGCTCGAGGATCCGCCTGGGTGTCGGCAGGCTTGCCCAGGGGGAGGCCGGTCGCGGTGTCCGAATGTCCTGGCGTTCGGCTCTTGGTGCGGGTAGTTACCCATCGCTAGCTGGCCGCTAGCAATCTGGGCCCGGGGGTCCGAAACAGGCCGTTTTGAGTTGACAGCGGAAGGCCGACCGGCGCAATACTGAAATCGTTGTTGTTGAGGCCTTTTCGGGATTTGGCCCTAACTCAAATCCCGGGGCGTGATCCCTGTTGCCCGGGCGCAAAGGTCGGTGTGAGCGAAAGCTCCCCGGCCTGCCCAAGAGGGAATCGCCGGAGGGTAAGGTGATGAGGATCTTCCTCCCCGGCACCGTCCGGCAGGTGGAGATGCACCATTCCTTCGCCGACCGGACACCCCTGCCTGCGCGCACCCTGCGGCTGGGCCATAGACGCCGCCGACTGAGCGCCTGACGCCCTCCGGTCGGCTACCCATGCCCGCGGTCTGGCCCACGAGCCGGCCCGCCGGTTCCGTCTGTCCTCGGGGAGCACAGCCTCACCCTGCCGCCCGAGACCGAGCTGCTGCACCCCTCGAGGCGCGCTGTGCAGTTGGACTGGCGGTTGCGTGAGCTCGAGGATCTTCGGGCAGAGCGCAGGAGACTGGAGCTTCTCGACCGGCTGAGGAGGGCGCTGACGTGCGGGCTGTGGAAGAGGTAGCCTGGGCGGCGGCGGGGCAGGCTAGCCCGGAAACCATGGGCCGATGCCTGCCGGGCAGGGTACACGAGGGTGCCTCCAGTCTGCCCGCTTAGGGTTTTGTGCAAGTAAAGTACACGATTCCTCGGCCGGGGCCCCGAAACCCTTGCGCCCGCACCTGCGGCGCCCCAATACTGAATTCAATGTTCGGCTTTTCCGGTTTCGCCATCAATGGAATCCGGGGGTCCTGTTCCCAGTGCCCGGGAGCGTAAGTAGGGATCGAGCGCCGCTCTCCCGAACCGCTTCCAAGGGGAACACCGCCGAAGGGGTGGAGCGATTGCAACCTCCTCCCCCAGGCACCGTCCGATAGGCGGAGTCGACACCGTCCTTCGCAGATTGGACACCACGGCGAATGCGCATCCAGCGCCTCGCCACATAGACGACGCCGGTTGAGCGCCTGACGCCCTCCGGTCGGCTCTCCGCGCCCGCGGCGTAGCTCCCCGAGCTGCCCCGCCGCTTCCGCACGCTCCGGCGCCGGCCACGATAGCCTCGCTGTCTAGCTGGGTGGAGGCCCCGCTCCTAGGTGTCCTGCTTGTCGCCGGGTATCGTTGTCCGAGGGTGCGGTGAAAGCGGACTGACCTAGTCCCCTGCAATATCGATGAGCAGCCGGCAGTGGTCGCTTGCGCCCCACTCTTCAACGGAGTTTAGGGCCCGCACCGTGACGCCTTCGTGGAAGCCGCGGGAGGCGAAGGTGTAGTCGAGCTGAATGTTGCTTGCCGTCTCGGGGTTCTTGCCGGGGAGGTGGTAGGTGACGACGTTGCGGGAGTCGGCGGGTTCGCCCGTCGCCGGCGTCTCCGCCTGCCGACCATTCGGTGCCTGCGGCCCAATGAACTCCAGCCCGATGGTGGCCATCCTTTCGAAAACGGACCGGTATCGTGCGTCCCAGTAGGAGGGGTCGCCACCATCGCCATAGCCGTGCGCGATGTTGAGATCACCGGCCGCCAGGATGCGATGTGTCTGCGGATTCTCGTGGCCGATGAATGCCGACAGGTCCGAGATGATCCTGTGAACGGAAGAGTCCGCGTAGCCAAAGCTCCACGCTGTCTTGACGCTTGGATGCGACCCGACCCAGCGGCCGTACATGGAGACGGCGAAAAACGGTCCGACCGAGCTGTCACGAGACGTTATGCGAGCCGCCGCTATCGTCCCGATGCCGCTCACGGCGATCTCGTCTGGCTCTGTCCAGCCTATTGGACTGACCTGCCTGAACCACTCGACTTCGACCCGGTCCGATAGCTTCACCACAATCGGCCATCGGTCGTACAGTTTCGGGTACCGATCCTCGTACCAGCGTGAGTTCCAGACGTGTGAGTCCCAGTGCTCCGCCGGGCCGGTATCCACTCTCTCAGCGATGTCGGAAGGTGGCTCTGCCGCCTCCTGCAGCAGTGCGACGTCGGCGTCCATCCGCAGGGGCTGGCGCCACGGCTCTTGGCGCGTGGCGATGTTCCAGCTCACCATCCTTGTCGGCATCTGGATCTCCGGCACGTGGCAATCGCGCCGGGGTACCTGGTCTGCCTCCTGCCAGCACGCGGCATGGCTGCTTGAGGAAAAGGAACCCGGGCGTGTACCTGCTCCAGCATCTCGATGTGGCGCAGGCATGGCTTAGAGTTGCGCATTGCAGTACACGCCGTACGGCCGTGAGAGAGCCTCCAGTCCCTATACACTCCGTTCACTTCAATGTTAAAGCCAATTGACCTTAAGGTGGCCGCAAAACGAATGGTGTGTGCAACGGTCTGCAGAAGAGTTGGAGCCTACGGATGCGTGGACGACCGTTCGTAGTGGAGTGCGCACGTAGGATATGCTCGAGGTGCTCAAGGCAAGGTATTGGGCGGAGATGACTCGTTCGGGCCGAAGTCGAGGGGCACATTAGGGAAGCTACCCAAGTCAACGTTGTTTCATGCGCCTTCCGCACTCAGCCCTAATCTTGAAGGAATCTCCTCCAGCTTTTCTCTGATGTCTAAGGGAAGGTCAAGCATGATGAGCTTGTCAATGAGTTCCTTTCCGCCATGCCACGCCCACGAAGGCGACTCGGAGTCCGCTAAGTGGATCAGGAGCTTCGCAGTTGCTTCAGGATGCTTTGACCACAGGTTGCCCTCGCTGATGTCATGGACGATCGAATTGCGCTCCAATGCAACCTGCGGCATTTCAGTGGCGAAATCGACCGCCTCGGGAAACAGCATGTCCAGATATGGCAGCCAGTTGAGCATCTCTTCTATTTCATCCCCGAGCAGCGGCACAGGGATGCCCTGCAGTCGGTTCTCCCAATATCGCTTGAGCCACCGCTCCCACAGTTCCCCCTGCCTCCCTTCGTCCATATCATGAAGGTCACGGCCCAGCGCCCACGCGAGTCGGCTCTTGTCTCGAAGAACCTAGGAATCCACACGTCGAGAGGCTCTTCCACAAAGTACGTCACCATCCCGGCATAGAATGTGACGAACTGTTGGCGTGCAGCGCCATCATCAGGAAAAAGGTCTCCCATCGAAGAGACGCCTGTAATGAAAGCAGCCCTCATTGAATCGGCAACATGCGGGTTGAGAGGTCCATACAGGAATCCGTCCCAGACTGCCTGACGGTTATCGCCGTCGTCGCACTCAAACATCGGCACTAGATACCGCTTCGTCCATTCCTCGTCCACCGCCAAGACGAAACCCAATTGGTTGGCAATTACCGCCTTGCCAAGTATTCCGATCGATGTAGTGTCCTCGACGATCTCCGAGAGCGCTGGCTTGTACTGGCCGTCTAGGGAATCAGGCCGGGTCTCCTGCTCTTTTCGCCACAGTGCAAGGCTATGCAGCCAAAATTCCGCGATCTTTCCAGCTGGATGGTTCACGGCCCTAAACAACCAGTCGCGCTCTCGCTGCACTGATTGGCTACGGTCAAGACCTTCCCACAGGGCTCTGGCGATCTCATTGGCTTCGGTCAGCAAATCAGCAGCGTATGGCTGGCCGCCGTCCTTCACGAGCGAGCAGAGGACGTCTGCAATCGGTCGAGCGTGTCTGAGGTGCAACTTGGCGTGTCTCAACCTACGAAGTACTTCTCCATGCTCGTTGACGTCCAGCTTCCGTGACCAAGCTCGCATAAGCGGCGGCCAAAGATCGGCATCCCATTCGCCGGACTTGGCCAACGCGTCGGCCAGATCGATCCCCCATTTGAATTCGGCCGTGGCTACTTCTTCGACGGTGCGCATGAGGCCGGCACGGTTCGGGCCGAGCGGCTCCTTTGCCTGAAATGACAACAGATCATCTACCCATTCGTCGCCTGGACGGGACAGCAACTCGGAAACGTTCCAAGGGGTCTGGGGCTCCACATAATCGGGTCCCGTGGTGTAAATGGTGAAGTCCGGATTCTGCTGTGGTTGGAAGCTGGGATATCGCTGCCAAATGTCTTTCAAGGATTGCTTTGTCAGTTCACAGCCCGGATCGGATGCGTGAAGCCAATGGAGCCAATCGAATCGATGGTGTGCTGTAAGTCGTTTACTGTCATCGTCCTCTGCGATAGGCCATTCATACGACAAAACCGTGTCGATCACTGCCTTTCGTTTCTCCGGGCCGACATGAGGGTAGATCGCCCGCATGACCTGAAAGGTTTCGTGATGAGCTGCGAGGTCGTGCAGCCCGATGTTGACTAGGAGCCAGTCAATCTTCTCGTCTGCCGTGAGATCCACCCGCATCGATAGTGCATTCACAGCCAAGCGGCGGAGTATCGGCACGTCCTGACGTACAAGCCGATCGCACCATGCCGACGCTACAGAAGGCCGTGCCGAGGCCAAATGCTCTAGGCAATCGCGACCTACATCGATGACAGCACCTGTTGCTTCGGGATGCCTGTCTTGTTCGTGGGGTTCAATCGCGCTCCTACCGGATGAAGCCGCGTCCCAGTCCCTGCCTGCCGACTGCCAGGCACCTAGGATTCTATGCTGAGACGCCAGACTCTGGACGACGATCTCTAGCAGGGGTTCGGCCACCTCGTCAATAAGTGGTCTTAGCCTGATTCTCCAGAACTTCTCCAGATGGAAATGGTCAAATTCCGGCTCTACGCTTGGCACAATGGACGATTCGACGTCCACGTCTGCATTCTCCAGATACGGCAGGAGCGATGAAATTTCCAGTTGGTTTGTCGTCATCTTGGTGAAGACCTCAATCAAGCTGTCCGTCAGGTTGGCCTCGGCACAACGTTCTCCCAGCGCTGGCAGAAGGAACCGAGCTGGCCTTATCCAAGGTGTGGGAGGAGCAGTAGCGAGCAGTAATGAAACCCATCTGGACAAGTGGTCTGGATCCAGAGGCTGGTCCCTTTTGAATGCGACGGCGCGCGCTAGAGCAAGCCAAAGTGCAGAATGCAGTTGGACATTGTGCCGAGCAATGAGATGAAAGAGTTCGTCTGAGTGGTTAACTACAAACTTATCGGCTAGCCAGTTAGCCAGTTGCCGTTCCAAGGCTGAAACTTCTAGGAAACCGACTTTAAAGAAGTTATTAAGATGGCCGTTTCGTTCGAGCCAACCTATCCACTCCGGATGGGATGCCGACGACATGAAAAAGCGCGCTCGCGTTGGATCCGCTAGGGCGTCGCGGATAAGATCGGAAGCTTCGTCGTCTAACGGAGGCAAGTTACCTGCTATTGCTGCTATCTCGCGTTGCCAATCCAGGATGCCCCTGCTGACATAGTTGGTAAGGCCTTTGACGCCGATGTAGAGAGAGCTATGATCTCCGCTCGACGAGTGCGCGTAGAGTACCGGCCGTATGCCTAGAATCTGCCATTGATCGACGGCAGATCCGTTCGTGAGAGCAAAGCGTTCCGTTTCCGTTGGCAGGGCTCTCGCAAGGTAATTCATGACCGTGTCGTTGTGACTGTAACCAACGAAGAGAACAGTGTGGGAACGAAACATGTCAACTAGGAAACGCCGTGCCCAACCTTCGGTCAGATATGCGCGCCCGAAATCCGAGTCTGTGAGCACCATGTCGTCTTCACGACCTATGGACCCGTGGACATGGACAATACCAGTGAATCTGCTTCCCGCGGGTAAGGCGGGAGCCTCAAATACGTCGGGGGGTGCACCAAACAGTTTCGTCGCCGCACTTTCGAATAGGAGATCGAAATTGGTAGTGACGACACGAGTAGATGCTGACTCGCCGAAAATTCGCAGCAGATCGTAGTGGAGAGCGGTAGGTTGGGGATTATGTCTTGAGAGTTCTTCCGCAGCCCGCGCATGCACCCGAACTCCCCTGTCCTGTAATCTGCCGAGAAACTGATCCTCCGACTCATCCCCTTTCATCATCACACCGGTCTCCTTCGCGATCGCCTCAGTCAACTTGCCGAAGCTCGGGAGGGTTGCCGGTTCTCCCATGGACACGCCTGCCCCGGCGAAGACTATCAACCTGCCGTCACGTAGTGCGTTCAGGAGAGGATTTGGAAAGTCAATGCCTGCTATTTTCATACGGGTTGCACAGTCTCGATTTTGTACAAAAGCTATACGGAGTATGACAACAGGGAAAGCTGTGCTGATCCCGGTGCGAGAGGTCAGGCCATGCTTTCCCTTTCGGATGCCATTCTAGCGGCTCTGGTTCCGTACACCCCGCTCGCTGGTACCCTCGTTGATCTTCCAAGTCCGTTGCCGCCGCACTCAGCTTAATGGGACTGAGTGGCACTCCCGGCGATGAAATTCGACTTGGGAGCAAGGCCCTTCGATTCCGGGGGAGAGCGATGCGGCGAGGCGATAGACCGAGGCCACCGCGCCAATCCGGCTAAGTATCAGCGTGAGCCACCAGTTCGACATGGGATAGGCGCGCACGAAATCCGAGGGAGTGTCGAAGCCGTCGGACAGCAGGCCACTCTGGGCGAGGTGGACCGTGGTGTGCGGCTCACCCGGGATGACCGCCTTCTCTGTCGAGTCGATGAACGACATCTGGGCGAGGGCGTCCAGCATCTGTCGGTCTGAACGGGCCATTCATAGAGGGTAGCGAGGAAGAGGCGCAGCAGGTTGGTCTCCACCCATCCGCCCCCGGTAAGTCTGAAAGATCAATCCGGATCAGTTCTTGGATCTGCCATTTCGCCCTGTCAGCCCCGAACGGCGTATCGACTTTCTCGGCGCTAGAGTCGCGTGATGGACCGGTACTTCGACGCATAGAACAAGCAACGAAACAGGGGCCTATCGGCTGAGAGTCAGTCTAGTCCTGGTAGGTTGGCTAGCCAACAACGCCAAGACTGCCGCCAATTTGAAGGTGCTGGCCGGAAACCTCGAGGTGCCGTTCTACCTGGAGTGCGATCTGCGTACCTGCCATCCGAGGGGAGCTACGAGACGGCCGAAACCCTACATGCGGTACTACTGGTCGAATGCCCCGGAGAAAGACTAGCCCCCGTTTCCGACCACGCTCTTCGTCGTCGACACGCGTGAGGTTGAAGAGACCTTCCGGAACACTGCGGCCGCCATGAGCCTGATGACGCATCCGATCCTCGTGTCCTGTAGGGCTGCACTGCAAGTGGAGGGGATACTCGGACGGTCCTGGTACCCCCTCTGGGAGCGAGCTTCGACGCGGCTGAGGCTGTCAGAACTGCGGGCCTATAGCTGGGACTCTCTCCGTCACCGGATGATTTCTGCACGGGTTAGAGATGCTGCCTGAAATCAAAGTCTTTGCCCTCCCTGCCAACTGGGAGTTACAAAATGACAGGATTGGGCAGCTCTGCAGGATGTTCGGAGAGCGATTGGTCAGTGGGCACGCCTGCGCCACCCTCTGGACGGGCTGACACGTCGCGTGACTAGTCAGGGGCAGGATGTACCGGTTGTTGGAATCCCCCTCTAAAGCAAAGACCCGGTTTTGCAGGCGGCGCACGAGCTCGCCATCTCCGTGCACACGCTTGACCGGCAGATCAGGTTGGGGGAAGTGGAGGTGGTCAGGCAGGCCAGTCGAGTCTACGTGTTGGTTACAGGACCGGAGGATCCGAGCGACGAGATCAAATCGGCCACGCTCAGGCTGTAGAAAGCTGCAACAAGGCAGAGAAGGTGGTAATGCAGGTAGAAGGTCTGTAATCTCTAGTGCCATTTAGCATACATTTGTAACATGTGCTATATCATCAATTATGCCCCACACGATCAATTGATAAACTAGAATCATGTCATCGATCTCTTCCACAGACCTGCCAAGCGACTATCCGCAGCGTATAAGGGGAGCTAGAGAAGTCAGGGGACTGACACAGGCCAAGTTCGCTGAGCTCGTCGGCGTCTCCTACGCTACTGTCAACCGTTGGGAGAACAAACAATCCCGTCCAAACAGTTTAGCTTGGGCACGTATATTGCAGCTCGAGAGTTCGGTGGATGACCATGGGGGCTCAGACCTGTCCGCCGCTGCCTATGCCTCGCCAGCGGTTCATGGCATAGACTTCTCTGCGGACCCTGATGCTGTCTCGGCCGTTGCTGAGGCTCACCGACTCACCTACGGACATCTCTTCAACTCGGCGTTTGCTACCGAGACGTCACTAATCGACCCGCTTCCGCACCAGCGCATGGCGGTCTATCAACGCATGCTCAGCCAATCCCCCCTGCGCTTCCTACTGGCAGACGACGCCGGGGCTGGCAAGACGATCATGACCGGTCTATACATTCGGGAGATGCTGGCCCGACGTCTATTACGGCGAGTGCTAGTTGTGCCACCAGCCGGACTGGTCGGCAATTGGGAAAGAGAGATGCGTGACCTCTTCCGCCTACAGTTCCGCATCGTCGGTGGAGCGGATGCGCGAACGAGCAATCCGTTCACCGGCAAGGAAAGCGACCTAGTGATAGTGAGCTTGGACACCCTAGCTGGGCAGCGTATGTTCCAGCATCTCAGGGATGCCAAGACTGGAGCCTACGACCTTGTCGTCTTCGACGAAGCCCATAAGCTGTCGGCGAATCGTCAGCCAGACTTTCGAGTGCGCAAAACGGACCGGTACAAGCTAGCCGAGGCCATAGCCGGCACTCATGTGGATGACGATCAATGGACGCTTCCCTGGTCGGCCCACCATCTTCTACTGCTGACAGCAACGCCTCACATGGGGAGAGACTACCCCTACTACTTCCTGTGGCGCCTCCTCCTTCCCGACTTGCTTCAGACCAAGGATGCCTTCGATAGGTTTCCGCCAGAATCCCGACGGAATCACTTCGTGCGACGCACCAAGGAGGAAATGGTCCACTTTGACGGGACCCCCCTCTATCCCCAACGAAACTGCGACACGTTGAGCTACGACCTCACGCCAGGTACGGGCAGCGAGCGGGAGCTTTATGATGAGACTACCGACTACATCCTGGGCTACTACAACAGAGCGCGGCTGATGAACAGATCGGCAGCGCGATTGGCGATGGGCGTGTTCCAGAGGCGTCTCGCCAGTTCAACCTACGCGCTCATGTGCTCATTCGAGCGCCGCAGCGAGAAGCTCGCAGGCATCATTGACGACATCAGACATGGTCGGCTCACTGAAGAGCAGTTGAGCCGGCAACAGCGGCAACTCGACGATATTGAGGACCCGTTCGACACTCAGACGGCGGACGATGATCCTGCGGGCAAAGATGAGCGTGAGCAGAACGAGGCGTTCGAAGACCAAGCCCTGGGTGGCTTAGTGGCGGTTAGCCTTGCCGAGATCGAGGCAGAGCGCCTGAAGGTCGGAGAACTCTTGGGCAAGGCGCAGAGACTGGTAGCAGCCGGTCAAGAGTCGAAGTTCGAAAAGCTACAAGAAGTGCTCCGAGACCCTGCATACTCCAGCCAAAAGCTCATCGTATTCACCGAGCACCGAGACACCCTTACCTTTCTTGTACGCCGACTCGAAGGTTTGGGCTTTACCGGTCAGGTCGCGTGTATTCACGGCGGTTTGGACTATCAGGAGCGCGAGCGACAAGTCGAGTTCTTCCGGAAGCCGATGGTCGAGGGCGGAGCTAACTTTCTCGTAGCAACTGACGCAGCTGGTGAGGGCATCAACCTCCAGTTCTGCTGGGTCATGGTGAACTACGACATTCCGTGGAATCCAGCACGCTTGGAGCAGCGGATGGGCCGCATCCATCGATACGGACAGACCCACGACCCAGTAATCATCATCAACCTCGTTGCTGGAGGCACCCGCGAGGGCCGGGTGATGAAGACCCTGCTCGACAAGCTGGAGGCTATCCGTAGGGAGTTGCGCTCCGACAAGGTGTTCGACGTTATAGGCCGTCTGTTTGAGGGCGTGTCTATGAAGGACTATCTCGATCAGGCCGTTGCGGAAGGAGAAGACGAAGCCGTTCGCCACTTAGAAGGGACGCTAACCCAAGAGCAGCTACTGGCACTCAGAGACAGAGAAAAGGCGTTGTACGGTGAGGGTGGCGAGGTACGTCGTGAGTTGGGCGGCCTCAAAGACGAGGCGAACCGCGAGGCTTACCGGAGACTCATTCCGGGCTATGTTCGCCGGTTCGTGGAGCGGACGGCACCGTTGCTTGACCTGCGGATAGAAGGAGATTTGGAGACGACCTTCACTCTGGCCCCTCTACGTTCCCGCGCTATCGACCCACTGCTCACCGTGTTCGAGGCTTACCCCAGGGAAACTCGGGATCGGCTGACCGTCTACCGGCCGAAAGACCGTGGGGAAGCGGTATGGCTGCATCCTGGCGAGCCCGTCTTCGACCGCATATCCGCTTCGGTCGTCCACCGCTTTGGAAGAGAGGGGCTGCGGGGCGCGGTCTTCGCTGATCCCTACGCGCCGGAACCGTACCTCTTTCACATTGCATTGGTCTCGGTGGAGAGGGGACCGGAATGGGATGAGGAAGGAGCGATTTCTGGGGAAGATACGACTCTCGAATCCCGGCTGGTAGGACTGCGTCAATCGGAGGACGGAGTTGTCGAGGAGTGGCCGGTAGAGCATTTGCTTCTCCTAAAGGGGATCAGAGATTTCGCACCCGGGCAGGCACCACTCGCCGCGCTTGCACGAGGATTGGTATCGGAGGCTGCCGTATTCGCACGAGATGGCGTGGCTGGCCAGCTCGCCCATTTGCGCCGGAGCCGGATCATCGAGGAGTTGCCCTCTCGCCTGATGTTCATCAACCGAGGGTTCGACTTCCAAGTAGCCGAGCTCGCTGCCGCCCGCGCCCGTTTCAGAGAGAGAGCCCAAACCGGCGACCCTAGCGCCAAGATCGAACTCCCTAGAATCAGGACACGACAGCGGAGTCTTACGGCGGTCCGCGCGCGCCGTATCGCTGAGTTGCAGTCGGAGCCTGAACGTATTAGGCCCGGTGAGGTTAGGTTCCTCGTCCACGCCCTAGTAGTCCCCGCTCAGGACCCCGGGGAGACGGAGCGTTTTGACGCAGAGGTAGAAGCGGTCGCCATGAATGTCGCCATCTCTTGGGAAGAAGGCTTGGGAGCTGACGTTAAGGACGTGTCGCGACCCGACTTGGCACGCAAAGCGGGCCTAACTGATTGGCCGGGGTTCGATCTCCTCTCCCTCCGTCATAGTGCCGAACGCTTGGCAATAGAGGTGAAGGGCCGCGCCGGCTCAGGCAACGTCGAGTTGAGTGAGAATGAGTGGGCAAAAGCCTGCAACCTCCGTGCGGGTTACTGGCTCTACGTGGTCTTCGACTGCGCTAAACCACACCCGCGCCTGGTACGGGTACGGGACCCCTTTGTCAAGCTACTCGCCCGTGGACGTGAATCGCTTGTCTACAGCATACCCCAGAGCGAGTTGCTTCAGGCGGCTGAACCCGGCGAGGGTAACATCCCATGACCAATTCCAAGAGAATACTGATAGTCGCAGGCGCCAACGGCGCGGGCAAGACTACATTCGCTACGGAGTTCCTTCCCAACGAGGCGGATTGCCCGATCTTCATCAACGCTGACCTCATCGCCGCCGGCCTGAGTCCATTCCGGCCTGACCTCACCGCATTTCGGGCAGGTAGGCTGATGCTGAGCATGATCCACGACTATGTGAAGAGGGGAGAGAGCTTTGCTTACGAAACTACGCTTAGCGGACGAAGTTATGCCAGACTGATACCCCGCTGGCGGAATGAGGGGTACAAGGTAAAGCTGTTCTTCCTGCGATTATCGAGGCCTGATGTTGCCGTCGCCCGTGTGAAACAGAGAGTACTGGAAGGCGGGCACGATGTACCGGAGTCGATTATTCGTAGAAGGTTCCACGCCGGACTACGAAACTTTGAGTACATTTACAAGGATCTGGTGGACGAATGGGCAGTGTACGACAATTCAGGTGACCAACCCGTACTCGTCGAAGAAGGGAGGCTAACATGACACCGCCAGAGCAGCACGATGGACACCACTCCATGAAATCCCAGGACATAGACTTCATTGGTGCCTTGACCGCATTAAGGAGGGCCGCAGCTAAGGCAAGGCGGCGAGCTTTTGAAACCACAGGCTCGGTGGCCATCGTCAAGAACGGGAAGGTCGTCTGGCAGAAGGAAGACGGAACACTAGTTTATGAGCCGGAGCACAGCTAGGGAAGGTGTCACACATTGATGATCGACCATAACTTGTTGATTCCTCTACCGTCACCCTGGTCAAATCAGACCTTCGAAACTGACCACATAGGGGCGATCAACTTCCTAGTAGGGCCAAACGGGAGCGGGAAGTCTCAATTTGCCCGTCAACTCTCCGCTCGCTTGGACGGAAATGCGCGTCTACTTGGGACTGACCGGCTCAGCGGCATGGAGCAAGTTAGGGCCTTTAGGCGCTTCATTGGTGACCATTTTCAGAATGGCTTCGACAAAGGCCAGTTCGACTATTTCAAACAGGCAGGAGCAGAAGGGTCAGGAATCGACACGTTTGTCCTTCTCGAGGAAAGAATGGATCTGCGTATTCAGGTCGAGGCTACACTCAGTCATCTGTTCGACCGGGAGATCCTTCTTGAGTGGGACTCCGGCCGCCTCATGGCGAAGATCCGGCGGCTGGGGGATAGCGATGCCTACAGGCTGGATCGGGATGAATGCCATGGGATTAAGGAGATTCTGGTCCTCCTGACCCATCTTTATGATGACAGGAATCAATATCTCATCATAGACGAACCGGAACTCAATCTACACCCGCAGTATCAAGCCTTCTTCATGCAGGAAGTACGCAAGGTTGCAGGCGATCCAGCCATCAACCCCAAAAAGAAGGGCGTCTTCCTCATCACACACTCTCCGTTCGTTCTCGATTTTCAATCTGAAGACGATCTGAATTCCGTTATTTCCTTCGGCCTAGATTACTCGGTTCCAAAGCAAGTATACAACCTTAACCTGAACAGGAATGGGGTTCTTTCCTTAGTTAAACGACTGAATTCGCATCACAAGCAACTGTTCTTTTCAGACAATCCAATCTTCGTTGAGGGTATCCTCGATGCTCAGTTGGTTAACGCCATGATGGAGGCGCGCGGAGTCTCGGTGGCGGGAGCGGGAAGTTCCGTCATTGATGCTGGTGGAGCTGAAGAGGTCGACCATTATCTGAAGCTGTGCCGAGGTCTTGGAAAGGAAGCGCATTTCCTTTACGACTTGGATAGTCTCTTTCGCGGAAGCCTGCGGAAATGTATGAGCGATGACCAAGGTATTCAGAGTTTCCTAGCCTCTGCAGGGCTAGGCAACGACTTTGTGCAGTACTGCGGACAGTTAGAGGGAAAGCTAGCAGATCTAATCAAGACTCAACTGGTCAACGCATCACTGCCACCTCGGCTTGCCCGCCTCGGAGAGTTCTTAGGAGACTTGGGCCCATGGCCCTGGAGTAACGCCGACTTGACAAAGGCCCGAACAGCGGTGATGACTGCTATCAGCCGATACAGGGACGACGTGGTAGCGGCCGTTTCAGCGAAAACGGTAACGGATATTGAAGGTCACTTGGGACAGATCCTCGCTGCTTTGAGGCAGAAGAACGTACACGTCCTGCCTGGAGGAACAATAGAGAGGTATTTGCCTCACTATACGGGTGATCTTTATGAGCTTCGCGATGACGCGAAGCGGAAAGCTGCCATGGAGGAACTATGGGAATTATCGAGCCCGATGACAGAGGCAGAGTTAGCATTGCGTTACGGCGAGCTATATGACATTGTGCGTGATTTGCCATCCAAGGACGATGTAGACGTTCAGCCTGTCCTCCGCAAGTACCTGAGTAGCTATATTCATGAACTTCAACAGGCGGTTGTAAATAATCCAAGCTGGCAGTTGGAGCAGGTACGAGCGCGTTTGAATACAACTCAGCCAGCAATCGCCAGAGTCTTTTCGATCCGAGACTTCGAGCGCCAGCAAGGCAACGAATTTAGGGCGGTTATTGAAATATCAGAAATGCTTGGGCAGAGCAGGAGAGTTACGTATGTGGATCACAATACAAACGCGGGTATGGGAGACTACTCAATAGAACTCGCTCCCACGACAATTGAGGCCATCTCATGACCAACCCAGACGACAGACGCCTCATTGAAGTAGCCTTCCCCTTGAAGCAGGCGTCGCTGGACTCGGTTCACGAGAAGAACGTGCGGCACGGCCACATCTCGACTCTGCACATCTGGCCAGCCCGGAGACCGCTGGCGGCGTCGAGGGCGGCGCTCATCGCCACGTTGCTTCCGGACCCGGGCGACGCCGAGAAGCGCAAGGCGATCATCGAGCGCATGGCTGGCCGCGTGGTAGAGAAGATCGAGCGCAAACGGCTCAACGGCCGTATCGTTGAAAAGGTAAAGGAAGTTACCGAGGGTGGAATCCTCCATTGGGGCAGGGAAAACGGACCTGACCTCCAGTGGTTTCGAGACGAAATCCTCGAAGCCTATGGCGGGCGCGCTCCAAAGGTGCTCGACCCCTTCGCTGGCGGCGGCGCCATTCCGCTCGAAGCGATGCGCCTAGGTTGCGAGGTGACCGCCATGGACATCAACCCTGTAGCCTGGTTCATCCTCAAGTGCACGTTGGAATACCCACAACGGCTTGCCGGCCAGACTAGCCCTCTGCCGGCCTTCGCCTTAGAGGACCGCGGTTTCATGGAATCATTCCTAAAGGCTAAGGGCTTTAGGGGCAACAGATTGCAGACGGAGCTTGAGCGGTTGGGACACAGCGACGGAGCGGTCCAGCTCGAAGCGCTGCCTGACGATCCAGCTACTGAGGCCGACCTTGCTTGGCATCTGCGTGCCTGGGGCCGGTGGGCGCTGGCGAGGGCAAGAAGGGACCTGTCGGCCAATTACCCCACTTACGCTGACTTCGAGCCGATGGCATGGGGCGTTCACTTCGAACCACAGCCTATGCGCCTTCTGCACACAGACGAGAACGGTGTCCCGATTCTGGACCCGCTGAATGCGGGGTTCGACGCCGCCTACCTCCGAGACCCTAGCAAGCCCCGCTGGATCGCGAAGCCGACGGTCGCATACCTTTGGGCGCGTACCGTCAGATGTAAGCAGTGCCGCTCCACCCTGCCCCTACTCAAGACGCGCTGGTTGTGCAAGAAGGACAACAAGCGCGTGCTGCTGACAATGGACCCGGATACCAAGGGGAGCAGCGTGGTCTTTGGCGTGCAGACGGACGTGCCGCGCAACGGCGGCAACGCCGCACAGCGACGGGAGCACGACAAGCGCATCGGGAGCGGCACCATGTCCCGCACTGGAGCGGCCTGTCCGCGCTGCGAGCACATCATGACCATGGAAGAAATCCGCTATGAGGGGCGTGCCGGACGGATGGGCACCGTCATGACTGCTGTGGTAGTGGATGGTTCAAGAGGCAAGGAGTACCGCCTGCCGACTGACCGTGAGCGCGAGGCAGCCGACGTCACCGAAGAACGGATGCGAGCCCTCTACGCGGACATTCCCTTTGGGCTTCCCGAGGAGCCTCTGCCGAGCAAGGAGGCTCTCGGGTTCCGTGTTCCACTATATGGCTTCGACACGTGGCGCAAGCTGTTCACGAACCGGCAGCTCCTGGCACTGGGGGAGTTCGTCCGGGCATTACGCAGCATGTCGGATGAACTCGGCCACTATCCAGCCGACTGGGCAGAGTCACTGGCGGCGATGTGCTTGCCCATCATCAGCCGAATGGCCGATCGAGGGAGTACCTTGGCCTCGTGGACCAATGACCGAGAGACTACACGCAGCACCTTCGCTCGTTTTGCTTTGCCCATCGTTTGGGATTTCGCCGAGTTTGCGCCGCTTTCCGACACGACCGGTGGGTTCGTTCAATCCGTCGATTGGGTCGCAAAGGTATGCGACCACCTGCAGATGAGTGTCGAATCATCGAGAAGAGGGGAAACGGTTCTTGGGTCGGCGATCGCCTGTCCGGTGGATAACGTAGACGTGATCCTAACGGACCCGCCTTACTACGACGCGATTCCGTATTCAGACCTAATGGACTTCTTCTATGTGTGGTTGAGGCGTTCGATTCCTGGGTTGTCTAAGGGGGTCGGCCACGTCTTTTCTAAGCCCCTTGGGCCCAAGTGGGACCATGACGCCGATGACGGCGAACTCATAGACGATGCCAGTAGGTTTGGGGGCGACAAGGGACGGTCTAAGCAGAACTATGAAGAAGGTATGGCCCGGTCGTTTCAGTCTTGTCACGCAGCCTTGAAGAACGATGGACGACTTGTGATTGTCTTTGCCAACAAACACCCAGACGCGTGGGAAACCCTGGTGGCCGCGCTGATTCGGGCGGGATTCGTCGTTGATGGCTCGTGGCCCATCCAGACGGAAATGGGGAACCGCAACAGAGCAATTGCCTCGGCTGCCTTGTCATCATCCGTCTGGCTCGTCTGCAAGAAGAGGGGACCCGCCCGTCCCGGCTGGGACTCGATCGTCCTCGGCGAGATGCGTGAGAATATCACGCAGAAGCTACGCGACTTTTGGGACGCAGGGATTCGCGGCCCGGACTTTGTCTGGGCAGCCACCGGCCCGGCCCTTGAGGCCTTCAGCAAGCATCCCGTAGTCAAGAAGGCCAATGACCCCGACCAATTCATGACCGTATCGGAGTTCCTACGCGAGGTTCGTCGGATGGTCGTTGACTTCGTCGTCGGCCGCGTGCTGACCGCGGTTGGCGGCCAGGAGACGGTGAGCGGGCTGGACGATGTGACGACCTACTACTTGCTCCATCGGAACGACTTCGGTATGGACGAAGCGCCAGTGGGTGCCTGCATCCTCTACGCCCTGTCGTGCAACTTGTCGGACTCGGCGCTGGCGGGCCAACACGACCTGCTGGCGCAGTCCGGTGGCGGACAGACCGACGATGAGGACGATGTAGCGGAGGACGCGGAGCCTCACGAGGCAGCCGGCTCGGGGGCCAGGCTGAGGCTTAAGGTATGGAGTCGTAGGAGCGGCTCCAACCTCGGTCTAGAAGGTCCAGGTGGCCGGCCAGCGCCTTTAATCGATCAAGTGCACCGGCTAATGCGTCTGTGGCGTGCCGGAGATCAGGCTAGGGTCGACGGCTACTTGGACAGGCAAGGCCTCCAGCACAGCGCCCTGTTTGGCCAGGTACTCCAGGCACTCATCGAATTGGCGGATGAAGGTTCGGAGGAGCGAGCTATCCTTGAAGCAATCAGCAACCACGCAGCCTCGCGCGACGACGTGCGCGTCCCGCGCCAGCGGCCACTGCCATTGGGAGGAGTGCTATGACGGCGAGGACTATGACCCAAAAGCCTTGGCACGAGGTCGTTAGCCTGCGGGAGGATCTGAAGAGCGGCGAGCTCTCGCTGGCGATATTCGCCGCCGACCTGTATGACGTGGTCATGCAGAGGGGGCATCGGCCTGTGTACGAGGACCCTGCCCAGTTCTTCGCACTGACCTACCCTACATACAACCTCCGCGAGCTTGTCAAGGATGTGGTGCTCCGACTGGACGGTAGGAGCGACAAGGCGTACCGAAAGCTGTCGGTCAACTATGGAGGCGGCAAAACTCACACGCTCATCGCACTCAGGCATCTGATGAATGATCCGGACATCATTGCCAATCTACCAGCGGTTCAGGAGTTCGAGGCCCACGCCGGCTCCAAGCCGCCCAGAGCGCGGGTCGCAGCGATCTGCTTCGATAAGCTCGACGTGGAGATGGGAGCCGAAACGCCGGCCCCTGACGGGACCACTAGGATGCTCAAGCATCCGTGGAGCATTCTCGCCTATCAACTAGCCGGAGCTGACGGCCTGCGGCTCATCCACGCTGAGGGCAAGAACGAGGAACGGGAGACGCCGCCGGCAGAACCACTGGTGGCGCGGCTGCTGTCGAAGCCCCATGAGGACGGCCTCTCAACTCTGTTGCTCCTCGACGAGGTACTGATGTACATGCGGGCGCAGACCGACACCGATCCGACATCGCGAGGGCGTCTGCTCGCCTTCTTTCAGTACCTCACTCAGGCGGTCGTGAAGGTGGACCGGTGCGCCATGGTGGCTTCGCTATTGGCCTCCGATCCAAAACGGCACGACGAAATCGGGGCGGAGCTTCTCAGGGAGATATCCGAGGTGTTTGGGCGCCAGATGGAAGAGGAAGCCAGTCCTGTGAGCAAGGAGGACGTGGCAGAGGTCCTGCGTCGGCGTTTCTTCGAGCAGGACTCTATCCGTGACACCAGCACGTTCCGTCCTCACGTCACAGCAGTCGTTGGTAGTATCGCCAAATTTGACTCACAGACGAGCAAGGAGCGGCAGGCCGTCGAGGCACGGTACCTTGATAGCTACCCTTTCCACCCGGAGCTGACCGATGTTTTCTACACCCGCTGGACTCAGTTGGAGGGGTTTCAGCGAACACGCGGCATCCTCCGGACCTTCGCGATAGCTCTGCGTGACGCGGAGAAATGGGACACGAGTCCGCTGATAGGTCCGAACGTGTTCCTCAACGCTCCAGACGGCGGGCTGGCCGAGTCGGCGAGTGAGCTTTCATCCTTTGCCAGCGTGGACACTGGCGCTGGAGGTCACCAAGAATGGAGGCCAATCCTCGAAGGCGAACTGGCCAAGGCGCGCGATATACAGGCCGAGGCCACCGGCCTGAACCACCGTGAAATAGAGCAGGCAGTCATATCGGTGTTCCTGAGCTCGCAGCCCATCGGGCACAAGGCGCTCACCCGGGAGTTGATGCTTCTGCTCGGCGCCGCAAACCCGGACAGAATAGAACTAGAGAAGGCGCTGCACCGATGGACAGAAGTCTCTTGGTTCCTAGACGAAGCGGAGGTGGCTACGGCAACAGAGGATGAGATCCGAGATCTACCGAAGGCATGGCGTCTTGGCAACCGTCCGAACCTGCGCCAGATGCACGACGATGCATGCGCGAACCGTGTGCCACCTGCACTAGTTGAGTCGCAACTCGTCGATGCCATCGAGAAGCAGAAGTCCCTGACGATGGGTGCGGCCGCGGCAGGAGCCAGGGTACATACTCTGCCGGATAGTCCACGCGACGTTCAGGACGACGGTGAGTTCCACTACGCTGTCCTTGGACCGAGCGCAGCCTCCGATTCCGGTAAACCGAGCGCGGAGGCAAGGCGGTTCATAGTCGAGACCACTGGCCCGGACCGACCCCGTGCGAATCGTAACTCAATAGTTCTTGCCGTGCCTTCAAGGGATGGTCTCGACGCGGCCCGCGCTCGAATTCGGGAGCATCTCGGCTGGCAGGAGGTGCGAGAGCAACTCAAGGGACAACTCATCGACCCCGTACGCGAGCAGATGTTAGCCAGCGAGACAGAATTAGCGAGAAAGCGTGTTCCTGACGTCGTCGGGCAGGCGTATTCCATAGTCGTAACCCTCAACGAGAGCAACGAGGTTCAGGCTTTCAGAATCGCGGTAGGGGCGGACCCCCTGTTCACCCTCATCAAGGCCGATAGGCGTGCCCGTATCCAGGAGACGGCCATCAGTTCGGAAGCAATGATGCCGGGCGGCCCGTACGACTTATGGGCTGAGGGTGAAACCTCCCGCCGTGTCAAGGATCTCGTCAGTGCCTTTGCGCGATTCCCAAAGCTGCCCAAGATGCTGCGTCGCAAAGAGATACTGAACACCATCGGGCAGGGCGTGCTGTCGGGAATCCTGGTGGCTCGGATTGTGCGCCCTGACCGGACAACCAAGACCTATTGGCGTAATGCGGTCGATCAGCACGTTCTTGAAGACCCCGATCTTGAGGTGCTCCTGCCAGAGGCAGTAACCCTTAGCGACGTTGACCACGTCCTCCTTGCCTATGGCTCGCTCCCGGAGCTTTGGCCTGCCAAGGAGATTACGGTCGAGAACGTCCACGAGTACTTTTCGGGTGATCACACAGTTACTGTGCCCAGAGATGGCTATGACGATACGTTCTTCATTCCGAGCTGCGATTCGTTACATGTCGACGAGGCCATTGTAGGTGCCGTGGAGCAGGGGCTGCTATGGATGACCAATGGCCCCGCTTCGATCCTCGGCGAGCCAGTGCCGCCCGGAATCCTCAGCTCGCCCGCGAAGCTGCGGCCACCGCCCGATCCCATCGCCCTTGATGAGTTGATGCCATCGTCGATTCCGGAAGCTTGGTCGGAAGAGAAGACCAACGCTTTGGCCGTTGCAACCGCTCTTTCCACCAAGCGAAATGTGACCCTGCCTTGGTTTTCTGTTCAGACTGCAATCGAGTCGGCCATTCGGACGCGGTGGCTTGAACTGGACGACTACAGCGCCCCATGGCCGTCTAACTTGGCAGGCGCTCAACATGTTGTACTTCGGGCACCTACGCGGGATAAGTTTCGTGAGTCAGAAGGGAGGCGGTACACGCAGCGACCAAAGGGGATGCTTGTAGCGGAAGCGTCACTGGAAGCTCACGGCATCCAAGACCTAGCTGACCAAATTCCTGGAATGACCCAGGCAGCAGCAGGGAGCGCTCTCAGCTTCAGTATTCGCATCGAGTTGGGCGATGACACTGCGCCCGACAAGGCAGTCGTAGACAACATCAATGACCTGCTGTCAGAGGTTTCGGATGATCTGAAACTGACCTAATGCAGTCCGGCTAGAAGCCGCAGCCACACTACTGAGAGATGACCTGCGGACGCCCACCGCCCAGTTGCGGTCTGGTGACGGCCCAGAGTCCCAGTTGCCTTTTGAAAGCGGTTCCTCCTACCGTCAACTTGGACCCAACGCCACATGGTTGGCCCACGCGGCCATAAGCGCCCGCCTGCGTTTAAACAGGTCGCTGGGCTGGTAAGCACCGTCGACTCCCTTGACCACGTGGGCCAAGGCGTGCTCAGCGAGTTCTCGTGGCTGTCCTGTCTCCGAACACCAATCCCTGAAGCTGGAGCGGAAGCCATGCGGGACGCACCCGACGCCGTTTTCGTGAATCAATTTCGAATATGCCGTCGAAGTAACCGCGCGGCCCGTAGATCCCGGGAGCAGGAGACCTGAGCCATTTGCATATTCGCGGGCCCTTTCCAGCACCGCCACGGTCTGAGCACTGAGCGGTACGCGATGCTCCTTGCCGGGCTTCATGCGCTCTGACAGGATGGTCCATGTAGCCGCGCCAAGATCGATTTCGTCCCACCGCGCGCCCCTGACCCTCGCCGGACCTCGCGGCCGTGAGCACCAAGAACTCCAGCGCCAGCCTGGTGGTCGGGTGGGCGCGGGTGGCCCTGATGGTCGCCACGGCGGTCGCGACCTTGTCATGTGGCAGCGTCCTGTCTCTGGGGACCGGGCCAGGAATTTGAGCTTCAACAACGCCATACCCACCGTTGCGCAGCGACTCTGCCAGTCGACGCCCAGCACATCGGTCGGTAAGGAATCTCATTACCTCCCGACCGAAACAGCAGCCAGCGAGTCGCCCGAGATTACTGTGTGGGCGTAGGCGATGCAGGCTCGGATGTCTTCCTGTTCTAGTCCGGGGTAATCGTTCAGGAGTTCGTCCTGCGTGGCACCCTGGCTCAGCAAGCTCAGTATGAGCTCCACGGATATCCGCATGTCGCGGATGATCGGCTTCCCGCCGAAGACATCTGGTCGGGCGGTGATGCGGCAGAGAAGGTCATGGTTAGTTGTCATATTTCCCTCCGTGGCTCATAGATTCGCCTAATGGCTATGCGCCGTCAGCAGCATGGCGTCCAGCAAGAGTCTTACGTACTGCCTCACAGGCTATTCGATGCGGCTCTTCTTCGGCTATGGGAGTCGCTTATCACTCGATTGACGGTTCGGCCTGCTGACTAGGGCATTCCGCTCCTGCATAACGTAATCGGCCCATTGTTGCATGAGGGCCCGCCTTCGGTCGTACAGGTCGCTACGCTGGTATGCACCCTCAACGCCTTCAACCACGTGGGCTAGAGCCGCCTCGGCCAACTCACGCGGCGCTCCCATGTCGGCCGCCCAACTCCTAAAGCTTGAGCGAAAGCCATGTGGAGTCGCGTCAATCTCGGCTGCTTTGCAAAGGAGACTCAGGGTGGCGTCGGATAGCGGCCTACCGATCCGTCCTCCAGGGAAGATAAGCATATCGTCGTCGCGGCAAAGGGCCCTGGCGCCTTCTAACACGTTCAGAGTCTCCACGGCCAGAGGCACTCTATGCGGCCGGCCGGTCTTTGAGCGCGCAGCCGAGATTGTCCATGTCGAGGCGTCTAGGTCCATCTCAGTCCATGTCGCGCCGCGGACTTCGCCGGACCTTGCGGCGGTCAGGATTAGAAACTCGAGGGCCAGTCTCGCGGACGCGCTGGCGCCATCAGAATTCCGTATCTTTGACACAGCCTCTGCAACTTCGGCGTGGGGCAGTGCACGGAAATGGGACGCCCGGTGAATGTTCTTTGGTAAGGCCTTGATGACGGCGGTACCCGCCGGATCGTCCGTGCGGTAGCCCTGAGCGATCGACCAGCGCATGACCGCGGAGATTCGCTGTCTGACCCTCTTTGCAGTCGATGCCTTCTCGGCCCATATCGGCGTCAGTACGGCCAGCACGTCAGCGGACGTTATCTCACCGACGGTCTTGGTCCCTATGGAAGGGTGTGCATAGGTGGCCAGGCTTGACGACCATTTCTGTTCGCTGCGCCCGCCATCCTTCCAGCCGGGCGCATGCAGGGCGATCACCTTCTCGGCGGCTTCGGCGAACGTTGGGACGTTCAAGACCGCCGTCGAAGGTTTCTTTGCCCTACGGGGGTCGCCCCCGCGCCTGACGGTCCGCTGATTCTCAAGTGCGGCGACGCGCGCCTCGGCGAGCGTCACGATGGGGTAGGGGCCCAGGCCGATATTGGTTGGCCTGCCGCCAATTCTGATACGCTGACACCAAGAGCGCGAAACGCCGCCATCCTTCCTTTGACTTACGAGCAGATACAAGCCAAAGCTGCCGCGGCCTCCGTCCGAATATCGACCCGGCTCGCGGAGTCCTGCCACTGACCTAGCTGTGAACTTTCTCACACTCCGTTCAGGAGCCCCCTTTATGATTGTGATACCTGATTTTATAACTTTTAGACATGAATTCATAGGTGACGTCGTGAGACGTCAGCATACGATCAACGGTCCATTAAGCCCTGTACACAGTGCTTCATGGGAGATAACGTGCGACAATACCGGACATCGCTAGACAATCACAAAGGGGGCACGGAGGCCCCCTTTTTGTTGCAACTCGCCGGTAAGCACTGGATCTGGATGGTGACCAACTAGCCATGACGCAGAGACCTAAGCCATCCGCGGCATCGAATCCTCAGGCCAGGGCGCGACTCGAGTCGATGAAGCGCCAGTTCGAGCAACGGCGTGCGATCACCGATGCGCTCAAGGGTGTCGGACATACGGTGGGCGTTTACAGTGGCAAGGGTGGGGTCGGCAAGACGACCGTCGCGGTTAACCTCGCCGTCACCCTCGCACAGGACGGAGCCCGGGTGGGGCTGCTCGACGTGGACATCGACTGTCCCAACGTGGTGCGGGCGATGAAGGTGTTTGAGCCCCCGGAGATGGACCAGTCCAAGAAACTCATTCCGCCAGAACGATTCGGCGTCCGCGTGATGTCGATGGGCTTTTTCCAGAAGAAGGAGGACGAGGCGATTATCTGGCGCGGCCCGATGGTCCACAACGCAATAAACCAGCTGCTGCAGTCCACGACCTGGGGAGAGCTGGACTTCCTGCTCGTAGACCTTCCGCCGGGCACATCGGATGCGCCGCTAACAGTGATGCAGACCCTGCAGCTGGACGGCTTTGTAGTCGTGACAACCCCCCAGGAACTCGCCGTCGTTGACGCCCGGCGTTCGATCAACATGATCAGGACCCTCAAGGTCAAGGTGCTGGGCATCGTCGAGAATTTTGCGGGCGATGTGTTCGGTTCGGGCGGTGGCGAGAGCCTGGCCGAGGAACTCGATCTGCCCTTCCTAGGCAGATTCGGCCTGAGGCCAGACTATCGGCAGACGGACAAGCCGACCGTCCTGCTCAGCGACGAGGTAATGCGCGAGTACAAGGCCGTGGCCGCGACCTTCAAGGAAGGGCTACCCGGAGGAACGCCGGGGGGACGCTGAGCCCATCGTTGACCTCTCCGGGGTCCAGAGGGCCAGAAGAACGCGGAACCTTGCTTCGATTCGACGATGGCCGGGACACCTCCCCGAGGTGAAACACCCGTGGAGAGAGGATTTGCGCCGATCTACATTACTCGGCCAGGCCGGTTCTGCCCCCCAGAATTCCCGCGCGGCGGCGCCGGGCATATGCGCCCGCGAACTGCACAAGGCATATCCTTCCGGCGATGGTCTAACGCTCCCGGTGCTGGAGGACATCTCCGTGGAAGTGTCTCCGGGCGAATTCGTCGCCGTGATAGGACCCAGCGGATGCGGCAAGACAACGCTCCTTAAAATCCTGGGCGGGCTGGTAGAGGCCGACGCGGGTGCCGTCCAGATAGGAGACGCCGAGCCACGTGTCGCCAGGGCGGGAAAATCGATCGGGTACGTGTTTCAGGACCCGGCGCTGCTTCCATGGCGTAACGTCCTTGAGAACATCAGGCTGCCGATTGAGCTCAACCCGGGTTCCGGCGACAGGCCGGACCGCGCCGGAGAGGTGATGGCGTCGGTGGGTCTGGGCGATTTCGGCTCCTACTACCCTCATCAGCTCTCCGGCGGCATGAGGCAGCGGGTGGCGCTGGCCCGCGCCTTCGCCTTTGACCCACAGGTGCTGCTGATGGATGAGCCGTTCGGCTCTCTCGACGAGATCACCAGGGAGTCGATGCGCTACGAGCTACTGGGCCTGTGGGAGGCCACGGACAAGACGGTCGTATTCATTACCCACAGCGTCGCCGAGGCCGCCCTTCTGGCGGACAGGGTGCTCGTGATGAGCGCAAGGCCGGGCCGTATCGTAAGCGAGATAACGGTGGGGTTCCCGAGGCCCAGAGGCGCCGATATCGAGCAGTCCGTACGCTTCCATGAGCTGTGCTCTCACATCCGCGAATCCCTGTCCATGGGCGTCGTGATCTAGGTTATGGAAGGCTCTGTAACCGGCTCCGGGAGGGGGCAAGCACGCGCCTCGGTCCGCCTTACCCTGGGGCGATGGAGGGATGCTTTCGGCCTCGGAGCGTATCTGCTGCCACCGGCGATCGCCCTGGCCCTGGCCGCGGCGGTCTGGGAGCTGTGGGTGCGCGTCGGAGGCGTGGCCGAATACCTGGTGCCCGCTCCTTCCGCGATCCTGTCAGACCTGTTCGTCGACATCGAGTACTTCGCCTTCCACGGCGCCATCACCCTGGGTGAATCCCTCGGCGGATTCGCCATGGGCGCTGCGGTGGCCATAACCGGCGCAATCATAATGTCCCAGTCCCGTGCCCTGGAGAGGAGCCTGCTGCCTCTGGCAGTCCTGGTAAAGGTCACGCCCATCGTGGCGGTAGCGCCCCTGTTTGTGATCTGGTTCGGTTTCGGATCATTCCCCAAGATCCTCGTCGCCTCCCTGATCACGTTCTTCCCCGTGCTGGTGAATACCCTGGCCGGGCTGCGCTCGGTCAGCCCCGAGGCCCTTGACCTTTTCAGATCGCTGAACGCTTCGAATGCCGA
Source organism: uncultured Dehalococcoidia bacterium (assembly GCA_964477845.1). Taxonomy (GTDB): domain Bacteria; phylum Chloroflexota; class Dehalococcoidia; order Lucifugimonadales; family UBA2962; genus CAUZIR01. The sequence continues at coordinate 94,407 of CAYZES010000005.1, read as the reverse complement.
GGTACTGTGGAAGCTGAGGGGGTTCAGTGCGCTGCCGTACATGTTTGCCGCGTTCAGGATCGCCGTACCCCTCTCGGTGATCGGCGCGGTGGTGGGGGAGTGGTTCACTGGGGACCGCGGCCTGGGCAGCGTGATCATCGTCGCCCACAACGACCTGAATATGCCCAGGCTGTTCGCCTCCGTCGTTGTGCTGGCCGTAATCGGCATATCCCTGACGGCGCTCACCTGGTACGGCGAAAAACGCATACTGTTCTGGCACGAGAGCGAGAGGGCCGTCTAGCGGCCCGCCCGGGCAGCCAGAGTCCCGCAAGGCAGGTGTCTTCTTCTACCCGCCGATCAACCTGACCTCCGACCGGCGGATGGTGTGGTCACACCTAGTGCAGAAGTAGCGGACTTCGGCCGTCTCCCCGCACTCGCGGTGAACCAGGTATCGTTCCTCCGACAGGTGCCTGGCCCCCCACGCAGCAAGCGCGCCGGCGACGACTCCAAGGTCGTGGCCCTTGCGCGTTAGTCTGTACTCAGCCCTGAGCGGGTGGTCGCTGTAGACATGCCGTTCAACTATGCCGTTTCGCTCGAGCCGCTGAAGACGGTCCGAGAGGATGTTGCTGGCGATCCCGGCGACCGACGTCTTGAGCTGCGAGAACCGCGTGTTCCCGCGAAGCAAGTCTCTCAGGACAGCCAGGGTCCACTTGTCTCCCACCAGGTCCAGTGCCCTAGTAACCGGGTCGCTGCGCCTTAGAGTGGCATCCATAGCCCCTCCCTCGGGCTGTTGACTTAATCGTCTAGGGTACTAAACTACCATTTAGTTGCAACTTGCTACCTCCTCTAGCTAGACCGGACACCCCGCAAACCACGGTGAAGCGATGACTGACACACCCTCTCCCGCACTCGCCGGGCGCCGATCCGGCTGGCAATCCCGACTGAATCCAGGGGTGCTATGTGTCGGTGTCGCGCTGGCCCTTGTGGTGGCGATCGTCTGGGGCGGCTGCTCCGGCGGGCAGGAGCCGGACGAGCTTCGCCAGGTGGTTTTCATGGCCGGCTTTAAGCCGCAGGCAAATCTTCCGTTCGTGGCCGCATACGTGGCCGAGGAGAACGGCTATTTCGCAGAGCAGGGTCTGGATGTCGACATTCGGCACGCTTCCACGGGAGAGCACCTCAAGCTGCTGCTCTCCGGCGACGTCCACTTCACCACGGCGGCGGCTACCTCCGTGCTCAAGCGACGATCCGACCCGGGCGCTCCGATTGTCGCCATCGCGCTGTTCGGCCAGAAGGGTGAGCAGGGCTACATGGCACTGGCCGACAGCGGCATCCGGGACCTGGCCGACTGGGAAGGCAAGACCCTGGGCTACAAGATCTCGGTGCCACCCGACTACCAGGCCATGGTCAAGTCGGAAGGGGTAAACCGCTCCAGTATCCAGGAGGTCCGTGTGGGTTTCGATCCCAGGGTGCTGACCGAACGGCAGGTCGACATTCTGGCCGTCTTCAAGTCCAACGAACCGGACACCGTCAGGCGGCTCGGCTTTGAGGTGGTAGTCTGGGATCCGGCCGATTTTGGCGTCCCGACAATGGGTCTGACCTACATTACTCTTTCCGACACCGCCGAGTCCGACCCGGGCCTCGTGACACGGTTCCTCAGGGCGACGATGAAGGGGCTGGACTACGCCCTGAACAATCCAGACGAGACCGTTGACATCGTCATGAATTACGCGCCTGAAGAGAACCGCGAACACCAGGCCTTCATGCTCAGGACCGAGCTTGATGACGCCATCGGTGATGCAACGCGCCGGGCCGGGCTCGGAGCGATGACGGATGCCCAGTGGGAGGCCCTGTACGATCACCTCCTCGAGTTCGAGGCCATTCCACAGCCGTTCGACTACCGGACTGCCTTCACCACCCGGTTCCTCGAGGAGATATACGACGGCGCCTCGCTGAGCTGGCCCTGAGCGAATCGCATGTCCAGCGGAGACCCGGCCGGGCCGGGGAGGACGCAGTCCAGGCCCGTTCGCCGCACCTACCGGTCGGCGGGCCTTCGGCTCGGATACATAGACTGGGGAGGGCAGAGCCCGAGCCAGATGCTGCTCATCCACGATCTCGGTGACTCTCCAAGGACATGGGACCTGCTCGCCCCGAGGTTCCGCGGATCCCATCACGTTTACGCCCCCGAGCTGCGAGGACACGGAGGGGCGGATCGTCCTCCCGCCGCCGAGTACCGCTTCGACGATGTCTATTCGGACGTTTCCACCTTTGCTTCAGTGGTCGGGCTGGAGGGAGCCGTGGTCATAGGTCACGGTGCGGGCTCCAGGCTTGCGGCCAGGCTCGCGGCCGATATGCCCGGCGCCGTTTCCTCCCTCGTAATATACGATCTCGAGGCGCGGGAGGACCATGCCGAGAGTGAATGGGCCTCGTTCAACGAGATGGTCGGCTACCTCAGGCGACAGAGACCGGGAGCCGCCGATTCGGTCCTCGACCGGCAGGGACGAAGCCTGAGCGGAGGCGGACTGGACGGCGGACGCTCCTTTAAGCACGACTCGGCCGCATATCCCGTATATATGGCGTCCGCCGACGAACTCTGGAACGATTGGCGCCGCGTCGGCTGTCCGACGCTGGTGCTGCGGGGACGGCTCAGCCGGGACCTGACCCACGGTGAGGCCGTGGGCATCGCCGAACTCCTCGACCGGCGCAGGCTGGCGGAGATCGAGGGCGCCGGACGCTGGCTGCACCAGGAAATGCCGGGCGCCTTCGAGGAAACGCTCCGCTGGTTCCTCGGCTCACCGCCGAACTAGTCTGCCCCGGGGTCCTCCGGTCCGTTAACTATCTGCCGCGGAATCGCGGCGGGCGTTTTTCGATGAACGCCTCGACCCCCTCACGGTGATCCATGGTCCTACGGGACAGCGCCTGGGCACGGCCCGCCAGCCTCATGCTCTCTTCCAGATCCACATCAAGGGAGATCTGGGCTAGCCGCTTGATCAGCGACATGGAATAGGTCGCACCGCCGGACAGACTCCGCGCCAGCTCCGTGGCGACCCCGACCAGATCCTCGTGTAGGGTCACTCTCGAAACGAGACCCATGCGGAACGCCTCGTCTGCGGTAATCGCATCGCCCGTGTATTGCATCAAGAGAGTGTTGCCCATGCCTATCATCCGTGGCAGATGCCAACACGATCCGTCGGCCGGTATCAGGCCCACCTTGACGAACCCCTCGCTGAACGTCGCATTCTCCGATGCCAGACGGATGTCGCAGCCCAGAGCCACGCCCATCCCGAGGCCAACGGCAGGGCCGTTCACGGCCGCTATAGACGGCTTGCGGAGGCGCTGGAGCCGCAGCGGCAGCAGCCTAACCGCATCCATCTCTTCCACCTCTCCCTGATCGCCGTCGTCCCGCTCGCCTGCAGCCTCGGCCAGTTCGGCCCAGGCGTCCGGACCCGGGGGACTGGACGGCTCTCGTCCCAGGTTGGCCTCGGACATTCGCCTCACGTTGGCACCCGAGCAAAAGGCGGGATCCTTGCCGGTAACCAGCAGGACGCACAGATCCGGGGCGCTTTCAAATCGGTCTAACTCGGCCGATATCTCGGCCGCCATCTCGGCACTCATCGAGTTGCGGGTAGCCGGGTCGCTCAGAATGAGCGTGAGCACCCCACTCGACTCCCTGACCTCGATATAGTCACGCTTGCTGAGCAGTTCCTGCCCCCCTCTAGCCACCCTTCTTGCTACCGGGCTCGCACCCTTCCCGGATGCGATGATGTGCGCGTACGGACGATCAGTCGGCGAGGACCTTTTCGGTCATGCAGTCGAAGAAGCGGCCCAGCAGGGACTTGGACACGCCCGAGAGCAGGCGTTGACCGACCCTCGCGATGACCCCGCTCACCTGGACCTGACCGTCGACCTCCACCTCCGTGGCGCCATCGACCTCGGTCAGTCTCACCAGGCCGTCACCCTTTATGGTGCCCGCCGCACCCTTTCCCTGGACCGTCATGCGGAACGATTCCGGGCTATTGACCTCGGACAGTTCCACCGTCGCCTGGTACCTGCCTCTGACGGCGCCCATCCCCACATTCATGGCGACGCGATAGCTGCCCTCACCGGTCATTTCGAATGACTCGCATCCCGGGATGCAGCCTCTGAGCGCGGACGCTGACAGCATGGTGTCAAAGGCCTTCTGGCGATCGGCCGGGATGGTGTGCTGCGACTTAACTCTCAAGGTGAAGCGTAATCTAACACAGCCTCGCCTCGGCCCCCCATCAACACTACGGCGCGCAGGACGGCGAGTCGGCGGGGCCCTGCGCTCATGGAATCGCGATGACAGACTCGGCGATCTCTATCAGCCCGCCAACGTCGATCCAGCTGCTGCGCTTGGTATTTGCCGACAGCATGGCCCACCGCACGTCTCCCGGGCTCGCTTGGTAGGGAAAGTAGAGCGTCAGGCGACCGTTATAGTCCCACTGCGCGGTGTAGGAGGCGAGCAGCTGGACGGTGTTATCGTCCCATTCGCCCTTCATCAGGTACGCAAGCTCTCCCGAAACGACCACCCTGACCACCGCATCCGCAGGCGGCGAGAAGATACCGGGCTCGTCCACCCGCTCGGGCGAGGGGGTGAAGAACGCCGGATAGAACAGGGCGAATCCCATCTGTCCGCTTTCAAAGAAGGTCGTGGCCATCGATCGCCTGGGAAAATCGACCAGACGGGCCTTCGTCAGCTTGAAGTCGGGCGGCAGCCGGGTGGGGACCAGGGCGTAGCCAAGGCCATCGGAGACCTCCTTGAGGGCCGACGCGGCTGACGCCACGCCGATCGCCTCCTCCGAGTGGATGAACCGCGGGATGGTGGACTGGGGACGCACATCCACCGATTGCGACCGGGCGCCTTCATCCGCCTCGGGAGCGGCTGTCTCGCCAGTGGGAACCACGCCTGGCAAGACCTGCCGGGGCTCGGGCTGCCCCAGGTCATCGCATATCGCCCCGCCCAGCACGGCAAGGATCGATGCGGCCGCCACGAGCGAGAGTACTAGGCCGGCACCGCATCGGGACCGGTCGAATCGGCGAGCCGCGCGCTTCATGCCGCCCGGCGGCGGCGATACGGGACTCGCCGTCCTCTGTGGTCGGTCAAATATATCCCTGTTATAATCCGCCCTGCTTTTTGGGTCAGGGGCGCCGGTGCGCGCCCGCAAACGGCCGGCCGGGGAGGGCGTCTATGGGCAAGACAATCACCGTTACAGTCAACGGGGAGAAACACACCAGCGATATCCAGCCTCGGCTGCTCTTATCCAGCTACCTCAGGGAGGTCCTGAACCTGACCGGCACACACGTCGGCTGCGACACCAGCCAGTGTGGCGCCTGCACCGTGATACTAAACGGCAGCAGTGTCAAGTCCTGCACCCTCTTTGCGGTACAGGCCGACGGGGCCGAGGTCACGACCGTAGAGGGACTGGAAAAGGACGGCCAGCTTCATCCGGTTCAGGAGGGCTTCTGGGAAGAGCATGGCCTGCAGTGTGGGTTCTGCACCCCGGGCATGATCATGTCCTCCGTCGCCCTTCTGGAGACCAACGCCGATCCCTCAGAGGAGGAGATCAGGCATGCGCTCGCCGGCAACCTGTGTCGCTGCACCGGATATCACAACATCGTAAAGGCGGTCCGGTACGCGGCCGAAAAGGCCAGCTCCTGATACGTACCCAGCCAGCAAGGACAGCCTGTATCCCAACCAGATCTCCGATCACCTGGGACTAAGAGCGGGAGAACGAGATGACCACCTCAACCTTCGAATACCACGCCCCCTCCACTATCGCCGACGCCATCGGCCTGCTTGAAGGCCACGGCGACTCGGCCAAGCTTCTCGCCGGCGGCCACAGCCTGGTGCCGATAATGAAGCTGAGACTTGCAGAGCCCGAGGTGCTGATCGATCTAGGTCAGATAGAAGGCCTCTCAGGTGTCACCGACACCGGCGACGGCCTGTCGATAGGACCGATGACGACCTACAACCAGCTCATGACCTCGGAACTCGTCTGCTCGAAGGCGGCAGTCCTTGCCGAGGCGGCGGGCCAGGTGGCGGACGTTCAGGTTCGAAATAGGGGAACGATCGGCGGGAGCATCTCTCATGCCGACCCGGCCGGAGACATGCCGGGCGTGGTAGTCGCCCTGGGTGCAGAGTTTGAGGCCACCTCGTCCGGCGGGACCCGCACGATTGCGGCCGATGACATGTTCGTCGACCTGCTCACCACCGCGCTCAGCGCCAACGAGATCCTGACGAACATAAGGGTAAGGGCAATCCCGGCAGGTACGGGCGCCGCATACGAGAAGATAGCCAACAAGGCGTCGCGCTACGCCATAGTAGGGGTGTGCGCCGTCGTGTCGGTCGAAGACGGGGTCTGCACGGCCGCCCGGGTCGGGGTCACCGGCACGGGGCCGACGGCGGTGAGGGCGGGCGCATCCGAATCGGCGCTGGTCGGCGCCGCGCTGGACGCCGACTCGATTCGCGGAGCCGCTTCGGTGGCCGCAGACGGAATCGACCCGCTGTCCGACGTTCACGCCTCGGGCGACTACCGCATTCACCTGACCAGGGTGGCTGCCGAACGGGCCATCTCAAGGGCGGTCGCCCGGGCGGGCTAGCCTGACCCTGGACCGCAGCCGAATACCGCAGATCCTGCAAGACGCCACCCCGAGCGGGTGGCGTCTTGCATGTGGGGGAGGAAATGAGTAGCAGCCGCACAGGCCACGCAGTCCGCTTCGAGTCCGGGGTCGAGCTGCCCATGAGAGACGGAACTGTTACCTATGCGGACGTTTTCCGGCCCGACGCGGACGGTAGATTCGCCGCCCTCATGACACGCACGCCGTATGACCGGACCTCCAGCGAGAACATAAGCGCTCCGATCCACGCGGTACAGGCCGCAAGGCAGGGGTATGCGGTGGTGATTCAGGATGTGCGGGGCAGGTACGCATCAAGGGGCGAGTTCAGGCCACTCCACCAGGAGATCGAAGACGGATACGACTCGGTCGAGTGGGTCGCAGGTCAGCCTTGGTGCAGTGGCAAGGTCGGTATGTACGGCATCTCCTACGGAGGCGCCACGCAGTGGCTCGCGGCCCTTGGCGGTCCTCCGTCACTTGCGGCCATAGCGCCGGGCTATACGGCAACCGACTACCACGACGGCTGGGCCTGGCAGGGCGGGGCCTTCGAGCTGGGGTTCAATCTGACATGGTCGACGGGCGCCCTGACCCATGCCATGTGGCCCACCCTCAGGGACAGACTGAAGCTGTCGGCCGACGATGAAGAGCGTTTCCTGTCCACCAAGGACGCGCTGGGCGAGGCCTTCGGGCGCCTTCCGCTGACCGACCAGCCGCACCTGCGGGGCCTGGCCGACTACTACTGGGACTGGCTTGATCATCCCGAGTACGACGAGTACTGGAGCGAGATCTGCATCGAGGACAGGCTGGGCGATGTGAAGGTGCCGACGTTCAGCTACGGCGGATGGTACGACCTGTTCATGGCCGGCACCATACGGGGCTACACCGGCATGCGACGGGCCGCACGGTCACCGGATCTCAGGGATGCGCACCGCCTGCTCGTAGGCCCGTGGGTGCACCTCAGAAACTGCCCGGGCAACGTGGGCGCCTACGACTTCGGCACACGGGCCGGGGCATATCACCTGGGCCTTGAGAGGCGGCTGCTCGGCTTCTTCAACCACCACCTTCGAGGCGGTCCGGCGCCCGAAGAGGGACCGGTGGAGATCTTCGCGATGGGCGAGAACAGGTGGAGGACCTATGAACAGTGGCCGCCGCCAGGGGCGAGGGAGACGAGGCTATATCTACACAGTGGGGGCAGGGCGGCTACCTGCATGGACAACGGCACCCTGAGCTTTGAGGCGCCGGGCGATGAACACCCCGACGCCTATGTCTACAACCCCGCCGATCCCGCACCGACCGTTGGGGGCGGGCTTTGCTGCGACACCGCCTGGATGAAATGGGGACCGTACGATCAGAGGCAGGTCGAAGAGCGCCCCGATGTGCTGGTCTTCTCATCGGCGCCGCTCAAGCATGACCTTGAGATCACGGGCTGGGTCAGAGCCAGGATCTTCGCATCCACCTCGGCGACTGATACCGACTTTACGGCAAAGCTGGTCGATGTCTCCCCCAACGGCGATGCGATGAACCTGACCGATGGAATAATCAGGGCCAGGTTCCGCAACGGCCGGGGCCCCGGACAGCCCATTGCGGCCGGCGAGGTGATCGAGTACGACGTCGACATGTGGGCCACCAGCAATGTGTTCCGCTCCGGCCACAGGATCCGGCTCGAGATATCCAGCTCGAACTTCCCGCGATTCGACCGCAACCCGAACACCGGCGGAGAGATCTCCTCGGAATGCCGAATGATCCCCGCGTTGCAGACCGTCTACCACGACGCAGAACGCCCCTCGCACCTTGCGGTGACGATCATCGAGAGCTAGCTGTCTGTCGATCGGCGGTCTGGGTATGCCAGCCCGGGCCGGGGATTCGACTAAGCCGGGTAGCGAGGAACTATAGGCGTATGGACGATATGGCAGGGGGCCACAGTGGACTGGCCAGCTACCTTAAGGCGGCTCTGCTGGCTACGGACGCGGCAACAGCAAGTCTCATGGAACGGTTCCGGCAGACCGAGTCAGCGGTCGCGGGAATGGGTCTGGCGTCCTGGGAAAAGGCACCCGGTGACCTGGTCACCGAGGCGGACATGGCCTCCGACGCCGCCATCAAGGCCGTACTGGGCAGGCCCGAAACGCCCGGCGACATCTACTCCGAGGAGGGCTTCGTCGACCGGGGAGGAGGCGATCGTCTGTGGCTCGTCGACCCGCTGTGCGGGACCCGGCTGTACGCGGCGGGCCTGGGCCTGTTCGGAGTCAGCATAGCGCTGGTAGGGCCGGGGAACAGCCTGGACCTGGGGGTCATTGTGCTGCCGCCGCTCAAGGAGCGAGTTGCCGCCGTGAGGGACCGGGGAATCACCCGCAACGGAAGGCCCTGGCGCAGCGAGGCACCCTCCGGCCGGCTGTCGGAGGTCCTGGTGGGCGTGGCCGCCGGCCGCTTTACGGACGAGATCGGGCGGAGCCTTGCATGGGCGTCAAGGTCGGCGGGCCTGCTGTCTCTGGGATCGGCCCCCCATGGCCTGTTCCAGCTGGCCGCCGGGAGGCTGGGGGCGCAGGTGTTCTACAACGCGGGCGTAGAGCACGTGGCGGCCGGCGCCGCCGTCTGCCAGGAGCTTGGAATCTCGATCACCGACGAGCGGGGAGCCCCGCTGACATGGAAGCCGAACGCGGTCTTCCCGGTAGCGGTCTGCGCGTGGCCGTCAGTGCACGAGCAGGTACTGGAGGCCATCGCAGCCCCCTAGCTCTCCCCGTAGGCCTCGACCTCCATCTCAAGCTTGCGGAGCTCTTCCTCCGGGACAACGCCCATCTCGACCTTGGCCGCGCGCACCTGACGGTCTATCTCCTCGACGATCTCGGGGTTCGCCAGGGTCGTGGTGTCACCCGGGTCCATGAAGTTGGAGATGGCCGCAACCACCCTGCGCATGATCTTGCCCGACCTGGTCTTCGGCAGGTCGCTTGTGACCCATACATGCGTGGGACGGGCTATCGGACCGATCATCTCGTTGATCTTCCTTTTGACCTGGCCTTCAACGTCTGAGCCCTCAAATCCCGGCTGGAGCGAGACATACAGCTCCGGCACCCGACCCTTGAGCTCGTCGTAGGCGGGTACGGCCGCCGCCTCGCTGACGGCCTCGACCGTCAGGGCCGCCGATTCGAGCTCCTTGGTACCCAGCCTGTGGCCGGCCACGTTGATCACGTCATCGACCCTCCCAAGGATGCGTATGTAGCCGTCCTCGGACATCGTGGCGCCGTCACCTGTCACATAGGGCCAGTCGCGCCAGTCCTTGCTGTCCCGCTTTGCGAACTTGGCGAAGTAGGTCTCGATGAACCGGTCGGGATCACCGTAGATGGTCTGCATCCTGCCGGGCCATGGATTGGCTATGCAGATGTTGCCGGCGCTGCCTGGCTCGACCGGTCGACCATCATCGCTGAGCACCTGCGGCACGATGCCGAGGGCGCCCGGCCCGCAGCTGCCGGGCTTCATGCCCTGCAGGGCCGGCAGGGTGGTGCCGATGAAGCCGCCGGTCTCGGTCTGCCACCAGGTATCGACGATAACGGCCTCGCCCTTGCCGATCTTCTCGTAGTACCAGCGCCATACCTCGGGCTCAATGGGCTCGCCGACGGTGGTCATGTGCTTGAAATGGAAGTTGTACTTGGCTGGCTCGTCCGGCCCAACCTTGCGGAGCATGCGTATGGCGGTCGGAGCGGTGTGGAAGATGTTGACTCCCAGCTGCTCTGAGATGCGCCACGGGCGTCCGGCGTCCGGGTAGTTGGGCGCGCCCTCATAGACGACCGTGGTTGCGGCCACCGAGAGGGGCCCGTAGACGATGTAGGAGTGGCCGGTTATCCAGCCTATGTCCGCCATGCACCAGTAGACATCCTCAGGGTGTATGTCCTGGTAGTACTTGGTGGTCCCGGCCACATAGGACATGTAGCCTCCCGTCGAGTGCTGGCACCCCTTGGGCTTTGCGGTGGTACCCGAGGTGTACATGATGAACAGCGGCGCTTCCGAGGGCAGCGACACGGGTTCGACGCGCTCGCCCCGATGCTCTGCCAGCAGGTCGTCGACGAAGAAGTCGCGTCCTTCGACCATGGGCGTTTCCGACCTGAACTGGCCGGGATATCGCCGCCAGACGAGAACTCGCTCCACGGTATGGCCCTCGTCCGCCGCGTGCTGTACGGCTATATCAGCCTTGCCCTTGTGGTCGATCAGCTTGCCGGCCCTCCAGTACGCGTCAGAGGTGATGAGAACGCGGCTCTGGGAGTCCACGATGCGATCACCGCAGGCTCCTCCGGAAAAGCCGCCGAAGACCTGCGAATGGACGATGCCCAGCCTGGCGCAGGCGAGCATGGTTATCGGCAGCTCGGGCACCATCGGCATGTGCAGGGTGACCCGATCACCGGCCTTCAGGCCCGACTCCCGCAGCACCGCCGCGAACTCGTTCACCCGGACCCAGAGCTCCTGGTAGGTGACCGCCTCGTGTCGCTCGTCCTCCGGCTCGGGCACGAATATGAGGGCGGCCTTGTTGCGATGCTCCGCCAGGTGGCGGTCAACGCAGTTGTAGGAGGCGTTGAGCCTTCCGCCCACCCACCAGTTGTAGAAGGGCGGATTGGACGTGTCGACGGTCGTGTGCCAGTACTGGTCCCAATCGAGGAGCTCGGCGTACTCGCGGAAACAGTCAGGCCATTTCTCCTCGCTGAAGCGCTCGAAGGCCGCCGGATCAGCCATGTTGGCCTGGGCAATGAAGCCGGGCAGGGGTTGTATCAGTTCCTCTTCCTGCCAGTGGACGGCTATCTCCGATTCTCTGACTTTGTTGGTCTCAGTGGCCACTTTGCTTGTCCCCTTGCGCTCTTGGCGGTCGCCGTCGATTTTAGCCCGACATTATAATTGCCTACCCGGGAGGGCCGCTTGTCTTACAACACGCTATTGGTCGAGTCCGCTCAGGGCGTCGCGACCGTCACTCTCAACAGGCCGCAGGTGCTCAACGCCATGAACGAGGAACTGAGCTCGGAGCTTGCCGCCGCGGTCTCTGAGCTGGATGCGTCCGAAGAGGTCCGGGCGATTGTCTTCACCGGTAGCGGCGACCGGGCCTTTTCCGCCGGCGCCGACATACACGAGATGGCCGAGCGGGTGGCGGGGCAGGAATCCGGTCTGCCGCCCATGACCAGGGAACAGGAGGAGCGGGACTGGTCAATCGCGTCGATGCGGACACCCACCATCGGCGCAATCAACGGCCTTGCCTACGGCGGCGGGGCCGTCATGGCCTCGAGCTTTGACATCAGGGTCGGCTGCGAGCGCAGCAGCTTTCGCTTCCTTGCCGCCTCTTACGGACGGGTCAACGCCACCTGGTCGCTGCCGATGCAGATAGGCTGGCCTGCCGCCAAGGAGCTGCTGTTCACCGCCCGCGTGGTGGAGGCCGATGAGGCGTACCGCATGGGCCTGCTCAACCGGCTGGTTCCCTCTCCGCAGCTAATGGACGCAAGCCTGGAGATCGCTAGGCAGATAGCCGCCAACGACCCTCGCATGGTGGCGGGCATAAAGGGGCTGCTCATCGACGGGGTGGGCTCCGGCTGGCATGAGATGTTCGAATCGGAGATGCAGGAAAGGCAGGGAGTCCTGAGGCCGACGCCCGTCCGCGAAGGCTTCAGGGACTTCCTTTCCCGAAGGGGTAGGGGAGGCACGAGCTCGTGACGCCCATCCTCGTGGACCTCCCAATGGGAGCCCGGGCCTGATGGCCGGGCCGCTGGCCGGACTGCGTGTGCTCGACCTGGGTCGATACCAGGCGGGCCCGCGCTGTGCGCTGATGTTCGCCCGGATGGGCGCTGAGGTGATCAAGGTGGAGTCGCCCACAGGGGACGAGAGCCGCAAGAACTCACCCCGGGTCAGAGGGCAGAGCGCCTACTGGGTACAGTACAACTCGGGCAAAAAGAGTATGGCGGTCAACCTGCGGACCGACGAGGGCAAGGACATCCTCAGGGATCTTGTGCGAGTCTCGGACTTTTTCCTGCAGAACTTTCGGCCGGGCACGATAGATGCCATGGGCTTCGGGTACGAGGACCTCAGGCGCCTGAACCAGGGGATCATCATGATCAACGTCTCTGCCTACGGCCAGTACGGTCCATACAGCGACAGGGTGGGATTCGACCCCATTGGCCAGGCACTGGGCGGCATGATGACCACCAACGGCTGGCCCGGTGGCCCCCCCGTGCGCACGAATTTCCCACTGATCGACAGGATCACCGCCCTGCACGCGGCGATAGGCGCGCTTGCGGCGCTGAGGGAGCGAGAAATCTCGGGAGAGGGCCAGTCCATAGACGTATGCCTAGCGGACACGGGATTTACCGTAAACGAGATACCGATCTCGGCATACCTCGGAAACGGGCAGGAATTCGAGAGGGAGGGGAACGGAGCCGGGCTCACCAACGCCTACCGGACCCAAGACGGGTGGGCCTTCATAGCGGCGACGAACCGGGCGATGTTCGAGCGGCTGTGCGGGGCGCTCGGCAGACCGGAGTGGGTGGACGATCCCCGCTTTGCCACCCGCCAGGACAGGAGGGAAAACGCCGCCACCCTGGAGGCCGAGCTCGAGAGCTGGTTTGGCGGCCGCGGCACCGCGGAGGCCGTCCGGTTGCTCTCGGAACACAGCGTGCCGTGCGCGCCGATCAACGATACCGCAGCGGCGGCGGCGGACCCGCACCTGACCGAGAGGGAGGCCATGGTCGAGGTGCCCGATCCACAGGCGGGGACGATGTGGGTCACCGGCAAGGTGATCAAGTTCAGCCGCACCCCCATGGAGGTGGGGCCCGCCCCGGCCGTGGGCGAACATACCGCCGAGATCCTCGGCGAAACCCTGGGCTACAGCGCAGAGCGCCTGCAGGACCTCATAGCGTCGGGCGTGGTAGTGACGGCGGGCCCGGGGGCCGGACCAGCTCCATAGTGCGACTGTGACCATATGAAGTTATGGCAGGGGTGAGGGTGAAGGTGGTGCTGTTTGCCGGGTACCGCGAGGCGGTCGGATCGTCCTCGGTCGACATCGAGCTCGACGAGGGCGCCACTGTCGGGGGTCTCGCGCTCACCATGTGCGGGCTGTATCCTGGCCTCCCCAGCGACCACGGCCGCATCGTTGCGGCCGTCAACGAGGAGTATCAACGCCACGACTTTGCCCTCAGGGACGGGGATGAGGTCGCACTGATTCCACCCGTTTCGGGAGGAGGCAACGTTGGCCCCCGCTAGTGAGCCGAGCATCCTGATCACGGAAGGTCCGCTCGAAACGGAGGATCTGACGGACCGGGTCCGCACCGGCAGCAGCGGGGCGGTGGTGACCTTCCTGGGGACCACGCGCGACCACAACGCCGGCAGGCATGTGACGATGCTCGAGTACGAGGCCTATCGCCCGATGGCGGACAAGATGCTGGCCCAGGTGGCATCGGAGATGATCGGGCGCTGGGAGCTTGGCGGCGTGGCGATCGGCCATCGCATCGGGCGCGTGGACATAGGCGAGACCAGCCTGGTAGTCGCCACCTCGGCCCCGCACCGGCAGGACGCGTTCCAGGCCTGCCAGTACGCGATCGACCGCATAAAGCAGATCGTGCCGATCTGGAAGAAGGAACACTTCGAGGGCGGGGAGGTCTGGATAGGCTCCCAGGACGGGCGGGAGTTTTCGCCGCTGGATTAGGATCCGGCGCCCCGCCGGCGACGCTCCCGGGCCCTGCACCGCACGCTATTGCGATCGCGGGCCGGTTCATGGTCCGCCCATTACCGAAATTGTGAAACTTTTACCAATCCTTCGTCCTTCGGATTCGAGGGGAGGGATGGGATCAATGAAAAGGGCGCTCTCCCACCATATCTTTAACGAATAACGTTTTATGATGGCGGATAGTGTGGTTTTTCACAAGCATCTACTTTGAATCATGCATGATTCTTTGCTATATTGGCATCGAGTGGGGAGCCGCTTCGCCCCGGCCTCGGGTCGTTACCCGGAGGTCGAATCCACCCCCATAAGCCGAGCCGAACGCCAGTGAAGAGCTATCACGTCTGGACCGTCGGTTGCCAAATGAACAAGGCCGACTCCGAACGCCTCGAAAGCGCCATGGGCCAGATGGGCCTGGCGCCCTCACCAAGCGCCGACGACGCCGATGTCATCGTCCTCAACAGCTGCGTCGTACGCCAGAGCGCCGAGGATCGCGTCATCGGCAACCTGACGCGCCTTAAGCCCGTAAGGAATTCACGCCCGGATCGCGTGCTTGCCCTGATGGGCTGCATGGTAGGGCCCAGGACCGAGCAGCTGCGGGAACGGTTTCCCTACGTCGACGTGTTCATGCGACCGCAGCAGTTCGATCCACTCATAGAGCTGCTCAGCGAGCGGCTGGGCATCGATCCGGAGGGTTGCATCGGCCCGCTCGTCGCCAGGCCCGCGGTGGCCACCTACGTTCCCATAATCCATGGATGCGACAAGTTCTGCACCTTCTGCATCATTCCTTACCGCAGGGGCAGGGAGGCAAGCCGGCCGATCGACGAGCTGGTGAGAGAGGCGGAGATGCTCGTCCAAAGAGGGGTAAGGGAGATCACCCTTCTCGGTCAGAACGTAGACTCCTACGGCCATGACCTACCCGGGGCCCCCGACCTTGCCGACCTGCTCGCAGAGGTAAACGAGGTCGAGGGGCTGGAGCGCATACGCTTTCTCACCTCCCATCCCAACGACATGAGCGAGCGGATAATCGATGCCGTGGCCGGCCTCGAGAAGGTCTGCGAACACATAAACCTCCCGGTACAGGCCGGTGACGACGAGGTGCTTGACCGCATGCGCCGCGGCTACACCCGGGACGACTACCTGCGGAAGGTCGACGGAATTCGAAGCCACATACCGGGCGCGACGATGAGCACCGACGTCATTGTCGGCTTTTGCGGCGAGAGCGACCGGCAGTTCCGAAGGACGCGCGACCTGATCGAAGAGGTCAGGTTCGACAAGGTGCACGCCGCCGCCTACTCGACCAGGGAGGGGACCATAGCCGCGCGAAAGATGGAGGACGACGTTCCCGCGGAGGAAAAGAGGCGCCGGCTTGCGGAGCTGGAGGTCCTGCAGGAGGGCATAGCCACGGAGCTGAATGCCGCCTACCTGGGGCGGACCGAGCAGGTGCTAGTCGAGCAGGTTCGCGGCGGGAGGGCGACCGGACGAAATCGAAACGACAAGCTGGTTCACTTCGACGCCGTCAGCCCCGATGAGCTGATCGGCCGTACGATCGACGTGCGCATCGATAAGACTGGACCCTGGGCGCTGGTTGGCAGCGCCCAGATGGCCGAGGCCGGCGCTCTGGGGCCGGCGGTCGCCTAGCAAGAGGGGGAGAAGATGGCCACCCTAATCGAAGAGAAGCTGAGGGATCGGGCGCTTCCGGTAACCGAGATCGAGCAGTCGGCATTCTGCCAGAGCCAGCCCCAGCTGCGATCGGAGACCCTCGAGGCCGAGTTCAGGGCCGGAGTCCGCTGGCAGCGCATTCCTCCCGAATACCTTCGCATCGAGCCCGCCGAGCTGACCGGGCGTATCCGCGCGGCCAGGGCACGCCTGTCGGATCGCCTGCTGATCCTGGGCCACCACTACCAGAGGGACGACGTCATAGAGTTCGCCGACTTCAGGGGCGATTCGTTCAACCTGTCCCGCCAGGCCACCGAGCGCGAGGACGTCGAGTACATCATCTTCTGCGGGGTCCATTTCATGGCCGAGACCGCCGACGTCCTGACCGAGAGGGACGTTTCGGTGATCCTGCCCAACATGACCGCCGGATGCTCGATGGCCGACATGGCACAGGTCGATGACGTGCTCGACTGCTGGGATGACCTGAGTGAAGTCCTGGGGGCGTACGGTGGGGTAATTCCGATCACCTACATGAACTCGACCGCCGGGATCAAGGCGCTGTGCGGCGCCAACGGCGGGATCGTGTGCACGTCCTCCAATGCCCCTGCCACCTTCCGCTGGGCGCTTGAGAGGGGGGAACGCATTCTCTTCCTGCCCGACCAGCATCTGGGCAGGAACACGGCGATCAGGTCCGGGATCGGATTGGACGAGATGCTCGTCTGGGACCCCTACAGCCCCCTCGGGGGCCACAGCCCGGACGCCCTGAGGCGAGCGCGCATGATCCTGTGGAAGGGACACTGTTCGGTACACACGCGCTTTACGGTGGATCAGATAGCCCTCGCAAGGGAGCGCTACCCGGAGGTGAAGATACTGGTCCATCCCGAGTGCACCAAGGATGTGGTTGACGCGGCCGATTTCAATGGCTCCACGGAATTCATACTCAAGACCGTAAGGGAGTCGTCCCCAGGGTCCGTGTGGGGGGTGGGCACAGAGATCAGCATGGTCAACCGGCTGGCCGCAGATCATCCGGACAAGACGATATTTTGCC
>CAYZES010000005.1:19656-77378 GCA_964477845.1 uncultured Dehalococcoidia bacterium | reverse complement strand
TGTACCGCATCCACCCCGCCTACCTGCTCTGGGTGCTGGACGGCCTCAATGAGGGTGTCGTCGTCAATCGGATCAGGGTGGACGAGCGGACCCGGGCACATGCCCGCATAGCCCTGGACCGCATGCTGAGCGTGGTATAGCGCTGCGAGCCGGAACCCCTCATTCCGATTGACCGGGGGCCATCGAGCGCAATGCGAAGATCTCCCCGCCTGATGCCGACGCGCCATGGGTAGGCTGCCGGCGCCTCCCATCGTCAGGAGGATCGTCGAGGCGGCCGTAGTCGAGGATCTCGGAGGTGGCGATCTAACCACCGAGGCCCTCATTCACCCCGCCAGCAGGATCAGGGCCGTTGTGGAGGCCAGGGCGGCAGGGGTGATGTGCGGTGGGCAGATTGCCCGAGCGGTCTTTGAGGTCATCGACCCCGACGTCCTCACCCGGCTGCCGGTTGCCGAGGGCAGCCGGGTCGAGCGGGGGAGCGTTGTCCTGGACCTTGAGGGGTCCTCCGCGTCCATCCTCGGCGGCGAGAGAACGGCTCTCAACTTCCTGCAGCACCTTAGCGGCATCGCGACCCTTGCCGCCCGCTACGTCGCCGCGATAGAGGGTACCGGGGCGGTGATCGTCGATACCCGCAAGACCATGCCCGGACTGCGCGCACTGCAAAAGTATGCTGTGGCCACAGGGGGGGCTCGCAACCACCGGACCTCGGCCGGCGACGGGATACTCATCAAGGACAATCACATAAGCGTGCTGCGCGCCGGCGGCGAGGCGCTGAGCGACATCGTCGCCAGGGCCCGGTCGGACGGACGCCACTCGGTTCGAGTCGAGGTGGAGGTGGAGGACCTGGACCAGCTCCGGGAGGCACTCAAGGGAGCGGCCGACGTCGTCATGCTGGACAACATGGATGTCGAGGCTATGCGGGAGGCGGTCGCAATGGCCGCAGGCAGCGTGGTCCTTGAAGCTTCCGGCGGCGTGGACCTGGAAAACGTGCGGTCCGTAGCCGAGACCGGGGTGGACTTCATATCCGTCGGCGCCCTCACGCACTCTGCTCCCGCGCTGGACATGAGCCTGCGTGTACTGTGACTCACCGGCGCGAAGGCGGGCGGTGAATTGAGGCTCCTTGCCGCCGTAGCCTTGATCGCGGGCGGCCTGGTCGCGATAGGAGTCGTCGCAGCCGTCGGCAGTCCCACAGACGCCCAGGTACTTCCACCCGATCCGGTGATCAACCGGATCGCCTACGTCACCCCGGAGGGGGAGATCTGGACCGCCGCTCCCGACGGATCGTCCATAAGTCAGCTGAGCCCGGCGGACGATGGCTTCTATACTTGGCCGACCTGGTCTCCCGACGGCCGGGCCATCGTCTTTTCGGCCGTCCTTGGAGATGCCGCAGAGAACGTGCGGGTCCTGCTGCTTGAGGCCGAGCTTGCCGAGGGTACGGTGAGCAGCCTGCATTCCGGTGCCACCGGTTTTGTCGGTCTTCTGGCCGAAGATGTTGTCCACTATCCGATCTGGTCTCCGGACGGTGCTCACCTCGCCTTTATCGCCGGACGTGAGGATGGCCTTGCGCTATTGCTCGACGACCGCAGCGACGATGCTCCACCGCGGGAGATCCTGGGTGACGGCCCGCTCTGGCTGAGCTGGTCGGCCGACTCGCGGTTCCTTCTGGCCCACCGCGGGCAGGACAATATCCTCATAGACGTTGGATCCGGCGACGCGGTGAACGGGTACCCAATGACCAGGGTGGATTCCCTGGCCGAGAGGTATCGGGTGTCGGTCTGGTCTCCTGCCGACGCCCGATTTGCATACGTGGAAAGGGACGGCGGAGGCGATCACGTGATCGTCATGACGACTCCCGACGGTGCAAGGACTAGGGTCGATCGCGCCCCCGTGATCCACTCGGCCCTTTCCTGGTCCCCCGACGGGCGCCAGCTCGCCGTCCACGGAACGAGCGGCATCACGACATACATGGATCAGCAGGTGATTCTGGGCGAGGGTTTCAGGCTCTACGATGCGAACGGGATTTCCACCGACCTGGGCGTCGGTGACCTGATGATAGCGATGTTCTGGTCGCCCGAAGGATCAAGGATCGCATACGTCACGGCGCCCGACGCGCGGGGCACGCTCACCTGGCGGCTCTACGACGTGGACTCGAACGAGTCCAGGCTGCTGGCGGAATTCATCCCCTCCGGCCCCCAACTCGTGCTCTTTTCGTTCTTCGACCAGTACGCGCTTTCCCATTCGCCGTGGTCGCACGACGGACGAAGCCTGGTATTTGCCGGAAGGCTGTGGAGAGGGGTGGTAACGGCAGCTCAGACCTCTGGTTCGCAGGTCATCGTCTTGCCGGTGGACAACCCCGCGGGCGGGGCCCCGATAGCCGAGGGCGTCCTGGCCTTCCCATCCCCACGTTAGGCGCCCGCTCGCATGGCCTCAGGCTCCCTAGGGACGGGCCGGGAGGGCAGGGCACGTATTCGGGAACCCAGGACCCATCCAGCCGGCCCCAGCGCACGCATGGCGGGCGCCTAGGGTCTTCGGGGCCTTCTCCTGTCGCTTGAGTCGAGCCAGATGGTGACGGGGCCGTCATTGACCAGCGAAACCATCATGTGGGCCTGGAACACCCCGGTCTCAACGGCGAGGCCCGTCTCCCTGAACAACTCGACGGTGGCCCGGAAGAGCTCATCGGCACGCTCGGGCCGGGCGGCATCGACGAAGCTCGGACGCCGTCCCTTGCGGGTGTCTCCGTAGAGCGTGAACTGAGAAATAAGCAGCAGTTCGGCACCCACATCTAGGGCCGAACGGTCGAACCTGCCGTCCCCGTCGGGAAATATGCGCAGGTTCACGGACTTATCGACTATGTGGCGCGCGTCCTGCTCGTCATCAAGCCGGGAGATGCCTACTAGAAGGACAAGGCCCCGGCCGATTCTGCCGACAGTACGTCCGCCAACGTCCACCGAGGCCATGGACACGCGCTGAACGAGCGCGCGCACTTCAGTCGCCGGACTTGGTTCCGGCCTTCTCCTTGGCGGCGCTCTTGGCCGGAGCTTCCGCCTTGGCGCCGTCCTTGGTGGAGGACTTTTCGGCCTTCGCCGAGTCTCCGTCATCCCTGCTCGCGGTCGATGTCGAGGACGAGCCCTTCTTGCCGTAGTCGTTTACGTACCAGCCCGAGCCCTTAAAGACTATGGGCACCGCGCTGAACTTGCGCGAGGCGACAATGCCGCATATCGGGCAATCGGCGACCGGCTCGGATACAAAGCTCTGCTTCAGCTCAAAGCTGTGCCCGGCCTCGCATTCATAGTCGTATCTGGGCAATGAAAGGTCTCCGAAGGATCTGAGTGGCCCCGTGCAGCCGTACGCTGGCAATCGCACGCTCCCACTGCCAGGCCACCTCCGAATTTAGCATTCGTCCAAAACCAGTGTCAATTTGCCCCGCGGCCTCAGGCCACGTCTCATTCGATCCCGCCGTGCCACGCCGACGCGAGCTCTGCGACCTGCAGGGGTCTGGACGCCCCGAGACGAATCACCTTGCCGCCCACCGTACCAAGGCGGGCAAAGGGCACACCCTCTTCGGCAGCAACCGCGGATGCGCAGTCCAGCCGGTCCGCCCCGGTTGAGACTACGATCAGCGACTGCGGCTCGCCGAACAGGGCGGCATCCCATCGACCCGGCAGGTCCGCCGAGAGCTCCAGCCCGATCTCGCCGATGATGCAGCACTCGGCCAGCGCCACCCCGAGCCCGCCCTCCGAAACATCGTGGGCGGATCGGGCGATCCCCTCCCTGACCAAGCGTCTGCAGGTTCGCTGCACCGCCGCCTCCAGCGCAAGGTCTATGCGCGGGTTGCCCGCGACCTGTCCGTGTATCCTCTCCAGGTACTCGCTACCGGCGAGTTGCGAGGGCTCACCGCTCAGGGCCTCGGCTCCCAGCAGGATCACCGCGTCACCCTGTTCGACGAAACCCATTCCGGCCCGCATCCTGACATCGTCCAGGACACCCAGGGCGCCAATGACCGTCGTCGGGTAGATGGCCCTTCCCGCAGATTCGTTGTACAGGCTCACGTTTCCGCTGACCACCGGCACCCCGAGCGCCCGTGCCGCGTCCGCAAGACCCCGTACCGACTCCTCGAGCTGGTAGTAGACGTCGGGGCGCTCCGGGTTCCCGAAGTTCAGGCAGTCCGTCAGGGCGATGGGATCGCCGCCCACGCAGGACACGTTGCGGCATGCCTCTGCGACCGCTATTGCGCCGCCTGCATACGGGTTCAGAAAGCCCAGACGTCCATTGCCGTCCGTCGCCACCGCAAGGCCGCGTCCTGTCCCCTCGAGGCGGAGCACAGCCGCATCCCCCATTCCCGGCTCGACGACCGTGTTTATCTGAACGTGGTGGTCGTACTGGCGGTAGACCCGTCGCCTGCTGGCGACGTTCGGCGAGGCCAGCATCCGAAGGAGCACAGACCCGGGATCCTCGCCGGGAACGGGAACCTGCCCCAGGTCCCGCGACTGGAGTCGGTCGAGCCAGTCTGGCTTTACGCCGGTGAGCCGGTACGAGGGAGGATCGATGAGGGGGGCGACCGGGACGTTGGCCGCCTCGACGCCGCCATCGGAAACCCTGATCATCGCATCGCCGGTGACGCTGCCGATGGACGTGACATCGAGGTCCCAGCGTCCGAATATGCCGCGAACGGCCTCGACCTGGTCGGGTCTTGCCACCACGAGCATTCGCTCCTGCGACTCCGAGAGCATGACCTCGTAGGGGGTCATGCCCGAGTCCCTGCGGGGCACGACGGAAACGTCGAGGGCCAGGCCTCGGCCGCTCTTGCCCGCAGACTCCACCGTGGCGCTGGTCAGGCCGGCGGCGCCCAGGTCCTGCAGCCCGACGAACTCCCCCGATTCCACGAGCTCAAGGCATGCCTCGATCAGCACCTTTTCCAGAAACGGGTTGCCGACCTGCACAGTCGGGCGTAGCTCCTCCCGAGCCTCCTCGAACGTCTGCGAAGCCAGCCCGGACGCGCCGTGGATCCCATCGCGTCCGGTATCAGCTCCGACCAGGAGCAGCACGTTGCCCGGGTCCCCCGCCACCGCGCGAGCCATCTTGGCGGGATCCAGAACCCCCACGCACATGGCGTTGACCAGGGGATTGGACCGATAGGCCTCCGAGAAGAAGACCTCGCCCCCGACATCCGGAACGCCGATGCAGTTACCGTATCCAGAGATCCCCGCCACCACGCCTTCGAACAGCCTGCGGCTCTCGGAATCCTCGAGCGGGCCGAAGCGCAACGAGTTGAGCAGTGCGATGGGTCGTGCGCCCATCGCGAGTATGTCCCTGACGATTCCGCCAACCCCCGTCGCGGCTCCTTCGTAGGGCTCGATCGCGGACGGGTGGTTGTGCGACTCGATCTTCATCACCACCGCTATTCCGTTCCCGAGATCGATCGCGCCGGCGTTCTCGACCCCGGGGGCGACCAGCAGCCGCTCGCTCTCGCTCGGAAGCGTCCTCAGGAGCGGCCTCGAGTGCTTGTACCCGCAGTGCTCACTCCAGAGCGAGCCGAACAGACCCAGTTCAAGGTCGTTCGGCTCGCGGCCGAGCCGGTCCATTATGGCACCGTACTCGGCCTCTGAGATGGCCAGCGCCTCGAGCTTGTTCTTATCCAAGGACATTCATCCCAGCGCTACCGAAACAACACCGCAGACCACCAGCAGGCCTCCTAGCCAGGTCCTCCAGTTCACCCTCTCCATGCGGTTGATGAACACGTACGACAGGACTATCGCGACCAGCGGATAGGCGCCCGTGACGGGGGTGGCCACGACCAGCGGGGCAGTACCTATCGCCAGAAAGAAGAAGGTAACGCCAATTGAGGCTGCTGCGCCAGCCAGCCCGACCATGACCCAGGCTCGGAGGGGCGTCCCCGACGCGTCGCGCCGAACGTGGCCGACGAAGGGAACACCCACGATCACCGCACCGAAGACCAGCGAAAAGGAGCTGGTCGTGATCGGCGATGCGTAGTTGGCGATGACATGGGCGCCGACAACCGCCCCCGCGGCGTAACCGATAGCCGACAAGAGAGCCGCCCCGTATCCGGCGGCGGTACGTCCGGCGCCGGTATGGAGTGTCGGCACGCCCATCAGACGCCGCTGCCATCAGGCTTGACACTCTTGGGGCGCGGCAGCCCGCCATCGTCGCCCACCTCGCGCCTGCCGCTGAGGATGACGCCCACGCCGATGATTATCAGCACTGTCCCCGCAACTATCGGCGGGCTGAGCCGCTCTCCCAGCAGCCAGACCGCGAGCCCGGCCGAAAAGAGGGGAGAGGTGCCGATGATGATAGAGGCCCTGGAGGCACCGACCAGCCGAACACCCGTAAAGTTGAACAGCCGGCCCACAAGGTATGAGAAGGCGGCGTTGAGCGCGATGAGACCGAAAGCCACCGCGCTCAGTGAAGCGATCTCGCCCGCGTCCACGGACAGGGCGACGACCAGGGTGATCAGGGCGCTGATGACCAGGGATGCGACGGTTGCGGTGGTCGGCCGCACATGTCTCATCCCAAGGCGCGCGAACACAGCGACGGCGCCGAAACCCAGCGCCGACACGAGTGCCAGACCAACGCCGGCGGCATGATCCATCAGGCGCTGCGAGGGACGAGCGAGTCGACAAGCGACCTGAAGATGGACAGTCCGCCCGTGGCGCCGAGAATCTCCTCGCAGGCCTTTTCGGGATGGGGCATCATGCCGAGAACGTTGCCTTCCTCGTTCAGGACACCGGCTATGCCGCGGGCAGAACCGTTGGGGTTGGCGGGATCGGTGACCGAGCCGTCCGGCTCGCAGTAGCGAAAGGCCACCCGGCCCTCGGCCTCCAGCCGGTCCAGCGTCTGTGCGTCGGCGAAATAGTTGCCCTCTCCGTGGGAGATGGGCATGCGTAAAACGGAACCGGGCGACAGCGAGCGGGTGAACGGACTGGCCGCGGTCTCCACCCGGAGATCGACCCACTGGCAGCGGAACTGCAGGTGGTCATTCCGCATGAGCACGCCGGGAAGCATGCCCGCCTCGCACAGCACCTGAAAGCCGTTGCAGATACCCAGCACCAGACCTCCCGCGTCGGCGAAGCGGGCAACCGATCCCATCACCGGAGAAAGCCGGGCGATCGCACCCGCCCGCAGGTAGTCTCCATAAGAGAACCCACCCGGAAGGACCACGCAGTCATAGGAGGAAAGGTCCGTATCGCGGTGCCACACGTAATCGACCGGGACCTTTAGAACATCGTCCAGCACCCTGTAGCAGTCCCGCTCGCTCCAGGTGCCGGGGAAGACGACGATTCCCAGCTTCACGGCGTCTTAGCTCCCATCCGCTCGAGCTTGGAGATGGCCTCCTCGATCGAGTGCAGGGTGCGATCCCTGCCCAGCAGTTCCATCGATTCGAACAGCGGCGGCGAGACGCGCTGGCCGGTGGTAGCGATCCTGAGCGAGCCCAGCAGCTGCCCCAACTTGAGACCCAGGTCACCGGCCAGGGTCCGGAGCCGTGGCTCGATCTCCTCCACCTCGAAGGGCTCGGTCTCGGCCAGTACGGACAGTGCGCGCCTGACGGCGTGGAGGGTTCCCTCGGCATCCATCTTCCTCTGGACGAGGTCGGCCCCCTCATAGCTCAGCTCGCGAGCGAAGAGGAAACGTATCAGCGGGGCGGCATCGGAGAGCCTCTTGATGCGCTCCTGAATGAGCGGCACCACGCCCAGCAGGGTTTCTCGGTCGGGCTCGCGGTCGAATCCGTGAGGGGCCGTTTGTGACCAGTACCCGACCAGCTCATCCGCCAGGTCGGTGGGACTGGCTTCGCGGATATATAGCCCGTTCATCCAGTCCAGCTTCTCGACGTTGAAGATCGCCGGTGACCGCGACACCCTCTCGATCGAAAAGTGCCTCGTCAGCTCGCCGCGCTTTAGGATCTCGGTCCTGTCATCCAGGGACCAGCCCAGCAGGCACAGGAAGTTGACCATCGCGTCGGGAAGGTAGCCACCCTTTCGAAACTCGGCGACCGAGGTTGCGCCGTGGCGCTTGCTCAGCTTGGACCTGTCAGGCGCCAGTATCACCGGAACGTGGGCGAACAGCGGCCTGGTGAAGCCCAGCGCCTCGTACAGCAGCCAGTGCCTGGGAAACGAGGGAAGCCACTCGTCGGCCCTCATGACGTGGCTGATCCTCATGGCATGATCGTCGACGACATTGGCGAGGTGGTAGGTGGGAAACCCGTCCGATTTCAGCATGACGAAATCGTCCATCACGCTGTTGTCGAAGCTGACCTCGCCCCTTACGAGATCCGAGACGACCGTCTGGCCGCTCAGAGGCGCGGCGAATCTCACGACGGGTGGCTGACCGTTGTCCAGGGCCCTTTCCAGCTCGTCCGGGTCAAGTCCCCTGCAGCGCCGGTCGTATGCGGGTGGCCTTCCGGCCGCCCGCTGCTCCTCCCGGACCTTCTGCAGCCTTTCGGGCGGGCAAAAGCAGTAGTACCCGTGCCCTGACGACAGCAGCCTGTTGGCCGCGATCTTGTAGTCGCCGCGCTCCTTGCGCTCGGACTGAAAGTAGGGTCCGAAGCTGCCGCCGATGTCCGGACCCTCGTCCCAGTCCAGGCCCAGCCAGCGGAGCGACTCGAGGACCGATTCGACCGCTCCCTCGGTAAGGCGCGCGCGGTCCGTGTCCTCTATGCGCACCAGAAATGAACCGCCCCGACCCCTTGCGAACAGCCAGGCGAACACCGCGGTGCGGATGTTGCCTACGTGCGGCTCGCCGGTGGGGCTCGGCGCGAAACGGACCCTAACCTGGGCGGTCATTCGGCGCCTGTCATCTCAGCCCGAGAGTTTAGCACCTCGGACAGGTAGGAAATCAGGTCCGCGGGCAGGGGAGAGGTGAGCTCGATCTTCCCGCCGCCGACGGGGTGCCGGAAGCCTATCTCCGAGGCGTGCAGGAAATGCCTGCCCAACTGCGGGTCGGCCTTTCCGTACAGCGCGTCACCGATCACCGGGTGGCCTATCGAGTCGAAATGGACCCGGATCTGGTGGGTCCGGCCGGTCGTCGGCCTGGCCTTAACGAGCGTACTGGCGTCGAACCGGCGGGTAACCGTGTAGTGGGTTGAGGCAGCGCGGCCGGAGCTTATGACCGCCATCTTCTGGCGGTGGCCCGGGCTGCGGCCGATCGGCGCCTCTATGACGGCCTCGTTAAGGCGCGGCGAGCCACAGACAAGGGCCGTGTATCCCTTTCGGACCGTGCGCCCGGCGAATTGGCCGGACAGGTCCGCGTGTGCCCGGGCCGTCCTGGCAACGATGATCAGACCCGATGTGTCGGCATCGAGCCGATGCACTATTCCGGGCCTGGACGGCTGGCCCACTCCCGACACGTCGGGCCACCGGGCGACAAGTGCATTTGCCAGAGTGTCACCCTGGTGGCCCGGGCCAGGGTGAACCGGCATACCAGCCGGCTTGTCTATCACCACTAGCTCGTCGTCCTCGTAGACGAGGGTCAGGGGCACATCCCATGCGACCAGGTCAGGCGGCTCCACATGGCCGGTGAGCACCGTCACCAGCTGACCCGGTTTGAGCCTCAGCGATGGCTTGGCGGCCGCAGCACCATCGACCAGCACGAGGCCGCTCTCGATCAGCAAGCGGGCACGGGACCTGGACACGTCTCGCACCGCGACCGACACGAACATGTCGAGTCGCGAGTCGTGTTCGGTCTCTGGTACGCGAAAGTCGACCGGCTCCGTCAATCGGCCCGGTCGCCGGACCCGCTTGCCAGCGAGCCATCAGGGTCGCGTTCGGGGCCCGCCTTCCTGTCCCTGGCGGGGGTGAAGGTCATGAACAGGATGAGCAGGAAGATGCCCACCGTTATCGACGCATCGGCGACGTTGAAGATCGGCCACCTGCCCACATCTACAAAGTCGGTTACCCGTCCCATGGCCAGCCTGTCGATCAGATTGCCGAAGGCGCCTCCCAGCAGCAACCCGATCGCAAGTCGCGTCATGGGGCCGAGCGCGCGCTGGCTGCGGTAGAAGTAGATGAGGAATGCTATGGCCAGGACCGATATGACGGTCAGAACCAGCGTGGCGTTGGGGAACAGCCCGAAGATCGTGCCTGAGTTGGTGTGGTAGGTGAGCCGGAAAAATCCCTCCGCCGGTATCGACTGGCCGATCGTCATGTTGTCCCTGACCAGGAACTTGGTGAGTTGATCCAGCCCTAACACCACCGCCAGCGTCGCAAGGAGTATCCAGTCGCGATGGATCGACAGATGGCCCCGAAGGCCTCCGGAGTCGGCTTTGCTGTCGGTATGGGTAAGGAAGTTCACGGTAAAGGAGGGGCTCGATCCTTCGTCCTATCGATCTAAAGATAGCATTTTGAGCGACGTCTTTTGACGTCCGCCGACCGGCCGGCAATGCCGTCTGCAATTCGAAGGGCCAGTGCCTGCATCGTCGAGGTGGGATTCACACCGCCCGCAGTCACGAATATCGATCCGTCTACCAGGTACAGGTTATCGACCTCGTGGGCACGGCCCCAGGGATCGACCACCGAACTGTGCGGATCGGGCCCCATGCGAGCCGTCCCCATCAGGTGCCAGCCCGAATACGGGAAGGGATTGGTGACGATCGTCTCGTATGCACCGGACGCCCGCAGTACCTGCGCCGCCCTTTCGACTCCGTGCTCCATCATCCTTCGACTGTTCTCGCTGAGGCTGTAGTGGACCCTCGGCGCCGGGATGCCGCTGCCGTCCGTGAGCTGCGGGTCGATGTCCACGCGGTTGTGCCGCTCCGGGAGGTCCTCCCCGATAACAGCGATCGTCGCGGTCCGAAGGTGCCTTGCGGCAAAGACGGCGTGGTGTCGCCCGCCCCAGGGGACCATGTGGTCACCTGCGCCGCCCAGCGCGGTGTGCAGGGGTGCCCCTCCTCGACCCACCTGCAGGATGTATCCGCGGAGAAAGCCGCGGGTCCTGTCCGTCTCGTAGAACTCCTGGCTGACGAGCGAGCATCCGACCGGGCCGGTATGCCCGTCCAGGACCCGGTCGAACACTCCTGTTACGGTGGCATACGGATGGAACATGAGGTTGCGTCCCAGCTGCCCGCTGCCGTTTGCCATTCCGTCCGGGTGCGCTCCGGATGCCGAGTTAAGGAGAAGTCGCGGCGTTCCTATGCCGTTACAGGCAAGCACGACCACGGCGGCCTCGATCGCCCTTTCAGCACCGGATCGGTCGTGATACTCCACCCCGATCGCCCGTCCACCGGTCT
This sequence comes from uncultured Dehalococcoidia bacterium, assembly GCA_964477845.1. Classification (GTDB taxonomy): domain Bacteria; phylum Chloroflexota; class Dehalococcoidia; order Lucifugimonadales; family UBA2962; genus CAUZIR01. Next base: position 66,145 of record CAYZES010000005.1, on the reverse strand, counting down.
CAAGGACGCGGCTGGCGCGGGCTCCGGTCAGAATCCTTGCCCCCGCGGCAATGGCTCGGGGCCAGTAGGTGACATCGGCGCTCGAGCGCGAGCGGTTGGAGCAGCCCAGATTGCATGGCCCGCAGTTGTTGCAGGCATCTCTACCGTCGTAGGGCCTGGTGAGGATGGCGCTGTCGGCCGGCCACCAGTGCCAGCCAAGTCGGTTGAAACCCCTCGCGACCGTGTCCCCGAGGGTGCCGAGCGGTACCGGTGGCGTCTGCCTGGGGGACCTGCGGGGATATGCCGGGTCGCCATCGAGTCCGGCGACTCCGTTCATCCGATCGTTCAGGTCGTAGTACGGCTCAAGGTCCGTGTAGCTGATCGGCCAGTCGTCGGCAACCCCATCCATCTCCCTGACCCTGAAGTCCGAGGGATGCAGCCTGGGAAAGTGCGCGCTCCAGTGGATGGTGCTGCCCCCGACCGCGTTGTACATCGAGATGGACACGGGCGAGGCCTCGGCGTTTACCGGGTAGTCGGCCGCCAATCCCCGCACGTTGGGATCAAGGTGATAGTCGGTCCCGAAGTGCAGCGGCCAACCCTCGTAGCTTGCAGGATAGGCGGACGGGTCCATCCATTCCCCCTGCTCAAGGCAGGTGACCCGAAATCCCCGGGTGGCAAGTCGCCACGAGAGGGCCGCGCCCGTGGCTCCGGCGCCAACCACCAATACGTCGACGGTGCGGTCCACTCCCAATCTACGCCCGCCGGATCGGCGCTACGCCCGCCCTTCCTCTCTCTGCTCGGAGAGCGCGTCGGCGAAGGCCCCCGCCAGCGCCGCTCTCGGGCGCCGGAGCACCGTCGAATTCACGTGGAGGTCGACGGTGTCCGAGCCATCATCCGGGTAGATGAACACGCCTCGCCGGGCCAGCGATTCGGCCAGGCGGACAGGACTAGTAGGCCCCTCGATGTGGAGGGGAAATATATTGGAGCCGTGCTCAAATGGGGTTATCGACAGGCCCGGGAGGCGGCCGATGTCGAAGAACAGATCGCTGGCCCTGCTCATCGCGGCGGCGAACACCTCTTCGAAACCGGCAAGGCCCCTGAGTGCAAGTGCGGCCACGAGCCCGGCCTGGGCCAGGCCGCCCCCGAACATCCGCCGGTCGTGGTGCATGCCCTCGATGAACTCCCCGCCACCTGCCAGGATCCCGCCGAACGGGGCTCCAAGATACTTGTAGAGCGAGACGTACACGGTGTCAAAAAGCCCTGCATAGTCAGAGACGTCGCGACCCGTTGCCGCCGCCATCATGAATATGCGCGCCCCGTCGAGGTGGGACGGTATGCCGATGGACCGGCACAGGTCGGTGATCGAAACCAGATCTTCCCATGGGACCACCTTCCCCGACCTTCGGCGCACCGGGGTCTCGACCATGACCGCCGAGATCGGATTCAGCACCCGGCCGGTCACCGAGGTGCGGAAGGCCTCCTCCAGATCGGAAGCGGTGAAGCCCGTGCGGCCAGGGGCCAAGGGCACCAGGTTGATGCCGCTGAGACGCTGCATCGAGTCGCCGGTGTCATTGAACAGATGGCTCTGCTCCTGGACCGCCGCCCGGCCCCCGGTGCCGCAGTGGCGGCGGAGCGCGAGGTGGTTGGCGAGCGTACCGGTGGGCATGAAGATCGCGCGCTCTTTGCCCAGGCGGTCGGCGATCGCCTCTTCCAGTCGGGCCACCGAGCCCCCCACGGAGAAATCGTCCTCTTCGAACCCTGGGCCTGCCGCTATCTCGTTCAGACGCCTTATCTGGTCGGACGCGGTCCTGGGTTCTCCATCGCCTCTGAAGACGACGGACTCTGGGTCTTCGGGTCGGGGTGTTAGCGGGATCGTCTTGGCCTCTTGCTGGTCCACCTGTCCAGGCCGCGATGGTAAGGACGGACCGGCGCAGTGTCAATTTGCCTATCGAGGCTGCCTGGCTGTTACCCTGAACTGATCATGGCTGGGTTCGTCTTCATGTGCACCCCATGTGAAGCCGGGTTTGAGCCCGGACCCGACGCGCTGCGCTGCACCGGCTGCGGAGGGCCACTGACCGTCGACTATGGAACGGACGGTCCCGCCCATCTGTCCAGGTCGGGCTCTCCTCTGCCAGTCGAGCAACCCGAATCGATGATCTCGCTCGGCGAGGGTGAAACGCCTGTTGTCGAACTACGCCGCCTCTCCTCCGATCTCGGTGTCGGTTCGCTTGTGGCGAAGCTGGAATCCTCCAATCCGACCGGCTCGTTCAAGGATCGGGGCACCGCGGTGATGGTGAGCGCACTTGCTGAGCGGGGAGTCGGGGGCATCATTGAGGACTCTTCCGGCAACGCCGGGGCCTCGGTGGCCGCATACGCCGCAAGGGCCGCGATGCGGGCACACATATTTGTTCCGGACTCTGCTCCAGGCGGCAAGGTCTCTCAGATCGAGGTGTTCGGGGCGCAGGTCCACCGGATTCCAGGTCCCAGGGAGCGCGCGGCCGAGGCCGCCGCCAGATTCGTGGCGGAGACGGGCCTTGCATATGCATCCCACAACCTGAGTCCGTTCTTCATTGAGGGCACCAAGTCCTGCGCCTACGAGATGATCGGCCAGCTCGGAGGCCGGCTCCCAGAGCACGTCGTAGTTCCCGTGGGCAACGGGTCCCTTTTCATCGCGTTTCATCTCGCACTCTCAGAGATGCGCGATGCGACGGTGGCCGGGTTCCTGCCCAGGCTGCATGCGGTCCAGTCGAGCGCCGTAATGCCGATCGTAGCCGCCCGGTCGGGCCGGGAGTGGACGCCGGAGCCGGCCGCAACGACCATCGCTGGAGGAATAGCCTCGGCGGCCCCTCCCAGGATGGAGCAGATCCTTGAGGCGCTCGCCGATTCCGACGGTGCCGCAGTGGCTGTGGGGGACGAGGAGATACTGCGCTGGAGGGCGCTGCTGGCCAGGCGCGAGGGCATATACGCAGAGCCCACGTCCGCGGCCGCGTTTGCGGGCATTGAGCGACTTGTCCAGAGCGGCGAAATCGGCGGTGGCGAAAGGGTCCTCGTGCCGGTGACCGGCGCAGGGCTGAAGGATCCCTAGACGGCAGCCCGCGCCGCCCTGAAGCCGGGGATAGAACCCCTCAGCGTCTCGTCGTCGACGCAGTACGAGATCCTGAAGTGCCCCGGGAATCCGAAGCCCCTGCCGGGCACGACCAGGACGCCCTGTTTTCTCAGTTCATCGGTGAACCGCACTTCATCGGCGATGGGGGAGCGGGGGAACAGGTAGAAAGCGCCCTGAGGCTTCACGGCCTCGTACCCCAGGCCGGTCAGCTCTCCCCAGATGAAGTCGCGCTTGGCCTGGTATCGGGCGATGTCCACGGTCGCCGTCTGGAGGCCGGCCACAAGGCGCTGCATGAGGGCGGGGGCGTTGACGAAGCCCAGTGTTCGATTACAGAAAACGAGCCCGTCGACCAGCCCGGCGCGACCCGCGTAGCCGGGGTGCACCGCTATGTACCCGATGCGCTCTCCGGGCAGGCCGAGATCCTTTGAGTGCGACGTCGCCACGATGGTGCGCTCGTAAGAGGAAAAGACGTGCGGGTACTCAAGGCCGTCGTACAGGATGCGGCGGTACGGCTCGTCGCTGACCAGGAATATCTCCGTGCCGTGGCGCCGTTCCGTCTCACGTATCGCTTCCGCCATGCGGTCGAGCACGGCCCTCGGATACACGGCGCCGGTGGGATTGTTGGGGGAGTTGATGAGCACCACTCTCGTGCGCTCCCCCAGCGCCGCCTTAAGGGAGTCCATGTCGGGAAGGAACCGGTCGTCCGGGTCCACCACGCGGCAGAGTCCGCCGTGATTGTCAGCGTAGAAAAAGTACTCGACGAAGTAGGGAGAAAAGATGACCACCTCGTCTCCCGGATCGAGCAGTGCCTTCATCACCACGTTGAGGGCACCGCCGGCCCCGCAGGTCATCACGACCTCGTCTCCGGTAAACGGCAGGCCCGTCTCGGCCGAAAGAGCCGACGCGACCGCCGACCGCGTCTGAGGGTATCCGGCGTTGGACATGTACCTGTGCATGCCGGGCTCCGGGCTGGCGGCCAGGCGCCGCAGCTCTGTAAGGAACTCCGCGGGCGGCTCCTCCACAGGATTGCCCAGGGAGAGATCGAAGACGTTCTCGGGCCCTAGGCGCTCCTTGAGAGCGGTCCCCTCCTCGAACATCCGACGGATCCACGAGCCCTGCTCCATAGCCCGCTGAATTTTCGCAGAGACAGCCAAAGATAGACCCCGTCGCACGTGGCCACCGTCAGTGGCCCAGAGGGGACCTTAGGCCAGAGGGACCGGCCAGTCAAACGCCGTGCGGGAACCCCGGAAGACTCTTTCGCCGGGGCAAATGCGGCAATGAGGAGAACCCGAACGGTCGCCATGTCAGGATTGCCGGGCTTCCGGGGTGGGTGCTAGGGTGGAGCGACGGGCCCGTAGCTCAGAGGTCAGAGCGGTCGGCTCATAACCGATTGGTCGTAGGTTCGATCCCTACCGGGCCCAGCTGCCCGCGCCCGGGACCAGCGGTAACTCGAACACCTACGGCACCTACACGCAGGTTAAGGTGCGCAGACCCATGAACTGCCGATGATCCTCTCACGGACCCGGCAACCCCGAGGATGTACCAGTGCCCTCCGGAGCGGGATGAAATGTCTGGGGAGAGCCGGATCTAACTCACTTCGAAGAGATGAGTTCTTTTTCCACCAACGTTCACAAGGCTCCCTTCATTGGCCAAGGGGACCCTGAACTGGCGATTCGATGCTACTGATATTCGGAGGTCTTCCAGGCGTCGGGAAAACGGCAATTGCCACCGGGCTGGCACAGGAAATCGAGGCGTTCCACCTGAGGATCGATTCCATAGAGCAGGCGCTGCGCAGCTGCAATGTAGCAGTCACGGGACCAGAGGGGTATGTAGTCGCCTACGCGGTGGCTGAGGATAACCTCAGGCTGGGCCGCATCGTAACAGCGGATTCGGTGAACCCCATCGAGGCAACCCGCGCCGAGTGGCGCAGGGTCGGCGGGCGGGCAGATAGGCCCTACATAGAGATAGAGATCGTCTATTCAGACCAAGTCGAGCACCGCCGAGGGGTGGAGTCAAGGCTGGCCGGCGATGTCAGTCAGGCGTTACCCACCTGGCAGCAGGTGTGTGACCGCAGATACGATCCCTGGGAGGCTGCTGTGGCCGTAGATACGTCGGGGCAGGATGCCGGGGCGAGCGTTTCGGCGGTGCTCGAAGTGCTTAAGACTCTAGTCCGCAGTGACCCGGGCCGTGGCAATGCCGCCGGGTAAGGCGGACCGCATACGCCCCCTGGAGTGCGTCGAGAGGAGGACGGCATGAGACAAGAGACCGGACCGGTTGGAACACTGGCTCACGTCGGTATAGACGTTGAGGACCTTGAGCGGTCTGAGACCTTCTATTCGGCGCTGCTGGGAGTCAAGAGGGCATCGACGTGGGAGCAGTACCTGATCTTCGAACCGCTGGCCGGCGGACTGACGGTGTATCTGCAGCGTGTCCCGGAGAAGAAGACGGCCAAGACCCGCCTGCATATGGACCTGTCGGTGCCCGACGGTCCGGCGGCGCTGGACAGGGTAGAGGCCCTGGGGGGAAGGGCGCTGACGGACTTCGTTGAGCCGGGCGATGATCTGGCCGTAGTCGCCGACCCGGACGGCAACGAGTTCTGCCTGATCAGAGGGTAGAGTTAGCTTGCCCGCAGCTAGTCGGCGCCCCCGGCGGGGCGCCGGCCCCCTCTTGCATCCGCTCCGGTCGACCCTGCGGTCGACGGTGCCTCCCGGCTGCTCCGGAAGGCCACTGGGAACCGGTCCGAAGACGTCGGGAGCGGCACGGTCCACCCCGCGGCCGAATCCCGCCAGGGCAGTGCAAAGTAGAATGGAAGCGGATGCCTGATCGTATTCACCTTTTTGGTTCCCGGCATTGAAGGATGCGGGAAGGGGCTTGGGCGTGCCGGGGAGAACAAGTCGTCGGCTCGTCACCTTTCCGGGTCGGTGCCGCCATGTTCCCTTCGCGGCCCCGGGGAAGGGTTTGCACCATCGCAGTCCGCAGCAGGTAAGGCCTTGAGCGAGCACAGATGAGAGACGGCGTATACCCGGAGCTGGCCGGCAAGGTGGCCGTAGTCACCGGTTCAACCAGGGGAATCGGTAAGTCCGTAGCACTGAAGCTGGCCAATCACGGCTGCCGGGTGGTGGTGAACGGCACCAACGGCGATCTCGGCGACGCGGTCGCCGCAGAGATCAACGACTCGGGTGGGGAGGCGATCTTCGTTGCGGCCGATGTCACGGACCCGGCGCAGGCCTCTTACCTTGTCGACGTGGCCGTCAAACGCTACGGCCGCCTCGACCTTGCCTGCAACAACGCCGGCCACGAGGGGATGGGGCCGGTTACCCATACCTACCCGGAGGACCTTTGGGACGCGACCATCGGGCTCAATCTCACCGGCACATTCCTGTGCATGAAGTACCAGCTGGGGCAGATGCTGGGGCAGGCCCCGGATGGGCCCGGCATGAATTCGAGGGGAGCGATCGTCAACATGTCCTCGATCGCCGGTCTGGTGGGTGGAGCATCGCCGGCCTACAACGCCAGCAAGCATGGCATCATCGGGCTCACGCGGCAGGCCGGTATCGCATATGCGCCCCTTGGGGTGCGCATAAATGCCATTTGCCCCGCCGTGACCAAGACCTCGATGATAGAGCGGTTCGAACATGAGGACCCGGAGCTAGTGACCCGGTGGATGAGGGCTCATCCGATAGGCAGGTTCGCCGAGCCGGACGAGGTGGCCGACGTGGTCGCATGGCTGATGTCGGAACACTCGTCCTTTGTGGTGGGAGCCGCGATCTCGGTCGATGGCGGATGGACGGCGCAGTGAGGCGGATGACACAGTGAATTCCGGCCACTCGAAAGGAAAGTTCAGCGGCAGGGTGGCGCTGGTCACGGGGGCCACCGCCGGCATCGGCGAGGCCACCGCGATCGCCTTCGCCCGGCAAGGGGCCAATGTCGTGGTGGCGGGCATGGACCAACGACGCGGGGAACGGGTGGCGGGCAGAATATGCGACGAAGGTGGTGAGGCCATGTTCTTCCGCGGCGACGTCTCGGACGCGCCACAGGCCGAGGCCATGGTCGCCGCCACGGTAGCCGCGTACGGCAGGCTCGACATAGGCTTTAACAACGCGGGCGTATCCGGCGACGGCCCGCATCTACTGCACGAGTACGGGATAGCCGAATGGCAACGCACGATAGATGTAAACGTAAAGGGCGTGTGGCTGTGCATGAAGTACGAACTCGCGCAGATGGTCTCCCAAGGTCAGGATGGGTCGGCGCGCGGGGTGATCGTCAACATGTCCTCGATTGCCGGGCTGGTGGCCAGCGCTTCAGCCGCCTACACGGCAAGCAAGCATGCGGTCATCGGCCTGACCAAGAGCGCCGCCCTGATCTACGCCGACCAGGGAATTCGGATCAATTCCGTCTGCCCTGCGAGCATACACACGCCAATGTTCGACCGCTACGCGCAAAAGACCCCCGATCAGGTAGAGGTCTGGAGGGCATCGCACCCGGTCGGGCGAATCGGCCGTCCGGAGGAGGTGGCGGATGCGGTGCTGTGGCTGAGTTCGGACGGGTCCCAGTTCGTGACCGGTTCATCCCTGGTCATCGACGGCGGATGGACCGCCCAGTAGGAGCGCTTCGGAGGTACATGCCGGCTATAAGAAAGCCCCCGTTGCTCTTGCAACGGGGGCCACGAGGAGGAGCCAGTGCTATGCCTATGGGTCCCTTAGTGAAAGGCGGTAAGGGTTGGGCACTGGCGGCCTCAAACGTAACATATGCTGTGGATTTAATCAACCGAAACCACAACATGCTGGGGTTTCACCCGCATCAGGGAAATAAATGATGAACGCGATTTCGGCTCGAATGATGCTCCCTGCTCTGGCCGCCCTGATGGCGCTCGCCTGTTCTCCGTCTGTCGCCACGCCTGCAGCCGGGACCACCCCGACGGCCCGGGCCGAGGCCGCACCCACGCCGACCGCCACCGCTAGGGCCCAGCAGGTCCAGGTCCTACAGCTTGCCGTAGCGGTGACCGATCTGGCCGTTGGTCCGGGAAATCGTCTTGCTTTTGCGCTAATCGGTCCGGATGGACCAGTGAGGGTGCCCACTGCGGCCGTCCAGCTCGTGTTCCTTGGCGGTGAAGGTGGGCAGGGAGGCCAGGTGGCAGCGGTGTTCCGTCCGTGGCCGGTTGAACCCGGGGGAATATACTCGGCCCTCGTTCACTTCGAGCGGGCGGGCCTCTGGGGAATGGAGGCAAGGGTGTTCCTTCCCGGCGGCGGGTCCGGCGTGGGCCGGGCGCAACTGTCGGTGGCTACGGCCGGTTCGGCTCCCAGCCTGGGAACGCGTCCCCCGGCCAGCCGCAACAAGACCAGCGCCAGCTTCGCCGATCCATCTGACCCAGAGGAGCTGGCCAGGATCACAAGCTCAAGTGAACCGGACCCCGATCTCTACCGGCTGACGGTTGCAGAGGCTCTTGAGAGCGGCAGGCCCACGGTCGTGGCGTTCGCCACTCCGGCCTATTGCAGGACCGCGACCTGCGGCCCCCAGGTGGAGGTGATAACGGCGCTAAAGGACCGCTTCGCCGACCGGGCCAACTTCATCCACATCGAGGTCTATGAAGACCCGCACCAGCTGACCGACCTGTCCCGGGCGCGGCTGGTGCCCCAGATGGCGGAGTGGGGACTGCTGACCGAGCCGTTCACCTTCGTGCTGGACGGAGACGGACGGGTGGCGGCCAAGTTCGAGGGATTCGTGAACGAGGATGAACTCGGCGCCGCACTCGGTGCCGTGCTCGACTCCTAGACGGCGGCGATGAACAGACCCTCGCGACACCACAGGGTACTCTACCGGACCTTAACCGCTGTGGCCATGATCGCCCTGGCCGTCTTCACCGCTGCCACCGCGGCGGCACAGTCGCCGGGAGGGGCTGAAGAGCTGGCGCGTGGTCTCTACAGGCTGGGAGATGAGGAGTACGACGTCACCGTTCAGTTCCTTCCCTCAAAGCCGGCGGCCGGGACCGTTCACTTCGTGGTCACTCCAAGGAGCGCGGCAACGGGTTCGGCGGTGACGGATGCGACCGTCCTGATCGTGATAGACGACGAAGCCGGAGAGCCCACCTACCAGTCGCTCGCGCTGAATACGCCGGATCAGCCGAACCAGTACCGGGCCAACGTCCTCATCAAGAGGGCGGGCGAGTGGACCGTCAGGGTCAATATGGACGCAGGAGACCACCGGACCGAATTGAGCCTGCCCCTTGAGGTGGTGGACCGAAGCATAACCGGGGGACTTGCCGGAACGATAGCGTTCTTCGTGGTGCTAGCCGTCCTAGTCTCAGGCGTCGCCTACCTGGCCATGGCATCCCGCAATCGACGTCGAAGGCGCGCCTCACAGAGCTGACGACAGTCGGAAGACCGGCGGTGGTCGCCCTGGGCGCGCCTCATGGGTAGTCGTAAAGCCCGACTATGATCAGCCTTCCGGCCTCGCGGCGGAAGGCGACCTCCACCCTCTCTCCGGCGAGCATGTGCTGGCGCAGGTGGGAAGGGCTGAAGTGACCGAAGGTGCCTGAGCCCTCGAACTTCCACCTCGCGCCGCCGTCGTCGATGAGTTCCATCGACCTCAGCTCGAGCACCCCGTCGCTCTGTACGTCCACGATCAGGCCATGCACCGTCTCGGTCCTGTCGCATCCCGCGGCCACCGGTAAGACGGCTACCGAGATCACCACCAGGGCCGCCACCCAACTCTTGGAAACCACCTCCTGATTATCTAGGCGTCATTTCCGCACGGCAATCTACGGCCGGCGGACGCTGCGCTCGGGATTCCGACTGCGACAGGGGGAGATGACCACGTCGCCTCCTTAGTACGGTCCCAGTCAAACTCGGCTAAAAAGGTGCGCCACACAGGGTGTCTGCATTCATAATTCTGATTAATATTGTATTTTTCCGGAACATTCGAGCGCATCCGTCGGGTCAGCTCGGTGTCCATGCTGGCTGGAGGATACAAATGGCCGTCAAAGCGTCGTTGGCAATCTGCCTTGTGATCATCTTGGGCACGATCGGATCTTTCGCTGCCAGGTCCGCCCATGCCGTAGAGCCGGCCACCGGCGAGGCGATGACTGTCGTGATCGCTCACGGAACCGGCCTCGATGAGCGCGGCGGCGGAGCCGAGATTGTCGGCTCGCTCGTTGCGCTGCTTGCGGGACTCGAACCCGAGCGTCCGATCGCCTTCATCGATGCCGAGCGCCCTTCCCAGATATTCGGTCCGCTCGCCCCGTCGAGCAGCGAGTTCGACGGCCTGGCATCGGCCATAGGTTCGGAGCTGGCATCGGGTTCAGGTGCAGATGGAGACCTGTTCTTGGCTGTCGCCGAGGCGGGAACCCTGTTCGGCCTGCAGCGCGCGGGCCCCGGCAGCACCATTTACCTCTTGCTGGGTGGCGACGTGGGCGAGAGCACGGCGTCGCTACCGGGCCGCCTGACCCCCCTGGTTCTGAGGCTGGCCGACCAGGGATTCCGAATGCAGGTGATCGCCATCTCGGGTGGTGGAGCCGGTTCGATCGATCTGGCCGAGCAGCTGTCGACGCTGACAGGCCACTCGCTTCTCGATGCGTCTTCTCCTGAAGCGATGCGGGACCTAGTGCACCTCCTGGCGATTCGGTCCGGATACGGGATGGACGTGCTGGGCGAATTCAGCAGGCGCCAGGGTCAGGTCCTGTACGTCCCGGTCGACGTGGCCCCTGGCGCACTCGACCTCAGGCTGGTGGCATTCAAGGACCATCAGGGAGGGTCAATCAGACTGCTCGACCCGAGTGGCGCGGAAGCTGCACAGACCGTTGCCGCGGCCCTGGATTCACCCTACTTCGTCTCGTGGAACATTGACGAGCCGCAGGCTGGCAGGTGGCAGCTGGAGGCCGGGGGACTCGGTGGTGAGGTGACCGTATGGGGCGCTCAGGCCAACGGCATAGCGCTTACGCTGGAGACCCCGGGTCCCGTGCCGCTCGGCGAGCCGGTGGACCTCGTCGCCCGCGCGGTGCCCGGTTCGGCCGTCGGAGCCACCACCGAGATGCTCGCCCACGTGACGGCGCCGGACGGTGGCACCATCACCTACCTGCTCAGGGACGATGGTCTCTTCCCTGACGCAGAGGCTGGAGACAAGTACTTCTCGGGCTCAGCGTCGCCCCTCATCGAGCGCGGCGACTATGAAGTCGTCCTGGAGCTGGCGTGGGAAGGTGCTGCATTCGGCGTCAAGTCCCAGCATTCCCTGCGCAGCCAGCCCTTCCCCTCGCTGCACGTAGAAAGGCTCACCGAGGACGACCTGGTCGCCGGCGAGCGCACCCTGGTGGCCATGGCGTCGGTCACCGTGGACGGACAGCCATACACCGTTTCACCGTCGTCGATCAGCTGGGAGCTGTCAGGGGTCACCGAGTCCGGGAACGTGGAACTGGTCGCCCGCGAGGTGTCCTCCTCCGGCGAGGCCTGGCTCTTCGATGTGTTCGCAACCCTAGACGAGCCTGTTCACTCGGCATTGACCCTGATACTGGACACCGACTACGCAGGCAGGCCGCATGTCCACACGGCGGACTACCTGGTTCTGAGCGTGCCGACGCCACCGGAACCTGTGGTCCCGCAGCCCGCGCCGGTCGAGGTTCCCCAGGTGGTGCCGACCGAAGATGCACCGGGCTTTCCCTGGTGGACACTGACCTTCCCGGCCGTGGCCCTTGCGGCGCTGGCCTGGCTCGGAGCCCGATGGATCTCAGCGAGCCCGCCGGTCGGATATCTGTATGACGACAATCGCCAGCGCCTCGTCGACTTCTCGGCGCTCAGGCGCGGAGCTCTGGCTCGCATACTGCGCAAAAGCCACGTGTCGGGCCGCGAACTGGGACTGCCAGGCCTGGACACGGTCTCGTTCGTGTTTGAGCGGGGCAGGGTGCTGATTCGGGCCGACCAGCCATCAACCAGCATAAGGATCGAGGGAAATCCTCTGTTCGAAGAGGCGACGCTCGGGTCCCAGAGCTGGATTGGCGCCGGCGGCAAGGCCTACAGCTTCCTGTCGGCCAGCAGGCCGGCGGCCTCGTAAGGGCAGGCGTTCGCTGTTACGCATGATGTCCCGGGGGAATCCCCCCGGGGCATCATCAATCCATCACTCGACGGTTATAACCACCGACTCGATCTTGTCTCCGGGAGAGGTCGCGGTCTGGGGATTTCGCGGAGTCATGTTGATGACCACGTCCAGACCGGAAGTCACCCGGCCGAACACCGAATGGCAGGACTTGCCCGGCTGAGCGCAGTCGCTCCTCGGAGACCCGTCGGGCAGCACTCCATCCAGGTGGGGCTGCGGCGCATGGATGATGAAGAACTGGCTGCCGTTAGTGGCCTTCCCGTTTCGTATCCCTGCGTTCGCCATGGAGACCATGCCGGGGGAATCGTGCCTGGCGTCTGGATGGAACTCGTTCTCGAAGGTATATCCCGGACCCCCGGTACCGGTACCGGTCGGGTCACCGGCCTGAGACATGAAACCGGGTATGACCCGATGGAAGGTCGTCCCGTCGAAATAGCCCTTCTGTGCCAGGCTGACGAAGCTATTGACCGTGATCGGAGCCTTGTCGGCGAACAGCTCGATTACGAATGTGTCGCCGCCGTCCATCGTGAACGTGGCGATGTAGGTCTTTGACACGTCGATGGTCATTGACGGTTGTCCGGAGGATGTATCCATTTGCTCGGAAGCGGTCGGCGATGCTGGGGTATCGCCGCCATCGCCGCACGCCGCGGCCAGGGCTGCAAGTACCACCATCGTGGCTGCCAGGGAGATGATCCTAGCTTTTGTGAACATAAGTCAAGGCGGCTCCAGGATGGGTGCTAGCCGGCCCATTCTACAATCTTCGGCTCCCGCCCGCCGGACCTAGTAGCCCAGCGCGCCATAGCAGGCTCCTGCTATGGCATCGGCATCCAGGCCGTACTCGCGGTACAGGTCGGTCGGGCTTCCCGACTGGCCGAAACCAGTCACACCCAGCGGAAACGCCCTCTGATTCAGGGCGCCGCCAAGCCACGCCAGGGCCTGGGGATGTCCGTCGATGACCGTCACTATGGGCGCCGAGCGCTCCGACGGCGAGACGAGCTCGTCCCATAGCGTGTCATCTGCGCCGTCATCCTGCTGATGGGAGACTCGGTGGACCATGGCCTGATATCGGCGGTAGAGCGGTCCCGGGCCGGTCACGTTGATGACGTTGGCGTAAACACCCTCCCCGAGCAGGGCATCGCTAGCCTTGACCGCCTCGGGCACTATGGCTCCGCAGGCGAAGATGTGAACGACGTTCTCAGAGGGATCGTAACCGTCAAGGCCCGAGCGATCGATCAGGCGGTACCCGCCCTCTATGACACGCCGGCGCAGATCCCCCATGGCACCCGGCCCGGAGGGAACGGGCAGCAGGCTCTGGTCTATCTTCAGAGTCGTCAGCCGCAGGTATGTGGACTCCTTCCTCAGGCGGATCTGCTCCAGGGCATGCATCAGCACCCACTCGACCTCGAGGCCAAAGCAGGGCTCGTAGTAGGAGACCTCCGGGAGACCGATCCCGATGGCCGGGGTGTTGATCGACTGGTGCGCGCCTCCCTCCGGGCCCAGCGTAATCCCGGACGGGGTGCCGACGAAGATGAAGCGGCCGCCCGCATAGACGCTGTAGAACAGCGCATCAAGTCCGCGCCGAATGAACGGGTCGTAAAGCGTGCCTATGGGGAACAATGTCTCGCCCAGCATCTCCTGGGAAAGGCCGAGCTGGCCGAGCATCATAAACAGGTTGTTCTCCGATATCCCGAGCTCTATGTGCTGACCGTGAGGAGTCTCCTCCCAGCGCAAAGCGCGCTGAACGTCCTGTGGCAACGGCCCGGTCTCACGCTCGGTCCAGACGCCGACCTTGTTGATCCATCCGCCCAGATTGGTCGAGCTGGCCACGTCCGGGCTGACGGTGACCAGACGATCGGTGATGCCCTCGACTCCCCGCGATATCTCCGTGAGCACCAGCCCGAATATCTGCTGGGTCGACATGGAGCCCCTGTAGCCGCGGTCGAATCCGGCGGGAATCTGAGGAAGTTCAGGAGGCTCCAGGTCGAGCCGCTCCTTCAGACGATCGCGGGCGCGCGCGAGCACCGCTCCCTCGGGCGTGGAAAAATCGATGCCGGGCCACTCCTCGTCGATGGACAGTTCGGCGCGCAGCTGGTCCATCTGCTGGTCGTTGAGTATCACAGAGTGGTTCTGGGGATCGCCGACCGACGGCAGCATCCAGCCCTTCAGGGTGTAGGCGAAGACGACGCTCGGACCATCGGCCGCGTCGGCCGCAGCGAAGGCCTCTCGCAGCTTTGCGAAGTCGTGTCCACCCAGGTTGCGCACCAGTTGCTGAAGGTCACCGTCGTCCCAATCCGACAGGAAGCCCGCCAGGTCTTCGGGATGACGGCTCGTGCGCGGCAGCCATTCCCGTAGCTCGTTCGGGGGCACGCGCAGCAGGCGCTGGTACAGCTCATTCGACATCTCGTCGATCGCCTCGCGCAAGAGCTCACCCTTCGGCATTGCAAAGGCCGCCTCGAGGCGGTTTCCATACTTGGCATTGACCACGGTCCACCCGTTGGCGGCAAACATGTTTCCCCAGGCCCCTACGCGGATGCCGGGTATCACTCGATCAAGGCTCTGTCGGTTCAGGTCCACCACCCAGACCACGTCGTCCAGATGCGCCATCGCCGGCTCGGCGATGGCCTCCCAGACGGATCCCTCGTCGAGCTCGGCGTCACCGACCAGGCTTATGTAGCGACCGACCCTTCCGTCATCATGGCTCCAGCCTTTAAGGTCCGAATGGGTGCGCGTATAGCGGTCCACGAGGGAGGCGAAATTGGGCGCCACCGGCCCAAGCCCCACCGATCCGGTCGAGAAATCCACCCCATCCGGGTCCTTTGTGCGGCTCGGATATGCCTGCAGTCCATGGAGGTCCCGCAGGGTGGAAAGGTAGCGCCCGTCCAGGTTGCCGAGCAGGTACTGGATCGCATGGAAAACGGGGGAGGCGTGGGGCTTTACCGAAATTCGGTCGCCTGCGCGCATGAAGTCGAAGTAAAGCGACGTCATGATCGTCGCCACCGAGGCGCTGGAGGCCTGGTGTCCGCCAACCTTGAGATCATCCCTTGCCGGGCGCACGTGGTTGGCGTGGTAGACGATGT
Source organism: uncultured Dehalococcoidia bacterium (assembly GCA_964477845.1). Lineage (GTDB taxonomy): Bacteria > Chloroflexota > Dehalococcoidia > Lucifugimonadales > UBA2962 > CAUZIR01. The sequence goes on along the minus strand of CAYZES010000005.1, from coordinate 50,902 downwards.
TGACCGCCAGCCACAGGACCTTCCTCTGAATGGCTTCCAGGACCGCGTCGCGGTCTTCGCTCAACCCAGGTGCTCCTTCGCCCACCCGAGGCCGTCTGCGGTGCCTGCCGCGGGCCTGTACTCGCACCCCACAAAACCCCCGTAGCCGAGCCGATCGAGGTGCTCAAACAGGAACGGGTAGTTGATCTCGCCGGTCCCCGGCTCGTGCCTGCCGGGATTGTCGGCGATCTGGACATGGCCAATTAGGGCGAAGTTCTGCTCGATCGTGCGCGCCAGATCGCCCTCCATTATCTGCATGTGGTAGGCGTCGTACTGGATGAGCAGATTGCCTGACCCGACCTTCTCCAGGACGCCTCTGGCCTGGGAGGTGGTGGTGAGGAAAAAGCCCGGAATGTCGATGGTGTTGATAGGCTCTGTCACCAGTCTTATGCCGTGCGTTGACAGCTCCTCCGCGGCATAGCTCAGGTTATCGACCAGCGTTGCGGTCAGCCGCTCGGGGTCGGCGCCGGAAGGGGCGATGCCCGCGAGGGCGTTAACGGTCCGGCAGCCAAGCGCGGCGGCGTATTCGGCGGCAAGCCCGACACCCTCCCTGAACTCGTCGGTGCGTTCTGGCAGGCAGGCAAGGCCCCTGTCTCCGGCGTCCCAGTCGCCCGCCGGAAGGTTGAAGAGTGCCTGACTCAGCCCGTTGTCCTTAAGGCGGCTGGCCAGTTCCTGCGGCGAGTACTGGTACGGGAACAGGTACTCGACCGCCCTGAACCCGGCCGTCGCCGCGGCCCCGAACCGGTCCAGGAAGTCGACCTCACCGAACAGCATCGACAGATTGGCGGCCAGTCGCATCAGAACGCGTCCGGTGAGGCCGCTATCTGCGCCAGGTCCGCCCGCGTGTAGGTGCCGAGGCTGCGGAAATCACGGTCCGTGTAGCTGCTGATCCAGCGAAGCGAAACCCTGAAGGCGTCGCGGTAGCGCCCGTCCATCTCGTCGTCGAGCACACCCGTCTCGCTTCGCAGCCTGAGGATGTCCTCGAGCTGCTCGGAGAGCAGATCCTTTACCAGCGCGTAATCGTGCCTTTGCCCGGTCTCAGAGTCCGGCGCCGAGTGGATGATGCGCTGGGCGATCTGTGCGGTGGACATGCGGCCCGTCGCCAGATCCTCCATTAGGGCGGGGTGGACGCCGGGCCTTCCCTCCAGGCTGTCGATGCCCTTGGCGCCGCGGCCCCCGAGCCAGCCCTCTACATACTCGATCAGCATGCGGGCGTTCCTGCGGGTTCCGTCAACGGTAACCGGACCCTCGGGCACCTCGATTCGGACCGGGTAGTTGTCAGGGTTGGCCATCTCGGGTGTCGGTCTCCACCCGGTCGCGTACCACTCCTTAAACGGGTCCGCAGCGGTCTTCATGTGGAATATGTGGGCCACCCATCCGCGGAGGAACCCCTGCCTGGCCTCCCACTCCTTATCCGCCCTTATGGACCTTCCCGCAGCCTCGTTGACCTCCGAATCCCGCGAGGGCAGCGGCGTTGCCATGCCGCCAATGGCGACCGCGTCATGCTTGAGGCAGATCGCCACCAGGCGCCTGAAGATGTTCCCGATGAAGGGTGTCGTCTTTATGTCGACCCCGAACCTGTCGGGCCACACCGAGTCGGGATCGTTCATGACGTATTCGAAGATGCTGGCCTTCAGATCCCAGCGGGCCGCGTTCAGTCCCGCCCCGTAGGGGCCGAGCGCGTGCAGGGCCTCCTCCATCTGGAACACCAGCGGCAGCGACTCGACCAGGGCTATCGCCTTGATTGAACCCTCGGGCAGCCCTATGAGCTCTCTGGAGGCATCGAACAGGTCCCTGTACCAGGCCGCCTCCTCCGCAGACTCCAGTTTCGGCACGTAAAAATATATGCCCTGACCCCTCTTGGCCTGGGCCCTGCCCGCGTAATAGAGCGTGAGCGCCGAGCCGAGAATAGCCGCCGGGACCGGGCTGCCATCGATGGTGACATCAGGCTCATCCAGGTGCAGGCCGCGCTCGCGGTGCATGAAGAACGGCAGATCTCCGGGCTGAAGCGTGTAGTGCCTGCCTCGGGCCTCGTCCGTGTGGCTGAGGGTCCGCTCGACGGCCCCCAGGCGGTTCAAGGCGGAGCTCACCGTGTCGATGAGCCGGTGGCCTCCCGCGTCTTCGTCATCATCCAGGTCCCCCTCGGCACGGATTCCTTCTCGGCCCGGGTTCAGGGCATTGATCAGCATCGGGGTTATCGAGGCTGGCCCGGAGATCTCTATGCCTGGCTTCCTCAGTTCATCCGGCATGGATTCCACACACCAGTCCGATGAGGTGGCCTCCGATGCGGGCAACAGAGTCGGCTGCCGGCCATCGAGGGCACTGCGCAGCACCTGCTCGCGGCGAGCGCGCAGCCCGCTTACCCGGGGTCCCAGCCTGTCAGCCAATGCCAGCAGGTACTGGTTGAAAGATGGTGTGAAAAGCCGGTCGGCCCCGTCGACGGGAGCGTACCTGAGCCTGCCTGATGACATAGACGGTTGCCTGCCTGTTATAAGTGAGATAAAGGCGAGTGTAGCATAGGCTCAACCGGCGTCTCCGGCGCGCGCAGGCCCGGGCATGAAACCCGCCAGACAGGCCGGTAGACCCGCCCGGAGAAGAGTTGCCCACCCGTCGGAAAGTCGGGGAATAACGTCAGGCTCAGGGAGGAGACCAGACCATCATGCTAAAAGGCAAGAGAGTTTTGATTACCGGCGCTCGTCGCGGCATTGGATCGGCGATAGCCGTGGCAATGGCCCGTCGCGGCGCCGATGTCGGCATCAACGACATCGAGAAGGATGAGGCGGCAGTCGCGACGCTCGGCCGCATACGGGACGAGGGGGGGAAGGCATCGTGGCATCTCGCTGACATCGGCGTACGCTCCCAGGTCAAGGCCATGTTCGATGACTTTATCGGCGAGCACGGCGGCATCGATGTTCTTGTCAACAACGCGGTCACATCGATAGAGAAACCCTTTCTGGAGGTGACCGAAGACGAGTTCGACTTTCAGATAGACAACGGCCTGAAGGGATACTTCATGTGCAGCCAGCAGGCGGCAAGGGCCATGATCCGGCAGGGGAGCGGGGGCCGCATCGTAAGCCTGAGCAGCGTGCAGGCGTTCCGCTCATGGCCAGGTCAGGCCGTGTACGGCTCGATCAAGGCCGCGGTGTCGCGGCTGACCCTGGGCATGGCGTGGGAGCTGTCCGGGCACGGCATCACATGCAACGCGGTTGCTCCCGGCTACATAGACAGCCGGGAGCTGGCACCGGACGAAGAGGCGGGCAGGGGAGATTCCGCCCCTTATGCCCAGGAGACCAAGCCCTGGGTGCCCGCCCGGCGCATCGGGCTGCCGACGGACATCGCCGAGGTGGCAGTCTTCCTGGCGTCGGACATGGCGGAATACGTAAATGGCCAGACCATCGTCGTCGACGGCGGATTCCTCACCGGCGGCACACCGCAGGGAGAGGGAAACTGAAGCCCTCGAATCGCACCGCCGCGCCACAGCGGCGCCCGGGCGTGATACGCTCCAACCGCGCCCGCCTGCGGCCAATCGGCCGGAGAAAGAGGGGCGAGCGCGCACAATCGTTCTCTAACGGGAGCAAGTACCGTGACTGACCTGTCCAGGGAACAGGTTCTCGCGTTGGCCAGTGCCGTCGGCATCGAACTCGACGACCATGAGTTGGCCGAGGTCGCCCGCCACGTCAGTGCCGTTCTGGCCGCGATGGATGCCATAGATGAGCCGGACCTGGACGTGATCGAGCCCATGCCCATGCCTATGAACTGGCCGCCCGCCGACGGGAGGTACTAGGAGTGGACGGGCGGTCCATCGGACGCATCACCGCGGCGGAGCTCGGCCGGATGATCGGGCGGGGCGAGCTGTCGCCGACGGAGGCCGTAAACTCCTACCTGGAGAGGGTGGACCGCCTCAACGGACGACTCGGAGGGATGACCCTGGTCGGTCGCGAGGAGGCGCTCGGGGAAGCCTCCGAGCGGGAGAAGGAGCTGGCCTCCGGCGTGAGCCGCGGTCCACTGCACGGCGTGCCGGTCGGCATCAAGGAACAGATCGACGTCCGTGGATGGCCGACGACCGGCGGCTCTACCATTCTCCGCGAGGCAGTCGCCGAGCGAGACGCCACGGTGACCTCGCGTCTGAGGGATGCCGGAGCGATCATTCTCGGCAAGCTCAACATGACCGAGCTTGCGATCGCGGAGACGATCGAGTTCCCCTACGGCACACCGATGAACCCCTGGAATCCGGACCGCAGCCCGGGCTCGTCGAGCGCCGGCTCGGGAACGGCTACGGCCGCCTCGCTGTGCGCGGCAACCCTCGGCGGAGACACCGGCGGCTCGATCCGAATTCCCGCCGCCTATTGCGGCATCGTCGGGCTGAGGCCAACGTTCGGCCGCGTCAGCCGCGCGGGCGCGCTTGCCGCCTGCTGGTCGATGGATACGCTCGGGCCGATGACCCGCACCGTCGAAGACGCCGCACTGGTGCTTCAGGCGATAGCCGGGCCGGACCCAAGGGATGCTTGGGCCGCGGACGTGCCGGTCCCCGACTATGCGGGGAGCCTGGACGGCGGCGTGAAGGGCCTGAGGATGGCCGTGGTATCAAACCTGATGGACCCGGGCCTGGTGGAACCCGAAGTCATCTCGGCGGTCTCGGAGGCTGCGCGCACATTTGAGGACCTGGGGGCATCGGTCCACGAGGTTTCCCTGCCGATGGTGGAGCATGCCGGTCCGATTCACTGGACGCTGTGCTATGTCGAGTTCGGCCAGGTCAACCGCGAAACCATCAGGAATCGAGCGAGTGAGCTGACGCACATGGTGCGGATAGCGGTTACGGCCGGAAGCCTGATTCCCGGGGTGACCTACTACAAGGCGCTGCAGCTCCGCGATGTGCTCCGGAATCAGATCCTTGAGGCGCTGGGGCGCTATGACGTCCTGGTCTGTCCGACCATGCCGTCCGGCGCCCCGCCGCGGGCGTCCGACGTCTATACCCGCTCCTCCGCCCAGGTCATCGAGGGCCTTACCGGCCCTGTAACGCTTACCGCGCCGTTCAGCCACGCCGGAGTGCCGGCGCTCTCGGTGCCTTGCGGCCTGACATCCGAGCGACTGCCGATCGGGCTCCAGTTGGTGGGAAGGCCCTTTGAAGAGGAGGTGGTCCTTCGGGCGGGCCGCTCTTACGAGGCCCAGACGAGCTGGCACGAGACGTATCCCCCGATCTTCTAGTAGTCATGAGACTTCTTTATCGCGGGTGCATCGGGCTGGAGAACCTGCTTCTCAGGCTCATGGCAAGGGAGTGGAACGTAGAGGGCAGGGACAACGTACCGGCGAAGGGCAGGCTTATCGTAGTCCCCAATCACCTGAGCTATGCGGATCCGTCCATGGTCGCCACGGCGCTCACGCGTCCTGTAAGGTTCCTCGCGAAGGACACGCTATTCGAACACCCGGTCTCGCGCTGGTTCCTCACCACGTACGGAGCCTTTCCCCTGAATCGCGGCTCGATCGACGTGAGAGCCTACCGGTGGGCCCGCTCCGTGCTCGAATCAGACGAGGCGCTGGTGCTCTTCCCGGAGGGTACCCGGGGTGTTGGGGGACTGGGGCCCGGACAGCCGGGAGTCGCCAGGCTGGCCCTTGCCACCGGCTCACCGCTGCTGCCCGTGGGCGTTACGGGCACCTCACACCTTGGGCCGTGGTGGCGCGTGCTCTGCCCGACCGGCCGGATCCGGGTCAGGATCGGGGAGCCCTTCTGCCTTCCCAGTGTGGAGGGACCGCCCGACAAGAGCACCGTGACCCTGCTCACTGAAGAGATCATGCGTCGCATCGCAGACCTTCTACCCGACTCCTACAGGGGCGTTTACAAGGGACCTGCGGGAGACGTTGGCGCCGAGGCTGCCCGGAAGGTCTAGTGAGCGCGCATCCCGCCCGGGGTACGGACGGAATCAAGCCGCGCCGTCCCTCTAGAACTCGACTATAGCGCGGCCCAGGATCTGCCCGGCCCTCAGGGCGTCGCAGGCTTCGTTGATGTCGTCGAGTCTGTAGCGTCTGGTCACGAGCCTTTCAAGCGGGAACTTCCCTTCGCGGTAGAGCCTCAGGAAGAGGCTGAAGTCGCGCACCGGGTAGGTGGCGCCAAGGCTTCCTCGATACTGGCGCTGGCCCCGCACGAACAGGTTCGGGTCGATCGTCATCTCCGGTCCCGGTATCCCCACGAGAACAGCGACTCCTCCAAGGTTGTCTGCACCGGGGCCGCCGGCCCTGACCGACGCCAGGATCTGCTCGGTGGTTGCCCTGACACCGATGGTGTCAAAGGCGAAGTCGGCTCCGCCGCCCGTGAGTTCAACGATCGCGGCAACAGGGTCGCTGTGCGTCGCATTTATCAGGTGGGTGGCACCGAACTGTCTTGCGAATTCGAGCTTGCCGTCGTCCAGGTCAACTGCTATCACCGGACGGGCCTCAAGGATGGCCGCCATCTGCACCGCGGACAGTCCCACTCCTCCTACCCCGAAAACGGCCACCGAGTCCCCGGGGCGGACCGCAGCGGTGTTCTTGACGGCTCCGGCCCCTGTCAGCACGGCGCATCCAACGATGCAACCGAGGTCCATGGGGTCCTGCTTGCCCATCGGCACCACGTACCTGCCAAGGGCGATCACGTCCTCCGCCCATGCATGCACTACGACCTCGTCGACCGGCACGCCCCTGTAGGTGACGCCCGGCCTGGGCTGCTCGGGAAATCCCAGCAGGGGATCCTTGGACACCCAGGTCACGATCACCCTGTCTCCCTCCGACACGTGGGATACCCCCGATCCGACGTGGCTGACTAGGCCGGTCGCCTCGTGACCGAGTATCGCCGGCGTGGGGATCTCCGGGTCTGCGATCTGGTGCAGCTGGGAGTGGCACACGCCGGTCGCAGCCAGCTTTACGATGACCTGGTCCGGGCGCGGATCGGGCACATCAACCTCGTCCACGACCAGGGGTTCACCTGTCTTGACGTGGATCGCCGCCTTTGTTTTCATTGGTGCCTCCGCCTGGAGTCGTCTGGGTGGCCTCTAGCCTATGGAGAGGCTTAAGGGCGGTCAACCCGGCGCTTCACGGGCCCGATAATCTGGTATGCTTTAGGCGCCTTCCGGCTGGCGGGTTACGGTATTTGCCGCCTTCGTCACTCTCTGGACGCGCCTCAACGAGGCTCTCGCTTTGCCCAAGGGAATTTCTAGCTGCTAGGAGTGTTGGTTTGAGGATTTACGTAGGAAACCTGGCTCAGGGCGTTACCGATGAGGTCCTGAAGTCCACATTCACGGCGCATGGCGAGGTAGCTTCCGCCGAGGTGATCACCGACCGCTATACGGGCCTTTCCCGCGGGTTTGGATTCGTCGAGATGAGAGACAACTCGCAGGCCGAAGCCGCAATCCGAGGCCTGGACGGCAGTTCGCTGCATGGACAGAACATAAAGGTCAACCAGGCCCGGCCGAGACGCGAACAGAGTGACCGAGGCCCGCGCTGGTAGTTACCTGAGACCGATGGTAGCAGGCCGCCTCGGCTCCTCCTATCGACGGAGGCCGGGGCGGTTTTCTTTTAGACTGGTTATCCGGCGGCAATGCAACGAACATCGACCTGTACAAAGCGCCGTTCCCGGTCTCTGCGACCCCACCCAGGGCCGACCGGGCATCTGACCAACGGGCGACCAGGGGAACCGGGCGACCTGCCCGGTCAGCTGCTGCTGAGGGCAAGGGCGTAACCGCGACGGGACGCGGTGATAGTCTTTAGCCGACAGATGAGAGGACGCCTCGCACAACTGGATGCGCTGGTACCTTACCTGATCGTATTTGCGACCAGCGCCTGCACGCTGATCCTAGAAATCGTCGCCGGCAGAATCCTCGCTCCCGTCATAGGGGTGTCACTGTACACCTGGACCAGCATCATCGGGGTGGTGCTAGCGGGGATAAGTGCGGGCAACTACCTGGGAGGGCTCACGGCGGACCGTTATCCCTCTCGCCGAACGCTGGGCCTGATCCTGGTGGCCGGGGGCATCTTCACGGTCATCATCCTTCCCCTGATACAGACCGTGGCCGAGGGGTTCATAACCCTGCCAATCATCCTCAGGATCGTGCTCCTGACCGCGGTGCTGTTCCTGCCGGTGAGCCTGATACTCGGCATGGTCACGCCGGTGGTGATAAAGCTGCACCTACGGGAGCTTGCCAAGACCGGCAATGTCGTAGGCCGCTTCTACGCCGTCTCCACCGCAGGTTCGATTCTCGGCGTATTCCTGACCGGGTTCGTGCTCATCCAGTGGATAGGAACGAGACCCATCGTACTTGCGGTCGCGATCTTCCTGTTCGCGGTGGCGCTGCTGTTCGGCGATCTGTGGAAGATGCGCTTTAAGATTCCGGCCCTGCTGTCGGTGGGCGTTATCGCCGCGGCCGCCACCCTTAGCTTTACGCACGGCTGGGTGGACTCCAGCTGTCAGAAGGAGAGCAACTACTTCTGCATAAAGGTGAGGGAGCGTGAGATAAGCGGCCACAGGGTGCGGACGCTCGCCCTGGACCAGCTGCTGCACAGCTACGTGGCCATGGACGATCCGACCTTCCTTGTCTACGGATACGAGAAGGTTACCGCCGACTTCGTGGCCCTCCAGCACGATCGCAGCGAGCGGCTTGCAACGCTGTTCATCGGAGGCGGCGGATACACCATGCCTCGGCTCATAGAGGTGTCATACCCGGGCTCTGTAATCGAGGTGATAGAGATAGACCCGGCCGTCACAGAGGTGGCCCACGTCTACCTGGGACTCCCTCGCGACACGTCCATCGTGACCTACAACCTTGACGCCCGGATGAAGATTTCGGACCTGCCCGCCGGAAGATACGACATGGTCGTGGGCGACGCATTCAACGATTTCTCGGTCCCGTACCACCTGACGACCCTGGAGTTCAACGAACGGGTCAAGGATCTGCTAAAGCCCGGCGGCCTGTTCGTCGTGAACATAGTGGACAACCTGAACACGGGTCGTTTCCTCCGCGCCTACGTCAACACCCTCTCCCGCACGTTCAAGCACGTCTACGTTCTGCGCGACGACGATCTCTGGGAGAACGACCCGAGGGACAACGTCACCTACGTCGTAATTGGCTCCGAGGACGCGGTCGCATCCGCGGACCTGGCCCGGGCCAACGAGGCCGCCGGACGAGGCCAGCCCGTGAGCCGCTTCATGCCTTCGGATGTCTTCGACCGCTGGTACGGCCGCGAGACTCCGATCCTGCTCACCGACGGTTTCGTGCCGGTCGACCAACTAATCGCCCATCTCTACCTGCGCAGCCGCTAGTACGTGCGCCGGCGCGACCCGGCACCCGCAGGTCAAGACCTAGCTGTACCATCTGCAGTAGTATCTGCCGAACGCCAGATTGGACTGGAGGAACGCCCATGGCTGAGACCTTGGACCTGGTGGCCTATCCGGACCTCGACAGCAGGGTAGAGGCCCTCGAGCGAGAAGGCGTCGTCTATCTGCCGGGACTGCTTGACGCCGAAGAGGTTGCCGAGATCAGGCGACACATGGAGTCCCTGACTCCATCTGACGATGGCTATGACAGGGACAGCGCCAGGGACGGGGACGCCTTCTTCCAAAAGCACATAAGCAACTGCTTTAACCGCGATCCATTCTTTCTCAAGTACCTGGACAAGCCAGGTGTCATAGAGGTGTGGGAGAGGGTGCACGGCCCCGATTGCCACGCCATAGCCATGACGTCGTGGATCACCGGACCCGGCCGACCCGACCAGGAGCTACACGCCGACTGGCAACCATACACGCTGCCGAGCGACGTGATGGCGGACGAACGAGTGCGGTTGCCCATCTTCATCTCAACGGTCCACTTCTACCTCGATGACCTGTACGAGGAGCTGGGACCAACCAAGGTGATACCGGGCAGCCACCGGGCGGGCAGGGCACCGGACGGCGATACCGAATGGAATGGAATCGGCGAAAAGAGCATGATGGTGCGGTCCGGCGACGCGACCATACATCGCTGCGAGGTCTGGCACCGCGGTACCGCAAATCACAGCCAGCAAAGGCGGTACCTGCTGCAGGTCGCCTGCGCCGATCGCATGATCGCCCAGCACTTCCCGCCCTATCTGAACAAGTTCCAGTTCGACGAGAAGATCCTGGCGCAGGCGACTCGGCGGCAGCGTCGCATGCTCGGTGACCACCGCCGCATGAACTTCGACTAGGGAGACAGTGCCCGCCTCGCCCCGGCCCGCTAGTGACCTCCCGTCTCTTCCGTAGCGTAGGCTGCGGCCCTCGCCTCGATTTCGGTCGAAGTGATCAGGCCGCGGTCCACTACCAGACCCTCCAGGGCACGGACCCACCGCCGATAGTAGGCGTTCGGCTCATCCCCGCTCTCGTCCCTGCCTTCGTCGACCCTGGTCTCCTCGACCAGCCGGTGGCGAAACTCCGCCCAGTCATAGATGCCACTCTGGGTCATGGCGACGGCCAGGCCGAAGACGCGACCCTCCCACGGCTCCTCAAAGACGAGCTCGCCGTTTCTGCGGGGCAGCGCCTCGCCTCCCGTCATGCTGGATATCGCAGTGTCGGTGAGCCTATTCATATCTGTAAATCAGGGCCCTAATCTATTCCGCCGAGGAATTGATTCCCGCGAGTCCCACGCCGATCATCGAATCGCGGGTCACAAGTTCGGCCAGCTCCTTCTCCGTCAGATCTTCCGTGCCCTCAGGGCGCTGCGGGAGCACCATGTAGCGAATCGCCGCGGTGCTGTCCCACACCCGTATCTCCTTTGACTCATCGATCTCGAGTCCGAACTCCCTAAGGACCGCGCGGGGCTCGCTAACAACGCGAGACCGGTACGCTGCATCCTTGTACCAGGTAGGGGGAAGGCCGAGGACCGGCCACGGGTAGCATGAGCACAACGTGCAGACCACGACGTTATGCAACCCCTCCGTGCTCTCGATCACCACGATTTCGGCCCCCTCCGCCCCGCCGAAGCCCAGTTCCGCAATCGCATCGGTCCCGTTTTCCAGCAGGCGCGTCTTGTACTCGGGATCCACCCACGCCCGCGCAACGACCTTCGCACCGTTAAGCGGGCCGATGTCCTGCTCATACATGCGCACGATCTCGTCGATGGCATCGGTGGTTACGAGACCCTTTTCGACAAGGAGTGACTCGAGCGCCTTGGTTCGAAGTGACGAGTTTGACTCTGAGTGGTGGTCGCCGTCGTGGACTTGGCTCAACGAACTCTCCTTTTCCCGCCCGCGGCATCGACCGGCTCAAGGTAGCCTTCCCACAGGTCGATGTATACGGCCGTGCCGGGCTCGGCCGAATCACCCCACAGCTCGGATCCCTCAAACCTTACGCTGTAGAGCTGCTGCACCGGCGCCTCCTGCTCCGTCGGCGGGTCGTCGGGAAAGTCGTAGGCGGCAAATACCTGCGCTATGGACCCGCGCTTACCCTGCGCGTATCCGGGCAGCCTGGTGTGCCCTCCATGCTCGATTCTCAGGGTCCGGACAGCGTCTCCGACGGCGAACGCCGCCGGTGCCGCGGGCTCCTTGCGAACCTGGCGCTGACGGTACATTCCCCGGCGCACGCGTTCGGTCAGCTCCGGATCAAGGATCCTCGTCGGACCTTTATCCGGGTTGCTCCGGAAGTAGTCGGTCTTCGCCGACAGCTCGCTTGCGCTCAGCACCCCGCGCTTAATCAGCCCGCGCTCCAGCGCCATCAGCCACCGGCGGTAGTAACCGGACAGGTAGTCGTCCGGATCAAGACTCTCCAGAGCTGGGCGCGACAGGGCGTCCCTCACGGACGTCACAAGCCCGAACACCCGGCCCTCCCACTCCTCATGGAAGACGGGCTCATCGCGCTCGGGCTCGACGGGACCGTATCCCGGCACCCCGCCCATATCGTGTATACCGGTGATGTTCATCTGTCTGCTCCGGACCTAACCCGACTGAACTCCCAAACCCGGGGCCAGGCCCTATTCTAAACCGGGCCGCATCTTCACTGTCTTACTCAACTTTCGCGCTCGGTCTCGCCGCGCAATAGGTCAATCGCAGTGTCTTTTCCGTGGCGCCAATTCTTGTTACAGTCCGTTCACCTGCTTTACCCCGGTCACGCGAAACAGTGCGGCGGAGGAAAGCAGGGGTCTACGGGCTCAGGCTCGCCAGACGAACCCCACCGCCAACGCGAATCGTGAACAGCGGAGACGCGAACATGTCCGACGTCCAGCGGCCCCTACTGGCCCACCTTCTGCGCAGGGCCGGGTTCGGGGCCTCACGCGAAGATCTGGCAAGGTACGGTGGCCGAACCTATGAGGACGTCGTAGAGGAGTTGATTCACCCTGAGCGGGTGTCGGATCTGGACGAGGACATCGTCTCCCGGTACCTGCCGCACACATTCAATGCCGCGGATGCCACGGTCGAGTGGAACGCCAGGTGGATGTACCGGATGATCAACTCGCCGCGACCCCTGGAAGAGAAGATGGCGCTCTTCTGGCACCACGTGTTCGCCACCGGCTGGACCAAGAGCGAGCACACCCCCTCGATGATCGCCCAGATCCAGATGTTCCGGGAGTTCGGTCTGGAGAACCTGCGGAGGATCCTCATCGAGCTGTCGAAGGATCCTGCGATGATCTACTGGCTCGACAACTGCGAGAACCACGCGGGCTCGATCAATGAGAACTACGGCCGGGAGCTACTCGAGCTGTTCTCGATGGGCATAGGGAACTACACGGAGACCGACATAAAGAACGTGGCGCGGGCCTTTACCGGATGGACCTTTGAGCAACCGATGCCCCTCTATCCCTACGGGCACTACGGCAGCGGATTCGCATACCGGCCAGACGATCACGACGACGGGGAGAAGACCTTTCTCGGACACTCCGGCAACTTCAATGGTGAAGACATCATCGAGATCATCGTCAGGCAGGAAGCCACCGCAAGGTTCATCTGTCGCCATCTGTACAACTTCTTCGTCGCCGACGAACCCCAGGTGCCGTCCTGGAGCATTGAGAGTCCGCGTGACCCGGCCGCCATAGATGCCCTGGTTGCCGCGTATCAGCGGTCGGATGCCGACATGCGGTCGGTCATGCGCACCCTGCTGAACTCGGACTTTTTCAAGGCCGCCATGTACAGGCGGGTAAAGTCGCCCGCCGAGTACGTGTCAGGCGTGCTAAAGCTGGCCGGGGAATTCCACCTCCCTGAGCCCGGCATCGAGGAGACCGAGGCCACGATGGCGGCTATGGGCCAGCGCCTGATGGACCCGCCCACGGTTGAAGGCTGGCACACCGGCAAGGAATGGATCGACGGTGGAACGCTGACCGAGCGCGTCAACTACGCCGTGGACGTGGTCAACGACGCGGATAAGCCGGGAACCCGCTACATAATCGATACCATCGCGGCCTCGGGGGAGCCGGTACCTCCGGGGCGGTTCGTTGATTCCATAGAAGAGCTGTCAGGCTACGTGGGGCTTTCGCCGGAGACCCGTGCCGAGCTGGTGGGCCTGGCCGACAGGGACGGTGAACTGTCCTTTGGAAGCGAGCCTGAGCGAACCAGGAGCGAATCGAGGATTCGGGAGATGCTGACTCTCGTCGTCGCGACAAGGGAGTACCAGTTCGCCTGACCTTCAGGAGAAGTCCATCCATGAAACAAGGCCGCAACGGACAAAACAAGGACCCGGTCCTGGTGATCATCCAGCTCTCGGGGGGCAACGACTTCATGAACACGGTAATCCCGTACACAAACGGGATCTACCACGACGTCCGGCCTCTGGTTGGCATACCGGAGGACCGGGCGCTGCCGATCAGCGATGAACTGGCCTTTCACCCCTCGGCGGGCCCCCTCAGGGACAGATACAGGGCAGGAAATGTCGCCATCGTCCAGGGAATTGGATACGAGAACTCCAGCCGCTCCCACTTCCGGGCGATGGATATATGGCACACGTGCGAGCCGAACACCATTGCGACCGAGGGCTGGCTTGCCAAGGTCATCAGGCAACTCGACCCGGAAGGGGAAAACCCCCTGACGGGCGTGAGCTTTGGACGCGGCCTTCCCCGCGCGATGGCGGCGCCGGGAGTGACGGCGACCTCGGTGGGCAACCTGGACAACTACGGCCTGATGACGGGCATCGAACGCCAAAAGGACAGGGAACGTCGACTGGATGCCTTCAAGCGCATCTACGCGCCCGCCACGGGCACGGGAGTGGTCATGGACTATCTGGCACAGACCGGCCAGGACGTTCTGCGGGGGGCGGATCTGATCTCGGTGGCCCCGCAGAGATACTCTTCCAGCATCGAATATGCGGACAACCAGATTGCACGGGGGCTGCGCGACGTAGCAAGGGTACACACGGCCGGACTGGGTACCCGCATCTTCTACACCCAGCACGGCGGCTACGACCACCACGCGCAGGAGGTTCCGGTACACGCCCGGCTGCTGGGTGAATTATCGAGCGCCATAGACGACTTCATGGAGGACCTGCAGGAGCACGATGCCGCCGAGGAGGTGGCGATCCTGGTGTTCACCGAGTTCGGGCGCAGGATCCAGGACAACGGCAGCGGCACAGACCATGGCTCCGGCGGAGGCGCATTTATCATCGGAGAAAACGTCAACGGAGGCCTGTATTCCCAGTATCCGTCCATCGAGCGGAGGGACTGGCTGAACGACGAGGACATGCGCCACACCGTCGACTTCAGGGGCATCTACGGGACACTCCTCGACCAGTGGATGGGTGTAGAACCATCGGGGATAGTCAATGGCGACTTCGAACAGATCCATCCGTTCCGAAAGACCCTGATCGAGGCCTAGAAGGGCGTTGGGGGAGACAATGGCTTCCGGCGGGCGAGCGATACAGGAAACGAACGGACGTGGCGCGGGCCGTCCGTATGCCCTGCTCAGGGCAGGCTATCCGTACCACTCCACTCTCGGCATGCGCCGGGTGACGCAGAATCCCGTCGATATCGCATTCGGGGACGGCGGGATGCTGTTCGTGCTCTGCAGGCAGCGCGATATCGGCAATAACATCCGCCGGATCAACTGGGACGACGAAGACCTGGGGACCTTCGGCAGCGGTCACCTGCAGTGGCCCGTCACCCTGCTCAGGGACCGCGAAGGCGTGTTCTACGTTTCCGACGAGGCCGCACACTCGGTGGTCATGTTCGGCCCGGACGAAGAGCTCATCTCGTCGTGGGGATCCCGGGGGTCCGGGCCCGGACAGTTTGACCGGCCCTCCGGAATGGCGTTCGACGGGCAGGAGGACCTTTACATCTCCGACACGTTGAACCACCGCATCCAGAAGCTCACCAAGGAAGGCGGCTACATATCGGAGTTTGGTTCTTTCGGAGACGGAGAAGGCCAGCTGAACATGCCCTGGGGCGTCGCCGTAGACGACGAGGGTATGATCCTGGTCTCCGACTGGAGAAACGACCGCGTGCAGCGCTTCACCCCCGATGGGGAATTCGTCATGTCGTTCGGGAGTTCTGGCTCGGGCCGGGGCGAGTTCAGCCGGCCCGCGGGCGTGGAAGTGGACATGCACGGCGACATCTACGTGGCGGACCGCGGCAATCACAGAATCCAGATGTTCGACCCGAGCGGCCGATATGTCTGGCAGTTCACCGGTGATGCGACGCTCTCAAAGATCGGCAGGATATACATACAGAACAATGTTGCCGCCCTCAGGGCAAGGGAGACCGTGAGCACCGAGCAGGAGAAGAGCTTCGTATCGCCCACCTCGGTGCGCGTGGGGCCGGATGGGCTCATGTACGTCCCCGATTTCGGACGTCACAGGGTGCAGGTGTACAAGAAGGAGGCTTACCCGCTCTCAGAAGGGCAGATAGAGCCTCCAAGAAACTCTCCCACCCTCTTCACCGTGTGAGCTGCGCCGATCCATGGCCCACAGGCTAGCGAAGCAGACAGGCCTGGGCATCGCAACACACGTACATCCAGGCCAGACCGGACCCTGATTTCATGCCCTTGATGCTCGGATTCGCCAGCCAGCGTCGGCAGTTACTCGATGCCGAGCTTGAGCGCTTTGCGGAGGAGCTGCCCCCGCTGGGAGTGCATCGGGCCTACCTGACCGGTGAAGTAGCCACCGGGAGAATAGAGCCCGACACGGAGCTCGAGCTCCTGTTGATCCAGGACACGGTTGAGCCCTTCCATCGCAGGGCGGATTTCTTCGTTACCCACCTGCGTCCTTCGGTGGGTGCCCGCTTCCTCGTCTACACCCCGGATGAATTCGCCGAGCTGGAGAGCGTAGACCCCGTGCTGGTGGGGGCAAAGATGCATGGGAAGGTCATATTTGGAGAGTGAAAGTCCTGCGGGCGCCTTCGATCCCGGAAGGTCACTCAGGTGGATGAGTCAATCCCGGCACGACCTTGAGGACGCCGAGATGGCCGCAGCGGCAGGGCGCCACGCCCTCGCATGCTTCATGTGTCACCAGTCCGCGCACAAGGCCGTCGCCGCGTACCTCTATTCGAGAGGAGCCGAGAGCGTCTGGGGGGACTCGCTCGCCGACCTGTGCCAGGACGCGATGGTTCTCGATCCGTCCTTCGACTTCATCAGGTCCGTGGCCATCCTGCTCGACAAGCATTTCCTGGGCGCCAGATTTCCATCCGCCATACCCGGCGGCGTACCCGCCGAAGCCTATGAGGCAATCGATTCCGAGCGGGCGCTGGAGGTGGCGAACGACGTGCAGGCGTTTGTCAGAGAGCGTTTCGCACGGTGTGACCCGCCGGGGGAGGCCTGACACTGCGGTTGGCCTTCCCAACTCGCCGGGGTCCGGCGCCGCCGCAGGCCTCGATGCGGTCCCTGGGGTAGGCTCCTCTCAGACGGTCCCCACCGACGCGGGGCGGGCGGGCAACTATATGTCCAGCGCCCAGACCTCCTCGGAGAAGATCACCTCCCCGTCGTAGATCCGGCGAATGTCGGAAAGGCCCTTTTGCATTGGTCGGTGGCTCGACAGGTTCGGCCCAACGTGAACCAGGACGAGCTTTCCTACCCCGGCCTCCTGGGCCATGCGCGCTGCTCCGGTTGTGCCGCACTGCCTCGGGGCCTCGCCGTTGCGATCCATCTCTTCCTGATCGTCCCAGCACATGCATAGCATTGCGTCGGCCCCAGCGGCCAGCTCAACCACCGACCGGCACGGCTCCGTGTCTCCCGTGAAGACGACGCTTCCCTCCGGGCTATCGAGCCGATAGGCGATCGAGTCCAGGTACGGCTGGGCGTGTTCGGCCCTGGCTCCCGTCATCTCCCAATCCGACCCCGAATATATCCTGCCCGGGCGTACGTCCCTTGCAAGGACTTCGGGCGGTTTGCGGGGCAGTACCCCTCCGCGGTTGACGAATACCCGCTGGCTGGAGGGGTGATTAATTCGGGCCTTCAGGTCGTGGGCGAAGACGCCGTCCTCTCCAATCAGACCCTCGGTGATCCTCTCTGTGGGACTGGGTCCGAAAACCTGCAGGCTGTTCTCCCTACCGATGCTCTGGTCCCAGCGCGTCAGCAGAAAGCATGGGTAGTCAACGTCGTGGTCGAAGTGATGGTGGGTAAAGAAGAGGTAGTCGACGTCGGTGGGCCACAGCCCGGCCTTGACCAGCTTGTGGGTGGCCGCCGGTCCGCAGTCAACCATGATCTGTTCGTCGCACACCTCAGCAACGTAGGAAGAACCGAACCTGCTGGGGGTGGGAGTCGGGGTGCCTGCCCCGAGAACGTGTATCCGAGCCACGGTGAGCCTCCCTTCAAGCCTGCTCTTGGGGCGAGGTTCAGGCAAGTCTAGCACCCCGCATACTTGATGGCGGGGCAGTTCCAGCCCTCGCTGCCTACTTGGAATGTAATTTCCAGCGAAGGTGCCATATGGGGCACATGAAGATGGGCGGGGACCTGCTTTCGGCGATCGGGTGGAGACACGCGAATGGCGACTCTCGAGAGGCCCATCCAACGCGGAACTGATCAAAGATAAGATCTACCATCCCGCCATTACGTGGTCTGCTGCGAAGGAATAAGGCGACGGAACTCGCCGGTCGAGCGCCTCAGGAAGGGGAGGGTGGACTCGTCACCTGCGAGTGATGGACCTGCGACCGGATACGGTACTGCGCTGCCACCCAGGTGAGTCGTACGCTCTAGAGCACAGAAAGGGTGAAACAGGGCAGCGCCAAAGGAAATGACAGCATGAAGGGAAGCGATTCACAGGCAGAATCAGGCCTGCCGAACGGGGAGTCACTCTGGGAATTCGTCAAATCTCAAGGGATGGACCGTCGCCAATTCCTTCGCCTGATGATGGCCGGGGGCGCAGCGGCAGTCCTGGCGGCCTGCATGGGTACGGAGCCGTCCACACCTCTGCCCGCGCAGCCGCAAGCTGGCACCGACTCGGTCCCGGACTCTCCCTGGTTCAAGGACGCCGGGCCATTCATAAACCATGACAACAAGAGCCTGGAGGCCAGGCTGGCGGAGATGCATGGCCTGATCACGCCTAACCGTCTCTTCTTTGTGCGTAACAACTCCCATAGCCTGGCGCTCGATTCGTCGGCGTGGCGGCTCCGGGTGGAGGGGGATGCGGTGGCCGAACAAGTCGAGCTGACATACGGGGACATCATGAGACTGCCCAGCCGAACCGTCACCTCGTACCTTGAGTGCGCGGGCAATCACCGGGCAATGTTCGACCTGGTGAAAGGACGCAGGGCAACCGGCACGCAGTGGAAGACCGGCGCCATCGGTAACGGCGAATGGGTAGGAGCGGCGCTGAGTGACGTGCTCACCCTGGCCGGCATCAGCCCGGACGCCGTTAGTGTGCTCCTGGTGGGGTTGGACACCGAATCGCCGGAGGGGGGCTTTCGCTACGTTCTTCCCAAGGAAAAGGCCATGCAACCGAGCACGCTCCTTGCCTACGCGCTCAATGGTGAAACGCTGCCCAAGGACCATGGCTACCCCCTCCGGGGCCTTGTGCCGGGCTGGGTTGGCAGCGCCAATATAAAGTGGCTCGGCCAGATCGTAGTCTCGTCCAGGCAGATCTGGACGCGTAACAACACCACTTCCTACGTTCAGGTAGGCGACCATTACCCGCCACAGGGCGAGTCGCCGGGCAGACCCGTAACAGAGCAGGTGGTTAACAGCGCGCTCGCGCTCCCCTGGCCGGCGGAGCTTTCGGCCGGGACCCACCGAATCCACGGCTACGCCCACTCCCCGGCGGGCAGGATCTCGCGCGTCGAATGGAGCCTCGACTCCGGAGATACGTGGCGCAGGGCCGAACTATCCGGTCGGCAACACGACCACTCGTGGGAGCGCTTTGAGTTCGTCTGGGACGCAGGGCGGGGCGAGCAGACGATCATGACGCGCGCTACGGACGTCGTCGGCAACATTCAACCCGACAAGGTTCCCCATAACGAAATGGGCTATCTCTTCAACGAACCGATTCCCCATCCAGTAAACGTTACCTAGGCTGGGGCAATCGCCGGGCACAAGAGCCGGTCGCTCTCGCCGGGTCGATTTAGGGCACGGGACGGAGGGCCGGGGACCTGCCATGCCGCCCGGGTCTGGTCCAAGTACCGCAGGCCAGCCCTCCACGCTCGCCTGTCCAGCAGCGCTCATCCGCCGCACATGGAAGCTTGCCCCGGTTCCCGCCAGGAGGCCATAAGGAAGGGTCGTTTGAAAACCTCCGAGGCCAAACGGAACGTAATACTTAAATGAGACCACAACTCATACATTTGGCTCAAAATGACTAACTCCCGTGAGGATAGCATCGGATTCCGCAAGGCGAGTCAAATGAGCATCGAAACCGAAGTAGAAGGGGGAGTACTGACCGCCAGGGTATCCGGCCGAATTGACAGCAAACATGCCGCTGAATTCGAAACCGCATTGAAAGGCATCATCGCCGATGAGGACAGGCCCGTAATGGTCCACCTTGCAGGCGTCACCTTCATAGGAAGCCATGGCCTCAGGACACTGCTGACCACAGCCACGATACTGCGCGAGAGGCGCACCGGTTTCGCGGTCTCTTGCCCTTACAGGCCACTGCGAAGGCTCTTTAAGCTCAGCGGCCTGGATCGCGTAATCCCGGTGGCTGCCTCCCGCGTTAAGGCGATAAGGATTGCAGCATCTTAACCGGAACGACACACCAGAGCGGGGCCATGTGGGAGCGGGTCACCCGGAGGTCCCCACCAAGACAAGCCAGATCCGCATGATGGCGACGTTCAAACCGACAGCCGGAGCACTGCCAGGCTCGCAATGTCAACGTCCCGAGGTTCCTAGAGACGTCCCTCGGAAGCGCTCCTCCAGATCCTCATCTAGTTCCTCTGCCTCAGCGACGGGAGAGCCTTCTACAGGCACGCAGCGCGCAGACGATTACACCCCGCGCTTTCCTTGAGCGGCGTGCTCCAGCATCTCCCGGGCGGCCTGCCAGACGCTGGCTCCACCTCCCAGCATCCCCGCTATCTCCTGTTCACGCTCCTCCTTGTCCAACGGGTCTGCGCCGGAGTACGTGCGCCCAGCCTGAACAGCCTTGCCCACGCGAAAGTGGGTGTCCGCCCACACGGCTATCTGAGGCAGGTGTGTAACGCAGAGCACCTGCGCGGCTCTCCCCACCGTCCAGAGTTTTCTCCCCACCACGTCTCCCGCGCGGCTTCCGATGCCCGCATCTATCTCGTCGTATACCACCGAAGGTGCCCCCATCGCAGCCTGCAGCACGCTGTTGAGTGCCAGCATCATCCGAGAGGTCTCACCGCCGGACGCCACCTTCGCGATCGGACGCGGCTCTTCCCCCGGGTTCGTCCGGGCCAGGAACGTGACCCGGTCGATGCCACTTGACGAAGGTGCATACAGACGTCCTGAGGGGGATGGCAGGCCGTCGTCAGCTTCCTGCTGCTCAACGGCGATGGTCAGCGATGCCCGCTCGAGTCCCACCTCCCGCAGTTCGGCGCCGATCGCCTCGCTCAACGCGGCCGCCGCCCGCCGGCGCCCCATCGACAGTTCGGCTGCGAGCGAGCCCGCCTCCCGCAATGCCTCTCCCATCGCGCGGTCAAGCTCCCGGTTGCGCTCGTTTACCGATTCGATTAGCTCCAGCTGTGAGCGGGCGTGCTCTGCGAACCGGACCACCCCGGACTCGGAGCTACCGTACTTTCGCTTCAGGTGCCGCAGCAGTTCGATTCGCTCCTCGATCTGTGCCAACCTTCCCGGATCGGCGTCGACGGTCTCGGCAAGGTTCCTCACATCTCGAGCGGTTTCGAGGATTTGATCGATTGCCGACTCCAGCGCAGTGACATGTGCACTCAGCGCCTGGGCTGCGGCCGGAGAACGGCGCAAATGATCGAGCGCTTCGGCGGCCAGGTCCGCGGCGCTGCGGTCTCCCTCGCTCAAAGCACGGTAGGCGGCGGCGCAGGCCTCGCGGACGCTCTCTGCATGGTCCAGTACGCTCCGCTCCTGCAGCAGCGCTCCTTCCTCTCCGTCGAGCGGGGCGGCCGCCTCGATCTCGCCTACCTGAAACTCAAGCAGGTCGCGGCGTTGTTCGGCGGCCCGCATCGCGCTCTCGGCATCATCGAGTTCGCTCCGCAGGCCGCGCACCCGCTCGACCGCATCCTCTGCAGCACGACGCTGATCTTCCAGACCGCCGAATCCGTCCAGCGCCCTCAGCTGCATACGTTGGTCGAGCAGCGACATGTGTGATCCCTGACCATGGATGTCCACCAGGGCCCGGCCCACGCCCCGAAGCACGCTCGTCGGTATTGCGCGCCCGTTCAGGCGCGAGGTCGTGCGTCCCTTCCTCTGGACTTCGCGGTAAAGGGTGACCACTCCGTCGTCCTCGTCTATCTCGACTCCGAGATCGGAGAGCTCACCGCGGGCATGTGGCTCATTGCCAATCGCGAAGATTGCCTCAACGCTCGAAGAGTCCGCCCCGCGCCTCATCATTCCCCGATCCGTGGCGCCTCCCAGCACGAACACTAGCGCATCCATTAGCAGCGACTTGCCGGCCCCCGTCTCTCCGGTGATTACGTTAAGACCCGGCCCAAATGCCAGGTGGGTCTCCTCGAACACGGCGAGATTGCGAACGGTCAGCTCAGCAAGCATCCCCCGTCCTTGTCGGTCGTCAATCTCATCTGCGGTCACATCCGAATACTAGTACCCTAGCGCAAAACAACAGGGACGAGGATTGCCGAGGAATAGACGAAGGGACGGTCGGCCATAAGGCACAGTCCCTTCGGCAATTTCCCCGGTCCGTTTGGCCTGGAGGCCTGCCATGCAGCGGGCCTAATCCCGTTTCCGGCCGGGTAAAGAGTTGGCGGGCGCCTGGGGCAGACCCGCAGTTTCGAGGAGATCGATGCCTTCACTCAGTGAGCTGCTCGACCAGGCAGACGATCTGACAGCCGAGATCGTCAAACTGGAGCAAGCGCTCGTTCGCATCCCGTCAGTGAACGCCGGCGTCATGCCCACCGGCAACGAGACCCTGGTGGCCGAGTATGTCAGGGACTGGCTGACCAAGGAGGGTATCGATTCCGAGATACTCGCCCGCGATCCCGAACGGGGCAATATAGTCGCGGTCTACCCGGGCGAACTGCCCCGGGCCCGACTGATGTTCATGTCACACACCGACGTCGTTCCCGTGGAAGATGCCGGCAAATGGGTGCATGACCCTTTTGGGGCGGAGATATCCGGAGGCCGCGTCTACGGGCGAGGCGCTTCGGACTGCAAGGCACTGCTCTCCTCCCAGCTAATGGCGATGGCCATCCTGAAGCGAAACGGTGTGCGACTTCGGCATGGCCTGCGATTGGTGAGCGGGGCGGATGAAGAGCATGGAGGCCGCTGGGGCTTTAGGTGGCTCGCGGAAAACCATCCGGAGGCTCTGGAATCGGAATTCGCCGTTAACGAAGGGGGAGGGGCGCCGATCGATTTCGGTAACTCGCTGATCTACGACCTCGGGACGGGGGAGAAGGGACGGCTTGAAGTCCACATTCGCTTTAGGGGGCACAGCGCCCACGCATCGGTGCCCTGGCTGGGCAGCAACGCAAGCTACGCTCTTGCCCAAGGTCTGCAGGCCATCGGCCGATATGAGCCCGAACTCGATACTTCGCTGCCCTTTTTTGACCATCTCTCAGAGTTCGCCATCGAAGAGCAGGCCTCCCCGCAGAACATCGACGCCATCATCGAGCACGCCGGAGCAAGGTCGCCCCGCCTAGGCTCCATGCTACGGGCGCTGTCCCGCATGACGTTGACTCCCACCATGATCAAAGGGGGAATAAAGTCCAACAGCGTGCCGGAAGTGATTGAACTGACCTGCGACGTTCGGACACTGCCGTTTCAAGACGAGGCTTACGTGCGGTCGCAACTGGACAAGGTTCTAGAGGGCGTAGACGACGTGGACTACGAGATCGACTACATGGCCGTCCCCAACTCCTCCCCGATAGAGACCGACCTGTCGGAGGCGATAAGGAGGTCTCAGGCCCTCAGCGTGAGAAGAGATGACATTCGGCTGGTCCCCGCCATAAGCAACGGCTTTACCGATTCACGCTTCACCCGCGATCTCGGAATAGTCACCTACGGATTTACCGGTGCCCATCCCTCGGATGACCCGCTGCTGAGTCGGGCGCATGGAACCGATGAGTCCGTGGGCATTGCCACTCTCGTTAGCTCAACCCGCTGCATGCTGGCGCTGGCGTGGGACCTGTGCGAGGCGCAGTGAAACCTTAGAAGCAGGATGCGAAGGTCGACCTGCCCGACACTATCGACCCTAAACGTCGCAACCGAACGTTCGCCCTGCTCTGGATCTATACCCGGAAACTTCCCCCAGACGCATGCGGTTGGCTCGTCCGGCCCTAGGGAAGCACCTCGATCTCCATGCTGTCGGACTGCTCTCGGAACCATTTGATGGCGGCTCTCTTCGCCTCCGGGTAAGTGAGCTCCGGTGGAGACAACCATACGGGTCCGTCCGGTTTGTCGACATCGCCGAACAGCCAGGTTCCGCGACCGCGGGGCAAGAATCCATGTGTTTCTACGTATCGGCGTGTTGAGACTCGCATGTGCCCGTCGCGCGGTACAGTCGTCTGTGCACCTGTCTATTTCAAATCGACGTTCGGAGCTTTGAACCGCCGGACCACCATTGGCGTTGAGCGGGCGGCGGCGCAAGTTAGCCCCGATGCTAGGCCAGCTCCCGGGTTCTCAGGCACGAGGCTTTCCTTGAGCCGCACCATGTGGCAGGTCTCGGGATGATCGATCAATCTCTTCACCCGCTCTGCCTCAACGGGGAACTTCGACCTAAAGGTCATCCATCTCGACCTCGTACACCCGGCTCCTGCAGGGCAGTCCTCGCAAGCAGGCGGCCCGGTCTAGGTTACCGAATCGGACCAGCCTTCTCCTGCATCTCCTGAAGGGTCGTCATCGACATACCCCGTCCCGCACACATTCGAATCGCCTTCAGGCAGGCGCCAGAAGCCAGGTGAAGGGGAATGCGGAGGCTGCGGGAGCGAGCATGCCAGCCACTTTCCTGAAGGGATGTCCCTCCTTCAACCGGCATCCAGCGGCAAAAGGAAAGGTCTCTCCATTCGAAGCTCGATCATTCGCCGATCTGCCTGCCGCCGTCTTCGCGAAGCTTAGAATGACTCGCGAAAGCGCCGAGCCTGCCGAGGGCTTCCTTCCAGAAGGTGCGTTGCGACTCGACGGCGGCCCGGTCGGGAAGTTTGATCTGCTGGACCACCACCTGACATCGGGATTCATCCTTCGGATAGAAGTGGACGGACAGATCGCTCCCGGCGCCGCCGGTCTCAAGACGCATGGAGCCATTTGGGCTGGCCTTCCTTACCTTCATCGCCGCCCTGAGCCATTCAAAACGCCGCCGCTCATCCACCCAGGCCGCGAACAGCTCTTCTGCGGGCGCCGGGAGGGTCCTGCTAACGCTCACCTGGTAGCCGCGCGCGGCCTGGTTGACTTCACGGAGGCCGCGCTCCCGTTCGTATTCCACAGCTATCGTCTGGGCCCACCAGGGGGAAGCATCGTAGCCTTCCCTCACAAGCCGGGCGATCCGCGCGTGCTCCATCCGCGCTGCGCCCTCCGCGTCGAGAATGGCAAACCACTTGCACCACCGCCTGCCGGTTGCGGTACTGACTGCCTGGTCACTGGTTCTCAAAGATCCCTTGTTCATCGTCACCGCTGCAACTGGCAGTCTAGGCCAGAACTCTCACTCGCACCTAGATGCCGACACCCGGCGAGAATCTATGCGCGTTCATCCAGGACACTGCGCGATCGTTCGCCAAGACTGAGTTCATCCTGACTCGACCCGGATGTGGCTACCCATGGCCAGGTCGCTGCGGTCTCTCCGCAGCTGCGTGGGTCGCGATCCGTCGCGGGTGACCCTTGGGCTAGTCGGAGATGATCCCGGGCCTGCACCGCGGGTCACGGGGGTATAGCTGGATCCTATACGACCGCCGAAAAACCACCGTCCAGGTTGATCGCACACCCGGTGACGTAGCTTGCCCGCTCCGACGCCAGGTAAGCGATCAGGTCCGCCGCCTCCTGAGTCTCGCCGATGCGACCGAGAGGGACGCTCCTCTCGAGGACACCGAACAGCGCTTCAAGCGAAGTGCCTTTTGCAAGCGGCGTAATCTGCATCTGCGCGCTCTTTACGTGGCCGATGCAGACGGTGTTGACGAGGATGTTGTCGGCGGCAAGATCGTAGGACATCGCCTTGGTCAGGGCAATCCCGGCCGCTCTGCTCACCGACGTCGGCACGGAGCCGGGCGAAGGAGCCTTGCCAAGGGGGGTCGTGATGTTGATGATCCGGCCGCCACCCCTCTTCCTCATCAGCGGCACCGCCAGGCGGGAGCATCTCACCGCCGCCATAAGTTTCAGATCTAGGTCTCCGTACCACTGCTCATCGGTCATATCCATGAAATGGCCCGACATGTGGCGGCCCGCGTTGTTGAGAAGAATGTCGAGCGAGCCGTACCGGTCCTCAACGACACCGAACAGGTGGTCAATCTGCTCGGGTACGGTCACGTCTGTAGGAACAGCCATCACCTCCCCAGCGGTCTCTTCCCTGATCTCGGATGCAGCCCGCTCAAGCACATCCCTGCGGCGGGCGCAAATCACCACGCGCGCGCCCTCCGCTGCCAGTGTCGCCGCGCTGAAGCGGCCTATCCCCTCGCTGCCGCCGGTAACAACAGCGGTCTTGCCCTCTAGTTCCAGTCTCACGCGTATCCTCCCTCACCAGTATTTCCCGCTCTGGGAACGTCTAAACCTTAAGGGCAACTGAAGTCACATGCCCAACCCAGGTCCCCGGACGATCATCACCTCCACCATGTCGGGGACAATCGCTGTGCGCGGCGATACGGCAGCTGCGCCGAGCGCCTCCCCGAACCCCTAACGGCATCGTGGCGAATATAGCGCCGATTACGTCTCCTGTCTGGCTTGCTCCGGTCGGCATGTCGACCCGACGGGCGCATATGATCTAGCTCGGTACTGCGTGACCCGAGTGTATCTTTGTGCACAGGCTCTGCTCTGATCGACGGTACCGCCTGATGGTGGCACAGTTCAGTTCCAATAGGGGCGCTCATGAGACGGCGCGTCGAGACGGCGAGGCGGCCGGAGCTCAACCGTGCGCCGAGTGTCCGACCTGCCGCGGACGGCCCTCCGCGTCAGTCCCGGGACGATCGTGGTCCCGTAGAGTGGCAAGCGTTGCAAACCTATAAACGTCTTCTCATCGCATGGCTCTTCGTGCCGTTGCACCTGCTCCTTATCCGCCTCTCCGGCGGCCGCATCCTCGGCAGCCTGGAAGGGCAGGGGGTTCTCATCCTCGTGACGAAAGGACGAAAGACCGGCAAGCTCCGCTCTTCGCCCTTGATTTACTTCCAGTTTGAAAAGTCAGGTGAACTCATTGTCGTCGCCTCCAACTACGGCCAGGACCACCACCCGGCGTGGTACCTGAACATCGCAGCCGACCCGAACGTTGCCGTCGAGACTGAAGGCACTCGTTACGCTGCCAGGGCCCGCATAACGCGAAGAGAAGAACGCGACGCGCTTTTCGACAGGGTCGCCTCGGCGAATCCCCGGTTCGCCGCCTACCGCGCCGGTACCAACCGCAAGATCCCCGTCGTCGCGATCCGGCGCACCCGATCGAACGCTTAGGGGGAGATCGTATGGCCGGAGATGATCTACAGCGTCACGGATGCCCGGGTGGCGGGGAATGGAGCCTTCTTGGACCTGCTGACCGCTCGATGTTCGGGGGCTTGTTCCCGCTGATAGGAATTCCTGATGACGACGGCCGCAGGGAGAGGGCCAGACATTCGCAGCAGATCCGGTCTCCACTGGCCGCTGGCTACAGTTCGTTCGGGCGGGCTTAACCTGACTTCGGGAGGAAGACCCCTAGCCGGAGCCGGCTCGCCTAGGGCGGACTGGGTGTTGTACTAGTGAACGGCAGATGCGAACCATTCCAGTGATGGCAACCGAAGCCTGATCAGCCTCCCTTGGGCTATTTTGAATCGGCTGGCTCCGTTCCGTACCGGGCCGCTTCAGGCATGGAAGGAAGCACAGCAATATGCTCGAAGTCGTTGAGTTCAAAGGTCCCGCACTATTGCTGCAGGCGCGGGGACGGATCAACAGCCGCAACGCCCTGGCCTTCGAAACCGCTGCCATGCGCATCTTCGCCGGCTCCGACCAAGACGTCATCATAGACGCCTCGCAGGTCACATATCTGGGCACCGCGGGCCTACTGTGGCAACAACTCAGGAAAGAGGACCGCATCCTACACGTCTGCGCCCTCAAGCCGCACATTCGGCACGTGTTCAGGAAAATCGGATTCCACAGGTTCATCCCCATTGAGACCGATAGCGTCGCGGCGCTGGCGGCCGTGGAGAGCCGAGCGCATGGCAGACGATAGAGGTACGGCGAGATATCGAGCCCGGGCAGAACCGGGCCGCGGCGGCCGAATGCCGCACCTGGCATGTCTACATACCCATGCACGCGCCGTTCGCCTTGCTCTTCAGGCATCGGGTGACATCGGCCTGACCGTCTCCCCTTTGGCCGACCATGTCGGTTGTGGGCCCGGGGATGCAACCTAGTCTGGCGAGTACTGTGGGGCAGCGGACCGCAGAGTCGGCGCTTCAATCATCGGGAACAGCGAGGGACGCGCTCCCGTCTATTGCTCAGTCTGGCTGAGGGGCGAAGAACGTCAAGTCCTTGATCTGTTTGACGATCCAGGAATGAGCGCGGCCGGACAACCTGCCAGAGGCTGTTGCTCACGACCTTAGAATGATGCGACGGTGTCTATCACCTTGGTAGCGAACTAAGCACATGCTGCATCGAGCGTTACCCCTTTGCATTCAGGCGCTCGGGTCGAGGCAGCGCGTGGAAAGATCTAGGGAGCGGGCAAATTGACAACAACGGATGAAGATCGGATTAGGGAACTCGTGCGAGACAGGTACGCAGACCTCGCCAGAAAGTCGGCCTCGGGGCCAGGGGCTACTGAAAACGCCTGCTGCACAGATGACGGTCCAGGGCGGGATCTGGTCTCGGCACTCTATCTTACGGAGCAGACCAGCGGCTTGCCCACGGAGGCCATAGCCGCGTCCGCGGGCTGCGGCAACCCCCACGCGATTGAAACGCTTCGGCCCGGGGAGACCGTTGTGGACTTTGGCAGCGGCGGAGGCATCGACTGCTTCATCGCAGCAAGGGCGGTGGGTACGCAGGGCCGCGTGGTGGGCATCGACATGACCGAGGATATGGTGCAACTGGCCAGGGGCAACGCCAGAAGGCTCGGACTGAGAAACGTTGAGTTTCATCTGTCGGAAATGGAACACACTCCTCTAGAGGACGGGACGGTAGATGCAATCATCTCCAACTGCGTGATAAATCTGGCCCCGGACAAGGACAAGGTCTTCCGTGAAGCGCACCGCATACTCAGATCCGGAGGCAGGCTGATGGTGTCAGATCTTGTCAGGGTCGGCGACATACCGAAGGAGGAGGCGAACGGCGACGCAAACTGGGTAGAGTGCCTGGCCGGGACCGAGATGAGGGAAGTCTACCTCCGGCGAATGGAAGCCGCCGGATTTAAGGAAGTACAGGTGATCTCGTCGGCACCCTGGGGTGAGCAGGGATGGCGCTCAAACATCCATAGCGTCAGCGTAAGGGCGGTCAAACCCGCTTAGGGTCAGGGACTTGAAACGGACGGCTCAAAGCGACTCGCAGTGAATCCCGCTCCATATGGCGTGTTTCCGGTTCTTTCAGTGGAGCCGGTCCTCAGGGGCAGGTGACCGTTTCCTGTGGCAGGAGCCGGTCAACCAGTGCGTCTACAGATGAATCGCCGTATTCAGGGGAATGGCCGGTGCCCTCGCCCATTTGAGGCTCGATCTTGATTCCTCCCGGCGCAGCCCGCCTTTAGGTGGAACGAATGGTTCTCGGCGCCCGAGTGCGCCCGTCTAGGCGGTGTTCGTAACTAGGGAGACGCCCTAAAGCTCCGTCCCGGGACGCGAGAAACAACTTGAGGCAGGTTGCCCCATCCACACTCGCAACACTCGCTACCCGGGTCGCAGTAAAGATCGGCCAGCCCTCCACGGTCTTCTCACTCGATCTCCAGTCCGCCGCCCTGTGCCTGGCTGATGTGGCGTTCGCATTGGCGGACAGTCGGAGCGAAACCACGCTTTCCTTGCATGTGCCTAAGGAGCCTGGAGACATCGACCGACATCGGGGGGTTCCCGGTCCAGCCCATGGAGACGAGCGCTCTAGAGGAATCTTGCCCGGATTTCGCTCCGGGCAGAAGCGTCAATCCAAATGGCCGCAGAATGGAATAGCTTCGCGTCTGTTCGGAGACAATCGGGCAGGGGAATGCGGGGGACTGTGCCGAGGCCTCTCATGACTGCCTCTTTTCTTGCCCGGGTCAGTTACCAGCGGCGTTCATGGCACCCGGGGTCGGGTTATCGACCGTACGGAATTCTCCAATCGCGTCGGGCACCCGTGCGAAGCTCTCACCCTCGCCTGCCTGGCCATCGCCCCAGTCAACCTTGTCCACCAGGGTGCCGTCTGCAGTCCAGATACCCAGCTCTTCATCTCCACCCAGTGCGAAACCAGGCCAGCCGTCCTTATCGAGCTCAATCTGCAGGTATTCGCCCGGTAATACAACCAATTCGGAAGGGAAGAAAACCCGCTTGGCCGTATCCTCGAGGTCGTCGGCCATCACAAAGTCGGCCAGCGATATCGCTTCGGAGGAAGCGTTGTACAGCTCGAACCAGTCCAGTGGATCACCCTTGGCGGCGACCTCGTTAACGACCAGGCCGGGACAGACGGCAGCAGTGGTACCGCCGCCCTCTGGAAGGGTCAGGGTCCCCACGAAGGATCCAACGAACCTACCGACAATGGCTGAACCGGGCTCCGTACCCGCCTGCGATAGCGCCAGAGTGCCCGTGGTGAAAGGCGAGAAACTGTCCGGTGCGAAGGCCCCGGGTGGAATGGACCACACACCACCTGCTACTGCATCCTCGCCGATTGCCAGCCTGGCGCCGGCGACGAGCCGGGACAAGGGCAGCACGAGGGTCAGTCCACTGACCGCAGCGTCTGGCTGAATGCCGAAGATGGCTATGGATGCCAGCTCGCCCGCGCCGGGCAAGATGGCCTGCTCTTCCGGGCTGGCGTGGCCGGCGACTATCGCCATGCTGCCTGAAGGCTGCTCCACCCCGTCTAGGGCGAGAAGAGCGATCTCCGCCTCGGCTGAGGGACTTAGGCCCTGGTTGCTCCCCCACGCGGTCTTGAATCGCACCTCGAGTTCCCTGGGCTCCCGGTCCTCGACGGACCCCGACCGGCCGGCTACCGATCCGAATGAACCCGAGAAGCTGCCGGCTATGAACGTGCCCGGCAAGGTTCCCGCCTCCGACAGAACCAGCGTTCCTGCAGTTAATGGTGAGAAGCTCTCCGGTTCGGCGGCCCCTGGTGGAATGGTCCACACACCGCCTGCTATTGCATCCTCGCCGATCACCAGCCTGGCCCCGGCGACGAGCCTGGACAGGGGCATCACGAGGGTAAGTCCACTGACCGTGCCGTCCGGGTCGACGCCGAAGATGGCTATGGATGCCAGCTTGCCCGTACCCGGCAGGATGGCCTGCTCTTCCGGGCTGGCGTGACCGGCAATGACCGCCATGTCCTCCGGGGATTCTTCACTTCCGTTGAAAATCAGACGGGTGACCGCGCCCTCCTCAAAGGGACTGGCGCTCTTGTTGCTTCCCCAGGTCGTCTTAAATCTCAGTTCCAGGGTGCCCGATTCCGCGGCCGATTCAGCCACCTTCGGTTC
>CAYZES010000005.1:0-19646 GCA_964477845.1 uncultured Dehalococcoidia bacterium | reverse complement strand
GGGGGTGGTTTTTTTGTGGCCCCCCTGGCTTTTAAAACCCCCCCGCCCCCGGCCCCCCCCCCCCGCGGCCGGTTCAGCCACCTTCGGTTCGGGCCAGTCCGGCGGTTCCGGCGTGATGTCGGCCAGGATTTCTCCCCTGCGCCTGAGTATGAACTTTTGCACCCGCCCGGTGTCCTCAGCTGCCGATGCCCTCTCTTCGGGCAGGGCGTGCTGGCGGACGATGGCGGTCATTCGGTCTACGCTTGCCAGCAACTCATTTTCCTTCCAGGCGGTGTCCAGCAGCGCCTTCAGACGGGCTATGTACCTGGATCGCCACTCGGCATTGCCATAGAGCCGGTTCGGGATGGCCGAGAGGGCCAGGACCGACGGGGGTGGATCGCTGATGTTGTCAAAGGGATTGGGATCGTCCTTCAGGTGGAAGGTGTCATCCACCCCCCAGGGAATGAACACGAAGCGGCCGTCGGGTTCCCGGTAGAAGTGGAAGTTGTTGCGGTTGCCCGAATAGCCGTCCCAGTGGCCCACCATCACCTCCGCGGCCCAGAAGGACAGGAACCGGTCCAGGTCCACGCCCTCGGCCAGGGCCGCAAGACTGGCGTCCGACGGGTCCGTGAGGGCGGCCACCACCGCGTCGATGTCCGACCAGTCATCGGTCTCTTCGTTGGTCTTTTTCTCAAGGGTGCCCCTAAAGCCTGCGGTAAAGTCGCTCACCGTTCCCTCGTACAGGTTGCCCTCGGCGCTGCCAAAATGGCGCGCAAGGAACGACCTTTTGATCTCCTCAACGTGAACGTAGAGCCCCAGACGCGTTCCGTTCACCGTCACCGTGGCAAAGTTGCAGCGGGGAGAAGGCAGTCCCGCGGCCGCGAAGATCTGGTACGCCAGGCACGTGTTGACCATCGAGGCGTCCTGAATGCTGTTGTTAAGGGTCATCCGCTCGATGACGCCGCCCAGAGCCTGACCGTCCACATACTTGTCGAACCTTAGCTTCAGGGACGGCTTGATATCGCTCTGGGATCCGAGAAAGCCCTTCTTGCGAACGCCGACGTTGTGGTAGGTCTCTCCATCCACGGTCACCACGCCCGAAAACCACGTGTAGATGTTGGCGAAGGGACGGGAGAGGCCATGCTCCTCGATCTCCGCCATCACGTCTTCGAATGTGCGGGCCTGATGGCGCAGGGTTTCCCAGTCCCGGGGCGCGATTTCAATCTTCATGTTCAGAACCCGATCAAGGTCGAAGTAGGCGTCGCCGGGGTCCCCGCCGACGGCAGGCGTCGGAGTTGGTGGAGCGATGGAAGCGGTCGGCGTCGGCGCGGGAGCAGGACTAGGCATAGGTGTTGGGGTAGGGGTGGCTGATGGCGACGGCTCGGGGTCAGTGGCCGGCGTGGACGTCAGGGCGATTGCGGGCGCGGCAGTGGAGGTGGGAGCAGGCGTGGGGACGGCGCCCTGCCCGCACGCAGGAGTCAGGACTGCTAGCGAAGCAATGACCAGGGCAGCACCTGCAACCGGCAAGAGGCGTCGGGACTGCAACAGCCCGCGGGCCAGGCTCAAGGCGGCGAGTCTCAATCTCCGTCTTATCTCGCTCAAATCTGGGGCGATTCCGAATTGGGTTGGCGCCCGAATTCAATCACCGGCGCAGAGAACCCGAGTTGGATCGCTTCGCCACGGCCACATCGGCGGGCAGGGTATAGGCGAGGGTGTCGCTACCCGGCTCGACCCTATCGATACCGGGATCAAGATTGCAGGCTGGGCCCAGAAGGGCTGGGGGCGGGGTTGGTCAGGCGGTCCGGCCCGGCGGTCGGATCTGTCTTTGCCCTCGTCAACCATGCCACAGGCCACCTGATCTGTTCGGAGCATCCATGGCCTTGCCTGCCGGCGCTAGATGCCGAACAGGGCACCGATGTTTCCGCCCAGGATCTTGTCCATGTCTTTAGGTGGGATGAAGTCAGAGTAATCCCGAAGGTATGTCAGTGACTGGCGGTAGGTGGCGTGGCGCTCGACATTAGGGATGTCGGAACCCCAGCACAGGCGGTCCGGGCCAAGTCGCTCGAAATACTCGCGGATCACCGGCCGAAGCTCGCTGAAGGGGTAGTCATAGACTGCACCCTGGAAGATGGGGAAGAGCAGCTCGCATATCAGGTTGGGGGCATCGATGGCCTGCCACGCCTCGTCAGGGACGCTTATCCTGCCGCGATGCATAAACCGCGCCAGTGCCAGACCGTGCGTCAGCACGCAGGGGATATCCGGATAGATCTGCAGCCAGCGCCTGAAGGCGGAGAGCTGGGAGAGGTATGAGTCCCGGCCGGGCACCGCACTCGAAACGTTCCAGAACACGGGGATGCCCAGCACGCGTACGCGCTCCCAGAACGGGAAGAAGGCCGGATCATCAACCGGCGCGTCAAGGCGGTGCATTTCCAGAGAGCCGGTGTTGAACCACAGGCCGTGAAGTCCCAGATCGCTGACGGCCGAATCCAAGGACCGGAGTCCGGCAGGATCAACGGATTTCCACTCGTCCAGTAAAGCGAGCCCCCAGAACCGGTGAGGATGCCGCTGGATGGCCTCGGCGATATACTCGTTCAAGCGACCGTACAGGTGACCACTCTGTATCACAGCGCGGTCTATCCCCGCGTAATCCATCTGTGCAATGAGGGACTCGGCCGTGGACTCCAGTTCGCGCATATGTGGCGGGAAATACTGCTTGAGATAGTCGACGCCGTCGAATGTCCAGACGAACTTCCCGTATCCACCAGCCCGAAAGCCGACCTCGAACATGGCGTCCAGAGCCACGTCCCGGCCGTCGAAGAGCGTCTGCTCGGTGGTAGCCACGTTGTCGGAGACTCGACGTGTGGGCTGATGGTGAGTCATGATCGTGTGCCGGATGTACCGCATGTGTTCGGCAACCGAGCGGTGACCGGAGGCACCCCCCATGGGTGGGAAAATGTGCGCATGGGAATCGACGATCATCCGGTCATCCTAATACGAACCAGGCTCTCGTTTCCGCTATAGAGTCACGTCATTCGGAGCGTGCACCGCGCCGGTCGTGGCCTCTTGATCGCCCCGGGCCCGCCGCCTGGCGGTGTCCGATCAGGGCAGGCGCGGCAGGGTTGCCTCGCTCGGACGGCGCAGGGTATGGCCCAAGAGCCGGGATGTAAGTCCTTGCAAGGTAGTGCGAGGGATGAGCGCGGGGGCTCCTAAGGGGGGCTGAAGGGCCGTCGCGCGGCTCCGCTTCATTCGGCGACCTTGATCAGCAGTTTGCCAAAGTTGGCCCCGTGCATTAGGCCGATAAAGGCCTGCGGGGCGTTTTCGAAACCCTCTATCACGTCCTCCCTGTACCTGATCGCACCATCTCTTACCCAACCGGCCAGCCTTGCACGCGCCTGTTCGTATCGGTCCTCATAGCTGAACACCAGGAACCCCTCCATTCGCGCCTGGTTAGTCAGCAGGTAACGCAGTGTGCGAGGGCCGAATTCGACCTGCGAAAGGTTGTACTGGGATATCTGACCACATATGGCCACCCGCGCCCGATAGCGGATATGGCGCATCACGGCGTCTGTCACATCGCCGCCAACGTTGTCAAAGTACACGTCCACCCCGTCAGGGCATGCTGAACGCAGGGAGGCTTCAACATCCTGAGTCTTGTAGTTGATACCGGCGTCGAAGCCCAATTCGTCCACTATGTAGGCGACCTTCTCGTCGCTGCCGGCCGTCCCGACTACCGTGCATCCCATTAGCAGGGCGATCTGGCCTGCAACCGCGCCCACCGCACCCGAAGCCGCCGAGACGACCACGACGTCACCCGGCCTGGCCCGTCCAACCTCAAGCATGCCGAAGTAGGCGGTCAGGCCAGGCATGCCCAGTACGCCGAGGGCGGTGGAAGCGGGTGCGAGCGAAGTGTCTACCTTCCGTGCCAGTTGCGCGCTGACGACTCCACAGTCCTGCCAGCCGAGCGGGGCTTTGACGATGTCACCCGGCGAGAATCCCCCCGCCCGGCTCTCGATCACCCGGCCCACGACCGTGCCTTCCATGACGCCCCCGATTGCTACAGGCTCGGCATATGAGCGAGCTGCCGCCATGCGGCCTCGCATGTAGGGATCAAGAGACAGCCACATGGCCTGTATTAGCAGCTCGTTCGATTCGGGGTCCTTGATTGGAGACTCAACCAGCGTGAAGTTCTCCATGGCCGGATAGCCTTCGGGGCGCGATGCCAGTTTCCATTGCCTGCTGAGGCCTCCAAGCATTGCTCAACTCCTAGTTGCCGACTCGAGAAATAGACAGCGGTTACCACGTGCCGGGGATGGGACTGGCCCTGCACCGGTCTGACAGACATAGCGAGCTACGCCAAACATCGGGTAAGACCAACCCCTGTGGCCGAGACGGTCAGCTGGCACAATGGACGGGCCCAAGTCACTGAGGAATAGAAGAACCCCTATGCCTCCTTCCGGGTAACTGGTTAGACGGAAGTTCTGACTGATCCGCCGCTTCGAGGGTGATAGTCCGCACGACGGTGCCTGGAACAGCTTATCGCGACGTCTTGGCCGGACTAGTCATCGCCCCATCAGAGGCATTGCCTTATGACTCAGACAGCCGGAGAGCACGCGACCCGCTGGCTAGGGTATGGGCCAATTTGCCCCTTGATCGTCCGTTTCTCTTGTCAAGATCCTGCGGGCACGTCAGTGTCCCGGGAGAAGACGCATCGGGGCAGGTGCCGGCGAAGGCGAAACCGGAAATGCGCTCAGCATGGCCGCGACCATCCAAATGGAGCGGGCCAGCCTTTCGACTTCCACCGGCCCGGCTCCAGGCTCCTCCTACTGGAGGGGCAATGCACTTTTGCTGACTGCGCCGCCGATGGCGAGGACGCCTGTGGCGTTGTAGCCGCCAATGGCGACCACGCCCACCGCATTCACTCCGCCTATTGCTACCACACCCATCGCGTTGACCCCGCCTATCGCAACGAATCCCATGGCGTTTATGGGACCTATTGAGACTAGGCCCATGGCGTTCATGAGGCTCACCGCGACGAGTCCGATGGAGTTCCATCCCCCCGCCGCCACGACGCCAAGGGCGTTCTCACCTACAGCCACGTTGTCGATCGTGATCCACTTCCTGATGCCTGTAGCTGACTGTTCCATGTCCACCTCCAACGCGAATCTTACCCACATGCGTTGACACGAGAAAGTCGGGTTTGCAGCCAATCTAGCTGGTACTATCGGTCTTGGCCGCACGATGCATTGGCGACAGTTAGAGGGTGCCGTCTCACACCATCCGCGAACTCTTGTATGTAACCTAGGCGGGCCTCTGTTCCAGCGATTTCCAGGCGCCGCGGCTCAAGTCCAAGAAGGAGCGCCTCCTAGGCTAGGGGAACGCGGAAGGAAACCCGACAACCGACCGCGAGAACTTTGAACAAAGCAAGTCTTTCCTCGCCTCAACCGTGGTGGCACTGGCAACACCTGCTGAGGCGATGCAAAGGCGCCGCGCAGCTTCTTACACGGATGCGGCGATTCACCTTCCTGGCTGCTGCATGGTTTCTTCGGCACCGCCATGAGGAGTCAGTAAACCGCTCACCATCAGGCCTCAGTGTGACAGCTTGGGAGGCGGCGTCACCTCGGTGACGCCACCTCCATCCGCCGGGTTCGCCCAGGGCGATCACCTCACCTGGAGCGAGCCTTCAGCTTCCCCCGGCCGCCTCCGGTTCGCCCTAGCCGTCTCCCCAGCTCTCGCCGCCGGAGCCGTGTTCGCCGCCCGACTCTCCACCTCCGCCGTGCTCACTGGAGCCCTCGCCGCCGCCGACCTCGGCATGTGCCGCCCAGCCGGTGAACGGCCCGCAGGACGACCGGCGCTATCTGGGTCCCAGGTCTATGGGAATCGTCGGACCGAGATCCGTCCCGCTTGACAGGTGGACCTCTATCCTGACGTTGCTCAGGACGGCGTTTGTCGTGATGTGCACGGTGCCCACGAATGCGCTGGCCTGTGTGTCGTAGCTGAGGATAAGACGTGCTCCCGCGGGGACCATGTCAAAGGTCTCATCCGGCGCGAGCTGGTTGACGCCGCTTCCCTCTTCGCTGACTGATTCGGCAGCCTCGCCTTCGCGTCAGCCTTCGCCCCTGTCTCGCCGCCGCCATGCTCGCCGCCGCCATGCTCGCCGCCGGCCTCTGTGACCTCCCGTCCTACCCTGGCCTCGCCGGACTCCTGTCCCAGTTCCCGAGCGGGACCTCCGGTGCAGGCAACCAGTATCGTAGCCAGAAGAATCGCTCCGAGGACGGCCCTATCAGTACCGTCCTGTTCATCAGTTTCTTGAGAATCATCCCATCACCTCCCATCCGTGACGGCAGTCACGTCAGCGATGAAATGTCGCGGAAATGTGTCACAGGCAGCCCTGACCTTGATCAGGGAAGCCGACACCCAGGACCGTAGATCTGACTGGTGTGCGGCGGCGTTCGGACCGGCTGTGGCTGGGCCAAATGGTGGAGACGATGGATCTGGAAGTTTCGGATCCCGTGCCCTCTGTGTCGATGACCTCCCTGCTGGTGGCACCGATTCGGGAGCGACGGAGGCAATCCTGCCGCCTCCCCCGAGTAGTCATAGGAAGTCATAAAGAATCAGCTATTAAGTTACAGAAAAGTGATATAGAGGTGGTACAGTAGGCGTGACCTGCCACCCGAATTGCTGGACCGGCGAAGAGGGTGTGCGGGCGGCGAAACGGGGGCACGGTCCGGAGCAGCCGAAATACAGGCTAAGACGGGCCGACGTGGCGATGGATAAACAAGGGCGGGCGGCGCGCTGCCCTTCAAAGTCCGGGGGAAGGTCTCTCCGGTGACGTCCTGGTGGAAAGGGGACCGGCATGCTGACCGCTGCGCCCGAGGTCGTAAACGATAAGGCCGAACAACCAAAACTCGGTTCGCTGATTGAGCAGGCTCAGGAAACGATGGGAGCCGGGGCAGAGGTTACGTTGGCCGATGCCGGCTATCACTCCGGCAGCAGTATTGAAGAGTGTGCCCGCAAAGGCCATAGGCGCGAGGATCGTGAAAGAAATGCGAGGACACGCCGTCGCTGTCAGCATTTCCCAAGTCTTGGTCGGCCGAACGCTAGCCATAAAGGAGGCCGCTCAACCCTTCACCGGCCCCAACCTCCTTGTTCACCTTGGCAAAGCCATCCAAGCACATCTGGAGGAGTTGGGGCTTACTTCGGGGACAGGTTCAGAACACTGCCGTTGTACGACGAAATGAGGAGAGCTTACGAGGGCGAAACCGACAGGAGTTAGAAAATGCGATTAGATGTAAAGCTGGACACGATCATCCTTGGCTACGCAATGAGCGCTACCGTTTTCTGTATAGGGCTTGCGCTGAGTGCTAGGGCGATGCACCAGGCGAGTGGAGACTCAGCATGGATAGGACTGTCGACCATCATGTTTCCCCTGGGCATGTCCTTCGTTATCTTCCTCGTGACCGAAGGCGTTAAGGCGCTTCAGTCGGGTGAGAAGCAATAGCCACACAACAGGCAACCGTGGCATCCGAAGAGGTTGACGACAGCCTCGTCGTCCACGATGACCTAGGCCCATCCGGCCCTTTACGCGCCGGTCACTACTGCCAGGTCGGGATGTCCTGCGGCGACTGCCTCCCGTCGAGCTGTTGAAGCAGGGAGCGCTCCACGTTCAGAGAGTCTCGGCTGGACCTGCTCCTTGCGTTGCCCCATCCGGTATCCGACTCGTGGCTCAGTGAAGATGTAGGTGAGGGCTTTCGCACCGTCGCCCAGCTTGCGGCGGAGTTTGACAACGATGGTACGCATCGGCCGTACGTCGCGATCCGCAAGTCGTCTTGCCTGTCTCCCAAGTTTGACGTGGTGGTCTCTCACTGTTGTCGATCCTCCCGGCGCGTGGGGACCACACCCAACCGCTCAACGAGCCCGCTAGGGAATTTGCTGGCATTGAGGACGCAATCCCCTGTATGTGACCACTAACTGCTGTAGCGCATCGGAAATCATCTCGCAATCATTGCCTCAAAGGGTAACGGGCATATGTTACCCATGGCTTCCCGTTTCGTAATCCTGCTGGCCTTGAGCACCGTGCTGACGGCCCTGGTGGTGGCATGTGGAGGAGACTCAGCGCCGATAGCGGAGCCCACGAGTACGGCCACCGCGTCGCCCGCGCCAGAGCCCACAATCACGCCCACCGCAGAGCCAGTGCCGGAACCTGCGAGCACGCCCGCCGCGTCGCCCGCGCCAGAGTCCACAATCACGCCCACCGCAGAGCCAGTACCGGAACCTGCGAGCACGCCCGCCGCGTCGCCCACTCCAGAGCCCACGAGCACGCCCACCGCACAGGTCGAAACGCTATCCATTGACGAGTATCTGGCGGCATGTTCCCTGCTTGCAGAAGGGCCGGAATCGGAAGACGACGCAACCTATGGGGAGGTCTCCGCTGCGATTCAGGGCTTGATCGAGAAGATGTCGTCTCTGGCTCCCCCCTCGGAGGTGGCCGAATGGCACGATAAGGCGCCGCAGTTTATGACGACCTACAAGGGCCTGGTGGACTCGCAGCCTGAGGACGAGGTTATGGGCGTCGAGTTTTTCGCCATCGCCTCGGGTTTGAAGAGCGTGGTGGAGTCGGTGACTGAAGCCGAGAACGCAATGCCGGCCGGAGTACGGCGGCGGATGGTTGAGGCCGGCTGCATTGAAGGTTCCGGGACGGGTCCGGAGTCAGCCGTCGACGACCATGACACCCGCAGCTTTCCCGAGATAACGGTCGGAGCGGACGTTCAGGGCGCTCTGGACTACGACGGAGATACGGACATCTACCGGTTCACTGCGCAGTCGGGCCAGTTGTATCAGTTGGATGTCGCGCTCGGCACGCTGGGTGACTCCTACCTAGAGGTGCGAGACTCCAATGACTGGACGCTGGAATACAACGACGACTACGCAGGTACATATGCGTCGCGCATTTTCTGGGAGGCCCCTTCATCCGGAGGCTACTACGTGGTGGTCGGCGGTTTCGGCGCCGGTAGCTACACGCTCACCGTCGCCTATTCGGACGTCGTCGACGACCATGGCAACGACCTAGGCAGCTCCACCGGTGTGACGGTCGGAGCGGACGTAGGGGGCACACTGGAATACGAGGGCGATGTGGACGTATTCCGGTTCGCTGCGGAGGAGGGCCAGCTCTATCAGCTGGACCTCGCGCTCGGCACGCTGGGTGACTCACATCTGGAGCTGCGAGACTCCAGCGACTGGGGTCTAGAGTACAACGACGACTACGGAGAAACGTATGCGTCCCGCATCGTCTGGCCCGCCCCTGCATCCGGGGACTACTACCTGGTGGTGGGGGGCTTTGGCGTCGGCAGCTACACGCTGACCGTCGCCTACTCGGATCTCGTCGACGACCACGGCAACAACGCGGCCGGCGCTACCAGTGTGATGGTCGGAGCGGACATCGGGGGCGCACTGGAGTACGAGGGCGATGTGGACGTATTCCGGTTCGCGGCCGAGGAGGGCCAACTCTACCAGATGGATGTCGAGCTGGGCACGCTGGGAGACTCCTACCTGGAGTTGCAGGACTCCGGGGAACGGATCCTAGAGTATAACGACGACTACGGGGATACTCTGGCGTCGCGCATCTTCTGGGAGGCCCCTGCATCCGGGGACTACTACCTGGTGGTTGGAGGCTTTGGCGCGGGTAGCTACACGCTCACAGTAGCTCGCCGTTAGACGGGAACTCTGCCGTCGACGGCGTGACCGACCGATCTGAAACTCACCTCTTCGCCTGCGGCGCATATTGCTGCGGTCCCGATATTGCGAGAATGTCCGGGGGCTGAGCGCTCCCCGTTAGCTGACGATTCGGGAACGGCGACCTGGCTTCGGGCACCTGCGCCTAGGCGGTCGGCGAGAGATTCTGTGCCTCGTGAGCGGGCGGGGACGTATCCTTCGAACCGTGGCAGGGAAGGGACCCAAGCCCGCTGCCGGCGAATCCGGTCATGTCGCGGGCTGTGGATGCACAGGCCGTCAGCACGTGCTGTCCGGGCAAACAGGACACATGTTCCGTGCGGGCTCCGCGATGTGCAGTGGGAAGGACGGTTTCACAGAAGGGCGGGTCGAAGCTGCGATGTCGACTCCAGACCCCATGTCAGGATGAGTACGAACCTGCCGCGGCCGCAGTGAGAGGCGGTCCCGACCGGGATGCGTCCCGGACGCTCGTCCATACATCCCGAATAGTCTATAATAGACTACATTCGAAAGTGCCATGGAGGTGCATCGTGAATAGCGCTCATTCCGATCACGTCTGGACCGTGGCGGAGGCCAAGGCCCGCCTGTCCGAGATCCTGCGCCTCGCAGAGTCCAGGGGCCCTCAGCGCATAGGCACACGGAGGCCCTTCGTGGTCGTCCCTGCCCATCAGTGGGATGAGGCGATTCGACCTCGCACGTCCCTGGGAACGTGGCTCATTGAAAAAACCCCACGCGGAACGGAGTTGGAGATTCCAAGCCGAAGAGACAGCGGCAGGGAGATACCATTCATCTCGGAACAGGGCCAGTGAGCGGTTACCTGCTGGATACGAGCGTGGTTTCGGAGGCCGCCAAGAGGAATCCAAATCCGGGGGTGGTGGATTTTCTGACCGCCAGGGATGACCTGTGGCTGTCGGCAATCGTGGTCGGAGAGCTCGAGCTCGGCGTCCATCTCATGCCGGAGGGACGCCGCCGTAACGAACTGGCGAGCTGGCTCTCGATGCTGCTGGGGGAGTTCGGGGAGCGCATGTTGCCTGTTCGGAGTGAGGAAGCTCAGTGGGCCGCCACATTCCGGGCGCGCAAGCACCGCAGAGGCGCGGAGCTGTCACTGGCCGACGCCCTGATCGCCGGTACCGCAAAGGCCAACGACCTGTTCGTCTTGACACGCAACGTCAGGGATTTTGCCAGCCTGGGCATAGACGTGGTCAATCCTTGGGAGCCAGGGGGTGAGGGTTACATTCACCGCTCCTGAGGACAGCGACGCCGAGGACGACATCGTGGTGGTGTATCACTCCGTCTGTCCCGTGCCGTATGCCCACTACCGGTCGCGAAGAGGTCAGGCTATCGAACAGCAGTGTCGGCAGGACTGGGATGATGACTGGGCCAGCTCGCCGTACCGGCAGCTCGCGGGGGCGAGCGTAATCGTGACGGTGAGGGTCAAGGACCAGCCGGATCCGCCGCTATAGCCCCGACGCCGTTGGGTGGACGGTTCGGGACGCGCGACTGGTTGAATGCCGCCAATCGACTGTGACCCCACAACCTAACGGTGAGGCGGGAAGGGTCGGCGGGTGTGCGGCGGACCGACCGGTTCCCGGTCAAGGTGGACCGCCACGCAGAATGGGTCGCCGCACCCTGCCCGAATGGGCGATTGGCGACAGGCTACGACGCGTTCACCCTGTCGAACAGGTCAAGTGCCGGCTGCGCCGGGGGAGGTGTCAGCAGCGTGGCCCCTATGGACGAGGCCATCGAGATGACGAAGGCGGGTGTTGCGGGCTGGATGTCCCACATGCCGCCCGGGCCGCCACTCAGGAACTGCCACAGCGTCGCCGCCAAAGCCCCGGTCACCACCGCCGCCCCTGCGCCCCAGGCGTTGAATCTGCGCCAGTACAGGCCAAGGACCATCACCGGCCCGAACGCAGCTCCCATTCCGCCCCATGCATAGCTCACCAGGTCGAATATGGAGTCCGGGAACAGGATCGACAGCACCGCCGCGACGATGCCTATGGCCACCAGCATCCCCCGGCCCATCCACACCCGGGTGTTCGTCGCCAGCCCCATGCTCACCCGCTTGATCAGGGGCATGTCCTCGGTCGCAATCGCCGATGCCAGCAGGAGCTGCGAGTCCGCCGTGCTCATCACCGCCGCGATGACCGCGGTGAGCAGCGCCCCCAGCACCACCGGGTGGAAGAAGATCTCAGAGACCACGAAGTAGACCCGCTCCGAATCTGCGACCGCTCCCAGCATGCCGGCCTCAGTCAGCGCGGGACGCGCAAAGACACCAACGGCGAAGGCCAGCAGGTAGACGGTCACCAGCCAGATTACGGCCATGTTGCGCCCCTGAGAGATCCTGTCCTCGCGCTCGATCGCCATAAAACGCTGCAGTATCCTGTGCGCCCCCAGCCCGCCGATCACCCATCCCAGTGCCGACAGCGCAAAGCCCGGCGTTATGAACGAGCCGTCCGAGAGAGTCAAAGGGTTAAAGAACCCGATGCCCTCGGGCCCGGCGTTCGACAGCGGATTCCCGGTCACCACGAGCATCGCGACCACCAGCGCCGCCAGGCTCACGAGCATCAGAAGCGCCTGCGATACGTCTGTCCTAGAGACGGCCATGAACCCACCGATCAACGTGTACGTCGCAACCGCAAGGAGCGTCAGGATGACGCCCGCGGTGAGATTGAGCCCGAATATCTCCTCCAGCAGCTTTGATCCGCCGACAAGCCCGGAGCTCACGTAGAAGATGACGAACAGGATGGTGACCAGCCCGGAGACGGACCGCAGCACTCCCGTCCCATCTCCAAACCGGCGCTCCATGAACTCCGGAATGGTCACCGCGTTGTCCGCCGCTATGGTGAATCGCCGCAGGCGCTTGGCCAGCAGCGTCCAGCTCAGCCAGACACCGATCGCCGCGCAGACCGGCACCCACAGCTCAACGAGCCCCCCCACAAAGGCCAGTGCCGGCAGGGCCAGCATCGTCCACGCGCTCGTCGTTGACGACCCGGTACTCAGCGCCGCCGTAAAGCTGCTCAGCCGTCGACCGCCGAGCGTGTAGTCCGCCATGTTCCGTATGCGGCGAGCCCCCACGACCGCAATGGCGATCAGCATCGCAAAGTAGACGGCGAAGCAGAATATCACCCAGACGTTGGACAAGCGCTATTCACCTCTACCCCCGTCTACACGCTGCCGTAGCAGCGTGGCTAGCTCTCAAAACACCCATACTGGACTCCAGCACCTCCGCTCGCACGCATCGCCTCGCCGACGGCGAAACCCGGGGGGATATCTGTTCGCGCAGGGCCATCGGCCGGCCTACTACCGCTCGACGACCTCTGGCCCCGCCTCGTCGTATCCAAGCTGTATGCCGACGATCAAGGCTGTCAACCATAGCGCGCTCGCCAAGGCCATGTTACAGACCCGGAGCGAGAGTCAGGCTGAAAGCTCCTGATCCTGTCCAACCGGGCGGGCCGCAGGTGACTGAAGAAAGAACCAATCAATCTGCCGCTTCACTCAAGCCCGGTGCACCGTGGCTTCGGTGATGAGCAGGTGGAGATCGGCTCGCCGGCGCCCCATTTGCGCTGAGAGACCCGTTCTCCTCCCGAGAATCAAGCCATTCAGCACACTACCTTGGCAGGTCCGCCGATCCTTAGACTATTCCGGTTAACT
Source organism: uncultured Dehalococcoidia bacterium (assembly GCA_964477845.1). Lineage (GTDB taxonomy): Bacteria > Chloroflexota > Dehalococcoidia > Lucifugimonadales > UBA2962 > CAUZIR01. The sequence continues at coordinate 6,287 of CAYZES010000005.1, read as the reverse complement.
TTCCACCTGGTACAGAAAATGGGGCAGTCGCAGTGCCGGTGGGACTGACATGGCGACTGGTACGAAGGACGGGGGGAGCTGCCCACGAGTATGAGAGGGGCTCTAGCGAGGAGGCGTCGCCTGTCCGTAATCGTCTCTATCCCCAGCAGAATGCGGTGCCATCTACCCGGACGCCACAGGTATGAAAGTGGCCGCCGCTTATCGAATCAAAGTTCTCCCCGGCCGGTGGCGAAGCCTGACCGTGAGAATCGGGTCCCCAGGGCGCCGCAGTGACATTCGCCCTGAGGGCGCAGGTAGAAGGCGGCCACCGCTGACCGCCGTGAACTGCTCACCTTCTGGGACCGACGATTGTCCTTGATTGTTCGCGCCCCGGCACTCTATGTCACCGTCGTCAGGGGGGCGCACGCATGGCCCGATGAGTTGCTGAATGAAACGAAAGTTCTTCCGTCTCCAGGGAATCTGGGGCATCCCGACCCATATCCGCTCAGACCCCGGCAAACCGCGCGCCCGTCCGCACGGATGCCGGCATGGACATGCTCATACGCAAGATAGGACGCATATATGGCCGTGCTGGAAGCAGGCACCACGTGACTACTGCGGTCTTCCACGGCGCATTAGGGTGTCGACAGACCCGCGCCGGCAAACTAAAAGGCCCCCCGGCACGTGGACGGGCTGCCTGTCATCCAGTCCAGTCGCCTGAAAGGCTAGGGTTCGGTCTCCCTCGATAGCGTGTCGACGAGCCAGCGGTAGACCTCCGCCTCGTCCGTCATCCCCTCGTCCAAAAGCTCGGAGCGGCGCATCCTGGCAAATGGGATCGCCGATGCCTTGCAGCGGCTGCAAACCGTCGGAAGCGACAGGTCGTGCCCTTTGCGCTCCAGGTAGTCCTGCACGGTGGTCAGGTTAAAGACCGAAACCTCTGTTCCGCACAGGGCTTGCTCTCCCCTGGCATCGCCGTCAAACAGGTGCATCTCGAAAACCTTGCGTCCGGTCAATTGGAACCTCCTATCGGTTTCCAAGACGCCTCCGGAGCGTCGCGCTATGGATCCCTATTTTCCTACCTCCTCGATTATTCCTGAAATGCAAGAGGGCCCCTCATACGGGGTCGGGCAGGGGAGGCTGTCGCGTTTGCGGCGACGGCCTCCCCAGTATTCATGCGTTCAGGGCCGACAAGCCCTGCCTACCGGTCCCGCTTAAACCCCCACTCGAGCATGGGCATGGAGGCGGGTTGAGGCCTGCCGCTGCGGCCCCTCGGCCTGGTCAGCCCTGCTGCCACGAACTCGGCCCACGAGAACTGGGACCGCTGCGACACGCCGGCACCCCTGTCATGACCTTTGCCGTGGCAGCCGATGCCCGGCACCTATGCGGCCGTCGGCTCCAGTGCGTCGTGATGGTGCTGGGGATTTGCGGTCTTCTGCTGGAGTGACGGGACAATCTACGCGGCGTGGAGAAGCAACAGCGCAGACTAGGCGAGCTCATTGACGGCAGCACACGGGTCGGGTTCTCATTTCGCGATAGGTGACCTGCAGGTCAATAGAGCGGCGGCGCGAGGTCTCGTATGGAGAGTGTTCTCAGGGTAATAGCGGTCCTGACAGCAGTGTTGATTCTGGCTGCGTGCAAGGACGCCGAGCCGGTCGTGCTGGCGACGGGGGGGAACTACTACCCCTTCAACATCATCAACGACGAGGGTGAGCTGGAGGGGCTGGAGATCGAAATGGCGAATGAGTTGTGCCGCCGCGCCGAGCTGGAATGCACTTGGGTCATAAACGAATGGGAGAACATGATCCCCGACCTGGTGGCCCAGGAATTCGATGCGATCCTCTCAGGCATGAGCATCACGGCAAAGCGGGAGCAATGGATCGACTTTACAGAAGCCTACTATCCTCCCACCCCATCGGTGTACCTCGCCAGGAAGGGAGCTGGAGACCAGGCTTTAAGCGGCGTCCTAGGGGCATCCGAAAACACCATCTATTCTGACTACTTCGAAGAAACGGGCAGGGACTACGTACCCCTTGGAGAGTTCGATGATGTGGCCGATGCGGTCTTGGGGGGCGAGATCGATGCCGTGCTCGTGGACCATGGCTACGCCATCAACAAGCTCGCCGAGCGGGGAGACATGCTGGAGATAGTGGGGCCGCCGGTGCCCCTGGACAGAGGGCCGGGCATCGGAGTTCGCAAGGGCAGTCCCCTGAAGGCGAGGTTCGACAGGGCCCTGTCGTCCATGAAAGAGGACGGCTCCTTAAACGCCCTCCTAAGAAAATTCGTGGGTGCAGACGCAAAGACCTTTGAGTAGTGTGGCTTGATGGACGAATTGACCAGGCCGCGTGGGAGGCACCCTTAGAGGCATTTCTGGTTCTGGCTGGCGACCGGCGGCTGCGGCCGATGTCATGAGGCGGAGCTTTCGACGGCCTAGCGCTCACCTGGACCCCGACAGACAGAGGGAAAGGAGGGCAGACAGCGTGTCGGCGAGCCGGCTGTAGGCTTGCGCCTCGTCCGTCATTCCTTCGGCCTCCAGCGCAGGGCCGCGCATCCCGTGAAATTGGATCGCCGATGCCTTTCAGCGCCTGCACACCGCCGGAAGCGACAGATCGTGCCCTCTGCGCCCCGGGCAGTACAGCAAGGGAATCAGGTCTTGGACTGAAACCTTGTTTCGGCAGGGGGCCTTATCCATCAGTGATGGTTAGACCTCCGTGGCAGTGTGAACTAGCATGGGTTCAGGTGGATCCATTGATGGCCCCGGAAGGGTCGCCAATGGTCCGATCCTCTGGTCATGCATTCACCTCCTAGTAGGGTCATCAAGGTCGTTATAGTTCAGGAACGGAAAGTTGGATAAGCAGGAGATCATTCAGCTTTCGGTGATCGAACTGGGTGGTCTCCTCCGCCGGCGCGAGGTCTCGTCGGTCGAGGTGACGAGAGCGCACCTCGACCGGATCGAGAGCGTGGAACCCAGTCTGAATGCCTTTGTCACCGTGCTTGACCATCAGGCACTGGAGTGGTCACGCCTTGCGGACAGGGAACTCGGGAGGGGCACGATTCGATCACCTCTTCACGGCGTCCCCGTGGCGATCAAAGACCAGATTCACATGTCGGGAGTCCGGACCACGGGTGGTTCCGCCCTCTGGGCGGATTTTGTCCCGTCCGAGGATGCCACGGTTGTTCGCAACCTCAGGCGGGCGGGCGCGATCATAGTCGGCAAGACCACCATGAGTGAACTCGCCTTCGGCAACCTTGCGACATCGTCATCCGGGTTGACGCGCAACCCCTGGGATCTCACGCGCACGCCGGGGGTCTCAAGTGCGGGGTCCGGAGCAGCTACGGCCGCTCTCATGTGTCCCACTTCGCTCGGTGCCGATACCGGCGGGTCGATCAGGAATCCTTCGGCCAACTGCGGACTCACCGGCCTTCGACCATCGTGGGGCAGGGTAAGTAGATATGGTCTCATCGGCGCATCCAGGTTTATGGACACCATTGGTCCAATTGCCCGTACTGCTGCGGACTGTGCGGCGACCATTGGCGTGCTCGCGGGTCACGATCCCCGGGACCCCCACTCATGGAATGCTCCCGTCCCTGACTACCTGGCATCGCTCACCGGGGACATAGCGGGGGTGAGAATCGGCCTGGTCCGAGAGATGCTGGACCCTGAAGGGTCGGGCGCCGGTGCTGAAGTGCTGGACGGTATTGTCGCGGCGACAGGGGTGTTCTCCGACCTGGGTGCAGAGGTAAGTGAGACTTCCCTTCCCCTGGCAAGGTACGCTGGATTCGCATGTCACGTGATCATCGCCGTGGAATGCGCCAGTCTGATGTCAAGGTGGCTACGTGATCGAGCAGACGACTTTGATCCATATAACAGGGCGCAGCTTCTGGCAGCTGAGCTGGTGCCCGCGAGCGTCTACTGCACTGCGCAGAAGCTGCAGTCAATGATACGGGCACAGACGCTGGATGCCCTTGAGGAGGTCGACGTGCTGCTGGCGCCAGTGATGGCGAGTACCGCCGCTGAGCTGGAACCTGAGCCATCGTTCGACGGTGAACGGGAGGCGGCCTCGGAGCTGATGGTCGACAGTTTCAGGGCGCTGTTTAGCCTGGTGGGCGGCCCGGCGCTGTCGGTCTGCTGTGGCTTCGGGAACAGTGGAGGGGTGGAATTGCCACTGGCCATGCAAATTGCAGGTAGGCCGGGCGATGAATCGATGGTTCTCAGGGTGGCGGACGCCTACGAGCGGGCTACCCCGTGGCACCTGAGGAGACCACCCATCTGGGAAGGGAGCTTGCCGGCCGATGACGACTATCTACAGGCGTAGAGTCTTGGCTGGAAGTGGAGATCTTCCAGTTGGATAGGCTGACAAAGAGAGAGCTTGTGTCCATCGTCGACGCAGCCAACCTGAACGTCCCTGAACCGGCATTGACTCAGGTCTGGTACAGCCTCAACGCTATTCTGGCGGCCGCCGAAGACATCGAATCTCTTGATCTGGATAGGCATCAATTGCCTAACCTGTCCGGAAACGCTGGAAAGGCCACACATACGGATTCGGTCGGGTGAGCGTCCCGCTCCGACCGGCTCGGCCTCGCGCTCTAGCCAAAGAGTCAGCGTCCACCCGAACAGTTACACCTCTGTGGGCTGTGGCCTACTCTTGCGGCGCCCGGGGCAGGCATTCGTAATGCTCTGCCACCAGCGGGCGGCGAAGCTAGTCTGTGACTACCTCCATGAGTTCGAGATTGTGACCGAGCTACGTCTTGGCCGGCCCACCTGCCCCCCATGGACCCGATACCGGCCGCTCTTCCCGGCCTAGCTGCGATGCCTATTCTTACCCCAAGATGCCAGCCCGCAGTTGCGGCTCTTGATAGGAGAAGGGAGCCAGAACAAGGCCAATTGGAGGAAGGTGGGACGGCCAGAGGGTCGAACTCACCAGCCAAACGGACTGCAACTCACTAACGCCTTGTTACGGCGGTGGTGGGGGAGTCTCGGTCGAATGGACTATAGCCACCTGCACTAGAGTACTAACGTGGCGGATAGCCGGAACGCCTTCCCCATGCGGTAAATGCAGATTGGTGGAGACTGGGGAGGGGGGATTCCAAGCTTCCTATCCGCGCCCATACATATCGAGTTCAGGACGCCCGGTGCCAGCGTGCAACACTAAGACTCCAGTCTACGGGGCCCAAACCCTGGAGGCGCTAACTGGCCGCTAGCAATCCGTTTTGTGATTCGAACCCCCCTCAGTGGGCTCCCATCACCGTAGGCGTTGGGAGTGTTCGCCGGGCGGCACAGCGGCATCTTCAGAAGCGGCACATCGGCCAGCCGCCGGTGCAATCACCGAACAGAGATGTGTCGAAACTCAAAGGGGTCTCGGTGGGCGGGGAGGGGATGGGTCTCAAAGGCTCGCAGGGCTAGAGGACACCGAATTATGACGGGGGTTCTGTCCCTGGAGACCGCCCTCTTGCGCCCCTGATCTCGTGATCGGTGGCCTAGGTGGCGTGTCTGGGTGCCAGTGAAACGAGGCCTGTCTATGAACTGTTTGAGTTTCCAAATGCATCTCCGATGGCCAGACAGCCGGCTATGGAAGCGTGAGCTGGGAGCCAGGGCCTGTTGCCCGATCCCCCCGGATGTACGGGACCACGCCTATCCGAACGGCCACCACCAATGCCTGCGGGCAGGTGCGTGGTCTTCCGTTGCTGGCGATGCCCGGACCAAAGCTTCGGGCGAACGGAGGCTCTGCCCCTGCGAATGTGACCGCGCGGTCGTCACGGTCACATCGAATCGGTCAACGTCAATGGGCTTCCTCATGAAATGCGCCGGCGAAATCCCGTACGACTCAAGCATGCTGCCCTCGGCCAACGTGCCGGTCAGAACGACGACTGGTATCTGGCGCAGGTCTTCGTCTCTGTCCATCTCGGCCAGAATCTCCACACCTGAGTATTTCGGCAGCTGCAGGTCGAGAAGAATGAACTCGGGGGAGGGTGTTTCGGCGAACTCGCCCTCCTTGCGGAGGCGTGCCAGGGCAATCTCTCCGTCCTCGGCGACGCACACGTTCACCTCGTATCTAGAATCCTTAAGTGCCTCCCGGGTGAGTCTTGCGTCTCCAGGGTTGTCTTCGACAAGAAGCACCTCTACTGAGCCTTCTCGTTCCTTCATGGCAATCTATCTCCTTCCGGGGGACCACTCGATGCCATGCGCCGAGCGAGCGTATTCTCGCCAGCATCCGGTCCACCAACGATATGGATTCGCCTGGCTTGAATGACCAAAGACTAGGGCGTGTTCACACTACGTAGCGCATCGAAAATGAGCGCCACCAGGATGA